>CAMKOE010000013.1 GCA_946414395.1 uncultured Porphyromonadaceae bacterium | reverse complement strand
GGACGACGGCCAGCGTCTCTTCCAGTTCCAACACGTCGATACGGGTCTTGAACTCGTCACCGGCGCCCACGGTATCCACGTTGTGGTAGAACTGCTCGATGGAGCCGCGCTCAAACTTGCCGTTCAGGAAACCGAACAGGCAGGCATCCTCGGTGAACAGTTCCTTTGCATACTTGCTGTTGCCCTCGGCAACGCTCTTAGTGAACTTGCTAGCGGCCTCAACCACCGCTTTGTACTCTTCAATCTTGCTTCTCATCTTGTCGTGATATTAATTAAGTGAATGAACAAATGTTTTTCTGATTGCAAAAGTACAACTATCCATCCCGCATCACTTTTCTTTTTGGCTCAAATAATATTGTTATTCAGCCCAAAGTCCGCCTTCAATCATCAGTGCATAACGACATCATGCCGATAGGAGTTTATTCACTAAACTGTTCGAGAATCGGCAGTCCGACTTCTTGTCGCCACTGGTTCACGCGTGAGGGATCCACAAGTGGAGCGAGGTTGCCCTTCTCGTCGATTTGGGTGCCATAGCGCTGCGGTCTTCCTTCCCGCACGTCAATGCGGTCGCGCAGCATCGCGAGGTATAATGGTGCTATATCGCCACGGGCCACAGCAGTCTCGAGTTGCGGCAGAAACCTCTTTTGATAATCCAACTGGGCATGCTGGAACACAAGCCAGACCGCTTGATTGCCAAAATCACCCACCAATTCCCTGGACGGGAATCCATATTGCGAGAGAATGGTGCTAACGAGAACGAGATTAAGGCTGTCGGTCATGAGTGCCCGACGGGCAAGTACCTCATTTCGCTCGATGTCGCCGGGATTGTTCTTCACGGCTTGGGACCACAGCAGTCGGTCATACTGATCCCGCTCAAAGATGCCCTCCAGTGTCTTCTTGAGTTCCAAGTCGTAACGCCACTGACGGCTCCGCAACGCGAAGGTGTCGGTCAGTTCCGAGTACGGGGTCATCAATGGATCTTCGTAGTAGTCCTTCTCCATCGCCAGGCGGTGACGCAGATAGGCCATTGCCGCCTGATAGTCGCCGATGGAGGACATCTTGCTTGCCACCTGCGACAGTTGGCTTGGCAGAATGTAGCGGTCTTCACCGAAGGCGAGGTCATACACCTGACGGGCCTCGTCATAGAGGCGAGCGTCAAACAGTGAATCGGCGTGGAAAATCAACCTCCAGTAATCATCTTGTGACGCGGGGGTGGTCGTCAATGCGTTATTCAGTTGATGACGCTTCAAGGCCAAATCCTTCAAGTCATCGAGCATCACGCCCACCATCTCGACGTTGCGGGAGTCGCTCACGTCCCAGTGGAATGTGCCGTAGGTGGGATAATCCTTCCGCTCGCTCTGCAACACGTAACAGTAGCCCACCGTGCGCCCCTGCCGCAGGTAGCGGTCAATGCACACCACGCGCTGGTTCTTGCGAGAGACCAGCACATTGCGCCAGATGTTCTCTTCGGTCTGATGTACTGGCGGCTCGCTATCAAACATGTTGCACACCCAGTAGTCGCCGTCGGGTCGTATTTCGGCATCGGGCGCGGCATCGGTGTATCCTGCGTTGACAAACTTGATGGTCGGCAAGTCGCCAGAAGTGAGCCAGCAGATGGAATCGATGCTAAATGGCAATTCTTTCAAGATGCTTTTCTCAAACCGTTGCTGTTCGGTCATGTGACTGGGCCTGCAGCCCACAAGCATCAATGCGAGCATGAGCAATGTCAATTTCGTGATTCCCTTCATAACATTAGCGGTAAACAGTAAACATAAATCTTGAATAATGACGCATTCAGCCTGATGTCCGCTATGACTTGGCCTTGGCCGACTTCTTCACTTCCTCGTGGTAGAAATAGTTGGCTACGACGGGCGGCTGGCCAAAGTCGCTGCGCTTGGTGTCGTCGTCGCGGACATAGGTCAGCCCGATGAGCCGAAGCACAAGACTGGGCCGTGAAAACTCGCCGAAGCCCATTCCAGATGCGCAAAAGTACATATTAATTCCCTATTACACGATCGATAGAGCGCAAAATGTTTCATCGCCATCAGCACGTCCGCTTGATTACTGCAGCCAGTAGCCCGATTATCGACCGCATCACATCATCGTCAAGAATGTGGCCGGTAAAATTATTCTCCAATAAAGGCAATTTCATCATCTCAAGCGGCCAATATATCAAGAATTATTACTAAATTTGCGGTCAACGAATCTACTAATCGCGCGCAATGGCCTAGTGCCGCGCCCTAAACCATTTCAGAACCCGAATATGAAAAAATTCACAACAATCGCTCTGGCAATAGGCCTCGCCTTTGCCGGTTCGGCGCAAGACCGCGCCCAGGGAGGCATCAGCCCAGACATGATGCGCCAGATTGTCGCCTCCTCACAGGCGCATCAAAACAAGGCGATCAGCAATGCCATGGCGGCAAATTCCATCGACGACCTTGCCCAGAACTACCGCAACACCACGCTCACGGACACTTACTTCAGCATCGAGACGCCCAAGCAATCGATCCACAACCAGCGGCAGAGCGGGCGGTGCTGGATGTATTCCAGTTTCAACGTGCTGCGCGCCAACTTTGCGCGTCGTCACGGCGATTCCATCAACGTGGAGTTCTCTCATGACTATCTCTTCTTCTATGACCAACTCGAGAAGGCCAACCTCATGCTGCAAGGCGTGATCGACTGTGCCGACAAGCCCATCGACGACACGCGCGTGCAGTTCTTCTTCCACCATCCCATCAACGACGGCGGCACCTTCTGTGGCGTGGCCGACCTGGCCGAGAAATATGGCCTTGTGCCCGTTGAGGCGCAGCCCGAGACCTACTCGGCCGAGCGCACCTCCCGCATGAGCCAACTCGTCGCCTCCAAGTTGCGTGAATTTGGCCTGGAACTGCGCCAGATGGTCGCCGACAAGAAGAGCAAGAAAGCCATCGGCCAGCGCAAGACCCAGATGCTCGGCACCATCTACTCCATGCTCTCGCTCACACTGGGCGAGCCCATCAAGTCGTTCACCTATGCCTTCCGCGACAAGAACGGCAAGGCCGTGGGCCCGGCACGCACCTACACCCCGCTGGAATTCTACCGCGAGACGGTGGGCGGCCCCATCAACGGCACGTTTATCATGGCGATGAACGACCCCCGCAGGGAGTACTACAAGACCTATGAAGTGGAACTGGACCGCCACACCTATGACGGACACAACTGGCGATACGTCAACCTCCCCATGGAGGACATCGCGGCCATGGCCATCGCATCGCTCAAGGATTCCACCAAACTCTATGCCAGTTTTGACGTGGGCAAGCAACTGAACCGCACCAGCGGATACCTCGCTCTCGACAACTATGACTATGCCACCCTGTTCGGCACCACATTCCCCATGGACAAGGCCCAGCGCATCGCTACGTTTGACAGCGGTTCGACGCATGCCATGACGCTCTGTGCCGTCGATCTCGACGCCGACGGTAATCCCATCAAGTGGAAGGTCGAGAACTCCTGGGGTGCCGATAGCGGACACAAGGGATACATCATCATGACCAACGAGTGGTTTAACGAGTACTCCTTCCGCCTGGTTGTGGACAAGAAATACGTGCCGCAGCACATCCTCAAGGCGGCCGAGACACGCCCCGTGATGGTCATGCCCGAAGATCCCCTCTTCGGCACCGATGACTGATGACCCGCTGATATCACGAGTAAAAAAAACTCCTGCCGGCAACCGTTGCGGCGGGAGTTTTTTCGTCATGACACGCCCGTCGGATTCACAAGACAGATGCTTCGCAGTGTATCCAGCAAGTGCGCTTGCCCTACATCTTTTTATAGTCCTATCCTATAATAATTGGAAATTTATTTATATCTTTGCCGAAAAATTAATATTCAAATGAAAAATATCCAAATAAATATTCAAGAAGAAGCGTCGCGTTGCTTGCTGTGTAATGACGCGCCGTGCAGCAAGGCGTGTGGCAAGAATGATGTGGCACGGGCATTGAGGGCGGTACGATTTGGCAACGAAGCGATTGCCAGCCAGTGGATTGAGGGTTGCAGCAATGACGACCTCGAGAGAGCCGAGCAGGCTTGTATTCATTACAATCACCCGGTGCGAATCAGGGAAATTGTGGCGGAATTGCCCGCTGCGACCCGTTTTGACAAACTGCCATCGCTCAAGATCGACTTTTGCGGCATGGAGTGTGAGAATCCGTTTTTCCTGGCATCGTCATCGGTTTGCACCAACTATGACATGGTTGCGCGCGCCTTTGACGCCGGATGGGCTGGAGTGTTCTACAAGACCATCTGTCTGGATGACATCAAAGAGGTGTCGCCACGTTTTGACGTGGTGCATCGCGAGGGCACCAAAGGTGACTTCTCAGCATTGCGCAACATGGAGCAGTTGAGTGAGAATCCCGCCGAGGTCGATTTTGAGATCCTGCGCCGGCTCAAGCAGAATTATCCCAGCAAAATCGTCGTGGCATCTATCATGGGCTCGACCGAGGAGCAGTGGATCGAATTGGCCAAGATGGCCGATGCCGCTGGCGTCGATGCCGTGGAGTTGAATTTCTCATGTCCCCAGATGCGCATGGCCGGCATGGGCAGTGATGTGGGACAAAATCCCGAGTTGGTGACGTTCTATACTTCCTATGTCAAGCGCTCGGTTTCCATTCCGGTCATACCCAAGATGACTCCCAACATCACCTTTATGAGCAGGCCTGCAATGGGCGCCTATTTTGCTGGCGCCGACGCCATCAGCGCCATCAACACCATCAAGAGTGTGACCATGGACGAGCGGGCCGAGGTATCAGGCAAGTGGACCATCTCGGGCATGTCGGGAAGGGCTGTCAAGCCCATCGCGCTGCGTTTTATCCTCGAGATGGCCAAGAATCCCGTCATGAAGAATATCAAACTGAGTGGCATCGGCGGCATCGAGACCTGGCGCGATGCGCTCGAGTTCATCCAGTTGGGATGCAGCAACGTGCAGGTGTGCACGTCGGTGATGCAATATGGTTACCGCGTCATCGACGATTTGATCCTGGGACTGCAGCACTACATGGCCGCGCGTGGCATCGACAGCGTGGCCGACCTGGTGGGCGAGCAGTTGCCTAATTTTGTGAACCCCAGTGACCTGGACCGCGACACGGTCGTTTTCCCCATCTTTGACCGCGAGCAGTGCATCGGGTGTGGACGCTGTTACATTTCATGCATGGACGGTGGGCATCAGGCCATCGACTTTGGCGATGACCGCCGGCCCCACCTGCAGGGCAGCAAGTGCGTGGGGTGCCACCTGTGCCGGCTCGTCTGCCCGACGGGAGCCATCGGCATGTCACGGCGGGTGAACAAGAAACACCAGTGACGTGCGGCGGTGAGCCGCCGTCATCATGGCTACGTTAACATTTATATCAAGGGGGGGAGGCGCTCAAGGGTTGATACTTTGGGCGCCTTTCTTGAGCACTCGACATTTTTTTTAAAAAAACACAAAAATATCACACCACCTTTTTTGGTTAATTGGAATTAATTGGTTAATTTTGCGGGCGTGATATGATTGACACCTTATAGAACCTGCTTTTTTAGACAATTTATACCATCAGATATAAATTTCAAATCGTATTTATAAACTTAATTAACTAATTGATTCAATTTTATGAAGAAATTATCTGTACTTTTGGTTGCAGCCGCAGTCGCTATCAGCGCATCTGCAGGCGTGAACTTCAAGAGCACCCATGCCTTGAAGGCCAACAAGATGGTCAACAAAGAGATGACCAAGATGAACGTGAAGAACCTCAAGGCCGACAAGGCAAGTTTCCGCGTGATCACCGAGCAGCCTGAGGGCGAACTCAAGTCCTACAACCGCGCCGGCTTCTATGTTTATGTGAGCAACGGTTACCTTTACAGCGGTCAGCAGGACGGCAATCGCATGGACATCGTCTATGGCGAGGACGGCAAGGTTTACATGAAGAACGTCATCTGCGGCATCGGCAGTTACTTCGGTGACAGTTGGGTAGAGGGTACCATCGAGGGCAACGAGATTCACGTTCCCATGGGCCAGTCCATCTACTGGAGCGATCAGTATCAGGCCGACGTTGTTCTGGCTATGGGTAACACCATCCAGGACGAGGAAGGTTACTGGGGTTTTGAAATCGACGAGCGTGCCACCGAGGCTGTCTATGTCATCGACGGACAGACCATCACCCTGCAGGGCACCGAGGATCAGAACGCAGCAGACGACCTCTTTGGTTATGGTCTGAGCGCTTACTGGAGCGACGACAACTCTTGGAGCGGCTTCATCGAGTGGAACACCGTCCTGACCGAGCGCGAGCCCGTCATTGCTCCTGAGGTGATCACCGAGATCCCCGAGGGCTGCCAGGTTTACACCTACTACCGCAACAGCGGTGCCATCGCCTACAGTTGGTTCTATGGCATCTACAACACCCCGACCGACGGCAAGTTCACTGTTGCCTTCGACGTTCAGAACGGTGAGGTTTACATCCAGAACCCCGCTTGGTGGCATGACGGCTACAACACCTGGGTAAAGGGTACCTATACCTATGGTGAAGAGGGCGTTATCCTGACCATCCCCACTGGCCAGTTCCTGACCTGGAGCGACGAGGCCGAGTATGGCATCCAACTCGTTTGGGGTAGCAGTTACGTTTACCAGGAAGGTGTTGACGAGGAGACCGGTGAGCCCAACTACTACATGGGCACCCTCATTGACGAGCGCACCACCGAGATCCAGTTCCTCATCGACGATGACACCATCTATCTGCTGGGCACCGAGGGTGACATCAACGCCGAGTTCCCCGAGTGGGGCAACGCCACCGGTATGATGACCATCTACAGCGACGACCAGAGTTGGACCAGTTTTGAGATCGCCAACCGCGACGAGTATGGCTATGCACAGCCCTTCGGCTACATGGTTAATCTCGTTCCCGCCGTTCCCGCTAACCCCACCGCCGACGAGTGGTATGACTGCGGTAACGAGGGTGGTTACAGCCGCTTCTACTTCACCTTGCCCACCACCGACGTGGATGGCAACATGATCGATCCCGAGCACCTGAGCGTAAGCATCTACGTTGACAATGGCAACGGTCCCGAACTGTTCACCTTCGACGAGGCTACCTACTACTATGACATCGAGGGCATGGGTGACCTGACCGAGATCCCCTACAGCGTCTATGCTAGTGGCTACGACTTCCACATGGGCTACTTCTACTTCTATCGCACCAACGCTGAGGGCTACGAGCCCCTGTTCACCGAGAACATCGGCGTTCAGGTTCACTACACCGTTGACGGCGTGAAGAACTCGAGCGAGATCGTTTGGCTGTATGAGCCCAGCGTAAGCGTTGACGAGGTTAACGCCGGCAAGACCGTTGCTAGCGTACGCTACTTCAACGTTGCTGGTCAGGAGATGGCTCAGCCCGCTGGCATGACCATCAAGGTGACCACCTACACCGACGGCACCACCAGCGCTGCCAAGGTTGTGAAGTAATCCTTCATGATCTCGTAAAGCACAAGCCCGTCAATGACGGGACTTGAAAACGGTAGGGACGCAATTGTTTTGCGCCCCTACTTTTTCATTAGTTACTGCCCCAATGCAATGCTGAATCACTAGCGCTCTCCAATACTTTAACTTTTTTCTGACAAAACATAAAATATTCTTACCTTTTTCAGTAATTAATTCACATTTTTCAGTAATTTGTTTTGTGTCATTAAAAACAAAAAACTATTTTTGCAAATCAAACAACAACTGATTCAACTGTTTTTTGAAAAAACTCAACATTTATCATTAATTGAACTTATTGTTTTAAATCATATTTATTAACTTAATTTTGTTCAACTTTATGAAGAAATTATCTGTACTTTTGGTTGCAGCCGCAGTCGCTATCAGCGCATCTGCAGGCGTGAACTTCAAGAGCACCCATGCCTTGAAGGCCAACAAGATGGTCAACAAAGAGATGACCAAGATGAACGTGAAGAACCTCAAGGCCGACAAGGCAAGTTTCCGCGTGATCACCGAGCAGCCTGAGGGCGAACTCAAGTCCTACAACCGCGCCGGCTTCTATGTTTATGTGAGCAACGGTTACCTTTACAGCGGTCAGCAGGACGGCAATCGCATGGACATCGTCTATGGCGAGGACGGCAAGGTTTACATGAAGAACGTCATCTGCGGCATCGGCAGTTACTTCGGTGACAGTTGGGTAGAGGGTACCATCGAGGGCAACGAGATTCACGTTCCCATGGGCCAGTCCATCTACTGGAGCGATCAGTATCAGGCCGACGTTGTTCTGGCTATGGGTAACACCATCCAGGACGAGGAAGGTTACTGGGGTTTTGAAATCGACGAGCGTGCCACCGAGGCTGTCTATGTCATCGACGGACAGACCATCACCCTGCAGGGCACCGAGGATCAGAACGCAGCAGACGACCTCTTTGGTTATGGTCTGAGCGCTTACTGGAGCGACGACAACTCTTGGAGCGGCTTCATCGAGTGGAACACCGTCCTGACCGAGCGCGAGCCCGTCATTGCTCCTGAGGTGATCACCGAGATCCCCGAGGGCTGCCAGGTTTACACCTACTACCGCAACAGCGGTGCCATCGCCTACAGTTGGTTCTATGGCATCTACAACACCCCGACCGACGGCAAGTTCACTGTTGCCTTCGACGTTCAGAACGGTGAGGTTTACATCCAGAACCCCGCTTGGTGGCATGACGGCTACAACACCTGGGTAAAGGGTACCTATACCTATGGTGAAGAGGGCGTTATCCTGACCATCCCCACTGGCCAGTTCCTGACCTGGAGCGACGAGGCCGAGTATGGCATCCAACTCGTTTGGGGTAGCAGTTACGTTTACCAGGAAGGTGTTGACGAGGAGACCGGTGAGCCCAACTACTACATGGGCACCCTCATTGACGAGCGCACCACCGAGATCCAGTTCCTCATCGACGATGACACCATCTATCTGCTGGGCACCGAGGGTGACATCAACGCCGAGTTCCCCGAGTGGGGCAACGCCACCGGTATGATGACCATCTACAGCGACGACCAGAGTTGGACCAGTTTTGAGATCGCCAACCGCGACGAGTATGGCTATGCACAGCCCTTCGGCTACATGGTTAATCTCGTTCCCGCCGTTCCCGCTAACCCCACCGCCGACGAGTGGTATGACTGCGGTAACGAGGGTGGTTACAGCCGCTTCTACTTCACCTTGCCCACCACCGACGTGGATGGCAACATGATCGATCCCGAGTACCTGAGTTACAGCATTTACGTTGATAATGGCAACGGTCCCGAACTGTTCACCTTCCCCGCTGTTGACTACACCTTCGACCTCACCGAGGACATCACCGAGGTTCCTTATGCCCTCTACAGCAATGCTGTTGACTTCCGTGACTACTTCGTTTACTTCTATCGCACCAACGCTGAGGGTTACGAGCCCCTGTTCACCGAGAACATCGGTATCCAGGCATTCTACACTGTAAATGGTGAGAAGAACGCAAGCGAGATCGTTTGGCTGTATGAGCCCAGCGTAAGCGTTGACGAGGTTAACGCCGGCAAGACCGTTGCTAGCGTACGCTACTTCAACGTTGCTGGTCAGGAGATGGCTCAGCCCGCTGGCATGACCATCAAGGTGACCACCTACACCGACGGCACCACCAGCGCTGCTAAGGTTGTGAAGTAATCCTTCATGATCCAGTAAAGCACAAGCCCGTCAATGACGGGACTTGAAAACGGTAGAGACGCAAAAAAATTGCGTCTCTACTTGTTTATATAAGGTGATTTCAGTAATTTTGTACTATGGACAAGAACGAGACTTATCAATTGCTCGCCAAGCAGGTCGAGAGCCTCATCGAGGGCGAGCACAACCCCACCGGACAACTGGCCAACGCCGTGGCCCTCATCCACGAGACGATGGCCTTCTGGTGGACTGGATTCTACATGGTCGATGGTGATGCCCTGCAACTGGGCGTGTTCCAGGGCCCGGTGGCTTGTTACACGATCAAGAGGGGTAAGGGCGTGTGTGGCACCGCGTGGCAGGAGAACCGCACCATCGTCGTCCCCGACGTGGAGCAGTTTCCCGGCCACATCGCTTGCAGCAGCGAGTCCCGCAGCGAGATTGTCGTGCCGCTGCACGGCAGCCAGGGCAACGTCATTGCCGTGCTCGACATCGACAGCAAGGAGGTGGCCACGTTTGACGACATCGACGCCCGCTGGCTGGAAGAAATCGCCCGCATCATTACCCGCCATGCCCTGCCCCACCTGTAATCGATAATAGATATAATTAATAAGGGAACGATATAGCAGTTGGCCCTAAAAGTTTTTTATAATGCTAATTTCGCCAAGAAAACGTATTTCACGAACAATTTTTAAAAACAACAATTCGTGTAATTCGCATTAGCCCCGCAGGGTTCGGGCCAACATCTATATCATTGCCATTAATATCAAGGAGAAAAATGAACTACCAACCTCTTGCAGAACGGTTGCGGCCCCGCTCACTCGACGACTACATCGGCCAGCGCCACCTGGTGGGCGAGGGCGCCGTGATTCGCCGCATGATCGAGAGCGGCAACATCTCGTCATTCATCCTGTGGGGGCCTCCTGGCGTGGGCAAGACCACACTGGCGCGCATTATCGCCGAGCAGACCCAGGTGCCCTTCTACACGCTGAGCGCCGTGACCTCGGGCGTGAAGGACGTGCGCGAGGTGCTCGACCGCTGCCAGGCCGACGCGCGCAGCGTCTTTTCCAAGGGGCGTCCCATCCTGTTCATCGACGAGATCCACCGCTTCAACAAGTCACAGCAGGACTCGCTGCTGGGCGCCGTCGAGCGCGGCACGGTCACGCTCATCGGCGCGACGACCGAGAATCCCTCCTTTGAGGTGATCCGTCCCCTGCTCTCCCGTGCCCAGGTCTATGTCCTCAACCCGCTTGACCGCGACGACCTGCTGCAACTGCTGGACCACGCCCTGAAGACCGACAAGATGTTCCAGGATCGTGAGGTGCGTGTCGAGCAGACCGAGGCCCTGTTGCGCTTTGCGGGCGGCGACGCGCGCAAACTGCTCAACATCCTGGACCTGATCATGCAATCCCTGCAGGAAGGGGAGCCCATGGTCATCAACGACGAGATTGTCACCAGCCGCCTGCAACAGAATCCGCTCGCGTTTGACAAGGGCGGCGAGATGCACTACGACATCATCTCGGCATTCATCAAGAGCATCCGCGGCAGTGACCCCGATGCTGCAGTCTATTGGCTGGCAAGGCTCATCGCCGGCGGCGAGGATCCCAAGTTCATCGCCCGCCGCCTGTGCATCCTGGCCGCCGAGGACATCGGCCTGGCCAACCCCAATGCCCTGCTGCTGGCCAACGCCACGTTTGACATCATCAACAAGATAGGCTGGCCTGAGGGGCGCATCCCCCTGAGCGAATGTGCCATCTACCTGGCCACCAGCGCCAAGAGCAACAGTGCCTATCTGGCCATCGACGAGGCCATCGCTCTCGTCAACCAGACGGGCAATGCCCCCGTGCCGCTGCACCTGCGCAATGCCCCGACGGGCCTGATGAAACAGTTGGGCTATGGCAAGGACTACAGGTATGCCCACGACTACCCGGGGCACTTCGTCAACCAGCAGTACATGCCCGAGGAACTGCACCACCCGCAGTTGTGGCACCCGCAGGACAATCCCGCCGAGAACCAGATGACGGCACGGCAGCAGGCCCGATGGGGCCAGAATGCGGGACGAGGCCCTGAAAAAGATTAAATAAAGGAAATGATATAGCGTTTTTTAATGCTAATTTCGCTAAGAAAACGTATTTCACGAGCAATATTTAAAACTAATTCGTGTAATTGGCATTAGCCCCGCAGGGGTCGGGCCAGCATCTATATCATCGCCTTAAATATTCACTTTAAAATACGCATCACAACGCCCTATGGCATCACCAAGTAGCACTGGAAAAAGCGGAGAGCAGGCAGCCTGTGAATTTCTCATCAGCAAGGGTTACACCATCAGGGAAACCAACTGGCGCCTGGGGCACCTCGAGATCGACATTGTCGCCCATGAGCCCGCCGCCAACAGGTTGCACATCGTCGAGGTCAAAACCCGCTCCAGCATCGAGCACTTCGACCCCATGAAGGCCATCAACCGCAGGAAAATCAACAACCTGGTCAATGCCGCCAACGGTTACATCAGTTACTACCGGCTCCCCATGAGTGTGCAATATGACGTGATGATTATCGTGGGCCGCGAGCCCCACTTCGAGATTCACTTCTTCCCCAACGCGTTCCAGCCGCCCCTGCGCTCCTTTCGTTGAGCGATGAGGCCGTTTAATCAAATCAGGCCTCGGCAGTGCCGGCGGCGCCCGTGCGGGCCTGGCTCGGTGTCATGCCGTAGTGATTGCGGAAGACGCGTGAGAAATAAGCCATGTCGGCAAACCCGCACTCGTTGGCGACGTCGCCGACGAGCATGTCGGGACTGGTCTGCAACAGCCTCATGGCCTTCTCCATGCGCAACTGGGTGATGAAGGCGATGATGTTTTTACCTGTCAATTTCTGGATCTTGTGCTTGAGTTGGCTCTCGCCCATCTTGAAGTGCAGTGCGATCTGGTCCAGGTTGAGTTTCATGTTTCCGTTCTCACTTCCCTCCTCAACCAGGGTGGCAAACTCTTTCAGGAACTGGCTGTCGCTCATGGCATTATCCGCCATCGGCTGCTCGTCCTCGGCCTCGGAGTCGTCCTCCACAGGCGATGAGGTTCTTGCCACCTTCTCGCGCCTCATCAGGTTATCGGCCCACGCCCGCAACTCCTCGTCGCTGAAGGGCTTAACAAGATAGACATCGGCCCCAGCCTCGATGCCCTTGATGCGGTCGGCCTCGCTTGTGCGGGCACTCAGCACGATAATGGGAATGTGGCTCAATTCGCTGCTGCCACGCACCTCACGGCACAGTTCATAACCATCCATGACCGGCATCTTCACGTCGGTGACAATCAGGTCGGGCACCAGTTCACGTGCCTTGACCAGGCCCTGATCGCCATCGCTGGCATAATAAACGGCAAAGCGCTGCTCCAGCACGGCGCCGACGAGCATTGCCACGTCGCTGTGATCCTCGATGACCAGGGCCACCGGGCGGTCCTCGCTGTTGTCGCCGGTGGATGGCTCGATGACCTCTTGTCTCACCACGGTCCGCACCTTGCGGACAATCGGCTCGATGGCGTTGTCAAACCTTTCCTTCACATCTCCCTGATGCTTGCAGGGCAGTTCCACGGTGAACACCGACCCCTGATCCTTCATGCTATCGACAGCCACCCGGCCTCCCATGGCCATGGTCATGTCACGCACGATAGTCAGTCCGATGCCCATGCCTTCATACTTCTGCTCGGCCGCCGCACCGCGGAAGAACGGCTCAAACACGTGCGGCAGGTCATTCTTGCTGATTCCCATGCCGTTATCGGCTATCCTGAGGGTCAACACATTGTTGTCAATCCGCGAGGTGACCGTGATCTTGCTGAAGTCGCTGATGTAGTTGATGGCATTCTCGATGATGCTGCCGATGATAGTGACAAGATAATGGGGTACCGTATCGATCTCGGCATGGCTTTCACAGGGCACATAGGTGAGTTCGATGTGACGTTCCACACAGCGCTCGCGATAACTCTCCAGCACCATGCGGATGAGCGCCACCACATCACCTCTTTTCCAATCGGGCTCCTTGAGCGCGCTGCGCACACTGCCCACGGCCAGGATGCGGTCAACCAGTTCAAGCAGGTTTTTGCCCTGACGCTCAATCATTTCAAACCTCACCCGCTGCTTGGAGGCACCGTTGTTGCCGCTGTCGGCCGGCATGTCGGCCAGCAGAGCGTCAATCGCGCCCATGATGACGGTCAAGGGCGTGCGCAACCGGTGCACCACATTGGTGAAGAAGAGCGAACGTGTCTCCTCGACCTGACGCATCAGTTGCTGGGTGGTGCCACGCACGCGCATGGCATAGGCCAGCGCGGCGATAATCGCACCGAGCATGAGGATGAGCAGCAAGGTAAAGACTATCTGCATGTTGCGCATGCGCTTCATGTGGCTGAGGTCGCGGTTGAGCACATCCATCTCGCCAATGCGGCGCCCGTTCTGGTAGTCAAAGCGCTGCAACCTCATCTCGTCGTTCTTCTCCTGGCCGCAGATGCTGTCGAACAACTCATCGGCCCTGACGTAATGCTTCAACGCATCGTCGCTATTGCCATTGAGCAACGACAGGGCATAATGGATCTTGCTGGCCTTGATCTGGTATTCCTTGCAGCCGATGCGGGCGGCTTCGTTCTCGGCCTCGGTCAGATAGGCACGGGCATCCTCCCGCTCGCCCAGCAGCAGTTTCACCCTTGCCAGCGACAGGCATGATTCTATCCAGAACCAACTGTCACCCGTCTCCTTGAGTTGGTCATAGGCCTGCTGATACTCATCGACAGCATAGGAGAAACGGCGCTCGTCCTCATAGAGTCCGCCGAAGTTCATATGGGCCACAGCAACACCTTTTCCGCTATCATGCATGCGGTTACACTCCATCGACTTGCGGCAATAATACCACGCGGAGTCTATTTGGCCCTGGGCACGTTTCACACGGCCCAGGTCGCCGTAGTTGATCGCCAAACCCATATTGCGGTTCAACTTGATCACATACTGTAACGCCTCCTTCAAGACACTATCGGCAGTGGAATAGTTGGAAAAAGCCATCTCGATATTGGCAATACCGTTGAGCGTGGTCGAGCGGGCCCATATCGCCTCGTCGCTGCGGTTATCACTATAGGCGTCATTCAATTTCAAGGCATTATAGAGGTAGCCGTTGGCGGTATTCAGTTCGCCCAACCGGCGACTCGACTCACCCATGATGTTGAGCATGTTCATGGCCTCGACGGTATCGTTGAGCGAGGTGGCGATATCCAAGCAGCGCTGGCCCACCTTCAAGGCATCTGCCATGCGCCCATTCCTGAGCAACTGCCTTCCTTTATGCTTGAGAGCCAGCATTTCGCCCATCGACTCGCCCTCCTGATGGAAACGGGCTGCAATCGCCGACAGCGAATCCGCGTCGCGCACAGCCCGCATCATGCTGTCCAACTGCAGGTAGCGAGGATTGTCCGCATGATGGGACACGGGCTTGCGGTGGCAAGCCGGCAACAGCGTTGCCAGCACGACCATCAGGACCATTGCGGTGATGATTCCTAGTTTTCCATAGGAATTCTTTAGCCTCCTCATAACACAAGCAATAAAAAAACATGATGCAACCGCAAATTTAAAACTTTATTTCGAATTTCACGGCTTTTTTCTGTCAAATTTCTTGTAATGCTAAAGATTTCTCCATGTTTTCTTGCCAAAATGAAAATCCAGAGCCCTAAAAAGTCCCCTTTCCATGACAGGAGCGGCAATTGGACCCGTGCCCTCAAATTTGCCAAATTTGCATTGCGTGTTGAGATTTTTGGGTCCAAGTGGGCGCCGTATCAATTTTAATGCGTAACTTTGCAGGTTATATGACAAAAGAGAAGAAGAGCATCTATCAGCACGCTGGCGAGTGGGGCGTACCCCTAGGCCTGTACATGGCCGGGGCTGCGGCGGCATCCATCTATGCCGACGTGTTGCCGTTCCTCAGCATTCTCTTCTTTTTTATGGTGCTGGCCATTCCTTTCCTGGTGTACCGCTACCAGCGCTACAAGTTCATCGAGGACGATGGTTTCACCGACTATGCCGCGCTGTGGATGATGGGCATCCTGCTCTACATCTTCGGCACCACGCTGGCTAGTTTCTTCGTCTATCTGATACTGCAGTATGCCAGGCCCGACTTCATGTATGTGCAGGGCCAGACAGTCATCGAGACCTACAGCAAGATACCCGAGATGAGGGACAGCGAGGCGCTGCACGTGATCAAGCGCATGGTTGACGAGCGGCTCATGCCGTCGCCCATCGAGATGGTCTTCAACGCCTTCTGGTTCATCACGAGCATGGGGTCGTTGCTGAGCGCTATCACCGCATGGATAGCACGCCGGCAGATCAAGCGGCGCCCCTTGCCGCCACCACCGCCCCCCGAACAATGAAACGACAACAAAAGAAACGCCTATTTTTTATATAAATACATTTTAATCAAGAATTATGGACATTTCAGTAGTAGTGCCTCTATATAACGAAGCCGAGTCGCTGCCCGAACTCGCCGAGTGGATCGAGCGGGTCATGGACGAGAACGGTTTTACCTATGAAGTGTGGTTCATCAACGATGGCAGCACCGATGACTCGTGGAACGTCATCAAGGGACTGCACGACAGGAATCCCAGGTTGAAAGGGGTCTCCTTCAGGCGCAATTACGGCAAGTCGCCTGCCTTGAACACGGGCTTTGACCGCGCCACCGGCGACGTGATCATCACCATGGACGCCGACCTTCAGGACAGTCCCGACGAGATACCCGAACTCTACCGCATGATCACCCGTGACGGCTATGACCTGGTGAGCGGCTGGAAGAAGAAGCGCTATGACCCGCTGAGCAAGACCATCCCCACCAAGTTGTTCAACGCCACGGCGCGTCGCGTGAGCGGCATTCACAACCTGCACGACTTCAACTGCGGCCTCAAGGCCTACCGCAAGGAGGTGGTGAAGCACATCGAGGTCTATGGCGACATGCACCGCTATGTCCCCTACCTGGCCAAGAATGCCGGCTTCACCCGCATCGGCGAGAAGGAGGTCAAGCACCGCGCCCGCAAGTATGGCACGACCAAGTTTGGACTAGACCGCTTTGTCAACGGCTACCTGGATCTGCTGACGCTGTGGTTCCAGGCCAAGTTCGGCGTCAAGCCGATGCACTTCTTCGGCCTGCTGGGCAGCCTGATGTTCCTGCTGGGCTTCATCGCGGTCATCATGGTGGGAGCCCTCAAACTCTACAACATGTATAGCGGCAACAGTTACCGTCTTGTCACCGATTCGCCCTACTTCTACCTGGCCTTGACGTCGATGCTGCTGGGCACGCAACTGTTTCTCACGGGCTTCCTGGGAGAACTCGTCATCCGCCACAGCAACGACCGCAACCACTATGAGATCAACGAGGAGTTGAACCAGGGCAAGCCCGCCATCGGCGGCCGTGACAAGGGCGTTGAGTTGCCCGAACAGATCGCTCGTCCCCAGGAGGTTAACGTCAACGCCCAATGACCCGCCTGGTGCACATATCGCTCCTGCTGCTGGCAGCCCTGTGCCTGGGCATGGCGGCCTGCAACGACGGCAGTTGCTATGAGAACGGCAGCAGCCTGCCGCTGGCCACATTCTACATCAACGGCAGCCAACAGACCATTCCCGGCATCACCATCATGGGCATCGGAGCCCCCGGCGACAGCATGATCGCCCTTAACGAGTCACTCAAGGAGGCCTACCTGCCACTGCGGGCCAACGTGGGCACCACCAGTTATCTGGTGGGCCGCCAGGTCACGATCGACACAATCGATGTCCTGCTGGACGACACGCTCACCCTCACCTACCATGCCGTGCCCTACTTCCACTCGAGCGAGTGTGGAGCGATGTACAACTTTGAGGTCAAGGACATGCAATGCACGTTCCACTACATCGACTCGGTGGACCTGATTACCACCACGATCACCAACTCGCACACCCCAGCCCTGCGCATCTATTTCCACGACTTGACCCAATGAGACTGACGGCAACACATATCATCAAGTCACTGATTCACAGCCTCGTCAATCATGACATCCTGACGGCGACCGCGCTGGCATTGCTCGTCACGCTCGGCGCCGCCGCCCAGCAGCCCGACAAGCGCCACATCACGCCAGTCAAGCCCGAGACCAACCACGTGCAGCCGCCCCCCAAGGGGACCGACGAGAAGGTCATCCAGCAATACATCAGCGGTGACAGCACCGCCGCCATCAACGAGGCCCGCAAGGACTCGCTGCGGCGGGCGTACAAGCGCTACCCGCGCCTCACCAACCTGTCCATCGGCATCAACATCGCCGAGCCGCTCTTCATGGCCTTCGGCCAGTCCTATGCCAGCACCGACGTGAGCGCGACCCTCAACATGTGGAACCGCTTCCAGCCCGTGGCCGAGGTGGGCATCGGCTGGGCCAAGTCCTCGCCCGACGACATGAACTTCACCTACAAGGGCAAGCCATCGCCCTATTTCAAGGTGGGAACCAATTATAACTTCTTGTTCAAGAACAGTCCTGATTATCAGGTGCTCTTGGGCCTCAGGCTCGGTTATAGCCCCTTCGGTTACGACATCACTGGAATCCATTACGTCAACAGTTACTGGCAGGAGGACATCCCCTTTGACATCAAGGGCGAGCGCTCCAGCGCCCTCTGGGGCGAAGCCTGCGCAGGCCTCAAGGTCAGGCTCTTTGACCGCTTCTTCATGGGGTGGATGATACGTTATCACGGCATCTTCAAGTATGGCAAGAACGTCAACTCATCCCCATGGTTCATACCAGGTTACGGCCCTCGCGGCAGTTCACTGGGCTTCTCGCTGAGCATTGGTTACACCCTGCCCTTGCATCGCGACGGCGCGTCTGTCAAGGTCACCAACCCATCCCATCAGCCATGATAAAGAAACCTGTCGGCGGCCATCGAACGACCACACGCATTCCCAAAATCAGGCCAGCGTCACAGCCCGGATGGTACAAGCGCTTCAAGCAACTGGCCGACCTTGCCGACCGTTGTGGCAGCGGCTTTTTACGGCCCAATGCGCGACGGAAAAAATAACCGATTTTTCAAAAAAATTTTGCCAGTTCAAAAAAAGTTCGTAATATTGTAGTCTGAAACGCGGGGCAAAGCGCGCATTTCTGTCACTATGTCCTGTTTTTCAGCAATTTATGAGTGAATTAACAATCTTCTATTGTGTCCCAATGGTTGATTGCTTTCACAGTGAGTGTAAGACTAAAAACAACAAAAAATATTAATTAACATTATTACTAACAATTTTAACTCTTTTAATTTATGAAGATTAAAAATTTACTTCTTTTCGCTGCAGCCGCTTCGTTGAGCATGAGCGCTATCGCACAGGAGTTGTCGACTGGTGAAGGTGCTTACCTTGCCAATGGTGACCCCGCAAAGGGTGGCCAGGCCACTAAGGATCATTTCTTCACAAGAATGAACTACAATGACATGGGCGAGGCTAAGGAATACACCAACAAGTTGAGTTTCAAGAGTGGTGACACCCAACTCGTATGGTTCCACCTTGATGATGATGAGATCTATCAGAACGAGGCCGTACAGGCTCTGACTCCCATTGCCGTCAATGCTGCTGGCGACCTTTACAATGAGATCACTTATAACTCATTCCAGTTCGACATCTATCTGCCCGAGTACATCTCGATCGTAAGGACCGAGGACGAGGAGACCGGTGAGGAAATCGCCTACGTACAGGGTGACCGTCTTCCCACCAGTTCTACCATCGTTTGGGATGGCCCCAAGGCTGAGACCAAGGAAATCGACGGCAAGACCTATCTGTCTTACTCAGTTGTATGCTACAATGCTAACGCTTATGGCAGCCACCTGTCAGCCAAGAACGCTAACCTCTACAAGAAGAACGGTGCCCTCAAGAAGGACGCTACCCTGTTCGGTCTGTATCTGAAGAACGCCAACCAGGAGACCGTTGAGGGTCAGGTTGACGATGTTATCCTTGGTAACATGCTTTTCAACCTCCGCGAGACCGCAATCGCCGAGTGGGACAGCAACCAGAGCACTTTCTTCTATGGCGAGGGTGGTAATGACGAGACCCAGCGCTTCATGATGTACAACCGCGTTAACACTTGGGGTTCGGCAAGTGTTGTTGAGAACCTGGCCGAGAAGACCGTTAACAACGTGAAGTACTTCAACATTGCCGGTATGGAGAGCAACGTGCCCTTCGACGGTGTGAACATCAAGGTCGTTACCTATAACGATGGCACCACCAGCACCAGCAAGGTGATCAAGTAATCTAGAAAGACTTACTTTTTCCAAATAAAAAACCGCGGGTCACACGACTCGCGGTTTTTTTATAATAAGCCCCCCTCTCACAGTCCACAATAAAAAACTTAGCGACTTGGCGACTTAGCGTGAGCCGAGGCGCCACACGCGGGGCAGGCGGGTGTCAGGCGTGGGTGATTCGGGTCTTCTGCCACGTGCCGGTGACCATCCCGGGGATGGGCGGCGTCTCTTGAGGCTCGTGGCTCAACTCGCGCATGATGTGCAGCCCGATGGCGCGCGTCATCAGGATGTCATCGTGCTTGCCCAGCCGGGCCTCATAGCGCCCATTGTGGTCCTCATAGTCGCGCATCTCGTTCACCGCGTCGATGTCCCGCTCGATATAGGTCTGGTCGCGCAATGCCTCGATCAACTCGGCAATGGCCTGTCGCTTGGTCTTCACATTGGTGTGAAAGCCCAGTTTGCGGCCCGGCCGTTGATACAGGTTGCCATAGACGCGCGACACCATGTCCAGGATGAAGTCGCTCTCCCCTGCCCTGGCAGCCTCGTTGGTCAGCGTGTTGCTCTCCACGGCCAGCATGGCGTTGTTATAGAGCACGGCCAACTGCATCGACTTCCAGGCAAGCATGTCGTGGTCGATGTGGCCACGCCACTGTGCCACGATGGCGGCCTTGCGGTTGGGCGTTCGCCAGCGCCACACGGCAATCACCGAGTAATCACTGTCATCGGCCCTGCCTCCCACATCGACCACGACCAGATACCTCGTCTTGACCGGCGATTGCACCTCGGGCATCTCCCACACCTTGAGCAACCCGTTTGACGCCCTCACGAGGTGGACATCGCGCTTGGCCTCATGGCCCGACATGCCCATGGCCTGGATGTCGCCCAGCAGCAAGGGCTCGGGCAGGCATCCCTGCTCCAGGGCATCCAGGTGCTCACGCGGGAACGGGCAACTACCGCTGGCCACAAAGGCCTCGCTGGCCGTCGATGGGTACTCGGCCATCATGAGCGAGTGGGTGCGGTATTCCAGACGCTTGTGGTGATACCAGTTGATCTGCTCCAGTGTGCACCCGTCTTGCCACAAGGCGCGCTCATAGTCGTCCATTGCCTCGAGCAGCGCGGCCGGGTCGTCAACGGCCTGGGAATAGATGTCAATTTCATGCCAGGGGACAAACACCGGCACCTTGTCGCTGCGCCCGGCCTGAGCCCTGAGCCACTCGTCATGGAAGTAGTCGCCCACACCATTGGCCGTGGACTCGAGCACAATGACGGTTTCGGGCTTGAGTGCCACACTGCCGCACACGCTGCGCACCAGGTCGTCGGGATTGTGCATCGCGCTTGACTGCCAGAAGGCCACCTCGCTCAAGTGGGCCATGGCGATGTCAAAGCCACGAACGGCATCCTCGCTGCGGGAACTGCCCGTCAGCACCAGGCAGTCACGGCTGGCTATCTGCTGGACGTTGGGCTGGCCCTCGAGTTTGGCAAACCTGGGCACCTCGCCGTCCTGCAGCATCTCGCGCGGATAATGGCGCAACAACTGGTTATACATCCGCTTGATATTCTTGCTCGTGGCATGCAGGTGGCCGCAGGTGACGCTGTTCCACCCCGTGTGGCGCACCAGTTGCATCCAGGCCAGGTACATCTGCACCAGCGTCGATCCGCCCCACTGGCGGGCCTTGAGCAGGATAACGCGCACCGGCACGCGGGCCTCGCGCTGTGCTTCCATCACGGCCAGCAGGCGCCGCTGGGGACGGTTGAGGATGAAGGGCACATTGCTGCTGGTCATCTTGTCCTTGATGGTCACGCAGCGGGCGCACCAGAACTCAAAGTCCTCGACGATGCGCAGCCGTTCCTGTTCCAGCAACGGCAACGACGGGTAATCGGGCCTGCCTTCCAGCACCAGGCGCGGCACCAGGCATCCCGCTGCCTCTACCCTATCGCCACAGCAGCCTGTGCCCCGCAACGGGTCATAGGCCGCCGTCTCGCGCTGCCGGGCATGGCGCCGCTCGTTCTCGGCCATGATGTCCGGCAGGTTTTCTTTATGATTATATAATAATGTGTGTTCCATGATCATGTGAGTTAAGGGTTACAGGCAATAGAGCAAGGTGGGCATCAGCATCGTCCCACTGCTGGCCATGCCCGTCATTGCAAGAGTCACGGTGCGCCCCCTGATGGCCATGGTGGGCGCCGCCAGCGGCTGATTCACGGCCCCCGACACCGTCATGACGCTCACGTCGCACTCCTGGGCCATGATACCCCGCTGGGCCTGCACCTTGAGCGACAGATTCACCTCGCTGCCCTTGACGTGCCACACGACCCGCTTAACGGCCTGCCCCATCAGCGCATCCACAGCGATGGGATGGCTGCGCCACTCCACCTCGACCGTCGAGGGCACCTCCTGCTCCAGATCAAGGACTTGCCCGCTGGCAGTCACCCCGACGGCATGGCGCGGGTCGCTGTACAACTGGCAGGCGGCCACCGTGCGGCGGCTCATCGTCCCTCGCTTCATCCTCACGACGGGCAGCCCCTGGGACGGCAGCATCCACAATTCCTGATAAGCGTTACACCACGCCAGGGCCACACAGTCGGCATTGCGGTGCACCACCTCGACACGCGACCCGTCGAGCCGGCACAGGTGACCGTGGCGGGAAATGAACCAGATGCCGTCGCTCGACTCGACAGGCGGCACGTCAGGATGGATGATCATGCGGTTCACCAGCCGGGCTTCGCCCAACTTACCGTTAGCGCTCTGCGGAATGGCATAGATGCCGTCGTCGCTGAACACATACACCGGATAACGCCCGAATCCCCCTGAATACAAGGGTCTGGTCACAACGGCCATTGACAGCGGGTTGGCTCCCAGGACTTTGCGCCGATGTTCCTCGACAAGGGCATTGCCGGCGACACTCACGACAACATCACCGCCAGCGCAGCAATACAGCCGTCCGCCAGCCGCTGCCGAGCACACCACGCCAGTCAACGCCATGCCACGGCCCAGTGCCGCGCACTCGGCCGCCGTCAGCGTCATCGGCTCCACGGGCTCAACAAAGTCCGCTGCAGACAGATGCGCGGCAGCGGGCGCCGTCGCCACCAGTCGCCACGGCGCTGCCCTCAACTGGGCGGCTATCGCATCGGCGCCGCGCCGTGACAGCCCCATCTCGAGCACATACTCGCGGTTGCCTGTCGTGCGCGTCAGGCAGCGGTAATCCAGTTGCTGGCTGCCGTTGAGCAATTGTGCCTCGCTGGTGGCCAGCACGTCAATGCTCTTGACCAGCGGCAACCACTCGGCAGCGATGTCACTGGCGACTGTAATAGCCAGTCTGTAGTGTGACATGGTCAACGTCGCCGCCTGGGTGCCATAGAAGCCGTTACTGCCACTGTCCACCACGGCACTGATGCGGTCGGCATTGGCCAGCGTGGCGTCTCCCACACGGACAGGATCGCTCACCCACAAGTAGGTGTCATCCATCAGCCTCACGGCCCACCTCACCAGCATCGGCGCCGTGTGACGGCCCTCGGCGGCCAGGTCACCGTGCAGGGAACGCCAAGCCATCGACAGCATCCCCGCCAGGGCTGCGGTGTCAACATCGGCAAGGGGTTCCCGCCACTGGCCGTAGGGGGCGGCAAATGTGTAGGCAGGGATACTGGCACTTGACGTCATCATCGGGGCGCTAAACGACAGACCGGGCACCGCAGCCGACGGGTCCAGACGTCGCCAACCACCATCGCCTGTCGGGGCCAGATAGGTCAAACCGCCAGCGGCTACAATCACCACGATCTGACCGATGAGATGCGCCCCGATGAGGCCGTCCACCGGGTCAAGCACAGTCTCACCATCTATTTTCACTTGACGGCCGCTGGCAGTCACACAGTGGCCACCGGTGATGAGCAACAGCCGCTCCGAGGCTCCGATTTGCCCCACCACAGGCACCTCACCTGTCACCGACAGGCACCGCTCGCCCTCGCGCACGTTGGTCGCAAGCGCGGCATCTCCACTGGATGCCGCCTCGCCATTGACCAGCGGCACCATTCCCCTGGACTCCACCAGGAGTTGTTTCATGTTGTGTTTTTTCATGTTGTGTTTTTTCATGATATTTACGCTAAATAATATATAATGTAACAGGCCATGACTGCCACACAATCGGCAGCCATCGGGTCCAGGTGGCAAAAGTACATCCTCCCTTTCACCCAGCGCAAGCACAAAAAGCATTCTCGTGCCCCCCACCAGACAGAAAACGGGGCCCACACCCATCTTGTGTGGACCCCGCAGGTCAAAAGATCTTATCGTGACTTGTTAAGCCACAACTTTTTTACCAAGCATGCGACAGGATGTAGTCGATCAGAGCGGTAACGTCGCTGATGTTGATACCACCATCCTGGTTGCAGTCGGCAGCATTGAGGTTGACGCCGGTTGCATCGTGGCTCAAGATGTAGTCGATCAGAGCGGTAACGTCGCTGATGTTAACAGCACCGTCACTGTTCACATCACCACGCAGGAAGGATTCCTCCTTGGCGGGAACAACGATCTCCATCGATACGACTTCGCTGACGAGTTTGCCCTCCTGCTGTGCCAGTGCCAGCATCACGATGGTCTGGTCAGCGTCGGTGCGCTCAACGGTGTAGGGATTCTCAACGACAGTGCCATCCTCGGTTGCCAGCAAAACGGTACCCTCACCAGCAGCGGTGATGATAACAGCGTCATCGGTTACCTCGTAGGTGATCACGGGAGCAACGCTCTTCTCATAGTAGAATACGTCGTTGTCCAGAGTCAGCACGTTGTTGTACATCGTGGGGTAGTAAACAGCGGGGAAGTAGTAGTTGCCATTGTAAACAAAGAAGTTACTTACCGTGGTGCTGTCCCAAGTAATCTTGTTGCCGTTAACACGACCCGGGGTGTCGCTGTCGTCAGAAACAGATTCCGAACCACCATTGAAGTTGAAGAAGTTGGTCGAGAACTGATAGTTGGGATACTCAGCAGCATAGTCGCTCATGTCATCGTCGGTGATAACCTGCAAGGGGAAGATCATCGAACCATCCTCGTAGATGTTCATCACGTTGCCAACGCCACCAAAGCCCCACAGGTTCCATACGCGAACGGTGGTATCGTTCTGCTGGAACATGTAAACGGCGTTGTTACCAGCAACCTCTTTACCTTTGCTGATAAAATTATAGGTATGGGTGCCAGTCGGAACCATCATGTAGGGGTTGCGGAAGATGGCCGACAGTGCCATGGTGGTGTCGGACGAAGTCAAGTTGTTGTTGACGTAGGTCTTGAGAACGTCCTCAAACAGATAAGCAAAACCGTCGTTGAAGATGAACGAACCGTCGTCCAGGATCTGACCCTCGATGTCGGCAGCCTCAGCGTTCTCGGTGAACCACTTCTCGTTGACGATGTAAACATTCTCAACGGTATCGGTGCGGTTGCGGCCGCTGCCAGGATTGCTGAACGAACCCAGCAGAACAAAGGTGGGCATGGTCACGGTATTGTTGGTCATGTCAACAACGAAGTCCTGGGGCAAAGTGTAATACAGACCGTCGCCGGTGTAAACACCAGCCTCGTCACCAGCGGTGAGGTTAATGCTCCAACCACCAGCGAAACTGGGCAGTGCGGACTCAACAACCAGGCTGTCGTTCTCATCAAATGACCAGTCAAACACCTCCATGAACATCAACTTCGGCATCAGAACCAGATCCTCGGTCACGCGCATGGGAGCCTTCTTGGCCAGGCGGTTCTCGTTCAGGTTCACCTGATTGTCACGAACAAACTTCTGGATAGTCATGCTGCTCTTGCCCGTGGCGGGAGCCATGAACTGAGAAGCCATCGAGTTGGTCTTCAACAGCATCGACGTGGTGGCCTTATTGCTCTTCACAATGTTGGCACGATTGAACTGAGGCGCAGCAGTTGCGGTCAAGCCTGCGCATAAAAGTAAAAGTGCTAAAATCTTTTTCATAAAAATAATGAATGATTTAAGAGTTAATAATATGGTTAATAACAATAATTCTCTTTTTTTTAGGTTTACAGATTAGAAAAAAACATTGTCTAAAAAGATGTCGCAAATTTAAGCATAGTTTTTGAAAAGAACAACTTTTTATTACATTTTGTTCCAAAAATTTTCCAAACGCTTGAAAACGATGGCCACTATTCCGCTCCTACACGCATCTCTTGAGCGGCTCCAACTCACGCTAAGCCGCTAAGCCGCTAAGGCATTATTTATTATAAGGCGTTCACATTGCGTTTTCCTATTATTCATTTATTTCTTGAAACTGATACGCAACTCTCCGATTCCTGTTTTACAACAAGTGATAAAGCCTTAATATCAAATACTTAGCGGATTCGCGACATAGCGTGAATTTGTGATTATGAGTTTTGGGTGAATAGTTGCTCCTACACTAGTAATCCAGCAGCATCCCTCCAGCCACCTGGGCCGCACGGTCATGTCCCAGGCTCTGCTCCACAATCGTCAGGGCGAATGCCGCTGCTGCTGCCGGACCGTTGCCGGTAACCACATTGCCGTCAACTGCCACGGGAGTGTCACCCCACTTGACACTGCCGGTCAGCACCTCCATGCCGGGATAGCACACCGCATCGCGGTCATCGATGATGCCCAGCGGCTCGAGAACCACTGCCGGCGAGGCACAGATGGCAGCCACCTTGCCGCCGCGGCCATGCTGGGCCTTGAGAACGGCGCACAACGCCTCGTGGGCGGCCAGATTGGGGGCACCAGGCACTCCACCGGGCAGCACCAGCCACTCGGCATCGCTGTAGTCGTTGTCGCCAAACACACTGTCGGCCATCACGGTCACCCCATGGGCTCCGGTAGCGGCTGGACCATCGTTGATCGACACGGTCGTCACGGGCATGCCCGCACGACGCAACACATCCACACACGTCAGGGCCTCGACTTCCTCAAAGCCATCGGCCAGAAAAATGTAACTCGTCTTCATTTTTTTTGTTGATTGTTTTAAATTGAATGTTTACTATGATTATTTGGGGACTAAAGTAGTAAAAAACGGGGAGAAAATGGGCAAAAATGGGCGATTTTTGAAAAAAAACGTCTTTTTTCGAAAAAAAAGTGCGATTTTTTTTGGTAGTTTAAAAAATAGCAGTACCTTTGCATCGCTTTTGACAACAACACGGGCAGTTAGCGCAGTTGGTTCAGAGCATCTGCCTTACAAGCAGAGGGTCGGGGGTTCGAATCCCTCACTGCCCACGACGAAGGGTCCCGCACCAAATTGGTGCGGGATTTTTCATTTCCCACCCCTCCCCTAAACCCACGAGAACCCAATTCGATAAAAGTAAGTTAACAGCGGAAGAAGACCGGGGGCTGTAGTGAAGGCTGTGTCATCATTGCGACTGGAACTATTCATCGCGCTACGCGCGAGAAATCCAATTATAAATAAAATTGAAACAAAAAAATTTTTTTTGATTTCTCGGCCGTAAGGCCGATTTAAAACAAGCGAGTGAATTATGCCCCCCTCAACTTTTATCGGGTGAAATTAAATACACTTCGCGGCTTTGCGGCTTTGCGTGAAATTGAGGTGCGGCTTTGCGTGAGTTGAAGTCGTTGAACAGTCACAATGAGCGCCCAAAAAGTCAAAAAAACTAGAAAAACTCTTAAAACTGGGCTGAGTTTGGAAAATAATGTGTAGTTTTGGGGTCACAAAACAATCCAAGTCATGAACAAAGCAATACTCATCACCATCCTGGCCATCATCGCTGCGGCCCTGCCCGCCGCGGGACAAGCAAGGTTTGGCCTGCGTGCCGGTGTCTCGGTGGACAAACTCAGGTTTGACCGCGACATCATCGACAGCAACCACCGGCTGGGTTACAGTGGCGGTGTCGTGCTCGACCTCAACATCCCCGTCGTGGGGCTCGGCTTTGAGGCGTCGGCCATGTACACCTACCGCAACAGCCGCCTCACCGACGGCACCCGGTCCTTCAAGCGCCACTACATCGACATTCCCGTGTATGCCCGCTACCGCATGGCTTTGCCCACCATCGAGCGCGTCTGCGCGCCACTCGTCTTCACCGGGCCGAGTTTCTCGATACTCTTCAGCGACGACGCGCCGTCGGGCTACAAGAACAGCAAGACCTACATGTCGTGGGACGTCGGCGCGGGCGTTGACCTGTTCAGGCACCTGAGGATCACCGCGACCTACGGCATCGGCATGTCCAAGGCACTCGAGTATATCGACAGCCAGTACAACGGCCCCACCGTCCACGGCAAGGACAAGACCTGGACACTGAGCGCCGCCGTGCTGTTCTAGTAACGCCCATCAACCATCAACACCGAAATATGAAAAGAATAACCCTACTCATCACTGCCGTGCTGCTCACCTGCGCAGCATCGATGGCACAGACCACATCACGCTGGGGCATCACCGCCGGCGTCAACTACAACGAGTTACACTTCAAGCAGAAAGATATCGTGCCCTCGACACGCATGTGGGGCCCTCAAGTGGGCGTCACGGGCGAGATGAACTTCAGCGGCATCGGCTTTGGCGTCGAGGGAGCACTGCTCTATACCCTCAAGCAGGGCAAGGTGAACTACGGCGACCGCACCGTGTGGTCGTCGGTGGGCGCCGGCAACGAGACCGTGTCGATGCACTACATCGACGTGCCACTGCACCTCAAGTTCAAGTACAACCGCCTGGGCGGATTTGAATCGACGCTCATGCCGCTAGTCTATGTGGGTCCGCAGTTCTCTTTCCTGCCCTACGGCAACCACAAGGAACTCAACACCTATCCCCCCGTCAACGTCTATATCGACATGGGAGTGGGCTGCGAGATTCTCGAGAGGCTGCAGGTGAGGGGTGGCTACAACTTCTCGATTGGCCAGTCGCTGCACACCAAACTCCTTGACGATAACATCGCCAAGAACCGCACCTGGTACGTCAACCTGACCTGGTTTCTCAAGTAAGGCCCACACACACTCGCTCTCAATTCCCCGACCGTGAGACGGCATGCCGTCATACTCATCGCACTGTGCCTCGCGCTGGCAGTCATGTTCTGCCCGCGTGAGCGCAAGCGTTTTTATTCCCACGAGGGCGTCGTGTGGACCACCGACTACCATATCACCTATGAGGCCGCCCATGACCTGGGCGACAGCATCCAACTCATCCTGGGCAACCTCGACATCAGCGTTTCGCCCTACAACAAGGCCTCGCTGGTCACCGCCCTGAACGAGAACACCACGACCCGCCTCGACGCCCACGTCAAGCGACTGCTGGAAGCCTCGCGCAGGGTTCACGACCAGAGCGGCGGCGCGTTCGACCCCACGGTCATGCCACTGGTCAACGCGTGGGGATTTGGCTACAAGAGCGGCAACATGCCGTCACGCGCCAGCCTGGACAGCATCCTCGCGTTTATCGGCATGGACAAGGTGGCGGTCCACGGCGACACCCTGGTCAAGCGGGACCCGCGCGTGATGCTGGACTTCAGTTCCATCGCCAAGGGGATGGCCTGTGACGAGATCGGGCGCATGCTGGCCCGCAATGGCGCTGTCAACTGGATGGTGGAAATCGGCGGCGAGGTCATGGCATGCGGCGTCAATCCCCATCACAAGCCATGGCACGTGTCGGTGGACATGCCCAACAGCGAGACGGGCGGCGAGAGCAGTCACGAGAGCGCCATGATCCTGCAACTGGACAGCGCGGCAGTGGCCACCAGCGGCAATTACCGCAAGTGGCGCGGACAAGGGCGCGACAAGGTGTCGCACATCATTGACCCTCGCACGGGCGATAGCCACGTGGGCACCCTGCTCAGCGTCACCGTCATTGCCAGCGACTGCATGAGCGCCGACGCTTGGGCAACGGCATGCATGGTCATGGGAGAAGACCGAGTGAAAACGATGATGACTGGACGTGAAGACCTGGGCGTGATGACCATCAGCGCCGACACCACCACGGGCAACCTCATCGTGTGGAGCAATGCCCGGTTTTCCAGCAAGATAACAATGCAATAAGTTCCTCTAGGCCAACTTGAAAAGCACTACTGGGCAATAATGAGTTCGATGCCCAGATCCTCGACCTTTTTCACGACTTTGGGCGAGATGCCGCTGTCGGTAATAATAATATCCACGGCATCCATGTCGGCGATCTTGGCAAAGCCGCGGCGCCCGAACTTGCTGCTGTCGGCCAGGACAATCGTCCTCTGGGCCGCGGCAATCATCTTCTGGTTCAAGGCCGCCTCGCGCATCTCGGTTGTCGTTATGCCGTAGTCAAAGTCGATACCGTCCACCCCCAGGTACAACTTGCTGAAGGAGCACTGTGCCAGCACGTCGGCAGCATAGTCGCCCACCACCGACAGGCTGCTGTGACGCAGCATGCCGCCCAACTGGATGATGTCGATGTTCTCGTGCTGGGAGAGGATGTTGCTCACGGCCAGCGATGCCGACACCACCGTCAGGCGGTGGATGGGCTGGATGTTGCGGGCCAGCGCGTGAACCGTTGTCCCCGAGGCAATCACGATGCTGTCGTCACGCGTGATGAGCCGTGCCGCCTCGCGCCCAATGGCGTGCTTCTCGTCGGTGGCCAACTTCTCCTTGACGCTCACCGAGCGGTTGTTGATATAGGGGTTGATGAGCACCGCCTTGCCATGACTGCGGTAGAGCCTGTCGCTCTTCTCTAGGTCGGTGAGGTCCTTGCGCACCGTCACGGCCGACACGTCGAGCATCGTCACCAGGTCGGACACCTGCACCGACCCGTACTTGATGAGCGCCTCCATGATCATTTCATGTCTTTCTTCCTTGGTCATAGTGATAGAAATGAAGTTTGATGGTTACCGATTTGATGCCGCAAATGTAAGCCAAACCATCTAATCCACCAAAAAAATCGGCAAAAATCTTTCGAAAATTTTCTAAACAAAACTCATTTTACACCACAATCAATTAATTTTGTCCTACATTCCGGTTTAAAACGAAACATTTTGGACAAAAAACGTAATTTTGATTTTTGATTGCAATTTTGTCATATTGCTAAAATTCCTTTTAAACATCAAGTATTTAGAAAGCATATCAACGCATTAAATATAAAATAATAACGAAATTATTTTGCCAATTCAATTATCTATTTTACCTTTGCAACGAAACTAATTAACTACTTCACGCATTACCCTAGGGGCCATCAATCGTTTTTCCCGGGCTCATTAGGCTCTATGTGACCAATAATGATTAGTTTTGCTACCTCAACAACTGTGTGTTTATATGGTAACAAGCGACATTTATAACAAGGAATATGACGTGATCATCATCGGTGGTGGCGCCACGGGCGCTGGCACCGCGAGGGATTGCGCGTTGCGCGGCCTGAGCGTGCTGCTCGTCGAGCGCAACGACTATAGCACGGGCGCGACAGGACGCAACCACGGCCTGATGCACAGCGGCGCGCGCTATGCCGTCACCGACGGCGAGAGCGCCAGCGAGTGCATCAGCGAGAACATGATCCTGCGCCGCATCGCCAGGCATTGTGTCGAGGAGACCGACGGCCTGTTCATCACCCTGCCCGAGGACGACCTGCAATACCAGCAGACCTTTGTCGAGGCGTGCCAGCGCGCTGGAATTCGCGCCGACGTCATCGACCCCGCCGAGGCCCGCAGCATCGAGCCGGCCGTCAACCCTGACCTCATCGGCGCCGTGCGCGTTCCCGACGCCTCGATCGACCCCTTCCGCCTCACGGTGGCCAACCTGCTCGACGCCCGCTTGCACGGCGCCGAGACGCTCAACTACCACGAGGTCGAGGGATTCATCATCAACCAGGAGCGCGTCGAGGGCGTGAAACTGCTCAACAAGCACGACGGCAGCCACGTCGAGGTGCGCGGCCGCGTCGTGGTCAACGCCAGCGGCATCTGGGGACAACGCATCGCCCAGATGGCCGGCGTCAAGATCTCGATGTTTCCCGCACGTGGTGCGCTGCTCATCTTCGGCCACCGCGTGAACAACATGGTCATCAACCGCTGCCGCAAGCCTGCCAATGCCGACATCCTGGTACCCGACGACACCGTCTGCGTCATCGGCACCACCAGCGACCGCATCCCCATCGAGACCGTTGACGACATGCGCGTCACCCGCGAGGAAGTTGATGTGCTGCTGCGCGAGGGCGTCAAGATCGCCCCGTCGCTCGCCACGACAAGGATTATCAGGGCCTATGCCGGCGTCCGTCCGCTGGTCGCCAGCGACGACGACCCCAGCGGCCGCAGCATCAGCCGCGGCATCGTCTGCCTGGACCACGCCCAGCGCGATGGCTTGGAAGGCCTCATCACCATCACGGGCGGCAAGATGATGACCTATCGACTGATGGCCGAGATTGCCACCAACGCCGTGTGTGCCAAGGTGGGCAACAACGCCCCGTGCGTCACTGCCACCCAGCCGCTGCCCGGCTCGGAAGAGGACGCTCCCAGGCAAGGCGACACGAGCAAGCGCTACAGTTTCGGTCAGCGCGCCGCCATCGGCCGCCACGGATCGCTTGCCGCGCGCATCGAGAAGGATAATGACATCGACAACGCCCTGGTGTGCGAGTGTGAAGGCGTCACCGTGGGCGAGATCAAATATGCCGTGCACCAGTTGCACGTCCACAACCTGGTGAACCTGCGCCGACGCACGCGCGTGGGCATGGGAACCTGCCAGGGCAAACTGTGCTCCTGCCGCGCCGCGTCGCTGCTGGGAGAACTCAACCACGACGTCAAGCACGCCCAGGAAGACCTGGCACTGTTCCTCGATGAGCGATGGAAGGGCATGAGGCCCGTCGCATGGGGCGACACCCTGCGCGAGGCGCAACTCACCGCCACCATCTATCAGGGCCTGTGCGGACTGGACAACGCCGTCAACATTCAAGGAAAGGAGGACATGCAATGAGAATGGATACCGTCATCATAGGTGGTGGATTGAGCGGCCTCACCTGCGGCATCGCGCTGGCCAAGCGCGGACAGCGTGTCGCCATCGTGGCCAGCGGACAGAGCACGCTGATGTTCAACGGCGGCTCCATGGAACTGCTGGGAAGCATCGGCGGCAAGACCGTCACCTCGCCGCTGGAGGCCATTGCTACCCTGCCCCAGAGTCACCCCTACAGCAAAATCGGAGCCGGCAACATCGCCGCGCTCGCCGCCAGTGCCAAGGAATTGCTCGCCGACGCGGGCATCAACATGGAGGGCAACACCAGCGCCAATCACTGGCGCATCACCCCCATGGGCGTGGCCAAGCCCGCGTGGCTCACACTGAGCGACCACCTGCGCATCGACAATCTGGACAACCTGCCGGCCAAGCGCGTGGCCCTAATGTGCATCCGTGGCTTCTTTGACGAGCCCAACGGCATGCTGGCCCAGGGACTGCGTGATCTGGGCTTTGAAGTGAAGGCCATCGAGTTCACTACCGACGATATCACCACCCTGCGCCGCAGCCCCAGCGAGATGCGCGCCAGCAGCCTGGCCAAGCACCTCGGCAGCAACAATGCGCTGCAACGTGTGGCCGACCAGATCAACGCCCTTGCCGGCGATGCCGACATCGTGCTGCTGCCCAGCGTCCTGGGACAGAACGATGACAACGACTTCCAGTCCCTGCAGGCGATGGCCCGCAAGCCGCTGCGCCTCGTGGCTACCCTGCCGCCCGCCGTGGCCGGCATGAGGATGCAGACCCAGTTGCGCCACTACTTCAAGATGCTGGGAGGCAATTACCTCATGGGCGACACCGCCGTGAGCGGCGCCTTTGACGGCGACCGCTTGACCAGCATCACCACTGCCAAACTGGGCGACATGCCCCTCAAGGCCGACCAGTTTGTCCTCGCCACCGGCTCGTTTATCAGCCGTGGACTCGTGGCCGACTATGAGCGCGTCTATGAACCCGTGCTGGGCCTCGACGTGGATGCCGACGCCGACCGCGAGCAGTGGACACGCTTCAATATCCTGGAGCCGCAGGCCTATATGGGCTATGGCGTCGCCACCGACGGCAACTTGCGGTGCTCCAAGCAGGGCACTACCATCCAGAACCTGCATGCCATCGGCTCGGTCCTGAGCGGACACGACGCCGTGAAGATGGGCGACGGCACCGGCGTGTCGATGCTGACCGCACTGGCTGCCGCCCAGTCCATCCTGGCATGACAACATAACCGCAATTAACTGCCATGCGGATGAAGGCTGCCGCCAGCAGACTTCAACAAAAGATTTAAAGAAGTATAGATAAAGATTTGATTGATGATTTTTTAATGGCTTATTATGGCTGAACGAATGCAACTATGCAACCTCAGCGAGAACAACTTTGAGCAGTGCACAAAGTGCTCCATCTGCACCACAGTCTGCCCAGTTGCCGCTGTCACCACCGACTACCCCGGTCCCAAACAGGCCGGACCCGATGGCGAGCGCTACCGATTGAAGGATCCTGCCTACTACGACAAGATGCTCAAGTTGTGCCTCAACTGCAAGCGATGTGAGGTGGCATGCCCCAGCGGCGTGCACATCGCCGACATCATCCAGCGAGCCCGCATGAGGGCAAGCGAGGGCAAGCGTGCGAGCCTGCGCGACACGCTGCTGGCCAACACCGACCTGCTGGGCACCATGGCCAACATGGTCGCCCCCGTGGCCAATGCCGCACTGGGTCTCAAGCCCACCAAACTCGTGATGCACAGCGTGATGGACATTGACAAGCACCGCACGTTCCCCGCCTATAGCCGCACCAAGTTTGAGACTTGGTTCAAGCGACATGCCGCCGCCACGCAGGACGCCTACCCCAACCACGTGAGTTACTTCCACGGCTGCTACGTCAACTACAACTTCCCCAAACTGGGACAAGACCTTGTCAAACTGATGAATGCCGCGGGATATGGCGTCCACCTGTTGGGCAAGGAGCAGTGCTGCGGTGTCGCCCTCATCGCCAACGGCCTCTACAAGCAAGCCCGCCGACAGGGCAACGTGAATGCCGCCAGCATCCGCCAGGCCGTGAACGACAAGCGCCACATGGTGCTGACCACGAGTTCGAGTTGCACATTCAACCTGCGGGACGAGTATCCCGCCATGCTCGACATCGACACCAGCGACGTGCGAGACAGCATCATGCTGGCCACTCGGTTTATCTATAACCTTGTCGATGAGGAGAAAATCAAACTGGTCTTCAAGCAAAACTACAAGCGTCGCATCGCCTACCACACCGCCTGTCACATGCAACGCATGGGGTGGCAACTGTACAGCATCGAGTTGCTGCGCATGATCCCCGGACTCGACCTGCAAGTGCTGGAGCAGGAGTGCTGCGGCATCTCGGGCACCTATGGCTTCAAGAAAGAGAATTACGAGCGCTCCCAAGCCATCGGTTCCATCCTGTTCAAGTCAATCGAGGAGGCCCGCGTCGAGGCCGTCGCCACCGACTGCGAGACCTGCAAGTGGCAGATTGAGATGTCCACGGGTCTGCCCGTCGAGAATCCCGTCAGCATCCTCGCCGATGCCCTTGATGTTGAGGCGACAAGACAAGCCAATGGATTGAAATAAAACAAATTAAAATATCATTTATAAACTTTTACTTTCAAAAAAAGAATTATGGCAAATTTTTTAACTCCCCCGGCCTATAAGCCGGAGCGAACCGACGCCAACGTCGATGCCGACTACAAGAGACTGCGCTGGCAAGTCTTCATCGGCATCTTCATCGGCTATGCCGGTTTCTACCTGGTTAGAAAGAATTTCTCCATGGCGATTCCCATGCTGGAACCCTTCGGCTTCACCAAGGGCATGCTGGGCACTGCCCTGGCGATGAATGCCGTTGCCTATGGCTTCTCCAAGTTTGTCATGGCCAGCATCAGCGACCGCAGCAACGCACGCCGCTTCCTGCCGCTGGGCTTGATCTTGTCGGCCATCGCCATGTTGTTCATGATGGTTCCCATCACGATGCTTGACCCCATCGGTCACCCCGAGCGCCGCAGTCTGGCCGTATTCCTCATGGGTGCGTTCAACTTCCTCGTGGGCTGGTTCCAGGGCATGGGCTGGCCTCCGTGCGGCCGTGTGATGACCCGCTGGTTCTCTATCAAGGAGCGCGGCACGTGGATGAGCGTGTGGAACTGCGCCCACAACGTGGGTGGCGCCCTCGTCGGCCCCATGGCCGCCTATGGTGCCATGTGGTTCGGCTCATGGTTCTATGGCAACGACGAGAAGATGTACTTCTTGATCGGCACCTATGCCTTCCCCGCCGCCGTGGCCATCCTGATTGCGATTATCGCCTATGTGCTCATCCGTGACACCCCTCAATCGTGCGGCCTGCCCTCGATCGAGAAGTGGAGCGGCAGCTCTTCCAAGAACTATGACGAGAAGAAGAGCGAGCAGTCGCTCAGCGTGAAGGAAATCTTCCGCACCGTGCTCTCCAACAAGTTCCTGTGGTACATCGCACTGGCCAACTCCTTCATCTACATGGTGCGCTACGGCTGCCTGGACTGGGCTCCCACCATCCTGAGCGAGCAGGGCGTTGACATCAAGAATGCCGGTTGGGCCTACTTTGCCTATGAGATCGCTGCCATCCCCGGCACCATCTTCTGCGGCTGGCTGAGCGATAAGGTATTCAACGGCCGTCGTGCGCTTCCCACCATGATTTTCATGGCCTTGATCATCGTGGCCATCTGCATCTACTGGCAGAACATGACCAACCTGAGCATCGTCATCGGTTGTCTGATCGCCATCGGTTTCCTCATCTACGGTCCCGTGATGCTCATCGGCGTGCAGGCACTTGACCTGGCACCGAAGAATGCAGCAGGCACCGCTGCCGGCCTGACCGGATTTATGGGCTACGTGCTGGGTACCGCTATCCTGGCCAACACCGTGCTGGGATATGTCGCCGAGCACACCGGAGGCTGGGACACACCCTTCATCCTGCTCATCGGCGCATGTGTGCTGGCCATCGTCTTCATGGCCTTGACCTACAAGGAGGAGCAGTACCTCGTTGCCGACCGCAAGGGCGAGAATATCGATAAAAAATAAGGCAATGATATAGATGTTGGCCCGAACCCTGCGGGGCTAATGCGAAATACACGAATTATTAGTTTTAAATATTGTTCGTGAAATACGTTTTCTTAGCGAAATAAGCATTAAAAAACTTTTCAGGGCCAACTGCTATATCAATTCCCGAAAATAATCAATCACTATAGTACAAATAATTATTCATTAAAAACTATTCAACTTATGTTTAAACATCTCGTTAGAGTAGGTCTGTTGAGCACCGTTGTGCTTGCGACCTTCACCTCATGTGAGGAAGAACAGCAGTTCACCAATGAGAAACTTGATGCCAAGCGAGTGGAAGTTCAGGTGCTGAATGACCAGTTGGCCAAGGTTCGTGACTATGTGCCCCTGTATGCAGTCATTGCACACCGTGGCTCCACCTTCTGGGCTCCCGAGGAGACCGAGGCATCGTGGCGTTGGGCCCGTGAGATGGGTGCCGACTACCTCGAGAGCGACGTGCAGTGCACCAAGGACGGTATCGTGCTGGCTAACCACGATGAGAACCTGAAGCGCACCACCAACATCGAGAACGTCTTCAGCGAGAACGTTCCCGCCAGCCGTGTGGACTTCTACATGAGCCTGGGCTTCTCGCGTGCCGACGCCGAGGCACAGTACGGCCGCGACATGGCTGCCTTCCGCCCCTTCTACACCCTGAGTTACTACTATGCCGAGTTGCTCATGCTCGACGCTGGCAGTTGGTTCAACGAGAGTTCGCTGGAGCAGGCCCGTCCCACCTTCAAGGCCACCGAGAACGGCCGCTTCGAGAACGGCAAGATCGTCTATAGCAATGGCCTCTACATCAGCGCCATCCAGGACCAGATCGCCTATGCCCAGGGCAAGCGCCTCATCCGCGACGCCAACGGCCGCCGCATCCTCACCTATAAGGTTAAGGACGAGTACCAGGGCATGACCCTCGAGCAGATCTACAACAAGATCAAGGAGAAGGGCCAGTACAACGCCAAGTACATGGACTTCATCGAGTACGACTTCGCTAACGCCTATGAGGCCGATCCCGAGGACACCGGCAACCGCCCCGGCATCTATGTCGAGTTCAAGGAGAGTTGGCTCAACCCCGGCAACATGGAGCAGCGCGTGTATGACGTGCTGGCCGAGCAGGGCTGGAACATCATCACCAACGATCCCGGCGACCAGCCCTTCTACAAAAACGGCAAGGTCAACGTGGGCAACACCCGCGGCCGCGTCATCCTGCAGACCTTCTCGTTTGACGCTCTGCGTCGCGCCAACGACGTCTTCCAGGGTCGCATCCCCATGTGCTACCTGCTGTGGATCAGCGAGCCCGCTTATGCAACCGATATCGCCTATGACACCCCCACCGGCTATGCAGCCTTCATCAAGTGGGCTCAGGACAATGGCGCTCACATCATCGGCCCGGCCATCAGCGGTGCCCCCAACAACTATCCCGAGATGAATGCTCCCTGGCAGGCCTACATGATTCGCCGCGCCGGCATGATCAACCACCCCTACTCGTTTGACTCATGGGCCCAGATGACCAAGTACATGGGTTACTACAACTATGGTTGGGAGACCGAGTTCGACGACCTGCTCCGTCTGGAGATTCCCGCTACCCCCTACTGCACCAGCAGTTATCCCAGCAGCGTGCCCGTTTACATGGACGGCTTCTTCACCAACCGCACCGAGATGTCGTTGCGCTACATGATCGAGAACGGTTTCCGTGGCAACCCCGCACTGCCCAACCCCTTCCACGCTGGACAGAAGTATGACAACTCACAGGCCAACGTCACCGTTCCCGATGCCGTTGCCACCCTCGAGCGTCTGGGTTATTAATCCTCAACTGGTGTAATGAACATTAATAATATTAAATCGACACAATTCAGTATGAAAAAATATATTTTGATGCCTCTTTTGGCAGTCTTTGCGCTGACAGCCACTGCCCAGGACTTCGACACCGATCCCACCCTGGAACTGGAGAACGCCGAGAAGGAAGTGAAGTTCACCGTCGGTGCCCGCATGATGGCCGACGCCGCACTCTATCACAGTGACTTCACCCCCATGCAGAGTGGAGCCTCGATTACCGATGCCCGCATCCGCACCTCAATGACCTACAAGGACTGGTACTTCTATGCCGACTTCGGCTTTGGCGGCGGCAAGTTCTCGCAGAAGAACATCTTCCTGCAGTACAGCCACCTGGACAATAATGACAACACCCATGCCGTCAAGGTGGGTTACTACAACGACCCCGCCGGCTCGATGGCCCGCAACACCTCGCTGGGTAGTTACCACTTTATCAGCCGTCCCGGCTCGTCCTACGCCCTGGGCGAGGGTCGTGAACTGGGTATCACCTACAAGTACAACAGCAACCGCTTCATGGCCTATCAGGGTGTCTTCACCGAGAACCAGTACAACAAGATCGACGCTGGCTTCAACGGCATCACCGTTGCCGGCCGCTACTTGTTCCGTCCCGTTGTCGATGACAACCAGACCATGCACGTGGGCGTCAGCGCACGCTGGGCTCACCTGGGCGGCGGCGAGGTCTATAACAACGTGCTCAAGAAAAGTCTCCACCTGGGACAATCGCTCGAGACCCTCGTTGACGAGGACGAGCAGTTTGTCAGCGCCGACCTCGATTGGGCCAACAACGTTGTTAACGTTGGCGCCGAGGCTCTCTACCACAACAACAAGTTCTTTGCCCGTGGTGAGTTCTTCTACAAGCACGTGACCAAGAAGCGCGACAGTTACTCGCTCTTCATCGACGCCCAGAACAACATCGACGGCTGGGGCGACATCGAGTGGTGGGAGAACGCCAACAAGTTGAAGAACAACAACTTCCTGGGCGGCTATGTAGAGGCTGGTTTCCAGATCCTGGGCAACGGCTACAAGTACAACCACCAGGAAGGCCTCCTGGGCGGTCTTGATGGCAAGTCGCTCGAGATCGTGGCCCGTTACAACTACACCGGTCTGAACAACCTCACCGACGGTGAGTATTACAACGCCGGTCGTGGCCACTTCTATGCCAACGGCTACATGGAGGATTGGCCCGGCACTGGCGCTACCAGCGTTGGCGGTGGTGACATCCACAGCGTGACCGTCGGTCTGAACTACGCGTTCAACCGCTACGTGCTGTGCATGCTCGACTACACCTGGCACAAACTCGACAAGCCCTTCTTGCCCAACGACAAGAACTTCCACGTGGCTCAGGCTCGCGTGCAGTTCACGTTCTGATCAAGAAGCATGATGTGATCATTCATAGAAATAATCTGAGAAACATCTAATTACCATTATAGATTTTTCCAATAGATTTATTTTCCTATCAATCACTTTAATCCCGCCTCACCCGCGACTGGGCCAGGCGGGATTTTTTTGACCTATGGTTCATCCTGGAGCGGTTGGGTATGTGGAACTAAAATGACCTGTAATTGTCTTTCTTGCCTTCAAAAACATAGGCGATGATATAGATGTTGGCCCGAACCCTGCGGGGCTAATGCGAATTTCACGAATGAGTTTTAAATATTGCTCGTGAAATACGTTTTTCTTAGCAAAATTAGCATTAAAAAACTTTTCAGGGTCAACTGCTATATCGTTCCCAAAACATATTAAGGAAATCGGCGCGGCCACGGGGATGTGGCTGCGCCGATGCTGTGTTCAAGGGAAACCGGCCGGTTACTTGATGACCTTGCTGGCGGCGGTGGTGCCGTCGCTGTAGGTCGTCAGTTGGATGGTGAGACCGCTGGGCTGAGCCATCTCCTGACCAGCCATGTTGTAGTAGCGGACAGAAGAAACCTCCTTGGCATCGTTCACCTCGTTGACATCGCTGCCGGGATAGACTTCCAGATAAACGATGTCCGACGAGTTCCTCACGCCATCCACCGTGTAGTACAACTGCATACCGATGCGCCAGGTGAAGAACGGCGTGTATCCGTCGGCATTGGATTCATAGAAGTAAACGCGGCGCAGGTAGAAATCCAGACCGCTGTAACCGTAGGGAATCTCGGTCATGTCGGCATCAAAGCCATTGTTGGCACCATAGGTCGCATAGTCGAAGGTGAACAATTGGTCATTGTCGGTGAAAATGCTGTAGGTCAAGTAATCCGAGTTCAGCGGATTGCCGTCAATGTCAACCAGGTTGATGTTGAAGTCCAGACGCGTGTAGCCCTCATCGCTGCCGCTGTCAAAGAACTCCAGCACCTCGGGGTTGGCGGGAACGGCGGGCACAGCGTCGCCCAGCATCGTCCACGTCGAGCCCCACTCGATGGTTGCCACGCTGCCGTCATCGCTCCAGATGCCAGCCAGGCCTGTTGCCACACAGTTGTTGGGATAGGGATTATCCACACTGCCCTCACTGCCCAGCATGGTGATGATTCCATTCTCGGGATCGACGGCATAAATCACCTCGGTGGCACGGTCATCGGCCATAAAGTCGAGCCAGTAGAAATCGTCGCCCAGGTCAATGACGTCGGTCGAGCCCCATGACAGGATCACGCCATAGCCATACTCCTCGTTATAGGCGATATACTGGCCCAGCGGCACCGAGATCGTCAGGCCATCCTCGCTCAACTCGCCCACTACCCATACTCCGGTGCCCTCGCCGTAGCACAGGATGTCCTGGATATAGACCGTGCGCCCGTCGTCGGCATACACGATCCTCACGCGACCCGTCTGGTAATCCGTGTCATAGCCATACAGGCTCGACAGCAGGTACTCGCCGGTGCGGGTATAGTTCACTACCCTGCCCTCGGGCTGCTCGGTGATGATATCGACACGCGACGGGGCCTTGACGGTGGCCTGGGCGGACTTGAAGAGCGGACGATAGGCATTGCCTGCCGATTTCACGCCAGCCGCGGCACTGACAGCCACGGCCATTCCTAACAGAAGTAATAATGTTTTTTTCATAACTAAAAAAAGCGTTTAATTGGTGAATTAATATAACTTGATGTTAATTGCAATCAGAGTGGCACTGACGCCGCAAATTTAATAAAAAAAACGGCAAATTCACAATAAAAAACTGGCAATGATATAGATGTTGGCCCGAACCCTGCGGGGCTAATGCGAATTTCACGAATTATTTTTAAAAATTGTTCGTGAAACACGTTTTCTTAGCGAAATCAGCATTAAAAAAACTTTTAGGGCCAACTGCTATATCGTTCCCAAAAAACTTACAACCTTGAAGCAAAAACCAGCCGCCGGGCTTCAATAGTCAGAAACTTTTCATTAACTTTGCACTTTCAACCTTAATACTACTCGAGACTATGATGGAGACCTTGAATGACTTTTTTGCGACCCTGAGCGGCTACCTGTGGGGGTGGCCCATGATTATACTGTTGCTGGGAACACACATCTTTCTCACCTTCAGGCTGGGAATTCCACAACGCAAACTCTTGACCGCCATACGCTTGTCCATCAGCAAGGACAAGGGGTCGACTGGCGACGTGTCACAGTTTGGCGCGCTGGCCACTGCACTGGCGGCAACCATCGGCACGGGCAACATCGTCGGTGTGGCCACTGCGGTGGCCCTGGGTGGCCCTGGTGCCGTGCTGTGGTGCTGGCTGTCGGGCGTGTTTGGTATCGCCACCAAGTATAGCGAGGGCCTGCTCGCCATCAAGTATCGCGTCCAGGCCGACGATGGCCGCATGCTGGGAGGCCCCATGTATGCCCTGGAACGCGGCCTGGGCTGGAAATGGCTCGCCGTGCTGTTCGCCCTGTTCACTGCCCTTGCTTCATTTGGCATCGGCAACACCGTGCAGGCCAACGCCATCTCGACCATCGCCCAGGAGTCCTACAATATCCCCACGTGGCTCTCGGGAGGCGCCATCTGCCTGCTGACAGCCCTGGTGCTGCTGGGCGGCATCAAGAGCATTGCCCGCGTGTGCGGCGCGCTGGTACCCTTCATGGCCTTCTTCTATGTGCTGGGCTGCATCTATATCCTGATTGTCAACAGCCAGTACGTCTGGCCCGCCATCTGTCTCATCTGTGAATCGGCCTTCACGCCCCAGGCCGCAGGCGGCGGCTTTGTCGGCACGACCGTCATCGTGGCGGCCCGCATGGGTATCGCCAGGGGCCTGTTCAGCAACGAGTCGGGACTGGGATCGGCGCCCATCGTGGCCGCTGCTGCCCAGACGCGCAACCCCGTGCGCCAGGCGCTCGTCTCCTCGACGGGCACCTTCTGGGACACAGTGGTGATCTGTGCCTTCACCGGACTGGTCATCGTCAGCAGCATTATCGCCTATCCCGACATCAGCAGCACCGATGGAGCCGCGCTGACCAAGGCCGCCTTCTCCAAGATTCCATACATCGGCACACCGTTGCTCACCTTCGGCCTGCTGACGTTCGCTTTCACCACTATCCTGGGCTGGTGCTACTACGGCGAACGTGCCGTCGAATACCTCAAGGGCAAGCGCTGGATGCTGGCCTACCGCATCATTTTTGTAGCCATGGTGTTTGTGGGCAGCATCATCAGCCTCGACGTCGTGTGGAACGCCGCCGACTGCATGAATGCCCTCATGGCGATCCCTAACCTCGTTGCCCTGCTGCTGCTCAGCGGCGTGATTGCCCGCGAGACGCGGCACTACCTCTACGAGAACCGTCTCGACCACCACGCGCCCTCATCACCCGATTGATCTTTCTATATCATCCAGATAGTATAGAGAGCAAATCGCCACTGCCACAACCCGTTAAGGGATTGAGAAAAATATTTTCCCGTAAAAGGCTTGCCAGTTCGGGAAAAAGCAGTACCTTTGCAGCCGGGTAAGTCCTACACGGCTAGCTCCCTCCCAATCCCCCAGGTCTTGACCGAAGCAAGGGTAACGAGGTCGTAGCGGCGCGCTGTAGTTCACTTGCCCTTTTTTTGTACCCCTGCCGTTCATCGTCTCCACAGCGGCATTCAGGGGCCAGAATTACGTCTCACCCGATAAAAGGTGCGGGGCATAATTCACTCGCTTGTTTTAAATCGGCCTACGGCCGAGAAATCAAATAAAATTTATTTTGTTTCAATTTTATTTATAATTTGATTTCTCGCGCGTAGCGCGATGAATACTTCCAGTCGCCATTTATGACACAGCCTTCATTACAGCCCCCAGTCTTTTTCCGCTGAACCCCAGAATTACGGCTCCAGAGGATGAATTACACGGCCCAGGGGGTGATTTGTCAGTTTTTATTACTATTTTTGCCTTCTCAATCACTATTGCATATCAATCAGCCAGACACAATGAGCATCAAGAAGAATATCAAGAATCTCTATAACAAGACCCTCAACGCCCCGTCAAAGTTGGCCGACTGGGTACTGTTCACCAGGACCGACAGGCTCGCGCGTGTCTTTCTGAAGAAACACCCTCAACCCGAACTCACGTCAGCCGAGAAGCAGGAGATTGACCGCTACTGGCAGCGCTACGGCATCAAGTTCAAGGAGTATAGTTGGCACCAGATGTACTATGGCGTCACCGGCATCCATGACCCGAGGTTTATCCCCGACTCCATCGCCAGGGCCACAATCTTCAAGCACTACAACGATGCCTCGTCAATCCCGGGCTGGGACGACAAGAACCTGTACGAGACCATCCTGCCCGACACCAAGTTCCCCACCACCTATGCCCACATCTACAATGGCGACATCTATGACAAGAACTGGCATTACTGCTCACCGGATGATGTCAAGCGGCTGGCCTCTCAGATATATGACGAGATGGACCAGGGCAAGGATTATGTCATCAAGGTGGCCAAGGGGTCCTATGCCGGACAGGGCGTGAGGCTGTTTCATGCCGATTCGCCCGACGACATCGCCAAGACGCTGCTTGAGAACCAGGACGGCAACTTCATCATCCAGGAACGGCTGCACCAGAGCCCGTTCATGAGCCAGTTCTGCAAGACATCGGTCAACATCTTCAGGATCATCACCTGGAAGCACAAGGGCACTGTCAGGGTCATCTCTGCGACCATCCGCTTTGGCGTCGAGGGCTTTTTCACCGACGTCTGCTTTATCGACGGCGAGGAAATCGTCAATGTGGTCGGGGTGGCGCCCGACGGCACCGTCAAGGAGCGCTATGGCTCATTCAGGGGCGTGAGCGACGTCAATATCGACCTGCAGCAGCGCGTGGCGCCCAACTTCGAGGCCGTCATCGCCATGGCCAAGAAAGGCCACGAGAGGTTGTTCCCATTTGGCATCGTGGGCTGGGACATCATGCTCAACGAGGACAACACGCCCGTGTGCATCGAGTTCAACGTGCGCGTGCCGGGCACCATCCTCTACCAGTATGCCAACGGGCCCTATGGCGGCGAGAACTCCGAGGAACTCCTGGAATTCCTTCTCGACGAGAAATACCAGAAGAGATATATCCCCAAGCGGTTCCGCATCAACAAGTAAGGCAAAAAATACAACAAGAGAGCCCCAGGAGTCAATTTCATCACACTCCCGGGGCTCACTTTGTAGGGTCGATAGTTCAGGCAACGGCTGTCAGCGCAGCATGTCGCGCACCTCGTCGAGCGAGCCGTCGTTGGGCGAAGGGGTGACACCCAGCAGGTAGCACAACAGAGGATAGATGCACACGTTGCGGAAACGGTCGGGCTTCTCATAGCCCACCTTGAAATCGGGGCCGATGGCACGGAATCCCACCTGCATATCGGCTGCCATGTGGTCAAAGCCGTGGCTGCCGCGTTGCTTCTCGCTGGGCTTGTCGGCAAAGAGCCAGCCCACATCGGGCAACACGACCACATCACCCATGTTCTTGTTGGTGCCGTAGTTGAGGTAGGCGGGCAGTTCGCCTCTCTTCCATGCACGGATGTGGTCAACGCCCTGCAAGGCGTTGCAGATGGAATCGATGAACTGCGGAGCGCTGGCATAGATCAGCGTGGGATAATCGTTGCAGAAACGGGCATACCAGTGCGCCGGCAACACGTTATCGATATCGACAAAGCGCTTGGGGTCCACGCTGGTCATCCCGTGGTCGCCAGTGATGATGAGGTTCACCTCACTGCCGATGGGCAGCATCTGGATGCGGGCCCACAACAGGCTCAACAGGCGGTCGACATCCTCCATGGCACGGCGGGTCAAGCGGTGCAGGGGGCCATAATTGTGGCCACTGCGGTCGGGCTCCTCAAAGTAGGCCATCACCAGGTGAGGGCGGTCCTTCTCGGGCATGGAGAGCAGGCGCAGGATTTCCTCGACGCGTCCCTGGAAGTCCAGTTGCTGCGTCTGGTAGTCACGCCAGTAGGTGGGATGCTCGCCATTGATCGTCACGTCGCTACCCACCCAGAAGACCGTCGCCGTTTTCACACCCTGATGCTTGGCCGTGAGCCAGATGGGGTCGCCACCGTAATAATAGCCCTTGCTGCGAGTCTCCTTGTTGCCCAGCGAGAACTCCACACCACGCTCGCGGTCCCAGAAGGTGTTGGAGATGATGCCGTGATGATCGGGAACGAGACCCGTCGCCAGCGTGTAGTGGTTGGGGAACGTCTTGCTGGGGAATGACGGCTGCATCACCGCCTTGACGCCCTCGCGCGCCAGTTGCTGCATGAAGGGCACGTCATAGGTGTCCAGGTAGTCCCAGCGCAACCCGTCCAGCGAAATGATCACCGTGTAGTGGTCACGGCTGGCGGCCCATGCCTGCCAAGGCATGACGGCCATCAACAATAAGATATAAATCAGTCTTCGCATCATTAGTTCTTTATAAAAAGAGGGGGGCACCGTGATTGATACCCCCCTACTCGGTTAATTCATGAGTGAAATGTAATCGCGCTTAGTAATTGGACTCAGAAAATTCCTTTTCAATAGAGGGCTACGATTACTGAGCCTTGCTGTGCGAGAAGTAGATACCGTTGGCCAATTGAGGAGTGTCCCTGTAGGTGCTCTTCACACCGATAACGCTCAACTCATCGCCCACGCCGATACCCAGGGTCTCGAGCAGGTTCTTGCGGTTGTCGCCGGTTGCGCCCCAGCCGGGATAGCAGCCATAGACGTACACGTTGTTGGTAGCATCCTCCAGGTAGAGGTTACCATAGGTGGGGTTGGCCACCTCGGTGATCGTACCGGTCAACATGTAGTAAACATCGGGGTTATCCTCCTTATCGAGGAACTCGTCGATGGTCACAGCGGTCACGTGCTTGACGTCCTCGAGAATGGCGCCCGTCATCTGGGCAGTACCCTTATACTCGCCACGCTTGCCCACGAGGGTAACGATGTCACCAGCCTTCAGGCCAGCAGCCTCAAAGTCACCCTTGGCACCGATGCCATAGACGTAGGTCTCGCCCGACCAGTCACGCAGGTAGATGTTGCCATAGGAGGCATTGGCCACGCTGGCAATCACACCGGTGATGCGGTACTGGGTGTCGCCAGTGGGAGCAGCCAGGAAGTCGGCTACCGAGCACTCAACGATCGAACCCTTCTGGTAGATGGTAGCCTCGGCGGTATATTCAACGCCGTTGTCATCGGTGGTCTTGAAGACAACCACAGCACTGCGGTCACCACCGGCGTTGGCACCGGCACGGAAGGTAACCACGGGCTCAGAACCGCCGGTTATCGACACGATCGACAGCCAACTTCTCTCTTCCTCGGGAATCTCTACCGACACGCCGTTGCTGGTCTTGCAAGACAGGTTGACAGCCACGTCACCACCCTCAACGGGGATGGTGGCATCACCGGGATCATAGGCCTCGACCTTAACCAGCGACTTCTGGATCTTGACAACGGTCACGTTGACCAGTTCCACGGTGCCGTTATAAACGCTCTTTGGACCCTCGACGGTGACGATGTCACCCACCTCAAGACCCAGGCTCAGGAAGTTCTTCTCATTGCCCTTGGCATCCAGGGTACCATAGATGTAAACCTCACCGGTCTCATCACGCAGGTACCAGTTACCATAAGTGGTGTTGACGATCGAGGCAACAGTACCGGTCACACGGTAGTTCTTGCTCTCGGGACCCTCGAGCACCTCGGCACAGGTGGCGTTATGAACCACGGCCAGACCTTGGATCACGTTGACGGTCTGTGACTTGTCGGCACAGGCGATGTGCAGTACAGTATTGCGGCCGTCGGGGGCAGCGGGAGCGGTGAAGGTCACCTTGGTCTCACCAGCGCCGCCATTCATCGGGCTAATGGTCAGCCAGGCAGGAATTTCGGCCTCATCAAATGACCAGGCCTCCTTGGCGTTGACGGTAATCGTGTTGGAACCACCGTTAACATCGATGCTCACATAGGAGGACGAAACCTGGATTTCATCGAGCAGGGTTATTGCATCGTCGTCCGAGCAACTCGAGAGCAGGGCGACCAGTGCAAAAAACGAAAGAAAATATTTAAGTTTCATAATAATGTGTATTCTGTGACTTTGAATTAGTTGAAGATGTACTTAATACCGATCGAAGCGTTCCAGCACTGACCGAGAGCCTTGTTGGGAACGAAGGTCTTGGTGTCGCCGTTGATGGCTGCATTGGTCGAGAAGGTGGCATAACCCTCGGCGTCAACGCCCTCATACCTGAGCAGGCGGGGATCACTGCCAATCTCGGGGTTGAGATACTTGCTCACGCCCCAACTCGAGTTGAACAGGTTCATCAGGTTCTTGATGTCGAAACTCAACTGCAGGGTGTGCTTGGCACCGCAAACGTTCAGCGAGAAGTCGTGCTTGTAACTCAAGTCAACACGGTGAACCCAGGGGCTGTACAGGCTGTAAGGCTCGGCATACTCGCCCTGGTGGTTCTTCAGGCTCTTGTTGTTGTGAACATAGTCCATGAAGCGCTGCTTGCTGTCGTTGTTGATGAAGCGGAACTCACCGTTCTCTACCTGAGCGTCGGTGGGGATGTACATGGCGTCGTAGTTGTAACCGTCGCCGTTCATGTCGTTGTTCATCATGTAGGAGTACTTGTAACCGCCGCGCCAGGTCTCATAGATCAGGCCATAGTGGTTACCGCTCTTGTCGTGACCAGTTGCCGAGAAGACAAAACGGTCAGGAGTAACATACTGCGAGTTGTGCAACTTGATGTTGTTGGGGCCCTCAACGGTGGGAACATAGGTGAAGGCACTCTCGGCAGCACTACCGGGCATACCGGTCACTTCCTTGTTCACGGTGTGGGTATAGGCAGCCATCAGGCTCAACCAGTCGGTGGGACGGGCATTCAAGGTCACGTTGGCAATCCAACCATAACCACGGCTGGTGTTCTCCAGGACGAAGGCCTTGGTACCGCGACGGAAACCGGCGGGGAAGATGGGACGGTTGTCGGCACCGTTGAAGCGGGCATAACCACCCACGCTGGGCATGCTCCAGTCACTGATGCTGGCAGCATTGATATTCTTGGTGAAGATACCCTCAACAGTTACACTGAAGGGGAACGATACGGGGATGTTGTAATCAACAGCCAGCGAGGTTTTCCACACCATCGGCATCTTGAACTTGGGATCAATGCCATTGACGGCAGAGGGGACAGTACCCATGTCGCTGGTCACATTCTCGGGATAACCCATGCTGATGAGTTTGTCGCGCAGGGCGTTGATCGAGGCATTGCCGTTAGCGTCGGTTACCAGACCGCCGGCAAACTGGCTCATGTCGATGTAGCGGTTACCCTTGGCATCGGTAGTGTAGGCACCGGTGTAGTTCTCAAAGCCGCGGGCGGGCACAAAATTGCCGTCGTCATCAAGACCACCGACCTTGGTGTTGCCATTGAGTTGTGCCTGATACTGTACCAGACCGCCGTTGGTGGGCATGTTGGTGAAGAATACCAAGGGCAGACGGCCCGAGAACATACCCGTACCACCACGCAACTTGAGGCTGTTGTTGCCCATCACGTCCCAACTGAAACCAACGCGCGGTTGGATGATCAGATTGGCATTGGGCCACTTGCCGGTGTCGATGTGGCGAACCTTGCCGTCATTGTCATAGTAGTCAAGTGCCAGGATGGCGTTGTTGGTGATCAGGTCACCGTTGTTGAAGAACAGACCGTCGAGACGCAGACCGTAGGTCAACTTGAAGTTGCGGGTCACGTTCCACTCGTCCTGAGCATACAGGCCAGCCTTGTTGAACTGAACGCGGGCAGCAGGCTTGGTCTCGCTTCCGTAACCGTAGGTCAAGCAAACAACCTCGGGGGTAGCGCCGTTGAGGAAGTCGTCAACGCTGTTGTAGCGGTAGTAACCGGTACCATTGCGCATATACTGGTTGTCGGCCATCTGGTGCTCAAAAGAGAGACCACCCATGATCTTGTGGTTACCATAGTACCAGGTGACATCGTCACGCAGGTTCCAGATGGTGTTGTGAACGGCATTGTTCCAGGTGAACAACTCATAACCGAGGGCCATGTAGTTGTCACGGTTGCCATACTCGTCGGTCATCGTGATGTCGATGAAGGGGAACTCGCTCGAGTTGGTGGCGCGCACGTCATCCAACTTGGAGTAGGTTGCCAGGAACTCGTTGGACAGGTTGTCAGCCAGACGGCTGTTCAAGTTAGCGGCAAACGAGTGTACCAGGTTGTCCATGCCATACATTGAGTTGGCAAATGAGAAGGAGTAAGCCGATACGCGATAGTTGGGCATGCGGGTGCCACCGTCCATCGAGGTACCGTTGGGGTTGCTCCAGTAGCGGTTCTTGGTGTAGTTGTAGCGCAGCGACAAGTGGTGGTCGTTGGTGATGTTCCAGTCCAAGCGGGCCAGCAACTTGTAGTTGTTCTCGTCGGCGGGGAAGTTGGTGTAGGAACCCGTGTCATAACCATACTTGCCCTTTACAAAGGTGCTCACGCGCTCCAGGTCGCGCAGGGTCGTGCGAGAGATGTGGCTCTCCTCGTCGCCCACGCCGTCCGAACTGGCGCGATAGCGGTTCACGATGGTCGGTTGCTTGGTCATCTCACCGTTGACAAAGAAGAAGATCTTGTTCTTCCAGATGGGGCCACCCAGGGTGAAACCGTAGGTAGTCACCTGGTCCTTGTCGCGGGCACCAGCAATCTGGAAACGGTCAACAGCGTCACCACGCAGGTTCTCATTGCGGTGATAGATGTAGGCGCTGCCGCGGAAGGTGTTGGTACCACTCTTGGTGATAGCGTTCACACCACCGCCGATGAAGTTGGTCTGACGCACGTCATAGGGCGAAACAACCACCTGCATCTCCTCGATAGCCTCAATCGAGATGGGGTTACCGCCACCAGGCAGACCGTCGCTAAGACCGAAGTTGTTGTTGAAGTTTGCACCATCGACCGTGAAGTTGGCCAGACGACCGTCGGTACCAGCAAAGCTCATGCCATTGCCACCGAAGGGCGACAGACGGGTAACGTCGGTCAGGCTGCGGGTAACAGAGGGCAAATTGGTAATCTGAGTGCTGTTGATGTTGGTGGCAGCACCGGTCTTCTCGGCACGGAACTTGGTTGCTTCAGAGGTAACCACGACCTCGCCAAGGGTGTTGGCGTTAACACTCATGTCCACATTCAGGTCATAAGTCTCGGCCAGTTGCAGGGTGACATCCTCAACCTGGTGAGTCTGATAACCGATGTAACTCACGGTCACGGTGTAGGGGCCACCGGGACGCATACCCTTGATAGAGTAGCGGCCGTCCATGTTGGTAACGGCGTTGTACTGGGTGCCCGAGGGCGTGTGCAAGGCGGTAATCGTTGCGCCGATCAACGCCTCATGATTTTCATCGGTCACAACACCGGACAGCGCCGAGGTCGTCACCTGAGCACTCGAGGCCAATGCCACAAAGAACATTGCCACTAATGCCAAAAGCTTAACTGTTTTCAACATACAAATAATTTGTTTTAGTGAATAAATTAGTAATTAAATATTATAATTTTTGTTTATTTGATTATCATTTTTAAAAGAATTCGCGCCACACTAGGGGTATTTCTCCCTTCTAGTGTGGCGCGTGTATCGCTAGGCTCCCTATCTTGCAGCGGGTTATGGAATTGGCTCGAAGCCTCACCGCAACAAGTTATCTTAAAAGATATGCCCAATGAATGTTTCAACTTAGCCTGGTCTTTTAACTCGGGCACAAAAGTACACATTTTTTCTTAAATGACAATATTTTTTTACAACAAATCATCATCATTGTGATGAAAAAAAACGGTTGAAAAAAACAAGCATTTAAGTGGAATCATCTATCATTCAGCCTTGATGAGCAATTTGTCGATTAGACTTGTCACATCGGTGACATTCACCTCGCCATCATCGTTCTGGTCGCTGGCGGGATGGGTCTTCACCTCGGGGTCATCACTCAACAGGCCGTCGATCAAGCGGGTCACGTCACTGATGCTCCACACGGTCGCAGTGCACCTGAAGGTATTCTCGCCGGTATAGGACAGCACGTTGTCGCAGTAAGTGTCTGAAGACCACACGCCATCACCGGTGCCAAAGGTAGTATTGCCCCACGTCATGGATTCACCCGTGACCTTACCCTTCACGCCACGCAGGTAATGCTGGTAGGTCACCACATTCAACATCACCTCGCCATTGGGTGTCGTGGAGCGGTAAGGGGTATAGTTGTACCAGCACCCGCCGTCATCGTTATAGCCGCACTCTTGCCATGCCCAATCAAAGAATCCGTTATCCAGCACGATGCGGTTGCAGCCGCCCATGCCATAGAGGTTCCACACCGTGACGGTATCGTCACGCTGCTCGATGTAAACCGGAGCGAAGCGCTGCCTCAAGGGGATGACGTCAGGGTCAATTGCGGGATCGATCACAATGGGATCGACCATGGCCATCGGCTCGGCAGTCCCGGGATCGGGCACGGGTGGCGTGCTATAGCGGTGCATGCCGTTGGGCTTGGCCATCACCATGTTGCGGTAGAGTTGAATGGTCCGGGTCGTGTCGGCCGAGACAACCTTTCCCGTGAACGCGTTGACAACGGTGACGATGCGATTGCTGGTCACGACAAAGTCATCAAACGACATTGAACCGTCGTCGAGCGCTATGCCCTCGATGTCATAGGGCCCACCTTGCCTGTCCTGGAGGCACATGGCCCCATCAATGCAATAGTCAGTCTTAGTGATGGTCTTGAGAATGCCCGACGTGGTCTCGTTAATGACTTGTGACGTGTTGAAGTACATCAGCGCCCGCGGGTAGTTGCGGCCAACGGCAATGTTCATCAAGCCATTGCGCCAATTCAGCACCATTTCCTCTTCCCTATCCTCGCAATGGGTCAGATAGCCGCATTGCGTGGGCTTGGCGGGCGTGATCTCATATTCATCCTCACCAACGACTGCGACGTCATAGACATCGGCCTTGCATATCAGGGGATACTCGATGGCGGTCGAAGTGGCATACACCTTGATGACAATGTAATTGGAATAACGGCTCCAGATTTCGATCGTGGCCGTGTCGCAACCCACATTACGGGGGTAATAGGACACGGTCACCGTCGTGGTGTCGCCCGTCTGGTTATAGGGGATGTTGTTCATGTCGATATCAAACTCAACCCTGTCGCGGGCATTCAGTTCCAACCAGATGCCCTCCTCGAGGTTATCGCCAGTGACGGTGAACGTGGCCGTGGCCATGCCATTGTAGGGGCATGTCATGTTCAGCACTGTCTCGCTCGCCTCAATGTAGGGTGTGCCAGTGGCGGTACCCAGCAGCAGCACCGTGCCTTTCACTTCACTGGACTCAATCCAGATGCGGGCTTCATACTCCCCGACGGCCTGGGGCACATAGCGCACTTTCACTTCCACGCCGGCCATGGCCTCCTCGGCCGTGATGGTGGTTCTCTCCATCAGGAAGGTGAGGTCATCACCAAACATCTTCAGCGTCAAGTCCTCGGTCAAATCGGTTCCGCTCACCGTGAAGGTGCGGTAGAACGATCGGCCGGCCTCACATTCAAAGACCAGCCTCTCGGGGTGAACCGTTAGCGTTGGTGCCGCCCACGCAGGGACAGCAGCGACCCACATGAGGGTCCAAAACAATAGGAACGTTAACTTTTTCATCTCCTTATCAAATTTAATAATAGTTAGAAATATACTCTTGGAGTACAGGGATTAATCGATATCTTTTCCAGCAATATTTTTCACAAAGATACTCATTTCCAGCCACATGACAAACACACAGCCCTCAATCAGCCCATTATTTAACTTTTTTTGGGGTTTCTAGTATTGCGACGTGACTATTCAGCGAATAGAGCCCCACGCTAAGCCGCTAAGGTGCTGTTTTTAAGATATTTATAAAAACTTTCCACTCCTGTAATAATTGCATGAATGCTGACTTATAATTGTTGTAATAGTCATTGAAATGATTAGTCAAGTGAGTGATTATTATATACTTAGCATCTTCGCGACTTAGCGTGAATTGGGAGCAGCAGGAGAGGTTTATTTCTTCACGCGGTCGGGGTGTTGCGCGATGAACGATTTCCAGGATTTGCTGCCGCGGGTCTGGATGGGTTTCTGCCGCTCATAGAAGTGGCACAAAGCCGCGGCCAGAGCGTCGGTGGCATCGAGCAAATGGGGCATCTGGGCTTCGTCGATGCCCAGTGTGCGCTGCAACATCAGGGCCACCTGTTCCTTGCTGGCGGCGCCATTGCCGGTAATGGCCATCTTGATCTTGCGAGGCTCATACTCGGTGATGGGAATCTCACGGTTGAGGGCAGCGACCATCGCCACGCCCTGGGCACGGCCCAACTTGAGCATCGACTGCACGTTCTTGCCATAGAAAGGGGCCTCGATGGCCATCTCGTCGGGCAGATACTCGGCAATGACGCCGCTCACGCGTTCATAGATGTGGCGCAGCCTCATGTAGTGGTCTTCCATGCGGTTGAGTTGCAGCACTCCCATGACGATGAGTTCCGGTTTCTTGCCGTTCACGCCCAGCAGGGCATAGCCCATGACATTGGTGCCAGGGTCGATGCCGATGATGATATTCTCGTACTGTCTCTCCATCACTGCCGCAAAGT
>CAMKOE010000012.1 GCA_946414395.1 uncultured Porphyromonadaceae bacterium | reverse complement strand
GGCTGTGTCATAATTCACTCGCTTGTTTTAAATCGGCCTTACGGCCGAGAAATCAAATAAAAATTTGTATAAAAATCAAACAAAATAAATTTTTTTTCAATTTTATTTATAATTTTGATTTCTCGCGCGTAGCGCGATGAATAGTTCCAGTCGCCATTTATGACACAACCTCATGATGGATTTATTTGATTTTTAGAAACTTTTATGGGGGTGATTGTGTTGCCAGTTCAGAAAAATGTTGTAACTTTGCCGCGCTTTTTTGAAGTTTCCAGTGTGATGGGAAATTAAAGGAAGCGTTTTTAATAAACCAAAACTTTAATTTTGAGTAACACAACCAATTAAAAATGAAGACTTATCAATTGAACGCAGAGGCTCGTACTGACCTCGGCAAGAAGGCCGCAAAGGCCCTCCGCAAGGAGAACAAGATTCCCGTTGTCCTGAATGGTGGCAAACTCGTTGACCTCGACAAGGACGGTAACTACAATGGCAAGTTGCTGGCTGGTGAGAAGGTCGTTCCCGTTGGCCGTGACGGCAAGGCAATCATCACCACTGACCTGGTAGTGAACTTCGCAGACGTGCGCAAGTTGATTTACAGCACCGACGTGTATGTAATCGACCTGACCTATGATGGCCAGACCCGCAAGGCCGTCCTGAAGGACCTCCAGTTCCACCCCGTTAGCGACGCTGTTCTTCACATGGACCTCCTGGAGGTAAACGAGGACAAGCCCGTCGTTGTTGAGATTCCCGTGCACCTCGAGGGTCACGCTGTCGGTGTAAAGGCCGGTGGTAAACTCTACCTGAGCATGAAGAAGGTGAAAGTCAAGGGCCTGTACAAGGATATTCCCGAGACCATCCTGCTCAACGTTGACAACCTGGAGATCGGCAAGACCATCAAGGTTCGCGACTGTCAGTTTGACAACTACGAACTGGTTAGCGCCAAGGAACTCGTTATCGCTGGTGTACGTGCCACCCGCAACTCTGCCGCTGCTGCTGCAACCGACGGTGAGGACGAAGCCGCTGAGGGCGAGGCTGCCGAGTAATTGCCGTGATGCAGCCATGAGCGCTGCATAACACAGTACAACCCAAACAAGACCCCTATGAAATATCTCATTGTCGGCTTGGGAAACATTGGTGCCGAGTACCATGGGACCCGCCACAACATAGGATTCACAATATTGGATGCCCTCGCCGAGGCATCCAATATTGTTTTCACGACACAACGATATGGTGCCGTGGCCCAGATGCGCCTCAAGAACCAGCAACTCGTGCTGCTCAAGCCCTCCACCTACATGAACCTGAGCGGCGAAGCCGTGCGCTACTGGATGATCAAGGAGCACATCGACCTGGATCACCTGCTGGTCATTGTCGATGACATCGCCTTGCCGTTTGGCCACATCCGCATCCGTCCCAAGGGCGCCGATGGCGGCCACAATGGGTTGAAGAGCATCAACTCGCTGCTGCAGAGCCAGCAGTGGGCAAGGCTGCGCTTCGGCATCGGGAACGACTTCCCGCCAGGAGCCCAGGTGGACTATGTGCTGGGCTACCCCACCCCCGAGGAACTTGCCATCTTGCCCGAGCGCGCAGGAGTCGCCGTGGAGGCTATCAAGGCCTTCTGCCTGTCGGGAGTGTCATTTGCAATGAACAACTTCAACAACAAGTAACCGTAATCCCTAGCGTCCATGAAGGAAGTGAGAATCGACAAGTGGCTATGGGCCACGCGCGTGTTCAAGACCCGTACCATCGCCACCACAGCATGCAAACTGGGCCGTGTCACCATCGGCGGCATGCCGGTGAAGCCGTCCCACGGCATCAAGGTGGGTGACCGCATCGACGTGCGCAAGCCGCCGGTGACCTACTCGTTTGAGGTCATCTCATTGCTCAACAACCGCGTCGGCGCAAAACTTGTTCCGCTTTACCTCAAGAACGTCACCAGTCCCGACCAGTTGCGCTTGCTCGAGATGGTAAAAATCGATGGTTTTGTCAACCGCCAGCGCGGCATGGGCCGTCCCACCAAGAAGGAAGGACGCGAACTGCACGATTTCACCGACGATGCCTTCTTTGGCTTTGAAGACCCGACGCCCATCGACGACTCGTTTGACTGGGACGAGGAGGACAACCCCCTGTGGACCCAGGAGGACGAGGACCGCCTCAACGAGGAAATCGAGCGCAAGAACAATAAGGGTTAATCCCCGCTGCCACTCTACCGGCTAGAATTTTTTCACCTTGGGAATGCGGCGGCAGAAGTCGATGAAACGGCAATAGCCACAAGGCCCCTTATCCTCAGAGGCCTGGACGAAATCGTCATGATACAGTGAATCGACCACCAGCGACATCTGCCTGATAAACTCATGGGCAACCGTGTTGCCGTCATCGAGCGAAAAGACATACTGCCCCCTGGGCTTGCGCACCCACACGCCGCTGTCGTCCATCGATGCCAGTTTATAGATGACGGGCATCACGCGCGGCACGTCGGGGTTCTCCAGCAGGTAGGCATAGCAATACAGGAACAGTTGCAAAATCGCCTTGCAACGCTTGAAACCCTGCTCCCTGTCAAACAATGCGGGCAGGCCATCGGCGATGGCAAACTCGGTGGAATCGGCACCAGTCTTGTAGTCGATGATGCGTATGGTGCCGTCGGCAAGGCGGTCCACCCTGTCGGGCTTATAGGTGAAATTGAACTGCTGCGAGCCCACCTTCATGGCTGGCAGGTTGTGCGTTTTCTCACACTCCAAGATGGTGATAGGCCCGCTCCCGGCGATGAGGTCAAGATCATAATCGAGCACAAACTTGACATAACTCTTAATCGTGTCGACAAGCATGAAGGCCTCGCCACGCAATGGCTGCGTGTCGCTGTCGAGTTTGTCGGCCGGCATGCGCAGGTAAACGCGCTTGATGTTGCGCACCACAGCCTTTTCCAACCTGTTTTTCACAAAGTAGTCGATATAGTCCTTATCGACCACATTGCCGCGTGCCCGCAACTGGTCGCTCACATAGCAGTCGCTCAAGGTATCATGGACGATGGTGCCAAATGTGCCCGAGTCCATGAAATCACCCATCTCATTGTCGGAACTCAGTCCCTGGATATACTGCAGATAGTAATTCAGCGGGCAATTGATATACTTGTTGATCGCGCTGGCCGAGAGATAGCGGCCACCACTGGTCTCGGGATCACGGGTGAACAGGTCGTGAAGGCTATTGTCTTCAAATCCAGGCACCTGAATCGCGATGGGCGGCGAGGTGTTGACCTTGGTTGACATGTCAATATGCTCCAGTTTCATGCCGTAGATCTTCTCCATCTGCGAGATGTAGCGCGAGGGCTCATTGCTGCCGAAGGCCTTGATGCTCGAGTCATAGATGAGCGTCACGTGGCTGCTGCGGTTGAGCAGGCGGTAGAAATTGAAAGCGATGATTGCCTCCTGCTGCTCGGTGGTTGACATGCCATGGGCACGGCGGATGTAATTGGGGATGAACGAGTTGATGCCCCGACGGCGCGGCAGGATGCGTTCGTTCATCGACAAGATGACCACATTCTTGAAATCGAGGCTTCGCGTCTCGAGCAGGCCCATCACCTGCATGCCCTGCAGGGGTTCACCCGTGAAGGGGACAATCGCCGAGGAGGCCAAGCGGTCGATGAGGAAAAATACCGTGCTGCGTTGCAATGCCTGGCCGCACTCGTTCAGGGCGCGCTTGAGTTGGTTGAGCACATCGATGTACATGACCAGGAAGGCCTGCTGCAATGGCAATTCGACACCTTGCTTGTTATCCTCATCGTCGTCTTGAGACTCATCCTGCGGCATCCTGTCCATCAACAGGTTACAGAAAGCCAGCAGATTATCGATATAGCCGGCCTGCTGCTCGCGGCCAGTGCCAGGCTGGGCACTGTCCATGGCGGGAGTGAACAGGTCATGGAATGAGAGGTCATCGAACTCGGAGGCCGGCACGCGGAAGCGGTTGGTTACCGCCAGGGAGGCCGACATGGCCATTGCCTCACGCGTGAAGCAGGTCTTGATGAGCGGATGGGACAAGATGTCATTCACATCCTCGCGGTAATAGGTCCAGTTGCCACGTTCCTTACTTGCCTGGTGGTGCATCCTCGCCACGATGTGCATCAGCGAGATGATGCCTGAACTGCGCAACGGGTAGCCCAGTGTCACATTCAGATTACGGTCGTCGGGGACAGCATGCAGCAGCGGCACGAGAAGACCCTCATCTGGCAAGACGATTGCCGTGTCGATGCCTCTTGCCTGCTTGTCAACCGGCATGCGGTCCACCTCGGCAAAGGCCTGCTTGGCCTGACCCACATTGGACGGAACTGCGACTAGGCGGATAGAGGGGGTCATGGAATGGATCGGTTCCAACTCCTTGGCTCCAAAGCGTTTGCAATATCCATCGATGAGCAATGCGCCAGGGTCGTGAGGCGCCTTGGCCAGCATGAACTTCAGGCCCGCGTTGTCCCACCAGAAGTCGGCCATCGCCTCCATCTTGAAGCGCTCAAAGAGTTTGACCTCGGCTGCCGAGAGGACGCCAAAGCCCACAAAGGCAAACCGCCGATACCCGTGAGACACATTCAAGTCGCCGGTGGCGGCCATGCGCAACTGCATTCCGGGGGAGACTACCTCCTTGACCCTCAAGGCCTCGTGATAGTAATGGTAGATGCTGGGCAAGGCATTCCACAGGCTGACGAACTCCCGCTTCACCACATCGTCATGCTCACCGCCGTCCTCCCTGCCGCCGATGGCCGCGCGGCGTTGCCACAGGTCGGCATCGTCGCGGGTGTCAAAAAAGGCAGTGAACAGGTTCTCGCCAAAGATTTTCTTGACCTTTTCCAGCACCTCGGGCGAGAGGTAATTGCTGCTCAGCCCGTGCAGGTCATCAAGGTTGCGATAGATGTCATCGGCATCGGCTAGCGACTTGTCGATGTCATTGAAGTCATTGATGATGAGTTGGGCCCAATAGATGAATTTGTCAAATTCCTGGGCTCTGTCGCCCATCGCCCGGCAATAGGCGTCATAGAGGGCAAACATCATCTCGATATCGCTGGCCGCGTCGGTGCCTGTCAAGCGGGCAACAAGGTCGTTGATCGACGTCACTGCGGGCATGAGATGAGGCATCTTCACGCCACGCGCCTGGTCACGGGCCATCAATTCCTGTTGCAGGTAGTGGGTGAAGAACTGGCCACTGCGCCGATTGGGGAACACAAAGCAGAAATCCTCAAGATCCTGATTCCCGAGATAACTGCTGGCGACTTGTTGCAAGAATGGTGTACTCATGATGATCTATTGCTGAAAAATGGGGCAGACTAGCCACCCCACCGATAAAACCTATTATTCTCTTATTTCCTGATGAGGATGGACGTGCGTATGGCCAAGTCAAACAGCACGATCTTGGCATTGCCGTTGCCGGCGATGTCGCCACTGGCGCGCTCAATCTCGGCCACGATGGCCTCGACATTGCGCTCGTTGATAAACGGCGAGAATCGCGTCGAGAAGGCCTCTTCCTCACGCGTGAGGTAGTTGAGGGCGGGGTTGTGCAGGTTGTAGAAGAAGTTCTCCCTCACCTGGCGAACGGCATAGGCCAGAAAGCGCCTTGACTTCTCACGCTTCATGTCGGCGATGACATCACTCCAGGACTTGAGTTTGGCCAGGTCATGCTGGTAGGAGAGGCGCATCAACTCGATGAAGCGTTCGCGGAACTCATGGAACTCGCTGCCCGTCTGCACCAGGCGCTCGGCCATATTGACATTGCCGTCGGCAGGAGCGGCCAGTGCCAGCGCCTCCTGCATGTCCATGCCATAGCGGTCGGCCAGATACTGCGCCACCATGGGCGTCGAGGGCCTGCGCAACTCGATGCGCTGACAACGTGACAAGATGGTGCCCAGGATTCCCTTCTCGTTATCGCTGACGAGGATGAACTTGCAATCATCATAGGGTTCCTCGATGAGTTTCAACAGTTTGTTGGCGGCTTCTTCCTTGAGTTTCTCGGGCAGCCACATGATGAGGACCTTATACTTGGCCGTATAGGCACTCAGGGTCATCTTGCGCATGATGCTCTCGGCCTCACGGACAAAAATCTGCGGTTGAGCATTATCATTCTTCAGGAATCCGAGCCATGCTTGATAGTCCTCGACAGGATAACGGGTGACAAAGTTACGCCACTCGTCCATAAAATCGTCGGCATCACAAGGCGAACTGCTGTCTCCCTTGCTATTGGTGAACGGGAAACTGTAGTGGGTGTCCACCTGGTTGAACGACTGGTGCTGGCGGCACAGTGGGCACACCCCGCAAGAGTCGCCGTCAACATGGTTCTTGCAATGCAGGTACTGGGCTGCAGCCATCGCCAGGCCCAACTTGGGCACGCCGGGGTCTCCATAGAGCAACAGGGCGTGGGGCAAACGATCGCTATCAATCATGCGTCTAATCTGCTCCACAGCCTGTTGATTGCCTAAAACTTCGCTGAACTTCATGTGTCAATCTATTTATTGGTGTAAAGATACAACATATTCCTGAGAAAAAGCCACACCGCGCCCTATTTTCTATCAAAAAAAAATCGGAGCGCGATGATGAGATGTGACCGGAATATGGTAATTTTGCACTGTTATGGCAGACAGGATGACACCAGAGCAGCGGCACCGCTGCATGAGCCGCATCAGGGGTCGCGACACCAAGCCCGAACTGGTGGTGCGCCGCTGGTTGTGGCGCCAAGGGTTCCGTTATAGGCTGTATGTCAAGTCATTGCCTGGACGCCCCGACATCGTGATGAGGAAATGGAGAACGGTCATCCTGGTGAACGGATGCTTCTGGCACGGGCATGACTGCAACAAGCGGCGCCCCTCGACCAACGCCCAGTTCTGGCAAGAGAAGATTGAGCGCAACCGCGAGCGGGACAAGCGCAACCAGGAACTGCTGCAAGCCATGGGGTGGAACGTCATCGTGGTGTGGGAATGCCAACTGACGCCCAAACGGCGCAACGACACCCTGCGCGACCTGGACCTTGCCCTGAGCCACATTGTGCTCAACCATGCCGGCAAGACGGCCCCCTATACCGACGCTGACGGCGACGCGGAAAGCCGCATTGCCGCCGAGCCCGCCACCGGATATGCTCCCCATTGCCGTCATTGCAAAAGAGAAGCAGGAAAACAGTCAAAAACGACAGAATGAAAGATAAAGCGACACAAAATACCCCATTCTTCACTTTTCAACAATGAAAACTTTGGTTTTCAAACCGCCTAAAAATTAGCCAGTTCACCATGCCCAAAAGGTGTCGAAAAATCATCCCAAAAATATTTTGTCAGTAATAAAATAATGCCTAATTTTGAGCGCTTTTTAAGCAACTAACTAACTGACAACATTAACGAACTTTTATTAATATTTAAAAACGTTTTTTAATCTAACAAATGGAGATCAAAACGGCAATGGCCGGAACACTCGAATCCGGCGACATTTTCATCCAGATTGCGCCCAACGACAACGCTGGACTGCACATTGATCTTGACAGCACGGTAGCCTACCAGTTTGGCGACCAAATCAAGAAAGTTATCACCGAGACCCTGCAGGGCCTGGGCATCGACCAAGCCGAGGTGAAAGCCACGGACAAGGGAGCCCTGGACTGCACCATCCGCGCTCGCGTGACGGCTGCTGCCGTTCGCGCCACCGGCAAGGACGTGTGGGCCGACTAATTAACCTTAACCATCAATTAAAAACGAGAAAATTGTTATGCAACGACTCAGAAGAACAATGATGTTTGTCCCTGGTAACAACCCGGGAATGATGGCCGACGCTCACATCTACGGTCCCGATTCAATTATGCTCGACCTCGAGGATTCAGTATCGATGGCCGAGAAGGACGCAGCCCGTCTGCTGGTTCACAACGCACTCAAGACCATCGACTACGGCAACACCGAGATGGTGGTACGCATCAATCCGCTGAACACCCCCTATGGCAAGAAGGATGTTGAGGCCGTGGTAAAGGCTGGCGTTCACGTCATCCGCATGCCCAAGACCGAGACCGCCGAGGAGGTTGTGGAACTCGAACAGGAAATCATCAAGGTCGAGACCGAACTGGGCTGCGTGGGCCGCACCCAGATCATGGCCGCCATCGAGAGCACGCTGGGCGCACTCAATGCCTATGCCATTGCTACCGCCAGCAAGCGCATGATGGGTATCGCCCTGGGCGCCGAGGACTACTGCGCTAACCTGAAGGCTCAGCGCACAACGGGCGACTCGCCCTTCTTCGGCATGGAACTGCAAATGGCTCGTCAGTGCATCGTGACGGCTGCTCGCGCTGCCGGCATCGACGCCCTCGACACCGTGTTCAGCAACCTCAACGACATGGACACCTTCCGTCGTGAGGTAGAGATGATCAAGGCTATGGGCTTTGACGGCAAGTCAATCATCAATCCTCGACAGATCGAGGTTGTCAATGATGTATTTGCACCCAAGCAGAAGGAAATCGATAAGGCCAAGACCATCATCGCCGCCATCAAGGAAGCCGAGAAGCGCGGCAGTGGCGTGATTGCCGTCAACGGTAAAATGGTTGACCGCCCCGTGGTTATCAGAGCACAACGTACCATCGACCTGGCCATCGCGTCGGGCATCTTGACAAAGGAGGACTTAGCATGAACAGTATCAAAGATAGAGCAGCCCAGATTGCAGAGGTTGCAAAGCAGATGAATAAGGCAGTCTATAACGACTCCAAGGTGAAGAAAGATCCTACTCCCCGCTTTGAATTGCAGCACAAGTGCAACAAGGTGGTGACCCTCGAGGAAGCCATCAAGAAGAGCGGCCTGAAGGACGGTATGACCATCTCGTTCCACCACCACTTCCGCGGCGGTGACAAGGTGATCAACATGGTAGTTGCCAAACTCGCCGAGATGGGTTTCAAGAACCTGACGCTGGCATCGTCGAGCCTTATCGACGTGCATGAGCCCCTCATCGAGCACATCAAGAACGGCGTGATCACCCAGTTGCACACCAGCGGCCTGCGCGGTGCCCTCGCTACCGAGGTATCGCATGGCCTGATGGAGAAGCCCGTCATCTTCCGCAGCCACGGTTCACGCGGTTATGCCATCAAGAGCGGCGAACTCCACATCGACGTCGCCTTCCTGGGCGCCTCGTCATGTGACCCCATGGGCAACGCTGCTGGTTTCTCGACCAGCGAGAATGCCAAGAGCATCTGCGGTTCGCTGGGTTATGCCCTGCCCGATGCCAAGTATGCCGACCACACCATCATCCTGACCGATGACCTGGTGAACTACCCCAACCAGCACAACGCCATCAGCGAGGCCGACGTCGAGTTTGTCGTTGTCGTTGACTCGGTGGGTGACTCGAGCAAGATTTCCTCGGGTGCCATCCGCGACACCAAGAATCCCCGCGACATCCTCCTGGCCAAGCAGGCTGCTAAGGTGGTGATGAACAGTGGATACTTTGAGAACGGTTTCTCGCTGCAGACCGGTTCGGGCGGCGCTTCGCTGGCCGTGACCAAGTACCTGCGCCAGGGCATGATCGACAAGGGCATCAAGGCCAGTTTCGCACTGGGCGGCATCACCAGCCACATGGTGAAACTGCACCAGGAGGGCCTCATCGGCCGTCTGATCGACGTTCAGTCGTTTGACAAGGTGGCTGCCGAGTCGCTGATGAACGACCCGTTGCACAAGTGCGTGTCGGCCAACGAGTATGCCGCCATGCTTGAGCCGGGTTCGGCTACCCACTTCCTGGATGTCGTCATCCTGTCGGCTCTGGAGGTTGATGTGAACTTTAACGTGAACGTGCTCGTCGGCAGCGACGGTATCATCCGTGGCGCTATCGGCGGTCACCCCGACACCGCTCAGGACAGTGCCCTGTCAGTCATCGTTTGCCCGCTGCTGCGCGGCCGCATCCCCTGCGTCGTTGACGAGGTAACCACCCTGATCACTCCGGGCAGCAACGTTGACGTTGTCGTTACCGAGTATGGTATCGCCGTTAACCCCAACCGTCCCGAGATCAAGGAGCGCCTCGAGGCTGCCGGCCTGAAGATTGTGGACATCCACGACCTGGCTGCCAAGGCCCGCTCGATCATCGGCAATCCTGCTCCCCTGCCCTTCGGCGACAAGGTTGTCGGCGTGGTGATGAACCGCGACGGCTCGGTACAGGATGTTATCAGGAATATCGTGGGCTAATCAACCCATTTAGCCTAACCTAAATATACACTAGCGATGGAGATTACGCTCGACGCCCTACTGCAAAGCCGTGACAACCGTCACGCCCTGCAACAGCAGTTGCTCCAGCAGCATCCCGGCGGCACACTGGTGTGCCTCACGGTGGTGATGCCCGGCAGCGTCAAGCGTAATCTCTACTCGGTGGTGACCGCACAGGCTGCCCTGACGGCCATTCTGGACCGGCTGGGCGAACATGTACAGGCCACACGCGCCCGGGACCTGGAGACCGGCTATGAGGCTTACCTCATTACCGACTTGCCAGCGCTCGAGGCCAAACGTGTGACTTGTGACATCGAAGACAGCCACCCGTTAGGGCGGCTGTTCGACATTGATGTCATGGGGGCCGACGGTACACCCATCAACCGCCAGCAGGTGGGCGGGGAACCGCGGCGTTGCCTGTTGTGCGACCACGAGTCACGCTGGTGCATGCGCAACCACAGCCACACCCAGGAGGAACTCATGGCCCACATCGAGAAACTGATCAAGGACTATGTACGATAACAATTTTGAAATCAGCGACATGCCGCTCTCGCTCAAGTCCAACAGGACTCGGGTCGAGCGCTTCCTCGCCGACAGCGGCCTGCGTCTGGAGGACGTGGACTACTATGCCGCTGTCACCGACGACGATGGCAACATCATCGCCGGCGGGGGACTGCAGGGCAATGTCATCAAGTGCATAGCCGTGGGGCCAGCCGCCCGCGAGACCGGCTTGAGCAACAGGCTCATCAGCCACCTCATCGGCATGGCCACCCAGTCGGGCCACCAGACCATTAAGGTCTATACCAAGCCCGAGAATCACGATGTGTTTGAGAGCATGGGCTTTAAAGTGCTCGCCCGGGCACCTCATGCCATCCTGATGGAAAACGGCGTGAAAGGTATCGGTGCCTACACCGACTACCTGCGCCGCATGCGCGGTGACCGTGCCGACGGCGCATCGGCCATCGTGATGAACGCCAACCCGTTCACCCTGGGTCACCTCTACCTGGTCCATCGAGCCGCCGAGCAATCATCCACGCTCTATGTCATCGCCGTGCGCGAGGACCGTTCCGTCTTCAGTTATGCCGAGCGTCTGGCCATGATTCAGGCTGGCTGCAAGGACTTGGACAACGTTGTCGTGGTAGAGGGAAGCGACTACGCCATCAGCGAGTTGACTTTCCCGACCTACTTCCTCAAGCAGGTGACCGACGCCACCGACACCCACATCACGCTCGATCTGGACCTGTTTGCCCGCCACATCGCTCCCGCCCTGGGCGTGAGCACGCGCTATGTGGGCAGTGAGCCCATCGATGCCTTGACCGCCCGCTACAACCACCTCATGCAGGACCAGTTACCCCAGCACGGCATCACGGTCAAGACCATCGAGCGCTTCTCGCTGGACGGGCAACCCGTGAGCGCCTCACGCATGCGTCAATCGCTGAATGAAGGCTCACTGGTCAATGCCGCGGCACTTGTTGCCAAGACGACCGAGCCCTACTTGATTGCCCACCTGGCATGTGACGCCCTCCAGGCCGAACTCAACACCACCCCCAAGCCCGGACTGGTGGACCGCCACGACAACGGGGCTCACAAGGACATGGATGTGGCCATCATGAGCAGGAGTATCCACGCATTGCGGCCTTTCTTCATCCAGTTAGCGCTGGAAGGATTTACCCGCGGTGAAAATTACGAATTACCCGATGCCCAAGTGGTGCGCCACATCGGCATCGAGGCCGAGAAGAGCATGCTCAACGCCACTGGTGGCGTGAACACTCACCGTGGCGCCCTGTTCTCGCTGGGACTGACCACGCTGGCAGCCTCATGGTGCATGGCCCGTGACGGTATCGTCGGCAGCAAGCAACTGCGCGAACTCATCATGCAGGTCGCCGAGCAATTCACCCCCACGGCGGGCACCCACGGCAATACCGCCGTGAATGCGCACCGTGTGACGGGAGCCCTCGACCTGGCCAAGGCTGGCTACCACCAGTTGTTCGCCGAGTGGTTGCCCTGCTATCGCGCCTATCTTGCCGAGGACGCCACGACCGCCTGTCACCGCCTGCTGCTGCTCATCATGAGCCAACTCGATGACACCAACGTCATCCACCGCGTGGGATATGACGAGGCACAGAAGGTCAAGCAAGAGGCACTGAACCTGCACGACAACTACAGCACAGCCGGCATGGAAGCGATGAACCGCAACTACATCGCCCGCAACATCTCGCCCGGCGGCAGTGCCGACATGGTTGCGCTCACAATTTTTATTCACTCGATATTGAATTAATAACCCTATATCAATTAACATTTAAATTTTATCATGGTAGAATTAATCAAACAAGGAGTTTACTTAATCAACGGTAACGAAATTCGCACTGATGCAACTGGTCTTCCCACGCCTGACGAGGCTCGTGAGAACACCATCACCTATGGCATCCTGCGCTCTCACGACGTGGATGGCAGCAAGGGCAAGAAGATGCGCATCCGCTTTGACGCGATGATGTCGCACGACATCACCTACGTGGGCATTATCCAAACCGCCCGCGCCAGTGGTCTCGAGAAGTTCCCCCTGCCCTACGCAATGACCAACTGCCACAACTCGTTGTGCGCCGTCGGCGGCACAATCAACGAAGACGACCACGTGTTCGGTCTGTCGGCAGCCAAGAAGTATGGCGGTATCTACGTTCCCGCCAACCAGGCCGTTATCCACCAGTTTGCCCGCGAGGCAATGGTGAAGTGCGGTAACATGATCCTGGGTAGCGACAGCCACACCCGCTATGGTTCGCTCGGTAACATGGGCGTCGGCGAAGGCGGTGGCGAACTCGTGAAGCAGTTGCTGCGCAACACTTGGGACATCAACGCCCCCGAGGTTGTCCTGGTATGGTTGGAGGGTGCTCCCCGCAAGGGTGTAGGTCCCCACGATGTTGCTATCTCGCTCGTTAAGGCTACCTTCGAGAGCGGCTTTGTAAAGAACAAGGTGCTCGAGTTTGCTGGCCCCGGCGTGAAGAACCTGCCCATCGACTTCCGTAACGGTATCGACATCATGACCACCGAGACCACTTGCTTGAGTTCAATCTGGGTTACTGATGACGAGGTTAAGCACCACTACGAGATCCACAAGCGTCCCGAGGACTTCAAGGTTCTCCAGCCCGGTGAGGTTGCTTACTATGACAGCATGATCAAGATCGACCTGAGCACTCAGGAGTGCATGATCGCCCTGCCCTACCACCCCAGCAACGCTTTCACCATCCACGAGTTGCAGGCCAATCCCGTCGAGATCCTGCGCAAGGTCGAGGAGGACACCAAGAAGCGCTTTGGCGACAAGGTACAGTGTGACCTCGTTGACAAGGTGATGAAGGACGGCAAGGTACAGGCCGACCAGGGTATCATCGCTGGTTGCTCGGGCGGTACCTATGACAACCTGAGCGCTGCTGCCAGCATCATGCGCGGCAAGAGCATCGGTAACGACTACTTCACCATGAGCGCTTATCCCCAGTCGGTTCCCGTCTACATGGCAGCCGTACGTCAGCGCATCGTCGAGGAGTTGCTCGAGACCGGTACCATCATCAAGCCCGCCTTCTGCGGTCCTTGCTTCGGTGCAGGCGACGTTCCCAGCAACAATGGTCTGTCGATCCGCCACACCACCCGCAACTTCCCCAACCGCGAGGGTTCCAAGCCCGGCCAGGGTCAGATCTCGCTGGTTGCCCTGATGGACGCCCGCTCGATTGCAGCCACCGCTGCTAACGGAGGCGTCATCACCGCTGCCACCGACGTTGACTACACCGACGACCACAAGCCCTACGAGTACGACGCCAAGATCTATGAGCGTCGCGTATATTACGGCTTTGGCAAGGCCGAGGCCGACGTCGAACTGCGCTACGGTCCCAACATCAAGGACTGGCCCAAGATGTATGCTATGGAGGACAACATGCTGCTCGAGCTGGCAGCCGTTATCCACGACAGCGTAACCACCACCGACGAGTTGATCCCCAGCGGTGAGACCTCGAGCTACCGCTCCAACCCCCTGAAGCTCTCCGAGTTTGCCCTGTCACGCCGCGTGCCCGAGTACGTAGGCCTGAGCAAGCGCATCCAGGAGCAGGATCACGAGCGCCGCGACGGCAAGTGCCCGCAGCACGTGCTCGACGCACTGGCCAAGGTTGGTGCTAGCGCCGACAACACCTCGTTCGGCTCATGTGTATTTGCCCACAAGCCTGGTGACGGTTCTGCTCGTGAGCAGGCTGCTTCTTGCCAGAAGGTGCTCGGCGGCGACGCCAACATCTGCTACGAGTATGCCACCAAGCGCTACCGCAGCAACTGTATCAACTGGGGTATCGTTCCCTTCACCATCGCTCCCGATGTTGAGTTCAACTACAACCCCGGTGACATGGTATTTGTGCCCGGCATCCGCGAGGCCATCATCAGCGGCAAGGAGGAGATTGATGCCAAGGTTATCGCTGCCGACGGCGTGCATGACCTGCACCTCTTCTTCCAGAACCTGACCCAGGACGAGCGCACCATCCTCGCCGAGGGCTGCCTGATGAACTTCTACGCTTCACAGAAGAAGTAAAACATTATTCAACCTGTCCCCTGGGCATCACGCCTAGGGACAGGTTTTCAACAACAAAACAAGTATTTATCAATCATTTATAAACGAAACTGATTTTAACTGACAATCATGATCGAGAAAATTAAGATGACAACCCCCATCGTGGAGATGGACGGTGACGAGATGACCCGCATCCTGTGGAAGATGATCAAGGACGACCTGATTCTTCCGTTTGTTGACCTCAAGAGTGAGTACTATGACCTGGGTCTGGTAAAGCGTGACGAGACTGGTGACAAGATCACCGTCGAGGCTGCCGAGGCTACCAAGAAGTATGGTGTTGCCGTGAAGTGCGCCACCATCACGCCCAACCTCAAGCGCATGGACGAGTACAAACTGCACGAGATGTGGAAGAGCCCCAACGGCACCATCCGTTCGATTCTCGACGGTACCGTTTTCCGTGCTCCCATCACCATCCCCAGCATCCACCCCGTTGTCAAGAACTGGGAGAAGCCCATCACCATCGCCCGTCATGCCTATGGCGACGTGTACAAGAGTGTTGAGCTGCGTGCCGACGAGCCCGGCACCGCCAAGCTGGTCTTTGACGGCGTCAGCGGCAAGCACGAGGAGATCGTTATCCACGAGTTCAAGGGCGAGGGCGTGCTGCAGGGCATGCACAACCTGGACAAGTCCATCCGTTCGTTTGCTCACAGTTGCTTCAAGTATGCCATCGACACCAAGCAGGACCTGTGGTTCTCGACCAAGGACACCATCAGCAAGAAGTATGACGCTCAGTTCCGCATCATCTTTGAGGAGGTTTACGAGCAGAACTACAAGGCTGAGTTCGAGAAGTTGGGTCTGGAGTACTTCTACACCCTGATTGACGACGCCGTTGCCCGCGTGATCCGCAGCAAGGGTGGCTACATCTGGGCTTGCAAGAACTATGACGGCGACGTGATGAGCGACATGGTCAGCACCGCTTTCGGTTCACTGGCTATGATGACCAGCGTGCTGGTTAGCCCCGACGGCAACTACGAGTATGAGGCTGCCCACGGTACCGTGACCCGCCACTACTACAAGTACCTCAATGGCGAGGAGACCTCGACCAACCCCATGGCTACCATCTTTGCATGGAGCGGTGCCCTGCGCAAGCGCGGTGAGAAGGACGGCCTGAAGGACCTCATGAACTTCGGCGACCAACTCGAGGCTGCTTGCTTCGACACCCTGAATGCCGGCATCGTGACCAAGGACCTCGTGAACCTCATGGAAGGTGTTGAGGCCAAGGCCGTGAACAGCGCCGACTTCATCAAGGCCATCCGCGCCAACCTCGAGAAGCGCCTGGGCTGCTAATCCCGCCTGACGTTTTAACGAGAAACCCTAACGAGGGCTGCGACACCAGTTGCCGCAGCCCTCGCTGTTTTATCGAGTTGTCCCTGTGTTACGGGCTGGCAGCCCGTAATACATCGACCGCATGGTGATCTTTAAAAAAAATCTTTCTTACTATTGTTTTTACATGCAATTTTCTTTACATTTGCGGGTGAAAAACCGACTTTAGTATTAACCTTTAATATTGATTCAAGTTATGAAGCGAACAATTACTCTTATTGCACTGGTTGCTGCGCTGCTCATCCCGAGCATGGCCAGCGCAGGACGCATGCCCGTCAAGAGCGGCATGAGGCTGTCACAATTCAAGGCGCCCGCAAGCGCGCCTGTGCGCGTTGATGAAGAGCCCATCATGGACACGCCCGAGGGCACCCTGTATGACAACATGTATGCCTCGTCATCGGCCTATGGCCTGGGATGGGGTGAAGTTTACACACAGAACGTGGACGGCGGCATCGGCAAGGTGGTCGAGGGCACCGACGGCAACCTCTACATCTACAATCCCATCTCCCAGGGCTACATCTGGTTCTCCATCCTGCCCTGGATCAAGGCCGAGCCGGCAGGCGACGGCAAGTTTGTCGTGAAGTTGCCGCAGTTGTACATTCTAGACGCTGGCGACCCGTACTATGCCTACTGCATGCACTATGACGAGGAGGAGGGTGTGCCCGTCGTTGAGGAAGAAGGCGAAATCGAGTTCACCTGGCAGGACGGCGTGTTGACCCAGTTGGGCGACAAGTTCATCGGCCTGTGTGACGCCACGGCCGACTGGTTCTACATGGCCGACCAGCACATCGTCTATAGCCAGATGACCGACGCGCCCATCATCATGCACGACGATGAGTACTACATCCAGAGTTACACGATGACCTACCTGTCTGACCCCACCGACCTGACCAAGACCAAGGATTGCATCGTGGACATCATCATCGACGGCGAGAACATCTACATGGGCAACCTCAACAACAATAACTACGACTCCTTCATCAAGGGCACGCTGGTTGATGGCAAGGCCACCTTCCCCACCCGCCAGTACCTGGGCGCTGATCCCTATTACAACGGTCACATCTACATGCTCACCGGCGACGCCTATGTTGACAGCGAGACCTATGGCACGCCAGTGTTCAACTACAACCTCAACGACGAGATTGTCTTCACCGTCGATGAGGATGCCCGCAACATCGTTGCCGAGTGGCCCGCGTCCATGATCACCAACGTGGGTCCCACGACGTTGTCGATCATCAGCGACTATGTGGCTCCCGGCCTGGTTGCATTTGACGAGTTCCCCGCAACTCCCGCCATGCCCATCTTTACCGACGCCGACCTGTCGGTCAACAACTCGGCAGGCTGGAGCGTGCTGCACTTCACCATCCCCACCGAGGACACCGAGGGCTACAAGATGAATGAGAACAAGTTGTACTACAACATCATCCTCGACGATGAGGTATTCACCTTCGATCCCGAGACCTACATCGGCTTCACCAGCCCGATGACTGATATCCCCTACAAGTTTGAGGACAACGTCAACTTTGATATCTACATCGGCGGCAACGGCCGTCACACGGTTTATCTCTACACCACCGACTATGAGGTTGTGGGCGTCCAGAGCATCTACACCGCCGGTGGCGAGGTGAACCGCTCAGACATTGCCTATGTCACCAACCCCAACGCATCGGGCATCAACGAGGTTGCCAGCGGTGCAGAGGTTGTCGAGACCCGCTACTATGACCTGACTGGCCGCCAGTTGCCCACGGCTCCCGCCACGGGCCTGTTCCTGCAGCAATCCACCTACAGCGACGGCACCACAGCCACGATCAAGGTCGTGAAGTAATCCATCCCTCAAGACGAGACAATCATGAACAGGGGCCACGGCACTCGACGTGTCGCGGCCCCTATTTTTCATTCTAATCCATAAAAATCACCAGACTATGCGTCATGGGGAGTGGCAGCGCTATTGCAGTATCGGGTAAAAACACTACCTTTGCATGTCAGTGGTATAATTAAAGGAGAGAAGGCTATGATCAATTACTGGAAATGTAAGGACGGATTTGCCGAAATCAATCAGTGGAAGTCGGGATGCTGGATCAAGGTCACCAACCCGACCGACGACGAGTTGGCGGTGCTGAAGGACCGCTTTGACGTGCCGATGGACTTCATCCACGATGCCGAGGACGTTGAGGAACGCCCGCGTGTCGATCACGATGCCGGCTGGATGCTGGTCATGGTGCGCGTGCCGTGCAAGAGCATCGACCAGGATGGCGAAACCGTGTTCACAACGGCCCCGCTGGCCATCCTGATACGCGACGATGTGTTCATCACCATTTCCTACTATGACAATGAGGTGCTCGACGACTTCATCCAGTGGAGCGTCAGGCGCCGCATGAACACCTGCAAGGGTCATGACCTGACACTCTCACTGATGCTGTCGACCTCGGTGTGGTACCTCAAGTACCTCAAGCAGATGAACGCCATGATGAACGTCGCCGAGGAACGCATGGAGAAGAAAATGGACAACGACGAACTGATGCGCGCGATGGGCCTGGGCAAATTCCTCATCTATTTCATCACCTCGCTCAAGGGCAATGCCACCGTGCTGGCGCGCATCAAGATGCGCCTGCGCTCCCTGCCCCACGACGAGGACCTGCTCGAGGACGTCGAGATCGAGACCCAGCAGGCGCTGGACACCGCCAGCATCTACAACGACATCCTCGACCGCCAGCAAGAGGCCTACTCCTCGGTCATCGGCAACAACCTGAACCGCATCATGAAAACCCTGACCGTGGTTACCATCCTGCTGATGATCCCCACCGTCATTGCCGGCTATTATGGCATGAACGTGCCCAATGGCATGGAGTCCCACCCCTGGGGCTTCCCGTTGGCTCTTGCCATCTCGGTGGTGCTGATGGCCCTGTGCTATGCCTTCATCCGCCATAGCAAGTTCTTCAAGTGAACGCACATGGCAACGCGCGTCGAGGCTCAGACGCGTCTGTTGCGACCGATAGTCGCACGCCCTCCTCGACGGCATCCTGCCAAAATTCAATTCCTGAATTATACCAGCAATTCTCCAGAGGCGACAATGGCACACTGGCCGCCCACCCATGAAATGCCATCTGTTCCCAGAATGGTATCCACTACCGACGGGCGTTCCATGGCTTCGCCCTGCATGAACTGGCATTCCGCGTCGTGCTTGACAATATTGCGGCGGTACAGGTAATAGGTCAAAGCGGCGTTGGCCGTACCTGTCGCGGACTCCTCGGGCACGCCATAGAGCGGCGCGAAGTTGCGCACATGAGCCGTATAGCCGTCATCGGTCAGGGCAAAGGCGTGCACTCCCACCACGTTGAGTTCGCGGCTCAACTCGGTGAGGGCGTCCATATCGGGTTTCAGGGCATTCAGCGCTTCGACACTGCACACCGGCATGATGATGTCGGGCAAACCAGTCGAAATCACTTCGACGGGCATGTCGGGCCACTCCTTGGCCCTGCGTCCAGCCATGATCTCGTGCAGATAATCCTCATCGAGCAGCGGCACAATCACCTGCGGCTCGGCCATCTGCATCATCACGTGTCCGTTCACTTTCACCTGCAGATCGCCGGCCAGCGTGTGGTTGAGGCACACCGAGCCCTCGGCTATGAGGCCCTCACGGCGCAATAGTCCAAAGGTGGCAATAGTCGCATGACCACACAGGTCAACCTCGCTGCATGGTGTGAAGTAACGCACGGTAAACTCCGACGGGCCATTCTGCTGAACAAAGGCCGTCTCACTATATCTCAACTCGGCAGCCACCTGCTGCATGAGTTTTTCATCGGGGAAAGGTGTGTCTTGTCCCAGTAGCACGACACCAGCGGGATTACCGCCAAAAGGTGTGTCGGTAAATGCGTCAACTATATAATATTTCATAGTTCATCCTCATTTTCATGATTAAACAATAATTTTTACAGCCACAAATATATAAAACAAAAATGAAAAAAGCAAATAACTATCATTTTTTCTTCACATTGAGCAGGACTAAAGGCGGTCCATCATACCCGAATCCATAAAAAAGCGGCAACCCGTGAACGAATGATGATTCTCACACAGGTTGCCGCCTATGGTAAGTTGACAATCGAGGCCGCTTACTTCAAGGCAAAGGCCACGCCGCCAGCGCCCACCATCTCCTGATAGGCCAGCACGCCAGACTGTGACAATTCCACGGTCTTGTAACTGCCGTCACGCGTGAGCATGTCAACATGGGTGTCGTCAACAAAGGTGAACAACTTCACCTGCTCGCCATTGTTATCGAGAGACCAGGAGTTGTCCTGTGCGTCAAACACGAAGCGGGTCACCTGGTTGGTCTTCATGTTGGTGATGCTGTAGCCCTCGGCGTTACGGGCAACCAGGTACTGGGCATCCTTGCCATCAACCACCCGAGTCTCGTTCTGAGCGAGAGCGGGATTGGTACCCGACCAAAACTCAATCGAGTTGAGGATGAGCAAGTCGGCAGCAAAACTGAGTTCATACACAGGCAAGATCCACATGGCAACAAACACGAGTTCGTTCACAAACTTGTCGCCCACATGGTCGTTCCAATTCTTGACCTTGTTGAACAGGGCGAAACTGCCAATGCAAGACTGCATCATCATGGATGCGGACAGCGCCACTACAGTGGCAACGATTAAATGTTTCTTTCTCATAATCCTGAATGTGAATTGGTTGATTTCTTTATAATATATATAACTGCAAGCGACCCGTTTATATTATAACACGAGTGGATATTTTTAACGCTTGTAGTTCTTCTTGTAGTAGTCATAGCGGCCCAGCACCTTGACGACATAATCGACGGGCTCGGTACCGCGGCAGTAGCCGTTGGAGCACACCGAGTCGTTATAGTACTCGGGATCCATCTTCCACAGCATCGCCTGCTCGACATTCTCGTCCCACACGCGAGGGTTGAGTTCAAACTTGCGGGCCAGCGCGATGGCGTCGGTCACATGGCCCGAACCGGCATTATAGGCCGCCAGTACAAACTTGATGCGGTCTCCCGCTCCCGTGCGTCCCCGCATGATGCCGTCGAGTTCCCTCAGTATCTTGGAAGCGACGCGGATGCTCACCTCGGGGTTGAACAAGTCCCCCTCGGCGACGCCAAAGGACTTGGCCGTCTTGGGCATCACCTGCATGAGGCCGCGCGCGCCCATCCACGAGGTGGCGTTGGGGTCAAATCCCGACTCGGAGTAGGCTATCGCGGCGAGCAGTCGCCAGTCCCATCCCATTTCCTGGGCATATTGCTTGAAGACTGGGTCATAGGGTGAAATGCCTCCCGGAGGAGTGACTGCCAGCGTATCGACCTTGACCGAATCGGGCTTAGGGCCACGGTTCATCTCGAAGTAGTGCTTCAAGGCCTGCTTGGAATACTCCTGGGCGTTGACACTGGCGGCCCACAGGTTGATGCTGTCGGCCAGCCACTGGTCACGCTTGGCAACGGCCCACGACGAGCGTTGGGCAAATCCCACCCTCAACTGGATGTTGATGCTGTCATAGTAGGTGAGATTCATCTGGGCGATATCGCTGTCAACAATGGTAAAGGGGATTTCACGCCTGGAGACACGCTGAATGAGTTCGGTGGGCAACGCCGCCTCGCCTTCCACGGCATGGATGACAATGCCACCTCCCACCTCATTATCGAGATTGCGCAGCCTGGATTCATACTTGGACCCTTTCTCGACATACACGTCATGGCCGATCAACTGGGTCACATCGTGCAACAGGCCGGCGCCACTGTGCTGGACAAGCACCTGATAAGTTTCATTGACAGCGCCACAATGCAGCACGCGTGCCTTATACTCGGCCGTGACCGGTATCTCACAGGCCAGCACATCTACCGCCCTCTTTTTGAGCATATCGAGCAGAGCGGGCATGCTGCGTGCCACCTTAAAGCGCAGGGCGATGCCATGGGAGCGGGCGAAGTCGCAGATGCGGTCATAGTCATAACCCATGGTGTCTCCCTTGAGGATAAAAAATCCCGTTGGGCTATAGAGAGTGCCCACGGTGAGCGTGTCGGGCAAGTGATGTTCCTGAGGGGCAGCACTGCGTTGATTGCCGCAAGAAAAGACCATGGCCAGCAGCCACAGCGAAATCAGCATGGGTAGGAAATGACGCATGTCTCTCTTATTGGATATTGGTGACAATCAGTGACAGATAGATGAGAACCGCGGGGGACACGAGCAAGAGGCTGTCGATGCGGTCCAGAATGCCGCCATGGCCGGGCAGGATATTGCCCGAGTCCTTGACTCCGACGGTGCGCTTGATGAGCGATTCCACCAGGTCACCGAAGGTAGCAAACACGGCAACCACCACGCTCAGGCCCACCCACGTCGCGAGTTCAGGCACCTGGAAAAACTCATCAAACCAGTAATAGGTCACATAGGCGCCAGCCACACTGGCAGCAATGCCCCCGATCACCCCTTCCCAGGACTTCTTGGGAGAAACGCGCTCAAACAGGCGGTGGCGGCCCAGCAGCATGCCGATGCAATAGGCGCCGGTGTCATATAGCCAGATAAACATGAAGATGCCCAGCAACAGGCGTGGAGCCGTGATGCTCACGATACAGTTGAGCAGCGCCACGGGCAGGGCAATATACCCGAGGGCAAAGAATGACCTCTCGAGGCTGTGGACGGCATTTTGACGGGGACGGTACAGTTGCACGATGGTGCGCAGTATCAGATAGGCGGCCACGGGCAACAGCCACAGGGCGCGCGTCTGCATTGTGGCGCCCTCATAGTGCATGTAGAAAGCCACAAACAATCCTATACCTCCCAGCATGTCAATCACATTGACCAGCCACGACTGGGTGGCGTCATCCTTGGCCATAGTCACCATCTCGCCGATTCCCAGCACGATGAGCAACGGGAATACCAGCAGATACATCACCGGGGAATTATCCAGCAACAGGATCGCGGCGATAATGAGTGCTATATAACAGGCTCCCGAAAGGGCGCGTATCACAAAATTCTTCATGACGGAATTCGATATTTGGTGCAAATTTACAATTTTATCATGACATGGGCAACAGCAGGACGCCACTTGTGGCCAAAAAACTCTAATGACCGCCATCAATAAACTAAAAAAAAAGGAACCTTCCCGCCATGAGGCACAGGAAGGTTTCTTATTCAGTTTCTGCTGGAGAGGGGCGATTATTCTAGTTCAAAATCATCGACTCTAATCCTCTCGGCAACTCGACGTTATACTCATAGGCCCTCGCAAACTGCTTGAGGAACTCAATAGTCGCCTTCTTGGGACCCTTTACTGCTGCCATAACGTCACTGTCATTGTTGTTTGTCGAAGTAGTCATTTCATGCATAGGCAATCCTGTTTAAAATTGTTACATTCTTATAACGCATGCCTAATGCATTATATTATACTGCACTCAAGTTTTAAGATTTTTTTTATTTTACTTGACATCACATGGATATCCAGCGGCTTCAACTCTCGCTAAGTCGCCAAGCCGCTAAGTATTTAATATTAATTCACTTAACTAAATAATTCATTGATTATTAAGATGATTACAAGTCAGCATGAATGCTGACTTGTAATCAGAGCAGGAATTTATAAATGCCTTAAAAATAATATCTTAACGGCTTAGCGTGAGACTCGACCGGCCAAACATCATGCGGCCAATCGGCTCAATCGGCAGTGAGACGCTCGAGGACGGTCTTCACCAGGTCCTCGACGGCAGTCTTGTAGTTGGGGTTGACATCGGTGGCCACCCGGTTGGCGATGATTGAACATACGGTCATCGCGCGGTGACCCAGCATCAGTGCCATACCCTGGAGCGCACTGCTCTCCATCTCATAGTTGGTGATGTGGCCTCCGTTATACTCAAATCGCTCAATGCGGCTGTTCAGTTCGGGCTCGGCCAGGTCGAGACGCACACGGCGCCCCTGGGGACCATAGAAGCCCACTGCCGAGATGGTATAACCGCGCACCATATCGTCACGGCCGATTTTCTCGACCAGCCACGGGTCGGCATCAACGACATAGGGCTTGGCAAACAGTTCGTTCCACTTGACGAACTCACAGAATTTCTTCTCAAAGTCGAGGTCGGCGACCTTGTTGCGGTCGGCATAATAATTGATCACGCCATCAAAGCCGATGGCCTTGGAAGCGATGACAGGGGTGCCAACGGGAACATAGGGCTGCAGGCCTCCCGAGGTGCCGATGCGCACGATGTTGAGGGTGCGGTGAACGGCACGGGGCGTGCGGGTCTGGAAGTCGATGTTGGCCAGGCCATCAAGTTCGGTCATCACAATATCGATGTTATCGGGGCCAATGCCGTGGGACAGGGCCATAATGGGCTTGCCGTTAAAGGTGCCGCCGATGGCGTGAAACTCGCGGCTGGAGGTTTCCCAGTCACGGGTCTCGAAGTGGGATGCAATCATGGTCACGCGGCCAGGGTCGCCGCACACAATGATGTTGTCGGTCAACTGCTCGGGCTTCACGTGAATGTGAAATGCCGAACCGTCATCATTGATGATAAACTCTGAATCAGGTATTCGCTGAGTATTCATATCGTTGTGTAATTTAAAGTTCATTTTTTATTAAAAAAGAAAATGTAAAGATACGGCAAAAATTCAAATCAGTCACCGCCACGTTCCTTAAAAAATGCAAAAATGGAGTTATTCGCCAGATTCCGGGCCTAAATCAATGTGTATCGGCAGCCAGGCAACGTGGCAATGATGTTCTTGCAGTCGAGTTCCACCAGGGTGCTCATGAGTTTATAGACGGGCAACTGCAGGGCGTCGGCCAGCGCATTGAGGTGAATCTCGCCGCGGTCGCGCACGACATCAACGACGGCCTGCTCCTCGGCGGTCAGGTCGGGGAACAAGTCGAGTTGCACCGCTTGCTGCTGGGCCGGTTCCCACCGCATGGCTGCCATCAGGTCATCGGCACTGGTGATGAGGGCGGCCTTATTGGTGGCGATGAGTTTGTTGCAACCTGCCGAGTACTCGTCACCGCTGCGGCCCGGCACCGCCATGACATCACGGTTGTAACTCATGGCCAGCGAGGCGGTCACCAGCGCCCCACCCGAGCCAGCCGACTCGACAACCACCGTGCAGTCGCTCAAGGCAGCCACAATGCGGTTGCGTGCCAGGAAGTTGCTCTTCTGCACTGCGTCCTGGCTGGTGTAGTCGGTCAGGAGCATACCCCCGCGCTTGGCGATGGCGATGGCGTCGTTGCGGTGCATGGCGGGATAGATGCGGTTCAGGCCGCGGGGGAGCACAGCCACCGTGGGGACACCGTGCTTAAGCGCAGCCCGGTGGGCGGCGATGTCGATTCCATAGGCGAGACCGCTCACCACGACCAGACCCGGCAACCGCTCGGCCAGGTCGCCAATGAGCGTGTCACAGAACTTGACGCCATACTGTGTCGCGTGGCGCGTTCCCACCACACTGACGACATGGGCACTCTCGAGGTCGCACTTGCCCAGCGTGTAGATCATGGCCGGGGCGTCGGGCGCCTCAAGCAGGCGGTGAGGATAAGCGGCATCGGTAAAATAGACGGCACTGATGCCATGCTCGCCCACAAACGCCTCTTCCCTCACGGCACGCTCCATGCACTCCCGGCGGTAGTCGTCACGGTAGATCTTGCTGCGCCCGCGGGTGAGGTTGCGCAGGTCTTTCTCGCTCATGTCAAAGAAGCGCTGCTCGCTGCCCACGACATCGAGCAACTTGCGCGCCAGGTCGATGCCCATGCCCTGGAGGCTGGCAAAGGCTATGCGGCAGGCCAGTGGTGATGTGGACACGCTATCACTCATCACGATCGAAAAATTTGGCAAGGCGGGCTTGAAGATCGTCACCACGGTTGATGCGGCCGTCACTGTCGAGGCACACGATGGTCACAACGGCCTTCACGGCCAGTTCCCCGCCCGGAGTTTTGAAGATGTCCTGATAGAAGATGAAGCGTGCGCCCTCGCGCTCGACACGCAGGCAACTCAGCATCACATCACCACTGCGCAGCGGCGTGTGGTAGTCTATGGTCATGCGGCGCACCACCGGCACGAGGCCCTCGCTCGTCAAGCTGCCGAAGGGGAGCCCCTCCTGCTTGACAAAGGCGTGGCGCGTGTGCTCCAGATAGTGCAGATAGACGGCATTGTTGACAATGCCCTCGCTGTCGAGTTCATAATCGCGCACGGCGATTTCCATCGTGAAAAAATATTTGTCCTTCAGGTCCATCATTACATCAGGATTTGTTCCAGACGGCAAAGTTAATGAAAATGGCGCAAAGTTTCACCGCCGGCGAGGGGAAGAGTTTCATGTTTTTCACCTCTAGAAAAAAATGAAGTCTGCCCGCGGGCTGTTGTCAGCATGCGGGCAGGCGAAGTGTATTGTCGATTGGCCTCGTGATTACTTGAGCCAGTCCTGTACCTTGTCGTTGGGGACCATGCGCTCCTCAAATACGTAAGCGCCAGTCTTCTCGGAGCGGACCATCTTGATCACCTTGCTCCATGAGCGTCCTTCACCAGTCTGAAGGGTTGCAACTACTTTCTTTGCCATAAAATTATATAGTCGTTTAAAGGGTTGTTGTTATTACTTGATCTCCTTGTGAACGGTCATGCGTTTCAGATAAGGATTGTACTTCTTGAGTTCCAAACGCTCGGTGGTGTTCTTGCGGTTCTTGGTCGTGATGTAACGGCTGATGCCGGGAACGCCAGTGCCCTTCTGCTCGGTGCACTCCAGGATGACTTGCACGCGATCGCCTTTTGCTTTCTTTGCCATAATACAGTTTCTCCTTTTTTACTTGTTGATAACTTGGATTTCGGTGAGGTGTCCCTCCTCGGCAGCCTTCTTCAGGGCAGCGTCGAGACCCATCTTGTTAATGTTGCGCAAGCCTGATGCCGATACGGTCAAGCGGATCCACTGTCCCTGCTCGGGCCAGAAGAACTTGCGGTTGAAGACGTTAACGTTGAATTTGCGTTTCGTCCTGCGCTTGGAGTGCGACACGTTGTTGCCCGTGATCGCCTTCTTTCCGGTGATTTGACAAACTTTAGACATAGTTTCTCTTGTTTTCTTTAGTTATTGTTCTTGTTTTACATTCTTTAAATCTGCCATCTCGCGCTACATGCCTGCCTGTACATAGAAAAAACACAGGCGCAGCACAATATTCCGGGTGTGGACATCCAGCGTGGAGAAGCCGCCCTACCCCCTACCGGCGTGAGAAGTTCACCGGCAATACGGGATGGAACAACAGTTGGGTGTCTCGCTCGTTTTAATATCGTCCTACGCTTGACTGCCAGGCACTTAGCATCATAGCCTTGACATCGAAGTTTCAACGATCAAGTGTCACACTCTTGACTTGACTAACGCATGAGCATCAACGCCAGCAAGACATGTGCCGCGAAATCGGCTGCAAAGATAGACACTTTTTTTGAACTACACAACACATTCACAACACTTTTTGCCGTTTTTTTTGTTTATCTGGTCTTGACGTGACCCGTCGCCAAAACGTCTGCCACCTAATCTCACGCTAAGCCGCTGAGCCGCCAAGTATTTAATATTAACCTACTTAACTGATTATTTCAGTGACTATTACAACAATCACGAGTCAGCATTCATGCAGTTGTGACAAGAGCAGTTTATTTTATAAACACTTTAAAAACAACACCTTATCGGCATCACGACTTAGCATGAGGCTGTGTCTGAGATGATTGGTTGAACTGTTACCGCTTGGACAAGTGGCCCCTACTATCCGGCCCATCAATGGTCTCCATTGAGCAGCAGGTCGATCAAGGTGGTCACATCTGTGACATTGAGCACACCGTCGCCGTTGACGTCTCCCTGGCGGGATGCAGGCTCGGGAATAGGCAGGATGTTCTCAAAGCGGCTCCAGTTCTCATCCAAGCAATAGGCCCTCAATGACTGTGCTGGCACATAAAGCGTCCCGCGCTTGTAGGTTGCCTGGTTGAAGCAGTACTTGCCACCCATCACAGGAGGGACCGTTGCCTGGCACACCACCTCATCAATGACGTTGCGGTCAACGTTAAATTCCCAGTCAAATAGGTAATAGTCGGTATTGAATGCGTAGTGGCCGATGGTATCCACGCCAGCGCCGATCTTGAGCGACTTCAAGTCAGTGCAACCGAAGAACGCCCCCATGCCGACCCTGGTGACATGACCGGGTATCTCCACGCTCCTGATGGCACCAGTCTTATAGAATGTGAAGTCGTGAATCCGGGTGATTGATTCAGGGATGACCACATCGGTCACCTGCTGGCCGCCCGCCACCAGTCCATGAATTCCGACCTCGACGTCGGGATAAGGGTCCATTCTACCGAAGCAGCCATCCTCCTCAAAACTGATGTTGCACCATGTCTCCAAGTCACGCACGACGATGTCATCGACAAAGGCGTCAAGAAACGCATCCCAGTGCAGGGACGTGATTGTTGACGGCAAGAACACATCACCCAACCGGGTACACTTGAAGAATGCATCATAATAGATCTCGGTCACCGTGTAATTCATGCCGTCATGGGACACGCTGTCGGGGATATAGACGTCGCCGTCATAGGCGCCCTCATAATTGTCTCCTGTCACGACAGCGACCTGGGACGGCCCTGTGATCCCGTAATAAACGCCGTCAGACTCAAAATCATAGGCACCAGCCGCCAGCGGCATGCCTAACATCATAATTCCCAGAAGCAAAGTTTTCATTTTCATCATGTTTTTACTGTTTTAAAGTTATTGTAGCGGATTTGTCTCGTCAATGCAAACTTAGTCACCATTGAGGCAAGACCCGACAGCAGAAACGCAGAAAAACGGAATATGTCTATTTTTTAGACAGCAGAGCGTCTATTTCTTTTACACCGCATCAAGAGAAATGGCCCCAGAGGGATTGTCCTCCAGGGCCACCCGTCGCCGGCTGTCCTAGCATCAGCCGGCAGCGAAAAAAAACATATCATCTAGAACCTGTAAGTCTTGATGGGATAACTGGCGCGGACGATGATGCCCGACATGCGGGCCCGATACAGTACCACGTTGCACTCCGACGCCCTGCTGCCGCCCGTCAACGTGTTGCTGGTCACTGCCGAGGTGTCGCGATAGGCCTCGTAGTAACTGCGGTACAGGTCATCACAGGCCCTGATCACGGCATAGTCGTCGCCCTGCTGGTCATGGACCGGATAGACCTTACGGATGGCCGCCTGCATGCCGCTGGTAATGTCTCCTATCATCTTCTCCTTGGGCATGGGCGGCATGCCGCCAAGCGCGCGTATCGGGTACTTGGACTGGATGGTGATATAGTAGCCGATGGCCGTCTCGGGCTCTTCATCGGCAGTGCATGCGCCAAGGGCCAGCAGCACACAACTTGTAATCAGCAGCACAAACACTTGCTGCAGTGAATTGAGATGTAGTAGTTTTCCTTTCATACGCTTGAGATTTTATAATAATTAATAATCGTGAAATCTATTCAATACAGACTTGTCAAGTGCAGTAATTGTCAGGTTTTAAAGGAGGTGCGGGATGACGGGCCGCCTGCCGCACCCCCCATTTTAACCTTAACGCTTATGAAAAAAATACTAGCACTTTATAATTATTGTTATCGTAATCACGCTTACATCCTTCTTCGGTGTTGATACTTCTTTCTTAAGAAAGTGGTGCGCTGTCACAGCGGGTGCCGCGCACCACTTCACAAAACCAATCTTTGGTTACCAATACCCATGAAAAAAGATTACCACATAATTATTAACCTGTCGTTAAATGAACTCGTTCTTGCCTGAATGCTCCCATTGCCGCCTCACGAGATGTAGAGTGGTTACTGGTTCTTTTAAAAAGAGGGCACGACACGGGTGCGCCGCACCCTCCCAACAGTCATTTCAAACTACACTTATGAAAAAAATTATTACACTTTAGTTATTAACAATGATCAATAAATCTCCGGAATCGGGCGTGTAACGCTCTGGCGGCTTGGGTACAAGGAAGGTGCGTCCAGGATGTGCCATGAGCACCTTCCTCTACCTCACATCAGAATAAAAGTCATCAGGCTTTCAGTATATCATAGTCGGGGGAACGGCGGCCATGAGGCCGGGCCACGGCAGGAGCCATGACGTCATTCTCACCGCAATTATCGACACAAGCGCTGGGAAGCCCAGAGCCGATGGCGTCAAAGCCATCATCGCACCCCAGCCTAGCCACCAGGGCGCCTGCACGCGCATTGCCAGCCGCAATCATCGGTCCGGCACATGCACAGGACGGAATAAGAGAAACATTCATCATCATGTCTAGATTTTAATCGTTAATAATCAGTATTGAAATGTGAATCATCATCCAAATAATCACACCTAGCAGAGTTCAATCATCACCTTATTTATTATAAAAGCATGCTACCGCATCAATCATTAGACGCGGCGGCTACCTAGCCATATTTCCAAGGAGGCGCTCTCATAATCCATATTTTCCAAACCGCTCGCCTACCATCCCTGGGCTGCACGGTTCTCTGTTTAGTTACGGGTAACTCATGTATCTGCTCACAGGCCTGATACCAGGGCCTCACATTTACAATTTATCACCTTTTAAATTAGTAATCCTTTATAATGCCGCAAATATATCAATAATAATTCTGAATCGCAATTAAAAATGGAATTATTTTTACAATCCGGATATAAAATAACCGTTTTCGGTAGCCTGGTAACCGATTAACCTCACGATAAGTCTTAGCGAGGTCGCGTGATTCTTGAGTATGCCTCTTTATTTCGGCAGCCTGCAACCATGAACCCAGACAGAGCGAATAGTCGTGGAAAAATCCCGTTACTGTTCATTTACAAACCAAAATAATTTTTTTTTGAAAATTTCATCATTTTGTTTTGTAAATTCAGAAAAAGTGTTTACCTTTGTGCACTCAAGCAAATTCATGAACTATGGAATGTAAAATTGTTTATCGCAAGCTGTGAAGCCGCGAATGACTTTAAGTGCTTAGTAATGGTTTGTTTTACAGAACGATAACCCAGGCCTACGAGCCTGGGTTTTTCGATTATTCCAACCACCGAGCCGCCACAAGTTGTGAGGCCCTTGTCAAAACCTATGCATATCTACAAACAATGATGGCGTGGAGCAGGTCCACGCCATCATTGTCTTCATAGGTGAGGGGATAGATTGATTTCTTTTATAAAATCATCTGGACTGTTCAGTGGAAGTTATCGCAGCGACACCTCAATGTCATCCTTACCCTCGGCAAAGTTGAGTTTGCCTTCCTTGGCAAGCCAACCCAGGGCACAATGCATCTCGTTCACTTTGAGTTTTGCAGCCTTGCGCAGTTCCTTCAGCGTCAGAGCCTTCTGCGCATCGTTCAGGGCGTTCCACACGAGGCCAGCCCAGGTACCAATGTTTTCTACGTTCATAAAATTAAACCTTTAATAAAAACAATCAATAATTAGTAAATACTAAAAATCCGCTACAAAGGTAATTGTTTTTTGATTTACTTTACAAAAAATCATGCAAAAAGTCATGCAAACAGCCAAAAACGGTCATGCAACGGATTGCATGACCGCTTGATAGCGATAATATCTCTAGCCTTTTTCCCGCGATGACGGCCGCGGCTAGATTTCCCCGCCCATGAGACGGTACAGGGCCAGCGTGTTGGCCATGTCGCCAAGTTGGTCCTCGGTGAGTACCTTGACACGGCTCACTCCTCCCGTGCCCTGCAACTTGATCAGTGCCCAGTTGCCATGGGTGACGGCATAGATGAGGTCCCGATAGGCGGGGCGCATCTCATCGTCGCTTGCTGCCCAGTACAAGCCGTCCTCGGTCCGTCCGTGTCGAGGCGCGGCGGGATATAACATGTAATCATAACCGTCAACGGTGAAGGCCACCAGGTCATACTCCAGCGGGCTTGAACCGCAATAACGGATACACAGCCGCAACGGGCCAGGCAGGCTGTCGGCCTCCTGGATGGAGAAAGCGAAATACACCTCATTGGCCACACTGTCGGTCGAGACATACTTTGAGCGCCACTCACCACCCTCGTTGGTGAAATAGGGCATCAACCAGTCGATAGTGACAGGCACGGGTTCGTCTTGCCATGTCATGCGCTTGCCCTCCTCGGCACCAGCGGCCTCATCGGTCAAGCGGCGGCCGACGACGGCAGCACTGTCGCGCACGGCAACAGGAACCACATCGACAGTGCCCCACACCTCATCGCTCATGTCCCAGGGGTCTGCTTTGGGCTGGGCCTTGTGCGACATCTGCTCCTGCAGTTTCTTCATTGCCTTGGCACGCTCACGCTCGGGATGCAGACGCCTGACGCCTTGCTGCATGACGGAGTCCCTGTCGTCATCGTCACGCATTGTGCTGGCCATCCCCATCGGCACGGTCAGCAACGCCAGCATCAGCAACAATATGTATTTCTTCAATCTCATGTTCTCTTTTTACTTCAGTAGGGAGAGGAGCAGCAGTTGGGCCTCGAGGGTAGCGCGGGTGATGACACGATCACGGTCACCAGGCAACTGCTTGACTTGGGCCACAACGCGGTCGCCGCACTTAGCCGCCATCCAGACAGTGCCAACGGGTTTGGCGGGTGTACCACCGCCGGGACCTGCAACGCCACTGGTGGCGATGGCGCAATCGGTGCCGATGGCACGGCATGCGCCCTCGACCATCTGCCGCACGACGGGTTCGCTGACCACGCCGTGATCGATGATGTCCTGTTCGCTGACGCCCAGCAAGTGGATCTTCACCTCGTTGGCATAACTCACGACAGCGCCCTTGAAGTAATCGCTACTGCCAGCAATGCTGGTGATCTCGTGGGCGATGTTGCCGCCGGTGCAACTCTCGGCTGTGGAAAGGGTCAAGCCCTTCTCGCGCAGGCGATCGCCCAGAATCTCGGGCAGTCGCTTGTCGCCGTCGGCAATGATGTGGCCGCCCAGGATGTCGTGCAACTGGCGCGAGAGGCGGTCCATGTCGGCATTGATCTGGTCGCGGTCGGTCGATGACCCCGTCAGGCGCAGGCGGATGATGCCGCCCTCGGGCAGATAGGCCAGGTGGATGCCATGCGGCATCTGGCGCTCGAACTCGTCGAGTTGCATGGCCAACGCCGACTCGATGATGCCCGTCACAACAAAGGTGCGGAACTCGATGTCCTCGCCATCGTTATAGCGGGCGAGCAACTGCGGAATGACGGCACGCTCCATCATCGCCTTGAGTTCAAAGGGCACGCCTGGCATGCTCACGAGCACCTTGCCATCACGTTCAAACCACATGAGCGGCGCTGTGCCCACCTCGTTCTGGATGACGCGGCACGATGAGGGCACCATCGCCTGCAGGCGGGTGTACTCGTTGAGCGTGAGGTGGCGGCGTTCCATCACCTGGCGCACGTTGGCCTCGACAGCCTCGTCGAGCACCATTTCGCCGCCGAAGTAGCGGCACAGGGTCGGCTTGGTGATGTCATCCTTGGTCGGTCCCAGGCCACCGGTCATGAGCACGACGTCGGCCTGGGCAAAGGCGCGGTCGATGGCACGTGTAATCTGGTCCGGGTCGTCGGGGACGACCTGGATGGTATCAACGTCCCAGCCGCGGGGCGTCATGTGACGGGCTATCCAGCCCGAGTTGGTATCGGTGACCTGCCCGATGAGCAGTTCGTCACCAATGGCTATAATGCTGTATTTCACTTCTTTAGTTTTAAGTTTTTAGTTTTTAGTTTTAAGTTCTAAGTTTTAAGTTTTAAGTAAAGAATGTATCGCCTCTAGAACGGATGCCATCTGTTCACTGTTCACTATTAACTTTTAACTCTCTGGCAGGCCAGCCGTAGTCCTGGTAGTACTTGACGGCTAAGTTGTTGGCCTTGACATAGTCGGCAATCTGACTGGCACGGACCTCCTCGCGCTTATCGGCGTTGCTGTAGATGGCCTGGAAGGCATCAAACTTGTCGCCGAAGATGCGCTTGGCACTGGGCAGGTAATTTGAGCCGTCACCCACCCTATCAAAGGCAGTCACGACGAGTCCTCTCTCGCTCGAGGGCTTAATGGTCATCTTGCCGGGATGGGCACCGCCCGAAACCATCTTGAGCGTGTCGCCCACCACATTATAATTAAACACCCAGAAGTCACCCCAGACCACCACGCTGTCGTAGGGGTGTGACTCGTCGAGTTCCACCATCTGGATGCACGGTATGCTCACCTCGCCAGGTGAGTACTGCGAGGCTATCGAGTCGGTCAAGTAGGCTGCGATGGCATACTCGCAGTCGCCCGGACGGGTCTCGTCGGTAATCGCGGCGAGTTGTTCATTGCTGTTCCCACCATGACAAGAAGTCAAACTGCCAATGCTGTTAAACAGGATGGCAGCCGTCATCCAAAATTTCATCGTCTTCATCATCTCTATTATATATAATTGTGTAATAGTTGTGCAAATATACTTCGAATTCTCGAGATTGGGTGTATATTTGTGGTAAGAAAAAGAAATAGCATTATGGCAAAGACGTTGTTACTGTTGATTATCGCATTCGTCACGCTGGATTTTGTCATCAGCAGCGTGCTCTCGTGGTTGAACACCAAGTGGATGACCCATCCCGTGCCGCCCGAACTGGAGGGCCTGTATGACGAGGAGAAGTACCGCAAGCAGCAGGACTACATGCGAACCAACAAGCGCGTGTCGCTCGTAGCCCGCTGCGTGTCGTTCGCGTTGACACTCGTTATCCTGGGGTGCGGCCTGCTGGGCTGGCTCGATGGCCAGTGCAAGGCGTGGACCGATGTGCCCGTGCTGCAGGTCGTGCTGTTCCTGGTGATTTACAACCTATTCAACACCGTGATTGCGTTGCCGTTCAGTTACTACTCGACGTTTGTCATCGAGGAGCGCTTCGGCTTCAACCGCACGACACACAAGACCTTCTGGCTCGACGCGTTGAAGTCCTTTGTTGTCTCGACCGTGATCAGTGCCGTGCTGCTGGGGGTTGTCTATTGGCTATACCAGACCTTCGGGCAGCAATTCTGGATCTGGGCTACGCTGGTGGTTGCCGTGTTCATCGTGTTCTTCTCGATGTTCTACAGCAACCTGATTGTGCCCCTGTTCAACAAGCAGACGCCGCTGCCCGAGGGCGAGTTGCGCGACGCCATCACCGCCGCTGTCGAGAGTTTCGGCTCCCGGTTCAAGGACATCTACATCATCGATGGCAGCAAGCACTCGACCAAGGCCAACGCCTACTTCACCGGCTTCGGCCCCAAGAAGCGCATCGTACTCTATGACACGCTGCAGGACCAGATGACCACCGACGAGATTGTCGCCGTACTGGCCCACGAGTTCGGCCACTACAAGCACCGCGACACGTTCAAGAACATGTTTATCTCGATTGCGATGGTGGCCGTGAACCTGTTCATCTTCTCGCTGCTGGTGAGCAACCCCGACCTGCCCGCCGCCCTCGGTGGCACTGCGCCGTCGTTTATCCTGGCGATGATCGCCTTCTCGCTGCTGCTCTCGCCCATCGACATCCTGCTCAACCCCGCCAGCAACGCCATCTCGCGCCGTGCCGAGTACCGCGCCGACGCCTTTGCCGCCAGCCACGGCCACGGCGAGACGCTGATCAGCGGCCTCAAGAAACTGGCCAGTCATGGCCTGAGCAACCTCACGCCCCACCCTCTTGTCGTGTGGTTCAGTTACAGCCACCCCACCCTGGCCCAACGCATCCGCGCCATCCGCTCATCAAACAACACATACAACCCTAACGACAACTAAAACAACCTTTATCTTATAAGGAAAACAACAAATACAATAAAAACAATGCTGTCCAGCGCGACGCATTTAAACGACCATCTGGACAACTATAACAAACTGACATCCGCGAACCACAAAAAAGGGAAGACAAGAAGCACAATAAAGACAATTCATCTATCCGTTCAAATGTGTGTTTGTAAAAAATAAATTTGCTTTATTCGCAATTCACTCGACTTGTACTACATAAGTTTCGCCAAAATCCGCAGATGTTAGGCTGCGTCTCGGAAATGCTCAAATAAATTTGGCATTTCAATTGACTTGCATTAACTTTGCAGGGAGAATCGGGGGAGAAATCCCGAGGACAATAACAAGCATTCGCTATTATTTCGCGTTCAGCCAAAAGCCTCGCAAACTATTTGGAAATAACGTAACACCGAAATAATGAGTGAGGGTATTCCGTATGGATGCCTTTCCACTGTAATTATAGCAATGCATTACGCTCTAGGCGTGGTGCATTCTTATACAGTGGATGAGGTTTCCATGCGAGGCTGCCTCATAGCTGGACGCGGTAAGGATGTCATCACGTCTTTTGCGTTCAGCGGCGTGATTGATAGTCGATTGCAAAATACAAGGCTATCAATTATCATGGCGAACAAGAATCTGAATGCCGCTAAAACGGCTAAGAAAGACGAGTTTTACACACAGATGAGCGACATCGAGCGGGAGTTGCAGCACTATTGGCAGCACTTTCGCGGCAAAACTATCCTGTGCAACTGCGATGACCCCTACGAGAGCAATTTCTTTAAGTATTTTGCACTGCGTTTCAATCAATTGGGGCTGAAGAAACTGATTTGCACCTGCTATAACGGTTCGCCAGTGCAGGGCAACGAATTGATGATTGACTGGGGCGACTTTACCGAGGAACCCAAGAAAATTGCCTACAAGGTCGAGATTACCGAGGTGCGCGACATGAACGGAGACGGCGCTGTTGACCTGAGCGATGTGCAATACCTGTTGAAAAACGACAAAAACGTTCTCTCCATCCTTAAGACGGGTGATTTCCGCAGTTCTGAATGCCTTGAGCTGCTTAAACAGGCCGATGTAGTTGTTACCAATCCTCCATTCTCACTATTCCGCGAATACATCGCCCAACTGATGGAATACGAGAAGAAATTTCTGATTGTAGGTCACCAAAATGCTATTCACTATAAAGAGGTCTTCCCGTTATTGAAAAAAGGATTAGTGTGGCTTGGCTATGGTTTTAAAGGCGGTGCTGCTCATTTTACATCTCCATATGAAGACATAGCTACAGCAGGAGATCATCGCAAGGGAATGATTCGTGTATCTGGTGTCCATTGGTTCACAAATCTTGACCATCAGAAACGACATGAAGAATTAGACTTAGTTTGCCGCTATTCACCTGAAGATTATCCAACATATTACAATTATGATGCGATTGATGTTAGTTCAGTTTCTGCTATACCATGTGATTACAGCGGAAAGATGGGTGTACCTGATTCGATATTAGGTTGTTACAACCCTGATCAGTTTGAAATTATTGGACTTGGTAGAGATGGTGATGATATTAATGTTGATAGGAGTGTCTATGAAAAGATTAAACTTCTTAATCCAAATTCTCGGCCAAGCCATATTGGTTATTATGACAAATCTGGTCATCCCAAAGAGCCATATTCACGAATCATTATCCGCAACAAACATCCTAAGAAGTTATGATGACGATAAAGCAAATTGAAGTGACCGTTGGAGAAATCTACAAGGGTTATGTGAACAACGACGAACAGGGCGTGAGAGGCTATGACGGATTGCTTGACATCCGCCCACCCTATCAGCGCGAGTTTATCTATAACGATAAAGAACAACAAGCCGTCATCAACACGGTACTGCACGGCTACCCGTTGAACGTGATGTACTGGGTCAAGCGTAGTGACGATGCAGAATGCCCATACGAGGTGATGGACGGCCAACAGAGAACACTGTCACTGTGTGAGTATGTGGCTGGGAAGTTCAGTTTTGAGTTCAAGAATTTCTTTAACCAACCCGCCGACATCCAGAAGCGCATTCTGGACTATGAGTTGACGGTGTACGTCTGCGAGGGCGAGCAGAGCGAAAAACTCGAGTGGTTTAAGACCATCAATATCGCGGGCAAGCAACTCACCGAGCAGGAAATCTTGAATGCCATCTATGCAGGTCCGTTTGTGAGCGATGCTAAGCGCCATTTTTCCAAGAGTAATTGCGGTGCCTATCGCCTGGGTAAAGACCTGGTAACGGGGGTACTCAACCGCCAGGATTACCTGAAAGTCGCCTTGAACTGGATTGCCGAACACGAACAGCGACAGGGCAAAAAGCAAAGCCGCGTGGGCTACATGGCCACCCATCAGCACGACCCCAATGCCAACAACCTGTGGACCTACTTCCAGAACGTCCTCAACTGGGCTATCACCAACTTTGAAATGAAGAAGTTCAAGAAAATCATGAAGGGGCTGGACTGGGCACTGTACTATGACACATTCCACGACAAGACGCTCAACACGGTAGAGATGGCCAAGCAGATATCAGCGCTAATGCGTGACAGCGAGATTGAGAAGAAAACAGGCATCATCCCTTATGTTCTGACGGGCGATGAGCGCCACCTTGACCTGCGGGCGTTCCCCGATGACATCAAGATGGAAGTATGGGAGAAGCAAGGGCACATCTGCCCCTTATGCGGCAAGGAGTTTGACCTTGAATTTATGGAGGGCGACCACATCAAGCCCTGGCGCGAGGGTGGCCGCACCGTTATTGAGAACTGCCAGATGTTGTGCCGCGAGTGCAACCGCAAGAAAGGAGCGAAATAACGGCCTATATCACAGCAGATAGCACCATATGGAGGGAGATTCGTCTATTCGTTTACTTTCTTAAACAAATAGATGAATAGAGACAGGTTGTGTCATATACATTTTGGCACAATCCTATCCTATTTCTACAGTAAAATTACATCAAAACCGTCCTTTTTTTACCTGCACGACAACACTATCTATGACCTGCAAGGGCTCCGCGTTGCTCCGCAACACATGATTGAAGGCCATATCTATATACAAAACGGCAGGAAATTCCGCAAGTAGGCATTTACCACCCCAAGGAGCGCTTGAGGTTTCCTAAATGACGACGCGCTGGAAGGGGGGCGCGGTGATGTCGCAGAAGTCGCCTGCCAGGTACTTGTAGTGGCCGGCGATGGCGATCATGGCGGCGTTGTCGGTGGTGAAGACGCGCTTGGGGATGAAGGCCTGCAGGCGGTGCCGGCGGGCATAATCCTCGACGGCGGCACGCATGCCGCTGTTGGCCGACACGCCGCCGCCAATGGCGATGGTCTTGATGCCGGTGTCCTTGATGGCGCGGCCAAACTTGTCCATGAGTATCTCGATGATGGTGCGCTGCAGCGAGGCAGCCAGGTCGGCCTTGTTCTGCTCGATAAAATCGGGATTCTCCTTCAACGCATCGCGCAGGGTGTAGAGGAACGATGTCTTCAGGCCGCTGAAACTGTAGTTATAGCCATCCACATGGGGCTTGGCGAACTTGAAAGCCTTGTCATTGCCCTCACTGGCCAGGCGGTCGATGACGGGTCCACCGGGGTAAGGCAGGCCCATGACCTTGGCACACTTGTCGAAGGCCTCGCCCGCGGCATCGTCGATGGTCTGGCCCAACACCTCCATATCACGGGGAGAATTCACCTTGATGATCTGGCTGTTGCCACCGCTGATGAGCAGGCACAAGTAGGGGAAGTCGGGCACCTGGGTATCGGGGGCCTCCTTGACAAAGTGGGACAGCACATGGCCGTGCAGGTGGTTGACATCGACCAGGGGGATGTCGAGCGCGAGGGCCAGGCCCTTGGCAAACGAGGTGCCCACATGCAGCGAGCCGGGCAGGCCCGGTCCGCGCGTGAAGGCGATGGCGTCGATGTCCTTGCGGTCGATGCCCGCTTGGCGGATGGCCTCGCTCACGACGGGCACGATGTTCTGCTGATGGGCCCGCGACGCCAACTCGGGTACCACGCCACCATAGGCCTCATGCACACGCTGGCTCGCGATGACGTTACTGAGCAGCACGGTGTCGCGCAACACCGCTGCCGACGTGTCGTCGCACGACGACTCAATTCCTAATATCGTTACACTCATTATAGTTGTTAGTTTTAAGTTGTAAATTGTCTAGAAACGGAAGCCTGCAGTCAACTCCATGTTGTTGTAACTGCTGTAGAAACTGTGCATCCTGCTCTGGTACCAGTGTCCCTCATGGTTGAGGGTAAGGGCATAGAAGAAGTTGCCGGCCGTACGCACCAGCGCCATGCGTCCGTTGAGGTTGGTTGACAGGAGCGAGCGTTTACCCTCAATGGAATTGGGGAAACTGTGACGGTAGCCGATGCTGGGCACTACCGTGATGTTATAGAGCCAGCCATGGTGGAACACCCAACTGTAGCCATAACCCACCATCACTCCAATGTCGCGATAACGGAAACGGTAATCCTTCATCTCGTCGGGCAAGTACTTGATCATCTCGTTGGGCAGTTTGCTCATGTCCATGACAATATCCTGATGGCTCAAGTAGATGCCGCCAAGCAGGGAGCCGGAACTGCGCTTCTGATACTTGGAGAAACTGTAGGCCGCGGCTTGGCTATAATGGGTATGGTTAAAGATGTAGTAGGCATCCAGGCCGTAACTCTCACTTTTAAGGCCGGAGAAGATTTGGTCGCCCACCCAGGGGCCGAGTCGATAGAGGTGAACTGTGCTCTCGTCGTTCTTGCGGTAATAGCCCTCAATGAAAAAGCGTGACGTGGTCATTGAGAACTGCAGGCGGCGGTTATGGATAAACTTGCCAGCCAGCAGGTCACGCACGTTGAACATGTAGGAAACACTGAGGCCCATGCCGCATATCTGGAAACCGAACAACGAAGTAACGTCACTGTTCATCTGCACATAGGAACGCCACTCGCTCAGGTGCCCTGAATAGAAGTCCAGCCAGTTGTTGTTCTTGAGCATGATTTTCCACCTCTTGCCGCTGGTCTTGCCGGGATTGACCACATAGGCCGTGTCATAGTAGTTGAGGGCATGATTGAGCCATCGATAGGCCCTGAAACCGAAATCCATCACCCGTGGATACTTGATGGTCGTGTCGTTGATGCTCCATCCGCGGCGCAAGATCACCTTCTTCCAGTGTTTCTTGCCAACGACGCTATCCATCTCGACGGCTACACTGTCCAACCTGAGCGAAACGCTGTCCACGGGCAACGCGACACTGTCGATGGACTCCAGGTCGAGCGGCCATGCGGCTGTTGTAGAACACCAGGCCAGTGAAGCCACCAGAGATACGACTAGAGATATGAGAAAACGCTTCATCATTGGCCTCCTGTGGGTTTAATGTCGTGCTGCGACGGGCGCAGGGTCACCATGGGCACCGGCTGACGCACGCTGCTGTCCTGCCCACTGCGTGACGAGGGGTCACGCTTGGGAAGAGTATCACGACGGGAATTAATTTCGATCAATGGTTTGCGACGCGGCTTGTCGAAATCGTGTTTCCACAGGATGCCCACGCCCTGGGTCGTCAACGCACTGCGCTGGTAGTAGTTCTGATCGTTGAAGTGATTATAGGCCTTGAGCCTGATGGTGCCCCTGTTGTTCAACAGGTACTCCAGGTCAAAGTCACCAATAAAGTTGGTATTGGTCGTGTTATAGGTGTTGTCGCGATAACCGAAGTTGCCGTTGAGCAACAGGCGGTTATTGAGCAACTGGCTCGACAATGCCACATCCACCTCCACATCGCTGAAGTCACCCTTATCGGTGCGGAAATTGGGCGCGATAGACAGGTTGTCACTCATCTTGCCCAGGATGCTGCTCAACTGTCCCGCAATGGTCGATGAGGCCACCGAGGTGATGAACTCGTTCTGGTTAGCGGTGGTGCTGCCAGGCATATACTCGGGCGTATAGAAGCGGTTGAGCGCCAGCAGGTAAATGATCTGGCGATTCATCATCTCGTCGGTGCTGACGATGCTCTTCACCTTGTGATAGGCATCGGAGGTCAATGACGGGAATTCCAGGTCAAACGAGATGTCCGGCTGGCTGATGATACCCTTGGCCCGCAACAGGGCGTGAACAGGCACATTGGTGCGGTTCAGTTCGCGGTCGGTGCCGAAGGACTCATCCAGGTCCCGGATGTTGGCATTCAACGAATACACGGCCTCCAGGTCGAGCACCGCGGCATAGGGGTCTCCCTGGAAACTGATGCTGCTGCCGTCGCGGATGGTGAAGTCCTTGATGATGACATCCTGGAGCGTGAAGTTGTAGGTACCCTTGTCGAGCGTGTACTTGCCGTAGGTCTCCAGTTCGCCGTTGTTGTTATAGGTCAGTCTCATGTGGCCGCTGCCCGTGGCCTTGATGCGGTCTCCGCCGACGGGGTCCATGACCACGGTCAGGTCCACATCGGGCGTGATGTCGCCCTGCAGGTCAATGCTGTAGGCGCTGGGCTCGGAATTCTCCTCCTGCTGCACCTGTTGCTTCAACTGGCTCAATACCCAGTCTATCGAGTCCACTTCCTGCTTGATGACGGGCTTGTTCATCTCGTCACGGTCGCGGAAGGTGATGAAATTATAGGTATCGGCCTCCTTGGTGTCGCTCATGACCAGTGTGAACTTGCTCCTGGGAGCCGACGTCATGTTGACCCTGATCTGGACGATGCCGGGCCCTCCCTCGACAAAGCACGCGCCGTTGCCATAGATGGTGCCATACCAGTCGGGGTTAATCGACGGATTGGTGTCGTAACTAAGGAAGTTGCGGGCATCGGTAATCGCGAAATTGAACTCGGGCCTGTGGAAGGCATCGTGCTTGAGCCAGCCGCCCAACTTGGCCTCGTGCCCCTCGCGGTCGTGAATGGGAACGTCGCTGAACTCAATATAGTCGGGAATGATGTGGATGGGCACGTCGGACGCCGTGTAGTAGCAGTTGACATAGTCCAGGAAGAAGCGGATGGAGTCAGCCACAATGTCACCCTCGAGATTGATGGTGTGGAAATTGCCGAACAATATCGCCTTGCCCGACATCTCGCCCTGGACATCGCTGGTGAAGGCTTCCATGTAGGGCTTCAGGAACGCCACATTGGCATGGTCGGTGTCAAACTCGATGTAGAGGGAATCGTCGGCGATATAGATGCCGCCGTCGAGCGTGCTGTGACGCCCGTTGGGCTGGGCGATGTCACCGCTGACCAGCACACCGCGCGACTCGTTGTCAAACGATGCCTGAATGTCGATATCGCCCATGACAGCGCCATTATAGGAGATGTTCTTGATGAAAAGGCTGGGCGTATAGAGCCGAGGCGCACCCGAGAGCAGGTCACTGGCATAGACCTTGCTGGTGGCCCTGCCGCCAAAGTCCACGTGGTCGATGGCCAGCGTCTCGAACACGTAATCCAGATTCATGTCGTTCATCTGCAGGCACAATTCGTCATCGGGATCATGCGAGATCTTGCCGTTGATCTGGATAAACTGGTCACCACGGCCGCCAGCCACATTCTCGACTGTGATCACGTCATTGTCGATGCCGATATGGCCCTTCTCCACGGCCCAGATTGTGTCATTAAACACCAGTTGGGAGGGATTGATGTCGATATCGGCCTTCAGGCCGCCAGCCGAGCCGCGGTCCAGCATACCGTTCAGATTGAGATTGCCGTGGAAGTCATGCTCCTGGGGCAGTCGCCAAGCCAGGTTGGCGTCAAATCGGTTGTCCTGACCGCTGGCATCCAGGTTGAGGTCGATCATGCCCTTCTTGGCCGGGTAACGCGACTGGGCGTTCAGGACCAGCCTGTTGGTGGCGCTGTCGAGTTCCACCAGCAGGCGTGTCTGCTCGATGACCTTGTTGCTGCCCTGCACAATCAGCGGGGCATCCACTACCAGGTCAAAGGTAGTGTCCCTCTCGCTCAGGTTGGCCTCGACAATGGTCCTATAGGCCAACTTGAAGGGCAGGTTGTGCATCTGGTGCAAGGTCTCATCGGGATTGATGACGAGATTGAGTCTCACGTCGTTAGGCTCGCCGTCGTGACGATAGTCGGCATAATCGCCAAAGTATTGCGGGAAAGCCCTCGCCAGCATGTGCTTGACGGTGGGAACTATCGTCTTGAAATCATACTGGCCGGACACGAAGCCGTCCAGGTGGTCACTCTCGATGCTGATCACCTTGTCGATGCCATTATTGTCGGCATTGAGTTGCAGGCGGTTGAATTTCAACCCCTGGTTATGGCTGTCGATAAAGGCAAAGTCATTGACCTCGAGATGTCCTGACGCATTATCCACCGAGTTGCCCCAAAACGAAGCGCTGGCCGTGGCGTTGAGCCTGTGGTTAGGATACTTGTCACTGATTCCCAGACGGGCCAAGTTAAGCCCCTGGGTCGTGACATCAAAGTCATAGGTTGAGTTGGCGCCGTCGATAACGGCCTTGCCATCAAGGGAGATGCGCCCATTGGGGTCATTCATCACCAGTGTGCCCACGTAATCATTGCCCTGCTTGTCCACATCGGCTGTGATGTCGTGATAGCGTGCGCCCTTGAAGTCCACAAACGGGATGTGCCCCTGCAGGTGGCCCGAGACATCACTGCCGCGCATCAAGGCATCCACCTGGGCGTCAATCGCCACCTGGTCGAGCATGTCGCGCTTGTCAAGCAGGGTGCCCAAGTGCAGGCCATCGGTCTTGACATGACCGTTGAACCGGCTGGCGCCATCATGTTGAGACAGGGTACCGTTAAGGTCGGCATTGCCCAGGGATGTACCCACGCGGCCGTTAAAGGTCGTATTGGTAGGGGTGCTGTGCATTTCCCCGTCAACACTCATGTTGCCACAACGGGCGATGATGTCACGTGCCTGTGGCGACAGGCCAGGAATGAGGCTGGTCAATTGCGATAGCCGGCCCGTAGTCGAGGACAAGGACACATGGTCCAGATCCAGAGAATAATAGCCGCCCTCGCTGGGCAGGCGGGCGCCGCCATGAGCGGCAAGCGACAGGCTACCGTCACGGGTGTTGACATTCAGGACAGGTACATCGATGCGGTCATTGTCGCGCACAACAGTGGCAGCGACATTCAGCGGATCGTTGAAGGACTTGAGTTGAGGCACAAAGGCCGCGAGGTCGGCGGGCGTGACCGTGCTGCCGGGTGTGCTCACCCGCAATGGCATGTGTGCCAACTCACTGCCCAAATTCTTGAGAGATGAATATTCCAGACGGATGTCGTCCAGCCTGATGTCACTGCCCGGCAACTGCACCTTGATATTCTTGATATCCAAGGCATTGTCGGTGATATGGGCATCGGTTGACAAGCGCTTGAGCGAGAATCCGCTTCCCTCATCAAACGAGAGACGCTTGACCCTCACGTCAAAGTCATTGTTCTTGAGGCCCGGCAATGACAAGTCGGCACGCAGACCCCTCACGTCCAGGTGATTAATATTAAATTTTCCAGGGGTACGGGGTTGATCCAGCACGTCATAGGTCAACGCCGAGCGCCGCACCACCACAGTCTTCACCACGACATCAAATGGCTTGGCCGGCCCGTCATCCTTGGGCTTGAAGGCATCGATGATGAACTGCATGTTGGTGGGGCTGTCCTTGTCGGGACGTGTCACATGGCCGCTCAGGCCGATAATTTCGCCATAGGTGACGACAATGCGGCGGTCGGCAATCAGATCCCTCAGGCTGATACCCGCCCCCAACTTGTCGATGCAGAGCAGCGAATCCCCCTGCTGGTCATTGATGAGCACATCGCCGAGTTCCAGTTGGTTGAACGGCGTGATCGACACCGAGCCGATGGCCACCTTGGTATTCAAGTATTCACTCAAGGCTTTTTCACCCTCACGGCACAAGCGTTCCTGCACAGCCGGCAGCGGCAGCAGCAGGTAGGCCAGCGCGAACAGGCCGATAACGGCCACCAGTGCGGTAACCACCACACTGCGCAGCACATTGTATGTTCCCCTTGAGAAATTCATTCGCTCAGTTGATTGTAGCCTGTCGCTACAAGTATTATGCCATTATCGTGACCTGCCGAGTTAAAAAAGATTATTCCGGTAACTGGTCACACTGGGCAATCCACAGTCTAGAAGACGCATCGCTGGGCATACGCCAGTCGCCGCGGGGCGACAGGGAGACACTGCCCACCTTGGGCCCGTCGGGCAGACACGAGCGCTTGAACTGCTGGGAGAAGAAACGCTTGACAAACGTGCGCAACCACTTCTTGATGGTGGCGTTGTCATACTCGCCCTGGAACGCCTTGCGGGCCAGCAGATAGAGTTTGGCAGGAGTGAAGCCGTAGCGCAGCATGTTGAACAGGAAGAAATCGTGCAACTCATAGGGTCCCACGATGTCCTCGGTAACCTGCAGGATCTGTCCATCCTTACCGGCGGGAGTCAACTCGGGGCTGATGGGGGTATCCAGCACGTCGATCAGCGTGTCGTGAATTGTCTTGCCGGCCTTGCTGCCATCATCCAGTGACGAGGCAAACCAGCGCACCAGGTGGCGCACCAGCGTCTTGGGGATGCTCACGTTCACGTTGTACATCGACATGTGGTCACCATTGTAGGTAGCCCAACCCAATGCCAGTTCCGACAGGTCGCCCGTGCCCAGCACGAGGCCGTTCACCTTGTTGGAGTAGTCCATGAGTATCTGGGTGCGCTCTCGCGCCTGGCTGTTCTCATAGGTCACGTCATGGTTGCTGGCGTCATGGCCGATGTCCTGGAAGTGCTGTGTCACGGCAGCCGCAATGCTGATCTCGTGCAGCGTCACGCCTAACGAACGCACCATGGCACAGGCATTGCTGTAGGTGCGGTCGGTCGTGCCAAAGCCGGGCATGGTGATGGCATGGATGTCCTTGCGGTCACGGCCCATGCGGTCATAGGCCTTCACGGCCACCAGCAGGGCCAGCGTCGAGTCAAGTCCTCCCGACACGCCGACGACAATAGCGGGAATGCCCGTGAACTGCAGTCGGCGCATGAGGCCCTCGGTCTGGATGGCGATAATTTCCTCGCAACGGGCATTGAGGCGGTCATCCCCAGCGGGGACAAACGGCAGACGGCGCACGGGGCGGCGCAACTCCTGCTCCTCATAGTCCAGGGGCGCGGCAACCGTCATGTCGATGCGGTCAAATGGCGTGCCGAACTGAACCATGCTGTCGGCAAAACTGCCGTTGACGCGGCGCTCATTCTCCAGGGCCTGGATATCGATATCGGCGATGGACATCTGCGGCTGGGCAGTGAAGCGCTGCCCCTCGGCGAGCATCTTTCCATTCTCGGCGATGACGGCATTGCCGCCAAAAACGAGGTCGGTCGTCGATTCGCCGTAGCCGCATGAAGCATAGACATAGGCTGCGATGCAATGGGCGCTCTGGTGCTTGATGAGGTCCATCAGGTAGGTGTGCTTGCCGATGAGTTCATTGCTGGCCGACAGGTTCACAATCACATTGGCACCGTTGATGGCTGCGATGCTGCTGGGAGGTGCGGGCACCCACAGGTCCTCACAGATCTCAACAGCGACACGGGCGCGTCCAGCCTCAAATATCATGTGGGTGCCAAAGGGCACAGCCTCGCCCCCCACCATGATGCTGTCCTTGCCTGCAATGGCGGTGATATTGCTGGTCGTGAACCAGCGTTTCTCGTAAAACTCCTTGTAGTTGGGGATATAGGTCTTGGGGACAACCCACATGCTGCCGCCATTGATGACGACGGCGCAATTGAACAAGTGGCCGCTGCACCGCAACGGTGCACCCACGACAGCCATCACGGGCTCATCCTTGTAGCGTTCACACAGCAAGACAAGTGCCTGCTCGGCGGCATCCAGCAGCAGTTCGTTGCCAAACAAGTCACCGCAGGTGTATCCCGTCAAGCACAACTCGGGGAACACAACGATGTGGGCACCAGCCGCTACCGCATCATCCAGACTCTCGACCATGTGAGTCACATTGCCCTCAACGTCGGCGACATTGACCTGGGGCACAACAGCGGCAACGCGCACGAAGCCATAGTCGGTCACTGCTTTGTCATTCTTTTTAGCCATATCCTTACTTTGTCACAATTGGTTTAACCTGCAAAATTACGCATTTTCACTGGAAATGGAATCATCCGAACAAAATAATTCATCTTCCCGCTTGCAAATCTCAAAACCTCATAGTATCTTTGCATCAAGAAAAACAATAATTATCAACCCAAAAGGACAATAGGATATGAAAAAGATTTTTACGCTTCTTTTCTGCATTACCGCAATGGCTCTCGCTGCCAACGCCAACTCCCGCGCCGAGATGTGCATCAACGCTCTGCTGGGCAACCATGCCAGCACTAGCCTGAATGCCATTGACCTGGATGCCAATCACGACGGTGTGATCAACATCACCGATGTTACCGCATTCATCGACATGGACCTGCAGACCGCCCCGGCCGAAGCCAACCGCGCCCCGGAGCAGGAGATTGATGTTGACGCCATCGCCCGCAAGGTCGTCGAGGCCGAGGTTGCCGAGCCGACTATCACTGATGTGAATGAAGCCATCCACAAGAACTTGAAGAAATAATTGGGCTTCTCCTCACAACTTTGAAATCCATCACTGCCGGTGCAATCATTGCTCTGGCAGTAATCTTATGGGCCAACAAACACTATTCCATATAAAAAAGAACGCAATCAACCAATGAACCGACACATTTTCAATCGCGCTAGCGCATGGCAGATGCTCGTGCTTGCCATCCTGTTCATCGGGAGCACAATGACGTTGACCTCGTGTGGGGACGACGATCCCAAGTCAACCGTCGATTACTACCTGAATGTGGAAGAGGAATTCCTCATTGACGGGAAGACCGACCACACCGACAGGTACTATAATCCCGTAATCCGCATGAGGGAGGCCATCAGCAAGGCCTATCCCAACCCCGACAATAAGGGTAATGACGAGGCCGTCATCGCTGCCTGTGACAAGGAATATGAGACCTATGTAGAGATGTACACTGGCGGTGAGGAACACTTCACCTGCCTTTTCCACCTGGTGAAAGCCGTCAAGAAAGGTGACATCGTGGCAGGAAATGAGGTGCTCAAGACTTATTCCTATGACATCAATCCAATCACGGAGCCCGAGGAACCGGAAGATTGACACGACACAATCACTGAGGCCTAATACTGGAGATGGACACAGCATCTGAATGACGTTGTGTCCATCTTTGTTTTCTTGCAAGTTGACGGCTACAGTAGAGACAGCAATTTCTCTACCAGGCGGGGCAGGGCATATTCCCCGACCTGACTCTCCTTGACCCAAATATAGCCGGGCGGCAACCCGGGGCGCCGTGTCGGCTCGGCCAGGAAAAAATCGGCGAGCAGCACGCGATGGGTGAGGACATGCTTCACGTTGCTGGCCACGAGTTTCAGTGGCGTTTCCCATTGGGGCAAATCTCCATTCTCGATGAGCAACGGTTCCCACAGACCCTGCCAGATGTCACCAGCCGGACGTCGGCGCAGGGCTGTCATGCCCTGGTGACGGACATAGATATAGGTGAGATGACGCTCCTTGACCGTGAGTTTCTTCTCCTTGACAGGCAACAGGCCCGTGCGGCCCGTGTGAAGTGCGTCACACGTGTCGGCGACGGGGCAATCAAGGCAGCGGGGCGACTTGGGTGTGCACCATGTGGCCCCAAAATCCATCATCGCCTGGTTGAAGGCCGAAGCCTTGCCCTCGGGCAGCAACTCGCTGGCCAGGGCTTGAAAGGTGTGTTTGCCCTGAGCCGTGTTGATGGGGACATCTATGCCAAAATGCCGGGCCAGAACACGATACACATTGCCATCGACAGCGGCGGCAGGCAGGTTGAAGGCCATCGAGCCCACGGCGGCAGCCGTGTAGTCCCCCACCCCCTTCAATGCCCGCAGTCCCTCGATGGTCTGCGGGAAACCGCCCTGCTCGACAATCTGACGTGCGGCGGCATGCATGTTGCGGGCACGGCTGTAATATCCCAGTCCCTGCCACAGGCGCAGCACCTCGTCCTCGGTGGCTGTGGCCAGTGCCTCAACTGTGGGGAATCGGTCCATGAAGCGGAGCCAGTAGTCACGGCCCTGCTCGATGCGCGTCTGCTGCAGGATGACCTCACTGACCCAGATACCGTACGGGTCACTGATGCCACGCCACGGCAGTTCGCGCCCGTATTGCGCAAACCACCTCAACAAGGCCGTCGAGAATGCCGATTCATGCATGGGTTAATCCAGGGGAAGTATAGTCTTGAAGTTTTTCCAGTTCTTGGCACTACGGTAGGCATTGACCGACGAGGCAGGGACATAAAGTTCCACCTTGTTGTTGCTCTCCTTGTCGAGCGTGGGCGGCAGGATGGCGTGGCACTCGATGCGGACGAGTTCCTTGCACTTCTCGGTCACTTTTTTGCCCACATGGGTGATGCTCTGAGGCAGGACCAGCATGGTGATGGCCGTTTCGCGCAACGCATTGTCACCCAGCGAAGTGAGACGGTCGTTCAAGTCGATCTGCCTCAAGGCCACACACTCGCGGAAGGCCTCCTTGCCCACCATCGTGCAGGCATCAGGCAAGGTGACACGGGTGAGTGTCCTGCAGTTCTTGAAAGCCCGCTCGCCGATGGTCTTGAGGCCAGACGGCAAGTCAATGGCTGAGAGCACCTTGTTACCCTCAAATGCCTCTTTGCCCACCTCGGTCAGACCGATGGGGAACTCCACCGACTCGATTGCGGGGCAATTCTTGAAGGCGCGAGCCTCGATTGCGGTCACGCCCGACGGCAGGGACACCGACGACAGACTCTTGCACTCCTCAAACGCTTCCTGGGAGATCACCTTGATGTCGCGGCTTGTGGTGAATGACTCCAGAGCGGTGCAGTACTTGAAAGCGCCCTTGCCCAGCAGGGTCACACCAGGCATGCTGATGTGCTGCAGGTGGGAACATTTCTCAAATGCCGACTCGTCAACCCTGGTCACACTGGCCGGCAGATCAATGCGCTCCACCAGAGAGCCGTAGAAGGCACGGCTGGCAATGCCGCTCACATCGTCAGGCAACTCGCAGTCGCCCGTCCGGCCCGCAGGATAGAGCAGCAGGACGCTACCCGTGTTGTCATAGAGCACACCGTCCTCATAGGTGTAATACCGGCTACCATCCTCGACAGTGATTTCCTGCAACTTGGGCATGTAGCCCAGGTAGTCGCTCTCGATTTGAGTACCTGCAGGGATGTGAATTGCCGTCAGGGGCGTGTCGTCAAAGGCACCGCGTCCCAGCGACAACAGGTCGTAGGGCAGGCCTATGCGCTGTACTCCGCTGCCCTTGAAGGCCTCGTTGCCAATCTCGGTCACAGTGTGCGGCACGTCGATGTCGCGCAAGGCGGAACAGCCGTTGAAGCACTCGCTGCCGATGCTCTGCAGGCCCTCATTCAGGGTGATGAAGTTCAAGTGGCTGCAGCCCGAAAAAGCACTGCTGCCAAAGGAGCGCACGCCAGACGGCATGATGACTTCCTCCAGGCGAGAGCATCCTCGCAGCGCCCCGCTGCCAATGCGCTTGAGGCGCTCGGGCAGCACAATCGACCGGAGGTGGCTGGAATAGGCCAGGGCATCGTCGAGCACATCCCGCTCGCCATTGCTCCTCAACAGTCCTCCGTTGCCCGAACTCATGATGCGGGCACGCTCCAGTTCCAGGTCAATGTAGTTGTCCACCGACTTGTCACGGCCGTCGACACAACGCGAGCGGTCACACAACTTCTTGATAAACTTGAAGTCCTTGTGATCCATCGGCCCCTCGATGCGCAGCAATCTCACGCAGTTCATCATGTCCTGGGGCATCTTCTGTTCCAGGGTGCCTGGCTCGCTCAAGCGTATCTCGACCACGTCGCCGTAGGAATGGGCACGGTTATAGCGCTCACGGTAATGCTTGTCACCGCCACGGCCATATTGCGCCGCTGCGGGGATGGCAGTGGTCACGGCCAGTGAGCAGACAACCATCAAGCGGATAAAAAGTCTCAGTTTCATAGTTCAATCATTTAGCAGACCACAAAATTACATAAATTACTGGAAAAACGATAATCATCAGCCGGCTTTCTCAATACCCATAAGGGAGCAATCAACCCACACCCATCATACCGAAAACGGTAACATTGTGAATAAAAAACGCCCTCACACGATGTTATTTCAGAAGAAAATGTTATATTTGTTGCCCTATACCGCTTTATTAACCTCCCTAAATTAACAATAGACCTCATGACAAAACGACTACTCACGATGTTGATAGCATCCTTGACTTTATTGTCCCTACTCGCCGCCGAGGGTGAGGGCAAGGCGATTTTCACCAAACCCAAGTTCAGCGGCTTTGCCATGGCGACCTATCAGGCCACGTTCCAGGACGGAGGCAACAGCAACTCGTTTGACGTGAAACTCGTCAGGGCCTCGATTGAGGGCCGCATCCTGGACGACTTCTACTATAAAATCCAGGGACAGATCAACGGCAACACCACCACGATGGGCAGCAGCCCCCGCCTGGTGGACTACTTCATGGAGTGGCAGAAGTTTGACTTCTTCCGCGTGAAGTTGGGCCAGTTCAAGCGCCCGTTCACCTACGAGAACCCGATGAACCCCATCGACCAGGGCTTCATGGGCTACTCGCAGCCGGTGAGCAGGCTGGCAGGCTTCAGCGACCGCACGGGCATGCACTCCAGCAACGGCCGTGACATCGGTCTGCAGTTCCAGGGCGATTTTCTCAAGAACGGCAGTGGACGCAACCTGCTGCACTACCAGGTGGGCGTGTTCAACGGCCAGGGCATCAACGTCAAGGACGTGGACGAGCGCAAGGACATCATCGGTGGTGCATGGGTTATGCCCATCGACGGGATGCGCCTGGGCGCCTTCGGCTGGGAAGGTTCCTATGCCCGCAAGAGTGCCGGCCGGACCATCAGCCTGCGCCAGCACCGCTATGCGCTGAGCGCCGAGTACAAGAAGGGTGACCTGCAACTGCGCACCGAGTATATCCACTCGACGGGCCTGGGCTTCGAGACCACCTATCAGAAAACCGCCGACGGCAATGATGCCGCCATCAAGACCTATACCGACCGCAACGGCAATGAGGTGGCTAACGACAAGGCCGACGGTGTGTATGCCCTCGCCATCGTCCCTGTCATCAAGAACAAACTGATGGCCAAGGCACGCTATGACCTCTATCGCCCCACCGGTTCGAGTGTGGCAGCCAGGACCAACTATGAGGTGGGACTGAACTACCGCTTCTGCAAGTACCTGGAGGTGCAGACCGAGTATTGCCTCACACATGACCGTGCCCTGGAAAAATCCAACTACAGCACCGTGTTTGTCCAGGTATCCATCAGGTATTAAATGACTACAGGACGCCAACTTAAAACTTAAAACTAAAAACTAAATAACATGTCACTCATCATGATTTTACAACTCTGCATCGTGCTTGCAGCGTTGTGGTTGGGCTCCCGATATGGCAGCCTGGCCCTGGGAGCGATTTCGGGCATCGGCCTGGCCATCCTCGTGTTTGGCTTCGGTATGAAACCCGGCACCCCTCCCACCGATGTCATCTACATCATCATTGCAGCCGTCACCTGCGCCGGCATCATGCAGGCCTCGGGCGGTATGGACTGGCTCATCCAGTTGGCCGAGAAGATGTTGCGCAAGCATCCTGACCGCATCACGTTCCTCGCCCCGCTGGCAACCTTCATCCTGACGGTTCTCGTCGGCACCGGACACGTGGTGTACACGTTGATGCCCATCATCTGCGACATCGCGATCAAGAAGGGCATCCGCCCCGAGCGTCCCTGCGGCATCGCCAGCATTGCGTCCCAGATCGGCATCACCTGTTCGCCCATCGCGGCAGCCGTGGTGGCCTTTATCACCATCAGCGGCGCCAACGGCTACACCGTGTCCATTCCACAGGTGCTCATGGTCACCATCCCCGCGTGCCTGCTGGGAATCTTTATCGCTTCGGCCGCATCCTACCGTCGCGGCAAGGACCTGGACAAGGATCCCGAGTTCCAGAAGAAACTCGCCGACCCAGCCCAGCGCGAGTACATCTACGGCAGCAGCGCCACCACCCTCGACAAGAAGATCGCCCCCGAGAGCAAGCGTGCGGTGTATATCTTCTTTGGCGCCCTGCTCGTGATTGTGTTCTTCGCCATCTTCCAGGAACTGTTGCCCACCTATGACACCGTCAAGGCCATCGACAGTGACGCCACGGTCGAACTCATGGCATCCCGCGTGAAGATCACTGCCGACCAGTTGGCCAAACTGGGTATCGCCGTGGAGGGACTCACCAAGAGCAATCCCACGCCGCTGAAGATGAACCTTGTCATCCAGATTGTGATGATCACCGCCGCGGCGCTGATGATCATCTTCTGCAAGGCCAAGCCCAAGAAGGCTATCGCCGGCCCCGTGTGGCAGAGCGGCATGGTGGCCGTGGTAGCCATCTATGGCATCGCATGGCTGGCCGACACCTACTTTGCCAACTACCTGGGCGAGATACAGCAGATGCTCTCGGGCATGGTAGAGAAGTACCCGTGGTCGATCGCGTTCGCTTTCTTCCTGGTATCGGTGCTTGTCAACTCACAGGGTGCCGTGGTCGTGTCGATGTTGCCGCTGGCCTACCAGTTGGGCATCGACGGCTGGGTGCTGCTGGGTGTGTTGCCCTCGGTATATGGTTACTTCTTCATCCCCAACTATCCCTCGGACATCGCGACGGTGAACTTTGACCGCACGGGCACGACCGTCATCGGCAAGTACCTGTTGAACCACTCGTTCATGATGCCAGGCATGGTGCACACCATCGTCGCCTGTGTCGCCGGCTACCTCATCGCCTTCCTCTACCACTCGATGGGGTGGATCTAAACCCTGAAGCAAGCAAATTCCCTATTACAACAGAATGCACGGGCCAACCATCCCGTGCATTCTTGCTATATTCTCCCAAAAAACACCTTAAAATCACATCAAAACCGTCCCTTTGATGTACCTCTCCCGTCAAACAGAGGGCCGTGCTTAAAGACTGCAAAGAAGGGATCGCCCATCACGGGCGTTTCCCTCCTTGCCGATGAAAAAGCCCCGGAACGCTTGCATTTCCGAGGCTATGACAAATTAAAAACTTAGAATGATCTTATTCCATTACCTTAACGATTGGGACAGTCTTATATCCCATTCTGGTTTCATATTGGTATGAACCAACCTGTCTGACTGCTTTTCCTTTAGGAACCGTGATTACCTCTCCATCATAATGAGTATTTTGCCCTTCAGAGAGGAAAAGAACGATAGGACCGGTAAACGAAGATATGCCAAATTCTGTTTCCTCTGAATGAGCCAGTGCACCGTTGGGCACCACCTGCAATACTTCGAATTTTTTAGCAGGTATTATGTCGCCAGGCTGTTCAAACATAGTAATTCCATCATCTGAAGTACCTTGACCTGTGCTCATTGCCTTACCTATAATAAACAGGGTGAGTATGGTAAGGACGATTCCTGTTATGAGGCCTAAAATAAATGATAATGTTTTGCTCATAATTTATTGAATATTAGTGAATAATTGATGATATATCATATCTTGTCAGATTTGAAGTCCTCAACTTTTTTCTCATTATTCGACGTCTCTACCGTCTTGCTTTTTGCGTTGACAGAAGTTTCAGAAACCCAGATTAGTTGACCTCTTTTCTTTGTGTAAAAAGGAGATGACAATAGTTTGATATACCCCTTACGGAAATGTGGCCGCATTGTACCCTTAACCGTTGTAGTAATCTTATCTGAAGTTCCAAGCTGAACACTATGTTCTTTATATCGATAGGTGTTACTGTTATTCGTATCTGGCACTCCATCTTTAACACACTCGGGGAAACACTTCATATAAGCAAGCAGGTTGACTGCCAGTGTGAAGTCTTTTATGATCCCAACAGAATATTCGTCTGATCTTTTTTTAATTTCATCAAGTTGGCTTTCATGTAATTGACCAACGCCGGTGTCACTACAATAGTGTAAAGAAAACGTACCGTCGTGCATGATAGCGAATGCGAAAACATAACCATCTGTTTCACAGGGGACATGAAGTGCTAAATCATATCGTACCCATTCAAGTTCTTGGTCAAATCCCGGAACTGCAGTTTTCCGTCCTTCTCCTTCTTCTTTTAGATATTGCTTAATACCTTCCATATCCTTAACAGGAAGATCATCGCGTAGAAAATCACGCAGTTCTTTCTGTTCAAACCAAACATGTAAGATTTCTTTATTATAGTCTTTTCGCCAAAAGTTCAACGTTAGATATTCACTTTGCCGAACCATGGGGTTCGGTTGAGAGTCAGCAAATAACCTTGCATCACGATAAAAGCTCCTCATATCAGAACTCTTCTTCACCTTGCACCATGTTTTGTACATTTTCCACATTCTGCGGAGCGGTATGCTATATGTAACTTTTTTAGCCATGATATAAGAGTAATATGGTTTTTGCCTCGCAAAGTTAACTTTTTTCATTGATTTTTCCAACACCTCTATTTTCCTATAATCAGCGGAAACATGTAGGAAAACACCGTTTTCCGCTGGTTATAGACACTTTTTTGTGATATTTCCAGCGGAAACATATAAAAAAACGTGAGTTCGACGAAATTTAATGTTTTTCCTGAAATTCGGTTCATTAGCGAAATTGGCTTCGCCGAACTAAAGGTTCACATTAAAGAAATCTGACAGAGTCAACTGCTATATCGTTTCAAAATATTTAGTATTTTTGCGCAGTTCATCAAATTCTTCATTCACTATGAGACTCCTTCACATTCTTTTGATATCGGCATGTCTGCTGGCCTTTACGGCCACGGCTCAAGGTCACAACGACACGATCAGGGTCATGACCTTTAACCTCCATGCCGGCCATGATGCCAGCCTGCAACAGTTGGGGCAGTTCATCAAGCAATATCAACCCGACTTTGTCGCTCTGCAAGAAGTGGATCACTATACCCGGCGAGCCAATTGCCCGCAACAGAACAACCGCGATTTCATCACCGAACTAGCCTACTATAGCGGCATGCAGGGATTCTTCGGGCCCGCCATCAACTTCAGCGGAGGCCATTACGGCATCGGCCTGCTCTCGCGGCATCAATTTGTAGATGTCCACAATATCAAGTTGCCGCATCCCGTCGGCCGCATGGAGCAACGGGGCCTGCTCCAGGGAACCTTTGTCCTTGCCGACGGCGACACCATCATGATGGCCTGCACACATCTTGAGGCCTTCGACAGTGTCAGCAGGGCCGCCCAGGCTCAGTTCATATTGGACCGTTTTTCCTGTACTGCGCTCCCCGTCATCCTGGCGGGTGACTTCAATGCCTCGCCCGATGACCCGGTGATGGGCCTGCTCATGAGCCAGTGGACTGACTGCACAACCAATGATTTCACATTCAGCGTCAAGTCTCCCAGCAAGAAGATTGACTACATCCTCACCCAGCCCAAACAGGCCTGGCACACGATTGACTCGCATGTCATACCGGTAGAAATGAGCGACCACTACCCGGTCATTGCCACACTGGTCCTCACCCGCAACTGACAACAGCCCAAACCATCGACACCCCACACCCGACACCTGACACTCATTTCCTGGCTTGTCGTGGGGGGATTATAGTGTTGTTTTAGATAATTTAAGCAGTGTTTTCGCTTGGGATTTCGGGAGGAATGACGTAAATTTGCAAAAACTTTTTTCAAACCAAATTCAACGATACTACTATGAGACGACTGCTGTTACTTTTTGGGGCCGCCATGGTGACCTTGCTGGCGATGAACGCTCAGCGGGGATATATGGCACCACAGTTGCCCTCGCCCGACATTGCCAAGGACGGATCGGTAACTTTCAAGGTCAAGGCTGCCGGGGCCGACACGGTGCGGCTGGTGATTGACACCCGCGTGGACACCCTGATGAAGCACACGGGCAACGAGACGTGGAGCATCACGCTGCGTGACCTGGAGCCCGACCTGTATATGTACTACTACATCGTGGACGGCATGAAGGTGCTTGACAACGAGAATGCCCACGTGCTGCGCGACGTCAAGAACGTGATGAACACCTTTGTGCTCGACCCGCGCGGTGACAGCCCCGTGGCGGTCCACGACGTGGCTCACGGCGAGGTCAGGGCCGTGTGGTATGACTCCCCCACCCTGGGCATGAAGCGCCGCATGATGATCTATCTGCCGGCAGGCTATGAGCAGAGCCGCCAGCGCTATCCCGTGTTCTACCTGCTGCACGGCTCGGGCGGCGACGAGACCGTTTGGCTGGAGCAAGGCCGTGCCGCCCAAGTGCTTGACAACCTCATTGCCGAGGGGAAAGCCGAGCCCATGATTGTTGTCATGCCCAACGGCAACATCGACGAGCCCGCTGCCGGCGGCATGGGCCCCGACAACAACGCTCAACCCACGTTTGCCCACAAGCACTGGATGGACGGCACCTTTGAGCAGTCGTTCAAGGACATCATGAAGTGGGTGGACAGCAACTACCGCACCCGCGACGCCAAGCGTTACCGGGCCATCGGCGGCCTGTCGATGGGCGGCTACCACTCGCTGTACATCAGCGCCAACCAGCCTGAGGATTTTGCCTATGTGGGTCTGTTCTCACCCGCCATCAGCCGCATGGACCAGGGCAAGTGTCCCATCTATGACGACCTGGAAGCCAAACTCATTGCCCAGTTCAAGCAGCGCCCCAAGGTGTACTGGATGGGCATCGGCGAGAAGGACTTCCTCTACAAGGACAATGCCGAGTTCCGCAAACTGCTCGACAAGAACCGCCTGCGTTACACCTATCACGAGAGCGGTGCCGGGCACGAGTGGGCCAACTGGCGCGACTATCTCGTGATTTTCACCCAACTGTTGTTCAAGTAACATCAATGTCCATGGCAAGGTCATGGCACACAAGACACATTTAACACATGCTCGACACTCTCATTCAATTTTTTGCCCAATGGGGCTACCTGGGTCTGTTCCTTGGCTCATTCCTGGCCGGAAGCATCGTGCCGTTCAGCAGCGAGGCGCTGGTCATCGCCTGTGTTGGTCCATTTCACATGGATCCCGTCACCTGTCTGTTTGTCGCGCTGGCAGGCAACGTGAGTGGCGGCATGACGTGCTACTACATCGGCCACTTAGGGAAAATCGAATGGATTGAAAAATATGCCCGCGTGAGTGAAGAAAAACTCAACCGCGCACTGCGCTTCATGCACAACCGCGGAGCCTGGATGGGTTTCTTTGCCTTTGTGCCCATGCTGGGCACCGCCATCAGCGTTGCCCTGGGCTATGTGCGCTCCAATGTTTGGATTGTCCTCGTGACCATGACCATCGGCAAACTGCTGCGCTATGCCGCCATCATCTGGGGTTCGTTGAAACTCATCGACCTGTTCTAACACTAACTGTAAACTATTAACTATTAACTGCAATGACACCCATCGAAATCCATAACGAGCGGCTAGCGGGCCGCATCATCAAGCACCTGCAACGCCGCAACTTCAACGCCCACTACTGTGCCACGGCAGCCGAGGCCATCCAACTCGTCAAGTCGCTCATTCCCGCAGGCAGCAGCATCAGTTGGGGCGGGTCGCAGACCATCCGCGAGATGGGTTTGACCCAAAACCTGATCGACAGCGGCGACTACAACGTCATCGACCGCGACAAGGCCGAGACACCCGAGCAGACGCGCCAATGCTACCTCGACGCGATGAACGCCGACTACTTCCTCACCAGCGCCAACGCCATCACCCAGGACGGCGTCATCGTCAACATCGACGGCCGCGGCAACCGCGTGGCCGCCATCACCTGGGGCCCTCACAACGTGATCCACGTCATCGGCATGAACAAGGTGACCGCCAGTGTGGAATCGGCACTTGACCGCGCCCGCAACACGGCAGCGCCCATCAACACGGCCCGCCTGGGCTGTGACACGCCTTGCAAGATCGACGGCGTGTGCCACAACTGTAACGCGCCGCAGTGCATCTGCAACTACATCCACTTCACCCGCAACAGTTTCCCCGCCCACCGACACACCGTCATCCTCATCGGCGAGCCCTGGGGATATTGATCATTGTCATCACCTATAGCCTTTAAGAGCGCATGAACCGTTTGAATCAATGATTAATGGTAGGAAAGTTGTTAACTCCATTAGTTTTATTTATATTTGCAGGGATTAAATCATAACACGTCAATTTAAGATATGGCCATTCCTATCAATATTGAAGACTTGCTCAACAAGAGAAAAATTGAGTCGAATAGGATAGAATTCAAATCTGGTTGGAACCCTCAAAGCATATATCATAGCATTTGTGCGTTTGCTCATGATATTGACAACCTGGGCGGAGGATATATCCTTGTTGGAGTTGAAGAAGAGAATGGTATAGCAAAACGTCCAGTTAAAGGTATTCCTATTGAACAATTAGACCGAATTCAACGAGAAATGGTAGGATTCAACAAAATGATGGATCCCTATTATTTTCCTCGAATCTCTATTGAAGATGTGGATGGAAAGTGTATTCTTGCCATTTGGGCACCCAGTGGCACAGAAAGACCATATACTGCACCTGAGAATGTGACGGCAAAATTAAAGAAGCCTGTTTTTTATATAAGGTATGGCACAAGTTCCATCGAAGCGAAAGATGAACTGCTGGATCAGTTGAGAGAGATGTCTGCAAAAGTTCCATTTGATGACCGTGGGAACGAAAACATACATTTGGAAGATATCTCAATGGTCCAGTTGCGTGATTATCTCGTAAAAGTGGGGAGCAAATTGTCTCAAACTATAGACCGAGAGCCTATAGAGGATTTGTTGAGCAATATGAATCTGCTCGTGGGACCCATCGAGAAAAGGCTTATCAAGAATGTAGCCGCAATGATGTTCAGTGAACAACCTGACAAGTTTTTCCCTTACACTCAAGTCGATATAGTGATGTTCCCCAATGGCCGAGAGCAAAATCCAGACAATATCATTGAGGTGCCTATTATCAAAGGGACGGTGCCATTCATGATTAATGCGGCCCTTAATTATTTAAAGACAAACATTATTAAAGAACGCATTATTAAACTCCCAAACAGGCCTGAGCCATTGAGATATTTTAATTATCCCTATGCTGCTCTTGAAGAGGCCGTCACTAATGCTCTGTACCATAGGGATTATAAACTTTATGAACCTGTTGAGATCACTATTGAGCCAGATAGAATTACGATATTAAGTTATTCTGGTCCAGATCGTTCTATCAGTAAGGAAGCAATTCAAAAAGCCAAATCATTAAGATCCCGTAGATATAGGAATAGGCGGCTTGGAGATTTCCTTAAAGAACTGGGATTGACCGAAGGACGCGCTACAGGCATACCGACAATTCAAGCAGCATTGAGAGATAATGGTTCTCCTCAAGCAACGATAGAAACGGACGATGAAAGGACTTACTTCCTTATTGACATCCCATGTCATCCTGATTTCAAAGGAGAGACAATTGCGCTGAATAATGAATTAAAAGACCTAAAAGACCCGCTAAAAGACCTAAAAGACCCGCTAAAAGACGCATATCGGGTTATTCGGGATTATCCATACGATACAGTTGCCCAACTCGCTGAACGCCTTGGCATCGGTCAACGTGCTATGAAATATCGTACTGACTATCTCAAAGCCAGAGGATATATTGAAAGAAAGGGCAAGAGAAAAGGTTATTGGATAATACTCAAATAGTCCCCAAAATTGTCCCCAAAATTGTCTTTATAATTGTCTTTACGGCTGCACGCTATTGTTCATTATTGTGTGATTTGTAAATTAACTAAAACAGAAACCGAGCCTATTGCTATCATCAAACAATAATATAAGTTATGCTGGAGATAAAGAATAAGGTTATTGAGCGAATCGACGAAGGTTCTGTTGACGGACTGGGTAACGAGGCAATGACGCTTGAGCATTGTGTGATTCATGTGCTTAATCTGAGCACCATTGAATTTCACGGCAAGGTGACGATACGTAATTGTGTCATTGACAAACTGAATCTCCACTGTACATGGTTTGCGGCAGGACTGGATTTCACGGGAAATGTTGTCATCTCTGATATTGATTACCAGATGGGTGGTCACAATAATGATGTGATGGTTATATCGGAAAATGTCTTTCATGGCTTTTTCGATTTCTTTGATTGCCATTTTGAGGAGCGCTTGAATGTAGAAAACAATATCTTCCTAAAAGGGACAGACCTGCTGACAAGAGAAAACAAAGGATTTGACAACTATTTCAACGGCGGCGTGGTTTTGTCTGGCAACATCGGTCAATTGAATGCCTGGCCTTAACAATCAACGAAGTAATTTTTTCATCATGAGCAAAGAAATTACCATATTAGATCAAGACTACATCCAGTGGATAAAAAACCTGGTCAAGCGTTATCGTAGTAGCCAAATCAAGGCTGCTGTGAAGGTGAACGAGGAAGTGATTCGATTCTACTGGGAATTGGGCAAGGATATCGTTGAGCGTGACGCTGAGAATAAGTATGGCAGTAAGTTTTATGCGACATTAAGCCGTGATCTAAAAGCCGAAGTTCAGAATACAGGTGGATTGTCAGAACGTAACTTGAGATACACCAAGAAGTTCTATTTAGTTTATAACCAGGTGGTTAGAATTTTGCAGCAAGCTGCTGCAAATTCTGACGAACAGTTTTTGCAGCAAGTTGCTGCAAAATTATTTACTCTACCTTGGGGACATCATTTGCTACTAATAGACAAATTTCCAAATTATCCTGAAAAGTTATGGTTTTATGTTTGTGAGTCGGTAGATAACGGCTGGAGTCGCAACATGCTTCTGAATTTTCTGGATTCAGATTTATATGAGCGGCAAGGTAAGGCATTGACTAATTTCTCAAGAACGCTGCCTGATGAAACAAGCGATTTGGCCCAGGAGTTAACCAAGGATCCGTACGATTTTGCTTTTACAGGAATTACTGGTCGATATAATGAGCGGTTATTGAAAGATAGCCTGTTAAACAATATCACGCAATTCTTGGTTGAACTGGGTACTGGCTTTGCCTATGTGGGTAAAGAGTATCGCATCCAGGTGGGAGGTACCGAAAATTTCATTGACCTGCTTTTCTACAACCTCAACCTGTCATGCTATGTCGTTATTGAGGTGAAAATCGGTAAATTTGAATTTGCCGATGTGGGACAGTTGGGAGGCTATATCGTTGCCTGCAACCACATGTTGCGAAAAGAGGCCCGAGACAACCCCACCATCGGACTGCTCATCTGCAAAGAGAAAGACCGCATTCAAGCCCAATATGCATTGGAATCGAGTAGCCAGCCTATTGGAATTTCGGAATATGAACTTGAAAAATTCTACCCAGAAAAGATTGAAGGCACCATACCGACAATTAAGGAGATTGAGGCCAGGTTGAACGAGAAAGAACTGAATAATAAGAACTAACATAATATGAACGAGAAATTGAGTTTTATTGGGATTATTCCGGCGAGGTATGCCTCGACGAGGTTTCCTGGCAAGCCGCTGGCCATGCTGGGCGGCAAGACGATGATAGAGCGGGTAT
>CAMKOE010000011.1 GCA_946414395.1 uncultured Porphyromonadaceae bacterium | reverse complement strand
TAATTTTGCGGCCGTGAAAAGAAAAAAGAATGTGAGTAGTTATCTGAACCAAAATTGCAATTCATGACGACACCAACAGGATTGCCATTGCATTTCTTTTGTTTTTTTCCAATGCTGAATCAAATCAACATTAAAGTGGTTTTTACCTTCTAACCTGACAATATTATTAATTTTTAATAACCTATAAACTTGAATTATGAAAAAAATCTTTTTTTTGAGTGCCGTGTTGGCATTGTGCGCACAGGGCATCAGTGCTAAGAGCATCACGCCCGAGCAGGCCGTGAACTACGCCAAGCAGCAGTTTGCCGCCACTTCGGCCAAGTTGACTGCTTCCAACGTGAAGATGACCCTGGGCCATGTCGCAACCAACTTGAAGGGCCAGAATGATTACTATGTGTTCAACCGTGACGGTGGTCAGGGTTTCGTGATTGTATCGGGTGACGACATGTCGACTCCCATCCTGGGTTACAGCCCCACGGGCACGTTTGACATGAACACCGCTCCCGAGCCCTTGAAACTCATGCTCAAGGAGTACCAGCAGTCGCTGGAGTGGATGCGTCAGCATCCCCAGGTAGCCAAGGCTCCCCGCATCACCTATGACCTGCAGCCCTATGGTGTTCTGCCCATCTGCGGTGATGTGCACTGGCACCAGTTCCCTCCCTATAACAACAACTGCCCCGCTTCGTCCCATGCCCTGACCAGCAATGGCCGCTGCTATGCCGGTTGCGTGCCTGTGGCATTTGCTACCATCATGAAGGGCTTGAAGTATCCGTCACGCGGCTTTGGCCAGAACAGTTACAGTTTCATGCTCGATGGCAATGAGGTGAGTGTTTCGGCAAAGTTTGACGACTACTCCTATAACTACAGCCAGATGAAGAATGGCTATGGCGAGACCGCCTACAATGCTCAGGCCGTTTCAGAACTGGTTTATGAGGTCGGTGTTGCCTTCCACACCATCTACTCGGGTGAGAGCAGTGACGCCTTGCTGAGGAATGTCTTCCGTGGCATGATCACCTACTTCAACTACAATGCCAATATCCAGTATGTGCAGAAGTCCAATTATGCCTACAATGAGCAGGCATGGTATGACATGATGTATAACGAGATCGACAACGGCCGCCCCATTTATTACATGGGCTACAGGACCATTGACAACGACGGCAACAACTGCAACATTGGCCACGCCTTTGTGATGGACGGCTATGACAAGGACGGCAAGGTGCACATCAACTGGGGTTTCCAGCCCGAGGAGTACAACACCTACTTCGACTTTGAACTCCTCTCGCCCAGGAGCAACTATGATTATGATCCCTATAAGTCGGGCTTCAATGCCAACCAGGCAGCCATCATCGGCCTGTGCCCCGACACGACCGGCATCGGTGGCGTCGTTGTTGACAAGGTGAACCTGGTGGCCGAGACCATGCCCGCCAACGACATCCGCGCTACCATCGACGTGAGGTCGCTGGGTGGCACTTGGAACGGCACCTTGAGGTATGGTATCGTGAGCAAGAACTCTGATGGCACCTACAGCCCCGTGATCTCCAAGACCGCAACCAATGTCGAGATCGATGACAACGGCATCGCAACCCTCGACCTGAGCGGTGACTATGCTGCCTACTACCTGAGCCAGGGCAAGACCTACTACGTTGTGGTATGGACTCCCTACTTTGCCAACAGTTATGACTGGAACTGGTTCCTTGATGACCCCGTGCCCTTCACCATCGGTGACTGGCCCACTCCTCCCATCCAGTTGGGTGACGTCAATGGCGACGGCGCGGTCAACATCTCGGATGTTACCACCTTGATCGATTATCTGTTGGGCAACAATGTAGAGATCGTTGCCGAGGCTTCCGACATCAATGGTGACGGCGCGATCAACATCTCGGATGCCACCGCCCTGATCGATATGGTGCTGGGCAATGGTGAAGCATAAAAAGTAGTCCCGTCTATTATAGACTTACAGGCGGTGCCGAGGGTGGAAACACTCCCGGCACTGCCTTTTTGGGAGGTTTCTTGCGGGTTGTCGCTATAAAAATCGGTTGATTTGAGCAGAATTGTCGTTTTTTTCATTAACTTTGCGCCAATCAACTAGTAAACATTCACATTCTCTATCATTATGTTAAGAAAAATCCGCATAACACTGGCGGCCATCATGATGGTCATGGTGACGCTGCTGTTTCTTGACGTGAGCGGTGTGTTGCATCACTACCTGGGGTGGACAGCCCGCATCCAGTTCCTGCCCGCACTGCTGGCGCTAAACGTGGCCGTCATCGTGGCACTGGTGCTGCTGACGCTCATCTGTGGCCGCATCTACTGCTCGGTTATCTGCCCGCTGGGCATCTTCCAGGACATCGTTTCCTGGATTCATGGCCGGAGCAGGAAGAACCGTTTCACCGCCAGCGGCGAGAAGCGCTGGCTGCGTTATGGCGTGCTGGCCGTGTTTGTCATCGCCTTTGTCGCTGGCGTGCATTCGCTGGTGGCCCTGCTGGCCCCTTACAGCAGTTATGGCCGCATGGTGACCAACCTGCTGCTGCCCCTCTATCAATGGGGAAATAATCTGCTGGCCTCGGTGGCCGAGCGCGTCGATAGTTATGCCTTCTATGGCGTTGACGTGTGGATGAAGAGTCTGCCCACCTTCCTGATAGCCCTGGCCACCTTTATCATCATCGTCGTGCTGGCATGGCGTGGTGGCCGCACCTATTGCAACACCATCTGTCCCGTGGGCACCATCCTGGCCCAGTTGGCCCGATTCTCGTGGCTGAAGGTCTATTTTGACGCCGACAAGTGCAAGTCGTGCAGCCTGTGTACCAAGAACTGCAAGGCCTCGTGCATCGACTTCAAGACCCACAAGGTGGACTACACGCGTTGTGTGACCTGTGGCAACTGCCTGGATAAATGCAACTTCGGGGCCCTGCACTACGGTCATCCCAAGGCCGTAGCCCAGCCCGTGAAGCCCGCGGACGAACAGCCCGCTGCCGATAACACCCGCCGCGCGTTCCTCGTGGGAACCGCTATCGTGGGTGCCGATGTGGCTCTGGCCCAGGCAGCCAAGAAGGTGGACGGCGGACTGGCTGTCATCAAGGACAAGGTGCCTGCCAAGCGTCATACTCCGGTGACGCCTCCCGGCTCGGTCAGCGCGCGCAATTTTGCCCAGCACTGCACGGCATGCCAGTTGTGTGTCGCCAAGTGCCCCAACGGCGTGCTGCGTCCGTCGAGCGACCCGATGCGCCTGATGCAGCCCGAGATGAGTTTTGAGCGCGGAGCCTGCCGTCCCGAGTGCGTCGAGTGCTCGACCGTGTGCCCCGCTGGCGCCATCAAGCCCATCACCGTTGCCGAGAAGTCCTCGACCATCGTGGGCCACGCCGTGTGGGTCAAGGCCAATTGCATTGTCCTGGCCGACGGCGTCAACTGTGGCAACTGTGCCCGCCATTGCCCTGCCGGGGCCATCATGATGGTGCCCAGCAATCCCGAGGACGAGACGTCGCCCATGGTGCCTGCCGTCAACAGTGCGATGTGCATCGGTTGCGGCACTTGCGAGTATGTGTGTCCTGCCAGGCCTTTCAGCGCCATCTATGTCGAGGGGCATGAGGTTCACAGCCAGATTTAATCACCGCTTAGCATCTTGATAATAGCATTATGAACAAGAATCATCAGAACAATGATAAGGGAGGCAAGAGCCTGAGCCGCCGCTCGTTCCTCAAGGCACTGGGCCTGGGAACCGCTACCGTTGCGGCCCCGGCCATCGTGAGTTGTGCCACCAGTGACGACAAGAAAGGTCCCGTCCAGGAACCCCCTGTCGGCAAGATGACCTATCGTGAGAACCCCAAGACCCACGAGAAGGTCTCCATCCTGGGCTACGGCATGATGCGACTGCCGGCGACCAACGGAAAGCCCTTTGGCCGCGACAATGACGCCGAGATCGACCAGGAAATGGTCAACAAGCAGATCGACTATGCCATCGAGCATGGCGTGAACTACTTTGACACGTCGCCCGCCTACAGCCGCGGCCTGAGCGAGCGCGCCACGGGCATCGCCCTGAGCCGCCACAAGCGCAGCGAGTACTTCATCGCCACCAAACTGTCCAACTTCGCCCCCGAGACCCAGACGCGCGAAGCCAGCATCGAGATGTTCCAGAACTCCCTCAAGGAGTTGCAGGTCGATTACATCGACTACCTGCTGCTGCACTCCATCGGCGGCGGCACTGGAGAGGAAGCCATGGAACTGTTCAGACAGCGATACATCTATAACGGCATTCTCGACTACCTGATGGAGCAGCGCGAGAAGGGCGTCATCCGCAACCTGGGCTTCTCCTATCATGGCGAGATCGCCGTGTTTGACCATCTGCTGGCCAATCATGACAAGTATCACTGGGACTTTGTCCAAATTGAGTTGAATTACCTTGACTGGAGGCATGCCAAGGACTTCAGCGAGGAGAACACCAATGCCGAGTACCTCTATGCTGAACTGAGCAAGCGCAACATCCCCGCCGTGATCATGGAGCCCCTGCTGGGCGGGCGCCTAGCCTCGCTGCCCACGCCGCTGGCACGCAAGATCCTCAAGCGTGACCCGGAGCGCTCCATCGCCTCGTGGGCCTTCCGCTATGCCGGCTCATTCCCCGGCGTGCTCACCGTGCTGAGCGGCATGACCTACATGGAACACCTCAAGGAGAACCTGTGCACCTACAGCCCGCTCGAGGAGTTGACCGAGGAGGAGAAGAACTTCCTGTATGGCATCGCCGACGAGATTGTGGGCTACAACACCATCCCGTGTAACGACTGCAAGTACTGCATGCCGTGCCCCTATGGCATCGACATTCCCGGCGTGCTCACCCACTACAACAAGTGCATCGCCGAGGGCAACCTCACCCGCGACCGCAACGACCCCGACTATGCCCGCGCCCGCCGGGCCTTCCTCATCGGCTATGACCGCTCGGTGCCCCGGCTGCGCCAGGCCGACCACTGTGTGGGCTGCGGCCAGTGTGTGGATCATTGCCCCCAGCGCGTGCAGATTCCACGCGAGATGGAACGCATCAACAACTATGTCGAGGCCCTGAAGCGCAACATCGACCGCGGCCTCGAGGCCTGAGAATTAATATGAAATGTAATCACCAGAGGTGCCAGCAATGGCGCCTCTTTTTGTGCTTGAAGGGGGCATTTCACCGCTGGGAAAAGCACAAAATTGGCTTTTTCTCCTTAATTTTAATAAGGTGTGAAGCAAAAACTTGATTTTTTTATGTCGCAGGTTAAGAAAAAGATGTATATTTGCAGGCTGAAAAAGTCAAGTTAGGCGAAAATTAACAAAAATTAATTAAATAATTCACAATTCAAAAAATGCAAATTAAAGGTTTTATTAGAGTCATTACTTATGCATTGATCTTGATCAGCCTTTTCTATCTGTCATTCACGTTTGTGAGCAATCACTACCAGAACAAGGCAGAGCAGAAGGCGCTCGCTGCTGCTGGCATCAAGAGTGCCGACACCAGCAACGAGAAGTACAAGACTGCGCTGAATGAGTATCTGGACTCCCTCGCCAATGAGAAGGTGTACCTTGGTTACTACACTTTCCAGCAGGTTCGTGAGAAAGAGTTAGGCCTCGGCCTTGACTTGAAGGGTGGTATGAACGTGACACTGCAGATTTCGGTGCCCGACATCTTGCGCGCTCTTGCGAACAACAATCCCGACAAGAAGTTTAACCAGGCCATCGACAACGTGTCCAACAACCAGACCGCACAGGACGACTTTGTGGGCTCCTTCTGCAAGGAGTACAAGAAGTTGGCTCCCGAGGGCAGCCTGGCTCAGATTTTCCGTAGCATCGAGCGTGTAAAGGAAAAACCCAATGCCACTGACGGTGAGGTGCAGAATATCCTCAAGGATGAAGTCAACAGCATGGTGGACAACTCCTACAAGGTGCTGCGCAACCGTATCGACCGCTTTGGCGTGGTACAACCCAATATCCAGAAGTTGCAGAGCACTGGTCGCATCCTGCTCGAACTCCCCGGCGTGAAAGAGCCCGAGCGCGTTCGCAAACTGTTGCAGGGTGCCGCCAACCTGGAATTCTACGAGACCTATACCCTGGGTGACGTGATTGGCTCGCTGCGTCAGTTGAGTGACCAGACCAAGGCCAACAAGACCGTTGCCGAGAATCCCGCTGCCGCTACCGACAGCACCGCTACCGCTCAGGCCGCTGCCGACAGCACCGCCAAGGCTGCTGCCGCCAAGCAGGCTCCTGCCAAGCAGGACGACAGCAACTTGACGCTGGCTCAACTCACGGGCTTTGAGGCCATGGCAAGCGCCGGCGCTTCTTCTCCCGTTGTGGGCTATGTCAGCGCTAGTGACACTGCCGCTGTCAACGCCATGATCCACTCTGACATCGCCAAGACTATCCTGCCCGCCGACCTCAAGTTGGCATGGACTGTCAAGCCCGAGCAGGCTCAGGGCGGCCATGAGGTATTCCAACTCGTTGCCCTGCGCACCGTCAACGGCCAGCCCGTTCTCAACGGTGACGTCGTTACGCGCGCTACCAGCGAGTTTGACAACATGCAGGGTCAGGTCGTGTCGATGTCCATGAACGATGAGGGCGCCCGCCAGTGGAGCCGCATCACCGGTCAGAACATCGGTAAGGCTATCGCCATCGTTCTCGATGACCAGGTTTACTCGTTCCCCAATGTGAATAGCCAGATCGACGGTGGCCGCTCGCAGATCAGCGGTCGCTTCACCGTCGAGGAGGCCAGCGACCTTGCCAACGTGCTCGAGTCCGGTAAGATGGTAGCACGTGTCAATGTGGCCAGTGAGAGCGTTATCGGCCCGTCGCTGGGTAAGGAATCCATCCGCAAGGGTCTCATCTCGTTTATCGTGGCCCTCGTGCTGCTGATGATCTTCATGGTTTGCACCTACGGTATCCAAGCCGGTATGATTGCTAACCTGGGTCTGTTCCTTAACCTGTTCTTCACGATGGGTATCCTCGCCTCGTTCCAGAGCGTGCTCACGCTGCCGGGTATTGCCGGTATTGTGCTGACGCTGGGTATGGCGGTGGACGCCAACGTGCTCATCTTTGAGCGTTGCAAGGAGGAATTGCGTGCCGGTAAGGGCCTCAAGGCTGCCGTCAGCGATGGTTACAAGAATGCGTTCTCGGCCATCTTTGACTCCAACTTGACCACCATCATCACCGGTATCATCCTGATTCTGCTCGGTTCTGGTCCCATCCGCGGTTTTGCCGTTACCCTGGTAATCGGTATCTGCTGCTCGTTCTTCACTGCCGTGTTTGCAACCCGCCTCGTGATGGAGTACTTCGTGAACAAGGGCACCTTCGACAAGATGACTTTCAACACCAGCCTGACCCGTCACCTGATGGAGAACGTTCAGTTCAACTTCATGGGTGCTGCCAAGAAGACCTCCATCATCGTTCTGGCGTTGATCGTGATCATTGGCATCCTGTTCGGTGTTCGCGGTTTGAACCGTGGTATCGACTTCTCGGGTGGCCGCAACTTTGTGGTTCAATTTGACCATCCCGTATCGACCCAGGCTCTGGAGAGCCAGTTGGAGAGCCAGTTTGACGGCGCCAACACCTCGGTCATCACCATCGATAACGACACCAAGGTGCGCATTTCGACCAACTACAAGATCAACGATGCCAGCGAGGGCGTTGACGACGAGATCATGGAAAAACTCTACACCGGTCTCAAGAGCGAACTCGGCTCGATGAGCAAGGCCGACTTCAGCATGTCTAACGAGAGTGTTGGCGTCGTTTCGAGCGAGACCGTAGGTCCGAGCATCGCTAGCGACATGACCCGCCAGGCCGTATGGGCTGTGCTGTTCTCGCTGCTTGCAATGGCACTCTACATCCTGTTCCGCTTCCGCAACATCGCCTTCTCGATTGGTGCGCTGGCAGCCGTTGCCTTCACCTCGTTTGTCGTGATCGGCTTCTACAACCTGCACGGCCTGCTGCCCTTCTCGATGGAGATTGACCAGACCTTTATCGCCGCCATCCTGACCGTTATCGGTTATCAGGTGAACGATACCGTGGTTGTGTTTGACCGCGTGCGTGAGTACCGCACCCTCTATCCCAAGCAGGACCTCTACTCCACCTTTAACAAGGCGTTGTGCAGCACCCTGTCACGAACCACGATGACCTCAATCACGACCCTGCTCGTGCTGCTCATCATGTTGTTCCTGGGCGGTGAGTCCATCCGCAGTTTCATCTTCGCGATGATCCTCGGTGTCATCATCGGTACCTGCTCGTCCCTGTTCATCGCTTCGCCCGTGGCCTACTGGATTGCCCGCCGCAGCGACAGGAAAGAGGCTGCACTTGCCAGCAAGAGGTAATTGCAGATAAAAAACATAGAAATCGGCTGGTTCCCGTGCCAGTCACCAGATGCCAGCCGATTTCTTTATAAAATTGCTCCTGTAGTTCAATGGATAGAATGGAGGTTTCCTAAACCTTAGATTTGGGTTCGATTCCCAGCGGGAGTACAACTTGAAAACGATAGCGCCGGCATTCATGTCGGCGCTATCGTTTTATCTGTTTCGGTGTTTGTAGGGCAGGGTCGCGTGCGGTTGTCAAGCGCCAGGGTAGGCCTTGGCAATGATGTCGTCATACACGGCGATGACGTCGTTGATGTTGAACCGCTGCTGGGCGAGGTTGCGGCTCTCGAGTGACATCTGGCGCTTCTGCTCCTGTGTGAGGTCAAGGTAGCGGGCCATGGCATCGGCCAGCGAGGTGATGTCGCGTGGCTTGACCATGTAGCCGTTGACGCCGTCGATGACGGTTTCCTTGCATCCGGGAATGCTGGTGGTGATGATGGGTTTGCCGCAGGAGCATGCCTCCATGAGCGATCGGTTGAGGCCCTCGCTGTAGTAGGATGGGATGGTGATGACCGTGCCGGGGCGGCCGTAGATCTCGAGCATGTCGGTGAAGGTGCCCAGGTAGTTGATGTAGCCGTTGTTGACGTCACTATCAATCTCGGCATCGGTGACGGCATTGGGATATTTCCTGTCGATATCACCGATGACGTCAAACTGTGCGTTGCTGTACTTCTCCTTGATGATCCTGGCGGCGCCGACAAATTCCCTGTAGCCTTTTTCGGGAATCAGCCGCGCGATGAAGGCGAACGTGACGTTGTCGGCCGTGTTGTCATAGAATGGATATTTCTCGCCGTTGACACCTTCGCCACCTTTCATCCAGATGACCTTGTCCTTGCTGGCGAGACGCTTGTCGATGACGGTGTTGTAGTTGCTCTCGTTGAGCACCATCACGTGCTGGGTGCACCTCATGCTGGCGCGGTAGAGGGCTCGTGCCACCTTGGACTTGAAATCGTTGTGGGCAAAGGCATATCCAAGGCCTGCCATCATGCAGGAATTGGGGATACCCTGCAACTTGGCGGCCAATGCGCCATACACGTTGGGCTTGATGGTGAAATTGAAGATGTAGTCGGGCTTTTCTTTCTTGAAAATCCTGTAGAGTTGCTTGAGGTAACTCAGGTTGTCGGCAATGCTCGCCGATGTCCTGTTGACCTTGATGGTAATGAGTTTGGCCTGTGGCGGTAGGCGCTTGATGTGCTCCGGGTTGTTGCCTGGGCCCACCAGTACCACCTGGTGCCCCTGTTCAATGAAGTGATTGATGATGTCGATGCGGAAGACGGCAAATCCGAACAGGTTGTTGTTATTCAGCAGGATTTTCATAGTCGTTGGTCTTGATTTCGGTAAATGATTACAGCGGGTGTCGGCCTTGTGAACGTTACTTGGTCTGGGCTTCCTTGTTCTTGTTCTTGCGGTGGAAGTGCTCGTAGAGCCACGTGGGCATGGCCCACTTGGCCATCGGGATGATGACGCTCTCGGGGTAGTGCCACCAGGCGAGGTGGAAGGCCTTGCAGATGCGCAGCCTCATGTAGATCTCGTTGCGGCGCGCCACAAAGTTGCGCCGGCGTGTGGCGTTGCGGTCATCGCGCATCATGTAGAGCGGCTCGTCCAGGCAGTAGCCGTACAGGCCCTTCTGGTACAGTTTGAACCACAGGTCCTGGTCCTCGAGCCTGAGCAGGTACTTTGACACGGTGTAGCCTCCCACGGCCCTGTAGGCCGACAGGCGCATCATCACAGGCGCGTGACTGAAGGTGCGCCCGTTCAGGAAATCCAGGCCGGTGATGTTGTTGTGGGCCCTTCCCCGCTTGAACTCACCTTTCTGGTCGAAGTAGATCATCGGGCAACTGACAAAGGCATACTCGGGGTGCTCGTCGAGGAACTTGACCTCTTTCTCAAACCTGGTGGGCAGCGAGATGTCGTCACCGTCCATGCGGGCGACGTATTCGGTGTCGGCCAGGTCCAGGCAGCGGTTGAGCGTGTAGTTGAGGCCCATGTTCTTCTCGTTCCTGACTAGGAGGATGTTGTCGTGCTTGGCGGCATAGTCGGCAGCAACCTGATAGGTGTTGTCGCTGGAGCCGTCCTCACACAGGATGATCTTGAAGTCCTGGAACGTCTGGGCATATAGCGAGTCGAGTGCCTCGACCAGGGTCGATGCGCAGTTGTAGATGCCGATGATAACAGAAACGCGTGCCATATTTTTTGTATAGAATTGTAATGACTGGTTGTTCAAGGGTTAAAAATGGTCCATAGTGCCAATTCCTGCACGAGGGTGGAGCGCCGCGATACAATGCCTGACGGGCACAGAACTGTCACGATGTTATTTACTGACAACAAAGTTAAAGTTTTTTTCTTAATGGTGTGGCGTGTCTTGTCAAAAAAATGCTGTATCCCTGACTCCAGGCGAAAAAAGGGGCATAAAAAAGCACTTGGGCGACACAATCGCGCCCAAGTGTTTCTAGATGATTGTAACGGCGGCGCTGGGCTGCCGAGTGTTTCATTTCTTGAAGAAGCGGTTGTACAGCCCGGTGAAGCCCTGGCCGTGGCGTGCCTCATCGCGTGCCATCTCGTGAACGGTGTCGTGGATGGCGTCCAGGCCCTGGGCCTTGGCGAGTTTGGCGATGCGGGTCTTATCCTCGCATGCTCCAGCCTCGGCTGCCATACGCTTCTCGAGGTTTGTCTTGGTGTCCCAAACGACCTCACCCAGCAGTTCGGCAAATCGTGATGCGTGGTCAGCCTCCTCAAATGCGTAACGCTTGAAGGCCTCAGCAATCTCGGGATAACCCTCACGGTCGGCTTGACGTGCCATTGCAAGGTACATACCCACTTCAGAGCATTCGCCCTCAAAATGGGCTTTAAGTCCTGCGAGGATTTCGGGATCAACGCCCTTAGCAACGCCGATGACATGCTCGGCGGCATAGGTTACTTCCTCATCCTCCTTGAGTTCCTTGAACTTCTCGGCGGGTTGTTTACACTGCGGACATTTCTCGGGAGGGGTATCACCCTCGTGCACGTAACCGCACACGGTGCAGATCCATTTCTTTGCCATAATGATCAGTTGTTATTTTTCTAGTTATTTGTAAGTTAAACAGATTTTTTTTAAAAAAGGTGTGGAGTCCTGTGAAGGATTGATGCGGCTTTTTACTCGGTCACTTCCTCAAAATCCTCGGGACCAACGCCGCACAGGGGGCATTCTTCGGGTGGTGTGTCACCCTCATGGATGTAACCACACACTACACATTTCCATTTCTTCATTGCTGTGAATTGTTTTAGATGGTTAATAATAATTGATTAGTTGGTTACAAAGTTACAGCATGAAGGGGCTATAATCCAAATTTTTTATCGTTTTTTATCAAAAAAATCCCCGCGATGCCATGAGGCATTGCAGGGATTGTAGCGGATGAATCGGTTGGGGATTAGCCGTTGTGCTTCTTCATCACCTTGATGAGGTCGAGCATCTTGTGGCTGTAGCCAATCTCGTTGTCGTACCACGAAACGACCTTAACGAACTTGTCGGTCAGGTAAACACCTGCATCGGCATCAAAGATCGAGGTCAGGGGGCAACCCAGGAAGTCGCTGCTGACAACCTTGTCCTCGGTGTAACCCAGGATACCCTTGAGCTCACCCTCGCTGGCCTTCTTCATGGCAGCGCAGATGTCCTCCTTGGTGGCGGGGTTCTTCAGGTTGACGGTCAGGTCAACAACCGAGACGTCGAGGGTGGGGACGCGCATCGAGATACCGGTGAGTTTGCCATCGAGTTCGGGGATGACTTTACCCACGGCCTTGGCGGCACCGGTCGAACTGGGGATGATGTTGCCGCAAGCGGCACGGCCACCACGCCAATCCTTAGCGCTGGGACCGTCAACGGTGCGCTGGGTAGCGGTAACCGAGTGAACGGTGGTCATCAAGCCGCTCTCGATGCCGAAGTTGTCGTTCAGCACCTTGGCGATGGGTGCGAGGCAGTTGGTGGTGCAACTTGCATTGCTGACGATGGTCTGGCCGGCATACTTGTCGGTGTTCACGCCGCACACGAACATGGGAGCCTGGCGACCGTCGTCACCCTTCTTGCTGGGAGCCGACAGAACAACATACTTGGCACCAGCCTTGAGGTGCTTCTCGGCGCGATCCATGGTCAGATAGAAACCGGTCGATTCTACGATATACTCGGCACCGATTTCGCCCCAAGCGATGTTCTCAGCATCCTTCTCGGCGAAGATGCGGATGTGCTGACCGTTGACGATGAGTTCTTTCTTGTCGAGGTCATAATCTACCGTGCCATTGAAGCGGCCATGCATGGTGTCATACTTGAGCATGTAGGCCATATAGTCAACGTCGAGCAGGTCATTGATACCTACAACTTCGATATCGTTCACGTTCTCGGGCTCAAAGGCTGAGCGGAATACAAAACGGCCAATACGTCCGAATCCATTAATACCGATTTTAATTTTCTCCATAATGCTTTTTTTAATGTTTTTTTAATAAATAATGAAGTTATATAAATTTTGTTCTTTTTTTTACTATCTTTGCAATGACGTTAGCGCTTGTGCGGTCGCCATTTCGACCGCAAAGTTAGCAAAAATATTGATATGAGATTGACTTCGAGTGGCAAAATGGCACAAAAGGGTCATAATTAAGAATGTTTAATATTCATTGACTGATTTGTAATACATCTAGTTATATTAATTTTTAAAAACTGTAAAATTATGGGTTTCGTAAAAGAATTTAAGGAGTTTGCCATGAAGGGCAATGTGATGGACATGGCTGTCGGTGTGATCATCGGTGGTGCCTTTGGCAAGATTGTTAGTTCTCTCGTTGACGATGTGCTCATGCCCGCTATCGGCCTGTTGACCGGCAATGTTGATTTCACTAGCCTCGAGTACAAAATCAAGCCGATCAGCCAACTGGCAGAGGATGCCGCCAGCACCGTAGGTGCCGATGGCGCTGTCGAGGCTGTGGCCAATGCTGCCAACAATGCTGCCGCCGCTGCTGGTGTCGCTGGTGAAACCGCTGGCGCCGTCATCAAGTATGGCGTGTTTATCCAGAATGTGATCGACTTCCTCATCATCGCACTGTGCATCTTCTTGATGATCAAGTTCATGAACAAACTCATGCCCAAGAAGGAAGAGCCCGCTGCTCCCGCAGGCCCCACCCAGGAGGAACTGCTCAGCGAGATCCGCGACCTGCTCAAGGAGAAGAAGTGATTCTCTTGATCTGAGGCTCCAGGTGAAACAACATTCCCTGGTGCCGAGTTAGGACCTAAAAAAGACCGCGCCCACAACCGACAAGGTTGTGGGCGTCGTTTCATCCTCAGTGATGTTTCGGTTTCTTAATGAATAAATATCTAATTTGTTATAGATTAAATAGGCTATGCCAGTTGTGACATAGCCTTAACTCTTGTTGAATTGCTATTATTCGGTAATCTTCAACAGACCCGTACGATAGGCTTTACCAATCAGTTCTGCGACGTTTCTGGAGTTGGTCTTGCGCAGTAATTGTTTGCGATGGTATTCAACAGTGTTTGATGAGATGAAGATTTTCTCACCTATCTCCTTGCTGTTGTAGCCAGACGCCAGCAATTCGAGTACTTCCTTTTCTCGGGAAGTCAATTCAATTTTAGGGGCACTCATAATATCACGTTTTTTGATAAGATGCTTATTATAACATAATTGCAAAAATAAAAAGGAAAACCCATCACACCAAACAAAATCGCAATAATTTAGACAAAATGTTGTCAAAACTATTTGTTTCAGTAGATGAAAGCTGCAAAATGTTAACTTTTTGTCGAAAAAATGACCTCAATAGGCCTACTTTTGAAAATCTGTAGTCATTAAGTTTCGAGGATGGCGGATCTGAGTGAAATGTCATGGAATCAGTGCAATAGGTGTCCAATTGTGGCAGCACCGCATGGCTTTACCGGAAATACCAGTGTATTTTGAAATGGAGATGGAACCATGCTGGAGGTGACGATTGTTTTTCTCATGCTCTAGTTTTGTATCGGTTCTGGTATAGTGAGAAACCAGAACCGATGCAGTGTGTGGGATTATATATTATAATGTGTATGGTCGAGTGGACTAGAGGCTGATGATGGCAGTGTGGTCGTTAATGACCGCCTCGTGGCTGGTGCCGATGTCGTTCAAGTCCTCGAGAATGCTGCGCAGCACGAGTTTAAAGGTGCTGTAGATGCGCAGCCTTAGGGCAGCCTTGGCCAGGGGCCTGAGGATGCCTCTCACCGTCTCATCGACCACGTGGTCCACGCCGTCGATGAGTTGGTCAATGAGTTGCTGGTTGTCGTTACCGCCCTCGTTGCCCTCGGCAAACGTGATGTAGGCTTGGGTGACGGGTTCCTGCAGGTGCTTGAGCAACAGGTCGGCGATGGCATCGGGCGAGTCGGGCAGGTTGACGTAGCGCCTAATGAACGGGTGCTTGCTGCCGAAGTTGGCGATGGCGTCCGAGATTTCTTGCCAGTAACGGTTGAGCACACCGCGGGTCATGGTGGGAATGCAGTTCTTGAACACCTGGCGGGACCTCTCGCCGAAGTCGGGCTCTGATGGCAGTCCGCTCAAGGTGACGCTGCGCAACTGCATTTTGCCGGCAACTGTGTCACAGGTGGCGACCCTCCACTGGCAGGGATAGCCCACCGCGGCAGCAGTGGCAATCTCGACCATGCTGCCCTCGTGCATGCTCGTCTGGCTGATGTCGCTGATGTGCAGGTGTCCCGTGAAGATGACGTGCACGCCGGCCTTGACTAGGCGTTGACACAGTTGGCGCGCGTCATCGACCATGTAGGGGGCGGCCAGTGTCTCCTCCATGTGGAAGTGGGGCACCAGGTGGTGGTGCATCATGGCGATGACCCGCCGTCCCGCGGCTGTGGCCTGGGCGGCCTGCTCGACGAGCCATTGCTGGGTGGAGGGCTCCAGGCGGCCACTGGCCTTGGTGTGGTCCCTGGCGTCGCCGCGCGAGACAAAGGTGTTGAGCCGGTCCATGCAGGCATCGATGGCCAGGATGGTCAGCCCGCTGGCCACGTCGCGGCAGTAACTCAGCGTGTCGGGATCGCGCCGCGACCGCTGGTCATAGCCCATGTTGCGGTAGATGTCGGCAAACTCGTTGCGGGTGATCGTGTCGGTCGGTGTTGCCGTGTCCCCGTCATAGGTCTTGGCGTCTGGGTTGTTGATGTCGTGGTTGCCTGGCACGACGAGCACCTGCATGCCTGCATCCACGAGCCGCTGCAACTGGGCCGCCACCAGTTCGTGGCTGGCGCGCTCGCCATCCTTGGTCAGGTCACCAGTCACGATGACCAGATGCGGCTTCAGGTCCAGTATGTCGGTCACCAGGGTCTCAAGAATCTCGAGACTCTCGCGCAGCATCTTGCGGTCCTTGACCAGGTATTGCTCAAATGCGTCTCCCTCACTGACTAGCAAGTGAGGAGCCATGACGTGCAGGTCGCTGATGACCGCTATCCTGATGGGGCTGCTGTTACTGTTCATTGTGGTCGTTGTTTAGAGATGGATAATTGGTGACCACAAAGGTAACACTTTTTCTTGAATTGCGCTACAACATGCCGGTAGTCAAGCAACTGGGATGGAGCCGTCCTTAGCAATATGGCGGCTAGAGCGTGACGGTGAGTCTCAAGTCGCTGGTGGAGGACTCGCTGGCGGTGCCCACGGCGTTGCGGTCCTCGAGCACACTGCGCACCAGCGGCTCCAACTTGGGATAGACGTCATTGAGGAAGAATTCCCACAGGTTGTCGGCCTGTTGTGGCATGACCTCGGCAATCATGGCGCGGATGCCCTGTTTGCCCTGGCCGATGATATCCTCGATGTCCTGCCGCTGCTCGTTGCCCTCGACGACGGCCAGCATCGCGCGCGTGAGCACTTCGTTGAGGTGGCGCATCACGAGTTGCGTCGTCTGTTGGGGCGTCTCGGGCAGGTTGGCCTTGCCGCCGTCCATCTCAAGCATCGCCTTGAGTTGGCCCATGTGGCCACTCAGTCGGTCCCATGCCCGGTTGGAGAGCATGGCTGCCATGCCCGGTGTGGAGTTGATGATGCGCTGGCGCCCCTGCTCACGCAGGGTGGGGCAGTTGCGTGTTGACGTGAGCCAGCGGGTGTCGATGTTCAAGGTCTTGTCGCGGTTCTCCAGTGTCGCCACGCGCAGGGCAAAGGGGTAGCAGATGGCCGATCCCGTGGCCACCTCGACGAGGCTATCTCCCGTCGTGGCATCGTGCATGGTGACGGCGTCGGTCACGTGCAGGTGACCCGTGAACACGGTGTGGACTCCTGCCTGCAGGAGGCGTGTGGTGATTTCCTGGTGGTCAGTGACGATGTAGTTGGCCAGCAACTGGTCCTCCCGGTCGAAGTGGGGCACCAGGTGATGGTGCATCATGGCAATGACGCGCTTGCCCTGCCTGCGGGCCTTCTCGGCACGGTCGATGACCCACTGCAGTGTCTGGGGCTTGATGCGCCCGCCGTTGTAGTAGGTGTCGGCGCTGTCGCCGCGGCTCGTGAGGGTGTTGCGCTCGTCCATGTTGCTGTCGATGGCGATGACCACGAGGCCCTTGATGGGCTCGCAGCAGTAACTCAGCGAGGCCGTGTCGCGCTGCGACTTGCCGCCGTAGCCGTAGTCACGGTAGATCTGGGCAAACTCCTCGCGCGTGACCGTGGCGGCGGGCAGTGTCTTGTCGCCGTCAAACCGGCGCGCATAGGGGTTGTTGCAGTCGTGATTGCCCGGAATGACCAGAGGCTGGATGCCGCCGCGCGACATGCGCTCCAGGTACTGGGCCATGCGCTCATGGCTGGCGCGCTCGCCATTGTGGGTGAGGTCGCCCGTGATAAGGACGATCGATGGCTTGATGGAGATGATGCTGTCGGTGAGTGAGGCCATGATGTCGTCGCTCATCGCCATCATCTTGGTCTCGCCGGCGTCGGTGCGGTCAATGGCGCTGCCGGGAGTCACCAGTTCGGGCGCCAGCAGGTGGGTGTCGCTGATGACGACGATGCGGTCAACGGCCGTGCGTGCCGTTGTTTCCAGTGCGAGCAGTGTCGATAGTAACATTATTATAATCAACTTTGTTTTCATAATCATGACATCTTCTTGCATTTATCGTGCCATCTTGCAAATGTGAAAGTGTTGCGACCGGAGTCAGGCTTGCTGTGTCGTGATGGTGAATCCGGCCTGCTTGAGGTGGCGCCAGTAGGAGGGATAGGACTTGGCCACGACGTCGGGGCCGCTGATGGTGAGGCCTGGGAAGCGGACCGCTGCGGGCGCAAAGGCCATGGCCAGGCGGTGGTCGCCGTGGGGATTGATGACGGGTGGCTCTGGTGAGACTGCCACACGCTCGCCATACCATGAAATGGCGTCCTCGCTCTCGATCTTGAGAACATAGCCCAGTTTGAGCAGTTCGGCGCGCAGCGCTTCCACCCGGTCACTCTCCTTGAGGTGGAGGGTGCGCAGGCCCGTCATGCGGAAAGAGCGTTCCAACAGGCACAGCAGCACGGCCCACGAGGGGGCGAGGTCGGGCGTCGAGTCCATGTCGGCAAAGCAGGAACAGCAGCAGCCGATGAAGTGGCTGGTGTCGAGTGTGGCGCCCTGGGCGTCAAACCGCGTGGCGATGCCCAGCGTGCGCCCCAGTTCCACCAGATGGGCGTCTCCCTGGATGCTGTCGGCCGTGAGTCCCTGCAGGGTCAGCGAGGAATCGGGCAGCAAGGCTGCCAGGGCATACCACGGTGCCGCGGCGCTCCAGTCGGCCTCGACCAGGTAGTCGTCTCCCGTGTAACCTTTGCCGACGGTGATGCGCCTGCCATTGATGTCCACCTTGCCACCCATGCCGTTCATCACGGCGGCAGTCATGTGGATATAGGGCATCGACACGATGTCCCCGGTGAGAGTGACGGAGCCGCCGCCAACCACGGGCAAAATCATCATCACTGCCGACACGAATTGTGAACTCACGTTGCCGTCCATCACGAGGTCACCGCCGTGCAGGGCCGTGCCCGTGACGTGCAGGGGAGGGTAGCCAGACTGGCCCAGGTAATCGATGCGGGCACCCAGCGAGCGCAGGGCATCCACGAGGCCGCCGATGGGCCGCTGACGCATGCGCTCGATGCCGTCGAGTGTGACGGTCACGCCATCGCGGGTGGCAAAGTAGGCCGTGAGAAACCGCATAGCCGTGCCTGCGGCTCCCACGTTGATCAGTCCGCCATTGCCCTTCGAGAGGGCATCAATCATCACCGCCGTGTCGTCGCACAAGGCCGGGCGCATCACGTGGGGCGTGTTGCCGCACAGGGCCGCGATCATCAGCGCGCGGTTAGAGATGCTCTTGGACGTGGGGAGTGCGACGGTCGCGCTGGCCCGTTGCGGGGCGAGGAGTCGGTACTCAGTCATGGTCTGTCATGTGTTAATTGGGAAACACCACTGCCGGGTCATCGACGGGAACCGGCTCGATGAGGTCGCGGTATAGTTTGAGGGAATCGCTGGGCATCTGCTCGCTGCCCAGCACGCGCGGCATCAGGTCGAGCGTGAACTCGTAGGGCTTGTTGTCCATCATGTGCATGGTGCCGAAGGTGTCCATGTCGGGGTTGAAGGCATAGAGCAGGTTGAGCACGATGCTCAGGACAAAGGCATACTTGAACATGAACAACAGCGAGCCGCCCATCTTGTCAATGATGCCCAGGTGCACCGTGTTGAGGGCGCCCTTGAATAGGCGCATGACAAGCCTGATGACGAGCATCACGATGAGGAAGGCAAACGCCAGCGACACGGTCTTGACCGTGATGCTCGACAGCGGCCACTGGGCGGCACTGGGGACAAACGCGAGAAAAATGCTCTGGGCCAACTCGCCGCACTTGTAGCACAGCACAATCGCCACGACCCACGAGATGAGCGACGACAACTGGCCGATAAAACCCTTGCGGTAGCCCAGGACCAGGCCTCCCAGGATGATGAGGAGAATGAGGGCGTCAACAATCGTCATAATACAGAAAGAATTAGGTTGTTACAGCACAAAGGTAGTGTTTTTTTCTTGAAAAAATGCGGCATGGGCCGCAGGAGCGTGCAAAAAAGATGGCAACAGGCGTCACTGCTGCGGCAGCAGGATCTCGTCAATCCAGCCGTCCTTGCGGTAGCGGCACAAGTCCACATAGGCATCGATGCCGGGGATGATGCCCGTCTCGCTGTATTGCCAGATGGTGTACTCGCCCTCCCAGTTGATTTCGGGCTCGATGTTGGCATAGCGGCCGATGTAGAGGTGGTGCTTGTTGAAGTGGGGCGTCAAGTTCTTGTTGTAGAAGCCCATTGTGCTGTAGATCATGGGCTGGACACCGTAGAGGTCCTCGACCAGGTTGCAGAACTTGTCCACACTGTCGATGAGTTGGCTGCGCGACCAGTTGCCGCGCACCTCCACGTCGAGCATGGGAATCAAGTCCTGGACCGGCTTGAGGGCAAATGTTGAGAAGTTCTCAAACTGAGCGTCGATGGTCGATGTGGACGTGAGATAGTGGTAACTGCCCACGAGCAGGCCGTGACGGCGCGCTTGGGTCAGGTTGTGGGCATAGTGTGGGGAACGGTAGGTGGCACCCTCGGTGGCCTTGATATAGACAAAGCGGATGTCCTTGTCGCTGCTCACCTTCTTCCAGTCGATGTAGCCCTGATAACTGGAGATGTCGATGCCGTCATACTTGGCCTGCTCGTTGCGGGGCTCGAGACTGCGCTTCGCGGCATCCCCGTTGCCGCCGGTCTGGCACGCCGTCGCCATGATTGCCAGCAACAGGGTCGCCAGCAATGCCGGTAATGAGCGTCGGTAATGTGTCGCCAGATGTGTCATTATAATGATGTTGTGCTACGAGCAGGTCTGTTCTTAGTATTGGTCGGCAGGGGCGTTACCCTGGCCAGGGCTTGACGGTTGCGGTCAATCGTTATCGGCCGAACTCTTGTTGGTCTTGCGTCCCTTGTACTTAGACGCGCGGATGCTGTCGTTGCGTTGTGACTGGGACAACTTTGATGACGAGGTGTGCAGCAGGCTAGCGGGCTTGTTGGCCTTGTTTGCAGCCTGTTTCTTGGCTTTTTCTTCCCTTGCCTTCTGGGCGGCGGCTTTGCGCTTGGCCTTTTCTTCGGCCTCCTTCTTGGCAGCGGCTTCCCGAGCCTGTTGGCGGGCTTTCTCCTTCTTCAGGCGTTCTTCCTTTTCCTTGGCTTTTTTAGCCTCTTCGGCCTTCTTCTTGGCGTCCTGTTCGGCTAATTTCTTGTTTCTCTCCTTGGCTTTCTTCTCCTTCTCGGCTTGCTTCTGGGCCTCTTCCTGCTGCTTCTTGGACATCTTGGGAGCCTCCTTGGTCTTCTGCTCGGTGAGGTTCACGCTTGCGGGCTTGTCCTTGCGGTCCACGGCGTCGTACACGCTACTCTTGGGCTTGTGCTTGCTGGGATTATACAGGATGTCGTTGATGCCGCAACCCTTGTTGAAGCGGCTCAGGTCCACCTCGCCGTTGTTGCCCTTGACGGCGGGCTTGAAGACGCCGCAGTCCGAGAATTGCCACAACAGCCAGCGATAGCCGATGTTGGGCTGGGTGGTGTTGTACTTGGCGATGAACAGGGGATACTCCGAGAAAGCCCTGCCCAAGTGCTTGGTGAAGAACTTCTCACTGGTATAAATCATGGGCTTGCAGCCGTAGTAGTCCTCGAGCAGGTCGGCAAAGACCTTGACGCTGTCGCGCAGTTGCTGTGAAGTCCAGCGGCCGGTCACCTCGATGTCGATGATGGGGATGAGGTCCTGCTCCTCCCTGTTGGCGGTGCGCACGAAGTTATGGAACTGGGTTGTCGCGCTGCTCTTGGTGGACAGGAAATGGTAACTACCCACCTTGAAACCGTGCTTGCGGGCGTTGTGGATGTTCTCCTTGTAGCGGGGATCAACATAGTCGCTGCCCTCGGTAGCCTTGATATAGACATACTTGATCTTGGAGAAACTCTTGAGTTGTCCCCAGTCGATGGAACCCTGATGCTTGGAGATGTCGATGCCATCAAATTGCACCTTGTCGGGGTAGTACATCTGTTTTTTGGGCTTGGCGGGAGCGGGCTTGGCCGTGTCCTGTTGGGCCTTGTCGGCAGGCTTGTTGTCCTTTGAGTCCTTGACGGGAGCAGCGGCAGGCGTTTGGACATTAGCCTTGTTGTCCTTATTATTCACGTCCTTCTTGGGTTCCTCCTTCTTGGGCTCGTCCTTCTTGGGCTCGTCTTTTTTCTTGTCCTTGTTCCTGACGCGCTCACGGGTGGGCTTGTTGATGTCGGTGTGTTGAGGCGTGGCCATGCTGTCGATGGAAAACAGCGTGAGCCATGTGAGTATCAGTAAGCGATATATAATAGATGGGCGCATAATAGTATTGTCGTGTTGAATTGGGAGTTCTTGCTGAAAAGTTGGCTGCAAAGTTAAGAATAAAAACCGATAACGGCCATATCTAATTGTTGAAAACTTGAATGAAAAGTTTAGCGCGGCTGTTTGCAAGATGAACCTGGCAATGGTGTAACTATTTAACCAGTCGAGTCTCACGCAAAGCCATGAAGCCGCTAAGTATTTTTTAAATAAAATTGTCTTTGTTGTATTTCTTGTATTCCAATCCCCGAAAGGAAAACAAGAAATACGGTAAATACTATGGCATCAGCGCTCGTCGAGCCAAATCTCACTCTGAGTGGCGAAACGGCAATATTTAGGCTTTATCAGTTGTTGTCAAACAGGAATCGGAGAGTTGCGTATCAAGATCAAGAAATAAATGAGTTTTAAAAATATAATGTAAGTGCCTTATAAATAATGCCTTTGCGGCTCCGCTACTTTGCGTAAGTTGAAGTCGCTGAATGGATATGTAATGGCCCCTAATTCATAAAAAAAGCGAAAAACGGCATCATTTCACTGAAGTGATGAGCATTTTTCACTATCTTTGTAGAATAATCGCATTTCATAGAATGTAATACTGACAAAATATGGCAAGAAAAAGCGGACTGCAATCGTTGAAACAGGAGCGTCGTGAGTTCCACGACAGGGTCATCAACTTCTTTAATGAGCAGGGTGAGGCCCCGTTCAATTACAAGCAGGTGTCGGCAGCGGTGGGCGCCAACACGCCCAAGCGGCGCACGCTCATCGTCGAGATACTGGACCAACTGGCCGTTGACGGCTTCCTGGTGCAGGTGGGCCCCGGCAGTTACAAGTCGGCCAACCGCTCGTCGGTGGCCGAGGGCATCTTCATTCGCCGCAGCAACGGCAAGAACAGCGTTGACACCGCTAGCGACGACGGGTTGCCCATCATGGTGGCCGAGCGCAACTCGATGCACGCCCTGAACGGTGACCGCGTGCTGGTGCACATCCGTGCCGCCCGCCATGGCATGGAGCCCGAGGCCGAGGTGGTGAAAATCCTGGAGCGCAAGGAGCAGGTGTTTGTCGGCACGCTGCAGGTGCTCAAGTATTTTGCCCAACTGGCGACCGACAGCAAGTTCCTGGCGACCGACATTTTCATTCCACTGGACAAACTCGCTGGCGGCAAGACCGGCGACAAGGCCGTTGTCAAGATCGTTGATTGGCCTGAGGATGCCAACTCGCCCATCGGCGAGGTGGTCGATGTGCTGGGAGTTGCCGGTGAGAACAATGCCGAGATTCACGCCATCCTGGCTGAGTTCGGCTTGCCCTATAAATATCCCGAGAACGTCACCGAGGCTGCCGAGGCCCTGGATGCCGGCATCACGCCCGAGGAGGTGGCCCGTCGCCGCGACATGCGCGACGTGACCACGTTTACCATCGACCCGGCCGACGCCAAGGACTTTGACGACGCGCTGTCCATCGAGCGGCTCAAGAACGGCAATTGGGAAATCGGCGTGCACATCGCCGATGTGAGCCACTATGTGACGCCGGGTTCCATCATCGACAAGGAGGCCTATGAGCGTGCCACGTCGGTCTATCTGGTGGACCGCACCATCCCGATGCTGCCCGAGAAACTGTGTAACAACATCTGCTCGTTAAGGCCCGATGAGGACAAACTCACCCACTCGGTCGTCATGGAAATGGATGCCGAGGCCAAGGTGAAGAAATACAAAATCTGCCACACGGTGACCCGCAGCAACAGGCGTTTCTCCTATGAGGAGGCGCAGCACATTCTGGAGACCGGCAAGGGTGACCTGGCCGAGGAACTCGCCGTGCTCAACGAGATGGCCAAGCAGTTGCGCAAGCGTCGCTTTGAGGAAGGTGGCTCGGTGTCGTTCAACCGCGAGGAAATCAAGTTTGACATCGACGAGATGGGCAAGCCCATCGCCGTGCACGTGCATGAGTCACAGGACGCCAACAAACTCATCGAGGAGTTCATGCTGCTGGCCAACTGCAAGGTGGCTGAGCACATCGGCAAGGTCGCTAAGAACAAGACCGCCAAGGCGTTTGTCTATCGCGTACACGACCAGCCCGACTTGGACAAGTTGCAGAACTTTGCCGACATCGCAGCCCACTTTGGCTACAAGGTGCGCACCAAGGGCTCCGGCCGCGACATCAACAAGTCCATCAACAAGATGCTCGAGCAGGCCAAGGGCAAGCCCGAGGAGGAGATGCTGGCCATCCTGGCCATCCGCTCGATGGCCAAGGCCGTCTATAGCGCGACCAACATCGGCCACTATGGCTTGGCATTTGACTACTATACCCATTTCACCTCGCCCATCCGCCGCTATCCCGACCTGACGGTACACCGGCTGCTGGACAAGTATGCCGCCGGCGAGAAGAGCGTGGATCCCGTCAAACTCGAGGACCAGTGCAAGCACATGAGCGCCCAGGAACAACTCGCCGCCAATGCCGAGCGCGCCTCCATCAAGTACAAGGAGGTCGAGTTCATGGGGCAGCGCCTGGGAGGTGTGTTTGAGGGGCACATCTCGGGTGTGACCGAGTGGGGTCTGTATGTCGAACTCGACGAGACCCATTGCGAGGGTCTGGTGGGCATCCGTGGCTTGGATGACGACTTCTATGAGTTTGACGAGAAGAATTACTGCATCCGTGGCCGTCGCCGCGGCAAGGTCTATCGCCTGGGCGACACCATCACCATCCAGGTGGCCCGAGCCGACCTGATCAAGAAGCAACTTGACTTTGTCCTCGTGGACAAGGAAAATCCCGCCAATAGCCACCGCATTGACCGTGAGCCCATCACCGAGCAGAACAGCCGCAGCACGGGCAGCGAGCGCCTCTCGCGTGACGAGCGCCAGCGCATGCAGTATGAGGGCGGTAGCGCGTCGCGCCGCCAGCAGCGCGGAGCCCGTGGCAACAGCACCCGCCGCCAGGGCAAGGAGGCCCGTAAATCGGGTTCCGCCCGGAAAACGGGCCGTTCAGGCAAGCCCCGTGGCCGCAAGAAGTAACCGTCATCCGCATGATCCGTCCCATCCGTTACCCCGATAGAATAGCATGAGCGATAACGTCCTTCATAGGGTTAAACTCGAGACCCTGGGTTGCAAACTCAACTTCTCGGAAACCGCCACCATGCAGTCCCTGCTGGCCGAGCATGGCATCGTGCCCGCCGCTCCTGGCGAGGTGCCCGACGTGTGTGTGGTGAACACGTGCAGCGTGACGGCTCTGGCCGACAGCAAGTGCCGCCAGCACATCCGCCACCTCATCCGCCAGTACCCCGGCGCGTTGATGGTTGTAACAGGGTGCTATGCCCAACTCAAGGGCAAGGAAATTGCCGAGATTGATGGCGTGGACATCGTGCTGGGCAGTGAGCACAAGGCCGAGATAGCGCGCTATGTCATGCAGTGGTTTGAGGACCGCCAGCAACGGTTGGCGGTGACCCCGTCGCTGGACATACGCACGTTCTCGCCATCCTGTGACCGCGGAGACCGCACCCGCTACTGGCTCAAGGTGCAGGACGGCTGTGACTACTGGTGCAGTTACTGCACCATTCCCGCCGCCCGTGGCCGCAGCCGCAGCGGCACCATCGCCGACCTTACCCGTCAAGCCCGCGAGGTGGCAACCGAGGGCGGCAAGGAAATCGTCATCACGGGCGTGAATATCGGCGACTTTGGCAAGAACACGGGCGAGTCGTTTCTCGACCTGCTCAAGGCCCTTGACGATATCGAGGGCGTCGAGCGTTACCGCATATCGTCGATAGAACCCGACCTGCTGACCGACGAGATTATCGACTGGTGCGCCCAGTCGAGGGCATTCATGCCCCATTTCCACATCCCGCTGCAGAGCGGCAGTGACCCGGTCCTGAAGTTGATGCGCCGCCACTATGAGCGCCAGTTGTTTGCCGACAAAGTGGAGCGTTGCCGTGACAGGATGCCCGATTGCTTCATCGGTGTTGACGTGATGGTGGGAACCCGCGGCGAGACGCCCGACCTGTTTGAAGACAGTTTCAACTTCATCGCTGGCCTGGACGTGCAGCACCTGCACGTGTTCCCCTACAGTGAGCGCCCCGGCACGATGGCCCTGCGCATCCCCTATATTGTCACCCAGCAGGACAAGCAGGAACGTGCGGCACGCATGATAGCCCTGAGCGACAGCAAGCAGGCCGACTTCATGCGGCGCTACCTGGGCACCGTGCGTCCCGTGTTGCTGGAGCATGGCCGCGGCAAGGGCAAGATGCACGGTTTCACCGACAACTACATCCGCGTGAACGTGGAGCCCGACATGAGCCTGGCCAACAAGATTGTAAACGTGAAACTACTGACCCTGAATGACGACTTGAGCGTTGATGCCGTGGTCGTGAACGAGTAATAAGATAATTTTTTTGTATGAAAAAGGTTGCAGTCATTATCCTCAACTGGAACGGAGCCGCCCTGCTGCGCCGTTACCTGCCCACTGTGATTGAGGGCACCGATGACGCCATTGCCGACATCATCGTCGCCGATAACGGCAGCACCGATGCCAGCATGCAGGTGCTACAAGATGAGTTTCCCGGTGTCAAGACGTTGCGCTTTGACGCCAATCACGGCTTTGCCGGCGGCTATAACCTGGCCATCGGCCAGACGATGTACCCCTATACGGTGTTGCTCAACAGCGACGTGCGCACCCCCCGAGGGTGGCTCAACCCCCTGCTGGACTACATGGAGGCACATCCCGGCGTGGGCGCCGTGATGCCCAAGTTGCTCAAGGACGGCGCTGGCGACAAGCCCATGTTTGAGTATGCCGGGGCTGCCGGCGGTTACATCGACTGTCACGGCTATCCCTATTGCCGCGGACGCATCTTTGAATTCGTCGAGGAGGACAAGGGCCAGTATGACAACGGGCCCAAGAGCGTCTTCTGGGCCACGGGTGCCTGCTTGATGGTGCGCAGCGGACTGTATCAGGACGTCGGCGGCCTGGATGAGGCCTTTTTTGCCCACATGGAGGAGATAGACCTGTGCTGGCGCATCCGTCTGGCCGGCCATGACCTGATGATGGTGCCGTCGAGCCATGTCTATCACTTGGGCGGTGGCAGCCTGCCGCAGGGCAACCCCCGCAAGACCTACCTGAACTTTCGCAACAACCTGTTGCTGCTGCACAAGAATCTGCCGGTCCAGGAGGGCAAGCGCCTGCTTTTCATCCGCCGGTTGATGGACACGCTGGCCTTCGGGATGGCGCTGGCCAAGTTGCACGGTGGTGACGCGTGGGCCATTGTCCGCGCCCACAGGGATTTCCGCAGGATGCGTTCGGGTTACACCTCGCAACCCACGGTCAACCTGCTGCGCGAGTTGCCCGAAGAGCGTGTCAACATCATCACTGCCCACTACCTGCGAGGCGTGAAACGCTTCACCGACCTGAAAATGAAATAAACGATATAGGCCCTCTATAATTAAAAAAGAATGACAATGAGAAAACTTGGATTTGGGCTCATGCGCTTGCCGCTGACCAACCCTGATGACCAGACGAGTATCGACATCGAGAAGTTCAAGGAGATGGTCGATGTGTACATGGAGCGCGGCTTCACCTACTTTGATACCGCCTATCCCTACCACGGCGGCGCCAGCGAGACGGCCTTGCGCGAGGCTGTAGTCAAGCGCTATCCGCGCGAGTCATTCACGGTGACGAGCAAGATGCCGGTCTGGGCCATCAAGGAGGAAAGCGACCTGGAGCGCATCTTCAACGAGCAACTGGAGAAGTGCGGTGTCGATTATTTTGACTACTACTGGCTGCATGCCCTCAATCGCGAGCGTGTCGAGGTGATGGAGCGCATGGGCGGGTGGCAGTTCATCGCCCGCAAGAAGGCTGAGGGCCACATCCGCCACATCGGCTTCTCGTTCCATGACGACTCGGCGCTGCTGGCCGACATTCTCGACCGTCACCCAGAGGCCGAATACGTGCAATTGCAGATCAACTATATCGACTGGGACAGCCCCGCCATCGAGGCCCGCACCTGTTATGACCTGTGTGTCGAGCACGGCAAGCCTGTCATCGTGATGGAGCCTGTCAAGGGCGGCTCGCTGGCCCGAGTGCCCGAGGCGGTCGAGCGCATGTTCAAGGACTATGCGCCCGATGCGAGCATTGCCTCATGGGCCATCCGCTACTGCGCCTCGTTGCCCAGTGTGTTGACAGTCTTGAGCGGTATGAGCAATATGGAGCAACTCAAGGACAATACGTCCTACATGCAGAACTTCCAGCCGCTCAACGATGAGGAGCAGGCCATCATCGCCCGTGCTACCCAGGTTATCCGCGACTCCATCGCGGTGCCGTGCACAGCCTGTCATTACTGCACTGACGGCTGTCCGCAGCAGATTGCCATTCCCGAGTACTTCAACCTGTACAACACGTTGCAGCACTTCGGCGCCAAGGAGCAGCGCGGCAACACCAAACTCTACTACGACCTGCTGACCAAGCACCACGGCAAGGCCAGCGAGTGTGTCGAGTGCGGCCAGTGCGAGGCACAGTGCCCCCAGCACATTGACATTATCGACAACCTCAAGAAGGTGGTAGCCGCCTTTGAGGAATAGCCTCATCTGTTCCCCGTCTCGCACCATGGTGCTCTGTTTTTGGGGTTGTTTGATAAGTTAAAGAGAAGACAATAAGTACAATAAATACAATACCAAGGCATCCGTGCTCTTGTGGTTTGAAGACAAGAAAGACAATTATTATCTTTTATCTCTTTTGATTAGTGTTTATAAATGCTTTTGAATTAATGACTTAGCGGCTTAGCGGCTTGGCGTGAGATGAAATCGCTGAATAGTTGCGATTGCCGCAGAATTACTTAAAAGATTGTAAAATCGGGGCTAAAGTCTTGACAAACGGCCCTGGATGTTGTAATTTTGCGCCAAATTGCAGTGATATGCGCTATTGCATACCCTGGAACTGCGATTAAAACATCTAGGACAAGAATCTAAAGACAATAAGGAATAATGGCAACTCAAGAAAAGAAATCTCAGGTCGAGAACAAGGCAAATGATGGTAAGGTCACTTATCCGCTGTGCAAAATCAACTTCATCATGATGGGCGTGTGCCTGCTGTTGATTGTCATCGGTTTCTGGCTGATGACGGGCAGCGCCAATGTGGGCGACACGTTCAACAAGGACCTGTTTGAGAGCAGCCGTGTGACCACGGGCCCGATTATTGCCTTCCTGGGCTTTGTGCTCATGGCATTTGCCATCATCTATCGCAAGAAAGACAATCATCAGGTTAACAATAACAACGACGAGGATAACGCATAAACGGCATGAGTTGGATTGAAGCGTTGATTCTGGGCATTGTCCAGGGTCTGACGGAGTATCTCCCTGTGAGTAGCAGTGGCCACCTGGCCATCGGCAGTTACCTGTTCGGCATCGACGGTGCCGACAACTTGACGTTTACCATCCTGGTCCACGTGGCCACGGTGTTGAGCACCTTTGTCGTGCTGTGGAGTGAGATTGACTGGATCCTCAAGGGCCTGTTCAAGTTCAAGATGAACGACGCGACCAAGTACTTCATCAACATCCTCGTGTCGATGATCCCCATCGGCATCGTGGGCGTGTTCTTCAAGGACACGGTGGATGAAATCTTTGGCAGCGGACTGCTCATTGTGGGCTGCATGCTGCTCTTGACGGCCGCCTTGCTCATCTTCTCCTACTATGCCAAGCCGCGCGTGAAGGAGCGTATTTCCTGGCGAGATGCCCTCGTCATCGGCATCGCCCAGGCGTGTGCCGTGATGCCCGGCCTGTCGCGCTCGGGCAGCACCATCGCCACGGGTCTGCTGTTGGGTAACAAGAAGGAGTCGCTGGCCCAGTTCTCCTTCCTGATGGTCATCCCGCCCATCCTGGGCGAGGCCCTGCTCGATGTGCTCAAGGCCGTCAAGGGCGAGGAGGCCCTCGGCGGCATAGACACGTTGCCGCTGGTGGTGGGCTTCATTGCCGCCTTTGTCGCCGGTTGTGTGGCCTGCAAGTGGATGATCAATATCGTCAAGCGGGGCAAACTGGTGTGGTTCGGCGTGTATTGCATCATCGCCGGCCTAGCCGCCATCGCCCTGTCGCAGTGGATGCCCGCTCCCGCAATGTAAAAAAGGGCGCATAGATAAAAATAAAGAAAAGCAACAAGCGCAACATGTCACATCAATAGTAGTGTGACTGGCGTTTTCCGTTTTGAAAGAATAAAATATGCTGAATCCGATAGAAGGTGAAATATTCTGCATCGACAAGCCGTTGAGAATGACCTCGTTTGCCGCCGTCAAGAAGGTGCGAGCCGTGCTGCGCACCCATCTGGGGACGCGCCAGGTCAAGGTGGGGCATGCCGGCACCCTCGACCCGCTGGCAACAGGCGTGCTGCTGCTGTGCACCGGCCATGCCACCAAGCGCATCGACGAGTTGCAGGCAGGTGTCAAGGAGTATATCGCCGACCTGCGCCTGGGCGCTACCACACCCAGTTATGACCTGGAGACCGAGGTGGATGCCACATTCGAGTGGCGCCACATCGACCGTCCGCTCATCGACCGCGTGCTGCGTGAGCGCTTCACGGGCAGCATTGAACAGGTGCCGCCCTCGTTCTCGGCCTGCAAGATCGACGGCAAGCCTGCCTACAAGTTGGCCCGCAAGGGGCAGGACGTGGAAATCCGCCCCAAGACTCTTGTCATCGACGAGATCGAGGTGCTCCAGTGCGGATTGCCCGAGGAGCCCACGTTGCAGATACGCGTCGTGTGCAGCAAGGGCACCTATATCCGCGCCCTGGCACGCGACATCGGCGAGGCCCTGGGCAGCGGAGCCCACTTGACGGCCCTGCGCCGCACCCGCGTGGGGGAGGTGACCATCGACAAGTGCCTCACCCTCGAGGCCCTGGTCGAGAAACTGGACGCCGAGACCTATGTCTCGCCCGAGCAGGCCGCCGCCGAGCGCCTCGAGCGTGAGCGGCAGGAAAACCGTGAGCGCGCCGCCCGCCAGAAGGCCGAGCACGCCGCCCGCAAGCAAGCAAAAAACTGCACCGCGCCCCCTAAGCGCACCTCCCAAATCAAGTAAAGGACAGTACAGGCCTTACTTAAAACTGAAAACTCAAAACTTACAACTCTATAATATAAAGTCATGAAACTTTCAGAATTCAATACCCGGATGCCCGAGGAACTCATTGCCTCCTATCCCGCTCCCGTGCGTGACGAGTCACGCCTGATGGTGCTGCACAAGCGCAGCAACGAGATTGAGCACCGAGTGTTCAAGGAGATACTCCAGTACTTCAACCCGCATGACCTGTTTGTGTTCAACGACACCCAGGTCTTCCCCGCCAAGTTGTTTGGCAACAAGGAAAAGACGGGCGCCCGCATCGAGGTGTTCCTGCTGCGCGAGTTGAATCCCAGCAACAAGTTGTGGGACGTGCTGGTTGAGCCCGCACGCAAGATACGCATCGGCAACAAACTCTACTTTGGCCTGGACGACTCGATGGTGGCCGAGGTCATCGACAACACCACCTCGCGCGGCCGCACGCTGCGATTCCTCTATGACGGCGACCACGACCAGTTCAAGAAGGACTTGTACAACCTGGGTACCACGCCGTTGCCCTATTACATCAACCGCGATGCCGAACCCGAGGATGCCGAGCGCTACCAGACCATCTTTGCCAGCAAGGAGGGTGCTGTGGTGGCTCCTGCTGCAGGCTTGCACTTCTCCCGTGAACTGATGCGCCGCATGGAGATCTATGACATCGACCGCGACTTCATCACGATGCACATCAGCCTGGGCTCCTACCGCGACATCGACGTCGAGGACCTGACCAAGCACCGCATGGACAGCGAGGAGATGGACGTCAGCGTCGAGTTGGCCGAGAAGGTCAACACCCTGCGCGACGGCGGTAACAAGGTGTGCGCCATCGGCACGTCGGTGCTGCGCGCCTTCGAGACCTGCGTGGGCATGAACGGCCACATCAAGCCCTATGGCGGCTGGAGCAACAAGTTCCTGTTCCCGCCCTACGAGTGCACTACCTGTGACGCGCTGGTGACCAACTTCCACATGCCTTACTCGATCATGCTGATGGCCCAGGCAGCCTTCGGCGGCTACGAGCAGACGATGAATGCCTACCAGGTCGCCATCGACGAGAAGTACCGCTTCGGTGCCTACGGCGACGCCATGCTCATCCTCAACGACTGACATTCTCATCCCTAGAGGGTCTAGAAGACAAGAAGGACGGTTCCATATGTCTTTCTTGTCTTTCTTTTTTTTGATTAAATGGAAACAATAAGTGCAACAAATACCATGGCATTGGCGCTCGTCGTCTGAAGGCAAGAAGGGCCATTTTTTATTGTTTTTCTTGTGTTTCTTGTTTTCCTTTTTTTCTGGGAGAGGGGGAAAAATGTTGTAGTTGTGGGGAAAACGGAAATTTTTTACTACCTTTGCAGGATATTTGAGCGAATAAAAAATTAACAATTCAATTAATAACTAAAAAACAACAATTTTTATGTGGTTAACTAATTCATCTGTAGGACGCAAGGTGGTGATGTCGGTGACCGGCCTCTTCCTTGTCCTATTCGTCACATTCCATGCGCTGATGAACGCTGTGGCCCTCATCTCGTTTGAGGCCTATGACGCGATTTGCGAGTTCCTCGGTGCCAACTGGTATGCCGTGCTGGGCACGTTGATCCTGGCCGGCGGCTTCGCGATTCACATCATCTTTGCGTTCATCCTCACGTTCCAGAACCGCAAGGCTCGTGGTAACAACCGCTATGCTGTGAACGCCCGTCCCAAGAACGTCGAGTGGGCTTCACAGAACATGCTCGTTCTGGGTATCATCGTTCTGGGTGTCATGGTTCTGCACCTGACGCAGTTCTGGGCCAAGATGCAGTTGCCCGAACTGATGGGTGACCACGTGATGAACGGCACCTTCTACCTCAAGGCCACCTTCAGCCAGTTGTGGGTACTCCCCATTTACCTCATCTGGTTCGCCGCCCTGTGGTTCCACATCAGCCACGGTTTCTGGAGCGCATTCCAGACCCTGGGTACGGCCAATGACAAGTGGATCACCCGCTGGCAGTGCATCTCCAAGTGGTGGGCCACGATCGTGTTTATCCTGTTTGCTGTAGAGGCTTGCTACTTCATCTGGTTCTTTGCCCTCTAAACGCTGAGTATTAACCCTTAAAAAATTTGTAACACAAATGGAAGACAACAAAATGAACACTCAGCCCATCGATTCCAAGATTCCCGAGGGACCCATCGCTGAGAAATGGACCAACTATAAGGCTCACCAGAAACTCGTCAACCCCGCCAACAAGCGCAAACTCGACATTATCGTCGTGGGTACCGGTCTGGCAGGTGCGTCGGCAGCCGCCACGCTGGGCGAGATGGGATTTAACGTGCTGAACTTCTGCATCCAGGATTCTCCCCGCCGCGCTCACTCGATCGCCGCACAGGGTGGTATCAATGCAGCCAAGAACTACCAGAACGACGGTGACTCGGTTTACCGCCTGTTCTATGACACCGTCAAGGGTGGTGACTACCGTGCCCGTGAGGCCAACGTTTACCGCCTGGCCGAGGTGTCGAACAATATCATCGACCAGTGTGTGGCACAGGGTGTTCCCTTCGCCCGCGAGTATGGCGGTCTGCTGGCCAACCGTTCGTTCGGTGGCGCTCAGGTGAGCCGCACGTTCTACGCTAAGGGTCAGACCGGCCAGCAGTTGCTGCTGGGTGCCTACTCGAGCCTGAACCGCATGATCCATGCCGGCAAGGTGAAGAGTTACAACCGCTATGAGATGCACGACGTGGTCATCATCGACGGCCGTGCCCGCGGTATCATCGCCAAGAACCTGGTGACCGGTAAGTTGGAGCGCTTTGCCGCCCACGCAGTGGTAATCGCCACCGGTGGTTATGGCAATACCTACTTCCTGAGCACCAACGCCATGGGTTGCAACTGCTCGGCTGCAATGGCTTGCTATCGCCACGGCGCCTACTTTGCCAACCCCGCCTATGTGCAGATTCACCCCACCTGTATCCCCGTTCACGGCGACAAGCAGTCCAAGTTGACGCTGATGAGTGAGTCGCTGCGCAACGATGGCCGCATCTGGGTTCCCAAGAACATTGAGGACGCCAAGAAGTTGCAGGCCGGCCAGATCAAGGGCAGTGACATCCCCGAGGAGGAGCGTGACTACTACCTGGAGCGCAGGTATCCCGCCTTTGGTAACCTGGTGCCCCGTGACGTGGCCAGCCGCGCCGCCAAGGAGCGCTGCGACAAGGGCTATGGCGTGAACAACACCGGCAAGGCTGTGTTCCTGGACTTCAGCGAGGCCATCAACCGCCTGGGCATCGACGTGATTCGCCAGCGCTATGGCAACCTGTTTGACATGTATGAGGAGATCACCGACGTGAACCCCGGCGAACTCGCCAACGAGATCAACGGCGTGAAGTACTACAACCCCATGATGATCTATCCCGCTATCCACTACACGATGGGCGGCATCTGGGTTGACTATGAGTTGCAGACCAGCATCAAGGGTCTGTTTGCCATCGGTGAGTGCAACTTCAGCGACCACGGTGCCAACCGCCTGGGTGCATCGGCGCTGATGCAGGGTCTGGCCGACGGTTACTTCGTGCTTCCCTACACCATCCAGAACTACTTGAGCGACCAGATTACCGTGCCTCACTTCTCGACCGACAGCAAGGAGTTTGACGAGGCCGAGAAGCGCGTGCAGAAGAACCTCGATGACCTGATGGCCATCCATGGCAAGCGCTCGGTTGACAGCATCCACAAGGAACTGGGTAACGTGATGTGGGAATACGTCGGTATGGCCCGCACCAAAGAGAGCCTCGAGACCGCATTGCAGAAACTCAAGGAACTGCGCAAGGAGTTTGAGACCAACCTGTTTATCCCCGGTACCCAAGAGGGCATGAACATTGAGTTGGACAAGGCATTCCGCCTGCGTGACTTCATCACCATGGGTGAGTTGATCGCCTATGACGCACTGAACCGTCACGAGAGTTGCGGTGGTCACTTCCGCGAGGAGTACCAGACCGAGGAAGGCGAGGCCAAGCGCGACGACGAGAACTTCTTCTATGTCGCCTGCTGGAAGTACAACGGCAACGACGAGACCGCTCCCACGCTCATCAAGGAGCCCCTCCACTATGAGGCCATCAAGGTCCAGACGCGTAACTATAAGTCATAATCAACCACATTAAAAATCATCGAATACAATGGAAACAAATATAAGTTTCAAACTTAAGGTTTGGCGTCAGGCCAACGCTCACGCCGAGGGCCGCTTTGAGACCTACGAGATGCACGATATCCCCACCGACACCTCCTTCCTCGAGATGATGGACATCCTCAACGAGCAACTCATCGAGAAGGGCGAGGAGCCTGTCACCTTTGACCACGACTGCCGCGAGGGCATCTGCGGCATGTGCTCGCTCTATGTTAACGGCCATCCCCACGGTCCCGCAACCGGAGCCACCACTTGCCAGTTGTACATGCGCCGCTTCCACGACGGTGACACCATCACCGTTGAGCCCTGGCGTTCGGCCGCATTCCCCGTTATCAAGGACCTGATGGTCAACCGCAACGCCTTTGACCAGATCCAGCAGGCTGGTGGCTACGTCAGTTTCCAGACGGGCGGTGCCCAGGATGCTAACGCCATCCCCATCAGCAAGGAGGCTGCCGACGAGGCTATGGACAGCGCTACCTGCATCGGCTGCGGTGCCTGTGTAGCCGCTTGCAAGAACGGTTCGGCCATGCTGTTCCTCAGCGCCAAGGTGAGCCAGTTCGCATTGCTGCCCCAGGGCCGTGCCGAGGCCAAGCGCCGCGTCAAGGCCATGCTCGCCAAGATGGACGAACTGGGCTTCGGTAACTGCACCAACACCGGTGCCTGTGCCGCCGAGTGCCCCAAGAACATCAAGTTGAGCAACATCGCCCGCTTGAACCGCGAGTTCCTGTGCGCCAAGTGCAGTGACTAATGCCGCTGGAGGTCAGGTGCCTGACCCGCAACATATCGCGTGCCGCGAGGGATTATTCCCTGGCGGCACGTTTTTTTCCCCGGGCGATGTGTTCTTGCAGGGGTGGGGCGCATCATCTGAACTCAATTCACCGAATCATCTCAGACACAACCTCACGTTGGGCCGCAAAGTCGCTAAGGCGTTATTTTTGAGACATTTATAAAATGTTGTGCTTTTACGGGAATTGCATTAATGCTGACTTGTGATAATTCAGCAGAAAGTTGAAATAATTAGTTAAGCAGATTAATATTAGATACTTAGCGTCTTGGCGTCTTAGCGTGATTGTGAGTCAAGGCGTTTTGGCTTAAGAGTCACTTTTTATGGTGCATTGTGTTGATTTTTGTGAAAAACGTGCTAAATTTGCGAGAGAATAGAATAAATCATCCCAAATAACCAATAGACTATGAAATACTTTATTGCAGAAAACGGCCAGCAAGCCGGCCCGTTTGAACCCAGCGAATTGCTGCAGCACGGCCTGACCGTGAACTCCCTCGTGTGGTGTGAGGGTATGCCCAGTTGGACGTCGGCCAGCCAGGTGCCCGAGTTGATGGCATTGCTCAGCGGGCAGACCTTCAATCCCGGCGACATCGACATGCAGATGCCCCAGATGCCCCCCGTGGGTGGCGGTGGCGCCCAGTTGCCCCAGGTGCCTCCCTTCGGCGGTCAGCCTCAGCAACCTGCGCCCTATGGCCAACCCTATGGCCAGGGCACTACCAATCAGCCCTATGCCCAGCCGCAATATGGCCCCAGCAACAATCAGCAGGGCCGTCAAGTGATGCCCAAGACGTGGTTCACCGAGTGTGTCATCGTCACCATCCTGTCGGCACTGTGCTGCTGCAACCCGTTGGGCCTCCTGTCGGGTATCTACTCGGTCTTCAAGGCCAACAGTTCCAAGAACAAGTATGCACGGGGTGATGTCCAGGGCTCGACAGCCGATGGCGCCACAGCCAAGAAGTGGATGATCATCACTATCGTCATTGGCCTCGTGTGGTCCTGCATCCAAGCCTACCGCATTGTTACCGATCCCGCCTTCCTGCAGCAGATACAGGAAGGAGCCGTCGGCTCGCTGTACGGCTTTTGACCAGTTGACTAACTGTTCCCTCTCGTGACCTGCCAGACACCTGTGAAGATGAGGGTAGCGGCAATGGCGTGTATCCACTGGGGAGCCGCGAGGCCCATGACCATGCTGGCCACGACGGTGACAAAGGGCTGCACATAGTTATAGACGCTCACGGTGGTGGGCAGCAGGCGACGCTGGGCCCATACCACCAGCAGGAAGGTGAAGAAGGTGGCCGCAGCCACGATATAGACAATCTCGCCGGCTGTCTTCAGACTCATGGCCTGCCAGTCGATGTGCATGAGTTGGGGTAGGGTGAAGGGCAGAATCATCAGGCTCGCAAAGGTGAATGTCCACTTGTTGAACGTGAACGCGTCATACTTGCGGATGACGGGCGAGTAGTGCGTCAAGTAGAAGGCATATCCCACCTGGGAGACGAGGATGAGCAGGTCGCCGCGAAAGTCGGTGGGCCGTCCATCGCCTGCCGTGGTGCGTGTGATGAGCAGCACGGCCCCCGTGAAGCCCATGATGATGCCCAGCGCGCGCCGAGCCGTGATGCGCTCGTGCAGCAGGATGGACGACAGGATGAGTGTGAAGATGGGCATGGTCGTCAACTCGATGGTGGCATTGATGGGGGAGGTGAGGCTCAGCCCGACGATGTAGCCCCCCTGGGCCATGACGAAGCCGAAGAAACTCGCGCCCACGATACGCAACAGGTCACGCCGCTCGACCCGCTGCTGCGGGATGAAAAGCGACCCCACCCAGAAGAGCACTGCCGCACCGCAGATGCGGAACGCCACCAGTTGGGGGCCCGTGATGCCGCCACGGGTGAGGACGTCCTTGGAAAAAGTCGCCATCAGCCCGAACAGCACCATGGCCAGCAGCATCGCGCCATGGGCTCGGTAATCCTTATGAGCCGCGGTATGGTTATCGGTAGTCATGTTCTGTTTCAGCCCGCAAAATTACAACAAATTTACCCAATGGCAAAACCGTTGACAGGCTTCCACCGAGGGCCGGGATGTGATTTCCGGGTGCGGATTGTTGCATTTGTGGCAGATTGTGATTACCTTTGCCCTCAATCACTTGAGGATACGTCTCATTCCCCTCAGATTATATTAACTTTTAAACCGCAGAAAGATGAAACATCACATTGACCCGTTGAGATTGCCGCTGTTGGCATTGTTGCTGGCCGGCATGCTGCTGGCTGCGTGCAGCAGTGATGAGCCTGACTACATGGTGGGCTACTACATGGATATCAATTCCCAGGTGAGGCTGTCGCTCGCCGATGCCGATGAGAACCAGGGTACCACCCCCGACATGGTGGTGGATGTGTTGTCCAACACGGTGCGGCGCATGCGCCAAGCCTTGCACGATGCTTATCCTCAAGACACCCGCTCGGGCAATGATGCGGCTGTCTTGACGGCTGTTGACAATATCTACAGGGACTATAAGTTGTCCTATGCCAGCAAGGAGGGATATACCGTGTGTGTCATCAACCTCTACCGTACCAAGAAGGAAGGTGAAGTTGTCAAGGAGAGCACGCCGTTGAAGACCTACCACTTTGGCGCCCTGCCCGAGGACACGACCCAGGTGGGCAACTAGCTGCCACCTCGCAACCGGGAAGCATTACAATAACCAGTCAGGTGTTAGGAAACACATGGCAAACGCCATTTCCTAACACCTGACTGGTTGATTATGGGGCCTCCCCTGTGGGGGAGAGGGCGATTACTTCATGAACTTGGCGAAATCGACCTTGCGCATGTCGCCGTCGTGCATGAGTGCACTGTGGAACGAGAGAGCGAGGTCGGGATTCATCATCACGTGGCCCTTCTTGGCGAGTTTGAGGTACTCACGCAGCAGGGGACGGTAAACGGGATGAGCGGCGTGCTCGATGATCTCGTTGGCACACTGCAGGGGATCCTTGCCGCGCAGGTCGGCAATACCCTGGTCGGTGATGATGATATCTACCGAGTGGGGGTTGTGGTCGGGATAGGAAACCATGGGCACGATGGTGCTGATGCAGTCGTCCTTCTTGATCGACGGGCACAGGAAGATGCTGGTGTAGGCATTGCGGGTGAAGTCGCCCGAGCCGCCCACGCCGTTCATCAGGCGCGTGCCGCTGACGTGGGTCGAGTTGATGTGGCCATAGATGTCGGCCTCGATGGCGGTGTTCATCGTGATGACGCCCAGACGGCGAACCACCTCGGGGTTGTTGCTGATCTCGCTGGGACGCATGAGCACCTTGCCGTGCAGGGCCTCGCCCTTCTCAAAGAACTCGGTCATGGCACGGCTGGAGAAGGTCATCGAGCAGGTGCTGGCAAACTTGCACTTGCCGCTCTCGAGCAACTCGAGCACGCTGTCCTGGATGACCTCGGTGTACATTTCAAAGGGCGGGATCTCGTCGCTCTTGTCCAGGGCGTCGAGCACGGCGTTGGCGATGTTGCCCACACCACTCTGCAGGGGCAGGAACTCCTTGGGGATGCGGCCCTGCTTGAGTTCATTGACCAGGAAGGCACACACGTTGTGGCCGATGGCAGCCGTCACGTCGTCAACGGGGGTGAAGGCACCCTCCTTGCTGATGGGCAGCGAGGTGCGAACCACGCCCAGCACCTTCTTGGGGTCGACATGGGCCGTGGGAGTACCCACGCGGTCGTGAGGCGTGTAGATGGGGATCTCGCGACGGTAGGGCGGGTCATTGGGCGTATAGACGTCATGCATGCCCAGGATGGTCTCGGGAATCTGGTCGTTGACCTCGACAATCACTTTGTCGGCCATCTTGAGCCACGTGGCGGTGTTACCCATCGAGGTGCCGAGGACGATGTCGCCCTCGTCGGTGATGCTCTGTGCCTCGACGATGGCCACGTCCATCTTGCCATAGAAGCCATAGCGGAACTCCTGTGCGAGTTCGCTCAGGTGGCGGTCGTTATAGTGGATGGCGCCACCGTTGATGGCCTTGCGCATGTCGGGGTGTGACTGATAAGGGGTGCGGAAGTTGAGTGCATCGGCACGGGTGAGTTCACCGTCGATGTGGTCGCTGGTCGATGCGCCACTGAACAGGTTGATCTTGAACTCGCGTCCTGCAGCATGCTCGCGCTTGGCGCGCTCGGCGATGGCGATGGGCACTGCTTGAGGACAACCGGGCGAAGTGAAGCCCGAAACACCTACTGTGAAGCCATTTTGTACAAATTCGGCGGCTTCCTCGGCCGAAAGAATCGGATAAATCATTGTGTTAGTGTTTAGTTTCCAGTCCCTGGATGTTGTGCTCTCCAGGGGCACCGGATTCTTTATTTATTTAATGGTTGAATGTTGATATCTATTGTTATGGCGATGATATAGACGTTGGCCCGAACCCTGCGGGGCTAATGCGAATCACACGAATTATTTTTAAATATTTTTCGTGAAATACGTTTTCTTAGCGAAATTAGCATTAAAAACCTTTTCAGGGCCAACTGTTATATCATAGCCATTGTTATTCTGTTAGTTCTTCAGTTTGGCTTGGATGGCCGCGCTGGCCTCTTCATAGCCTGGCTTGTTGAGCAGGGCGAACATGTTCTTCTTGTAGGCCTCGACGCCAGGCTGGTCAAACGGGTTCACGCCCAGCATGTAGCCGCTCACGCCGCACGCCTTCTCAAAGAAGTAGATCAACTGGCCGATGTAGCGCTCGGTGAGTGCCGGGATGGTGATGATGAGATTGGGCACACCACCGTCAACGTGTGCCAGGCGGGTTCCCAACTCGGCCATCTTGTTGACATAATCGACATTCTTGCCGGCGATGTAGTTGAGGCCGTCAAGGTCCTTGTCGTCGCTGGGGATGATGACCTCGTGTTGCTGGTCGCCGACGCTCAGCACGGTTTCAAAGAGCGTGCGCTCGCCGTCCTGAATCATCTGTCCCATGCTGTGCAGGTCGGTAGTGAAATCGACGCTTGCGGGGAAGATGCCCTTGTGGCCCTTGCCCTCGCTCTCGCCGTAGAGTTGTTTCCACCACTCGGCCATGAAGTGCAGGCGCGGGGCGAAGTTGGCCAGCACCTCGATCTTCTTGCCCTGCTGATAGAGGGCGTTGCGCGTGATGGCATAGTTGAGCACCTGCTCGTCACCGCCCTGCTCCATCTCGACTGCACCTGCCACGAGGGCACGGATGTCAAATCCTGCCACAGCGATGGGCAGCAGTCCCACAGGGGTGAGCACCGAGAAGCGGCCGCCCACGTTGTCGGGGATGACATAGGTGGCATAGCCCTCCTGGGTCGCGAGGTCACGCAGGGCGCCGCGGTGGGCGTCGGTGATGGCGATGATATTGCGCTGGGCAAATTCCTTGCCCTCTTGCTTCTCGAGCATGTCCTTGAAGATGCGGAAGGCGATTCCCGGCTCGGTCGTGGTTCCCGACTTGGAAATGACGATGATGCCGAAGCGGTGCCCGCGCACCAGGTCCATCATGTCATAGAGGTAGTCCTCGCCGATGTTGCTGCCGGCAAACAGCACCTTGGGGCCGTCGGCCTTCTTGTAGGCGGCAAAGTGGTCGCTCAGTGCCTCGATGACGGCCTTGCCACCCAGGTAACTGCCACCGATGCCGATGCTGATGACATATTCACACTCGCTGCGCAGTTGTGCCGCGCTGGCGTTGATGTCACGCAAGTCGTCGTCGCTGATGCTGCTGGGCAGGTGCAGCCAGCCCAGGAAGTCGTTGCCCAGTCCGCTGCCGCTCTCGAGCGTCTGCTTGGCGGCCAGTGCGCACGCTTGCAACTCTTGTGCTCGCTTGGCGGTCTTCTCGTCAAGGGCAAACTTGCTGATTACTTGAATTGAGTTGTTCATCTGGAAAAAGTATTGGGATGTTCATTTTAAATTTCCTTGGTATAGGCGCGGCGGCGCTTATGCTGGTCCCGCTCGAAGTATTCCCATTGCTTGAGAACCTTGGTGTTGGCCTCCAGTTCGCGGTTACTCTCGGCATACTTGTACCCATTGGCATTGAAGCAGGGAATCAGGTCGGTGAACAGCAGTGAGTTCACGCCCTTGTTCTGGAACTCGGGCTTGACGGCTATGAGCATCAGGTCCACCACGTCGTTGTGCTTGAAGGCGTGCAGCAGGTGCTTCCATCCCCAGGGAAAGAGGCGTCCGCGGCCCTTGATGAGCGCTCTGGCCATCGAGGGTATGGAAATGCCCACGGCAATCAGTTCGCGCGTGTCCTTCTCGATAGCCATTGCCAGGTCGTTCAACGGCAGGAAGGGCAGGTACATCTTGATGTAGTGGTTGATCTGCTTGTCGGACAGCGGTGAGTAGCCGAAGATGTCGTCATAGGCTACATTGATCAACTTGAAAATGGCGTCGCCATAGTCGGCCACGAGTTTCTTGCGGCTGGTGTACTTGATGGTCGTCAGGTTGTAGCGCTGGGCCACGAGATCGGAGATGCGCACCATCTTCTCGGGAATCTCCTCGGGGATGGTGATGAGCATCTCGATCCAGTCGGCATCCTTGACAAATCCCAAGCGGTCCATGTGCTTGGGGTAATAGGGGTGGTTGTAGATGCCGCCGCTGGTGCCCACGCGGTCAAAACCCTCGATGAGCATGCCCTCGGGGTCCATGTCGGTGAAACTCAAGGGACCGGTGAGGTGCTCCATGCCCTTGCTCTTGCCCCAGCGGGTAACGGCGTCGATGAGCGCGTCCACGACCTCGGCATCGTCGATAAAGTCGATGTAACTGAAGCGCGCCTCCTTCTTGCCGGAGCGCTCGTTGCACACGTGGTTGATGATGCCGGCGACACGGCCCACGGGTTTGCCGTCGCGGTAGGCCATGTAGTAAACGGCCTCGCAGAAGTCAAACGCCGGGTTCTTGTCGGGCCTGAGGGTGTTGACCTCATCGGTGACCAATGGGGGAACGAAATACTCGCTGTCGCGGTATAGCGTGTCGATGGGGTAATGCACAAACTTGATCAGATTGCGCTTGGTGGGTTGGATTTCTCGGATTTCTACTGCCATGTTGGTCTCTATTGGTTTCTAATCCCTGGATGGTTATTGTTTAACCCGCAAACACGACGTTGTTGAGCCACCACAGCAGGGCCAGCAGCCCAGCCAGGATGAGGTCCAACTTGAGAAAGAACCAGGTGTAATAGCGTCGCTCGGGTGTCATTGCTGTGGATTGTTAATTACCGCTCTTTGCCTTGTCATGCACCAGATCATAGGTGATGGCGCCGTTGGAGGTCTTGATGTGCACGCTGTTGTCACCATTGAAACTGATGCCCGATGCGGCTCCGTTCTTGCCTCCATAGATGGTGAAATACTTGCGGCTGCTCTTGTTGAAGCCGACAACCGAGCCCTTGGTGTCGAGGAATACAAGGTAGCGGTCATTTTCCAACTTCTCCTTGATTTCCTTCATGTTGATGATGGGCTTGTCATACTGGGTGGGCTTCATCTTCACTTCGCCGCCTTCCTTGAGTTTGTCCATGTTCTCGGCGTTGTCGTGATCCCACTTGGCGTCGGCATTCTCCTCACCCTCGAGGGCCTTCTGCTCCTCTTCCTCGGCCTTGGCTTGCTCCTCGGCGTCGATCTCTTCCTGGGTGGCTACATGGATGGCACCGATGCTGGCGGCCTCCTGCTGCAGGAAGCGCCTCTCACTGGTGTTGGTGCTCTCGAGCGGACCGCGGCAGTAAACATACTGTCGGCCATCGGTGCGGGAGCGTATCTTGCCGTCATAGGTGAGGGTGTTCAGTTTCTTGCCATCGACGTCATAGAGGCACAACGTCACCCTGCCGTTGCCGCCCTCGCCAGCGCCTTTCAAGTGGTTGAGGAAGGCAAAGTAGAGGTATTGCTTGCCGTCGAGGCTCACGGCGCGGGGCACGTTCATGGCATCGGCGATGAGTGAACTGTTGTCCATGATGATGCTGCGGCCGTCAAAATACTTGGTCTGGCCCAGTTCGGTCTTCCAGCCGCCTCCATCGCGGGTGAGGTTATACACCTTGATGAAGGGGCGGTCGGTGTCGTCCTTGTAGGTGACGCCGACAATGCGTTCGGGCGTGTCGGGGTCGGTGCTGGCAAAGCGCACGGCACAACCCGTGTAGGCCTTATCGTCGCTCAGGGCATTACGGCTCAACTCGGCAGTGAGCACTGCCACGGGGTCCTGACTGCCGTCGGCGATGATGGCAGCGCTGTCGGCACGGGCTTCGAGCCTGTCGTTCTCCTGGCTGTTGCAGTGGCGCATGAGGCTCAGCAGTGCGATGGCAATGACCGCCAGCACGATGCCGATAATCAGGTTGCGGTTGAAGTTGGAGCCGCCGCCATTGTCGTCATCATCGTCATCGTCCTCGACGGGCTGCTGCCAGGCATTGGCAGGCTGGCGTGTCGCCTGCTGGGCGGCGCGGCGCTGCTCGTTATAGGTTTGCCCTTGAGGCCTGCCGGGGGCTGCAGGGTTGCTTGCTGTCTCGCTACTGGCAATGTTCATGGCATTGCTGACTGCCTTGCCGCAGTGGGGGCAGAATACTGATGTTGAAGGCATGGGCTTGTGGCAATAGTCACACATGACTTCTTTACTCATGCGGTAGCCGCATCGGTTACAGAAGGCCGAATCGTCGGGAACCCCATGTCCGCAATGTTGACATCTCATAATATCAATTCTGTTTTTTTACCGGTTTTAAACGTAGTTTAATTTCAAACTACAAAAGTACCTATTTTGCACAAAACAATGGCTTTTTTTGCCAAAAAAATGAAATTGTGGCTCGCCACTGGCCAACTTCATGGGTTTGTCGAGCCGATTGTCGCGCGTGTCGCGGGGTCACTGGACGAGTGCCGCGGCGGTCTTGGCGGCCAGGCGGGCATTGTTGAGCACCAACTGGATGTTGCTCTCCAGGCTGTCGCCTCCGGTGAGGTCCTTGACCTTGGCCAGCAGGAAGGGGGTCGTCTCCTTGCCGCGGATGCCCAGGCGGTTGGCCTCGGCGATGGCCTCGTCAATGGCGCTGTTGATGACATCGGCAGGCATGGAGTATTGCTCGGGGATGGGATTGGTCACGAGCATGCCGCCTTGCAGGCCCATGTCCAGTTTGGCTCTGAATGCTGCCGCGAGTTCCTCGGGCGTGTCGATGCGGTAATCCACCTTGTAGCCGCTGTGTCGGGTATAGAAGGCTGGCAGTTCCTCGGTGCCGTAGCCGATGACGGGAACACCCTTGGTCTCGAGGTATTCCAGCGTCAGTCCCAGGTCAAGAATTGACTTGGCTCCGGCACAGATGACCATGACGGGTGTCATGGCGAGTTCCTCGAGGTCGGCACTGATGTCCATGGTGGTCTCGGCACCGCGGTGCACGCCACCGATGCCGCCGGTGGCAAAGACCTTGATGCCCGCCATCGCAGCGATAATCATTGTCGTGGTCACAGTGGTAGCGCCGTCCTGGCCGCGGGCGATGAGCACGGGCAGGTCGCGGCGTGAGGCCTTGGTCACGGCCTGGCCTTTCTTGCCCAGGTACTCGATTTCCTCGGGGGTGCAACCGGCCTTGAGCCGTCCGCCGATGATGGCGATGGTGGCGGGGACCGCTCCCCCCTCGCGGATGGTCTGCTCCACCTTCAGCGCCGTTTCCACGTTTTGGGGATAGGGCATACCGTGGGAGATGATGGTGGACTCGAGGGCAACTACAGGGCGTCCCTCGTCAAGTGCCTGCCGCACTTCGGGTGAGATGGATAGGTATTGGTTCATGACTTTTCTTTATTTTATTGGCTTTCTCTAGACATTCCAGAATTTCCAGATACTCTAGATAGTAATTATGAGTTCAGGTAGTTGTTGAGGTCGGGATTGACGGTCTGGGTCGATAGCAGGGTGGCATGAGCAGCCTTGAGCCCCACCAGCGCATTGTCGGGGAACGGTATTCCCTGCAGGGCAGCGTGGACGATTCCGGCGATGAAGGCATCGCCAGCCCCGGTGGTGTTGATGACGCGTGAGGGAATGGCGTTGAGATGCCGGCTGGCAACACCGTTGCCGCAATACACGCCGTCGCTCCCCAGGGTGATATACACCTCGCCGACGCCCATCTCCACCAGGCACTGGGCCGCCTGCTGGGCGGTGTTGTGGCGGGTGACCTCTTGGGCCTCGATGAGGTTGAGTTTCAGGGCATGCAGGTGGTGGCGGTGGCTCTGCTGCAGGGCCTTGATGACGCGTGGCGCCTTGGCGGTGCTCACGGTGTCGATATACAGCGGCGCCGTGCAGTGGTCGATGAGGTAACACAGGGATTGCATCGAGATGTTGGTGTCGGCCACGGCGGCCGCCGAAGCGTTGATGGCATCGATGCGTGCCTCCAGAAAGGCGGGGGTGATGTGGTCGATGATGTCGGTGTCGGCCACGGCGGCAATCATGTCGCCCGTCTGGTCGTTGACACACAGGTACAGGCCGTTGCGCAGGCCCTCACGGCGCTCGCTCAACGACAAGTCCAGGCCGATGGCCTCACACTCGCGGTGACACATCTCGCCGAAGGTCTCGCCGCCAAAGATGCTCACAAATTTCACTTCATGACCTGCCAGCAGCAGGTTGTGGGCGATGTTGCGTGCCACACCGCCGCACCCCAGTGTCACCTGTCCGGGGACGGAATCGGCAGGGACAAACGGCGCCGTCAATGCCGCCGAGATGTCCATGTTCACGCCCCCGATGACCGTTATATATCCACTCATGTCCTCAAGAGAGTCTTGTTACTTATTTGGCAATGATATAGATGTTGACCCGAACCCTGCGGGGCTGATGCCAATCACACGAATTATTTTTAAATATTGCTCGTGAAATACGTTTTTCTTAACGAAACTAGCATTAAAAAACTTTTCAGGGCCAACTGCTATATCGCTTCCTATTTTTTTTTCGGCTGCAAAGTTACATCAACTTGGCCACATGTCCAAAACCAATGGCTTTATCTCCCCAGCAGGAACAGTAGCGGCTGGTCGAGGCGCTCGGCCCAACTGGTTTCGCGGTGCCGGTGGCCAGGATACACGCGGGTCATGTAGTGTGATGCATCCCAGCCCTTGCCCCTGATGACACTGTCGAGGGGTTGCTGGTACTTGCCATAGTCGGCATCAAAGTCCTCTGTGCCGTGATCCATATAGATGAGGCTGCCGTTAGCCTCAGGAAGATGATGTGCCACATATTCCCTGAACCCCGTTGCCCAAGACTCGCCGTCAAAGCCATCAGGCAAATGGGCCATCGACAGGTGTGATGACAGGCAGGCCACACCGCCAAACACCTGGGGATATTCGCACAGGGCATAGAGCGAGATCAGCCCGCCCATGCTGGAACCCATCATGAAGGTGTGCTCGCGGGAGGTCAATGGCTTGTAATACTCGTCGATGAAGGGTTTCAATTCCTCGACGATAAATTTCAGGTAGTTGTCACTGCCCAGTTTTTCCAATTCAGCCTCCTGTTTCACGGCATCGGGAACATGTTGCGACGCCTTGGCCGGGAAATACTCGGTGAGACGGTCGCTTGTGTTAAAAATGCCCACAATGATGCAGGGCCTGATTAAGCCTGCCTGTAACAGGCTGTCGGTCACCTCATCGGCGCGCCACTCCTGGTGATTCCACGTCGCCGCGGCGTCAAAGAGCATCTGCCCATCGTGCATGTACACCACGTCGACCGAGTCTTCGTTATGGTAGTCAAGCGGCATCCACACGATCACGTCGCGTGGCTCAACATACTGTGACTTGAACTGCGGGAACCGTTCCAGCGTCCCTTTGCTGGCGAAGATGACGGAGTTGTCTGGCGGCCTCATGAACCATGCCGCCAGGGCAACCATCAGGACGACTATCGCCAGCACGATCCACGGCCATTTCTTCCTTTTCTTTTTCTCTGCTGCCATAATGTATCACGTTTTATCCGTGCAAAGATAAAACAATTATGCCAGAAAAGTTATATTTTTGACAGTTAGGGTGTTGCTTTTAACGCTTGTCGATGGCGCGGGTGGCCTTGAAGGGCGTGCCGTCGCTGGCAATGCCCTCAATGTTGATGATGTAGCGGGTGTCGCGGGCATCACTGGCATAGAAATCAAATGGCGTCGTTCCGTCCTGATGGCCGTCGATGGTCACACACGGGTTCCAGTACAATTTTTGGGAAAGTTTAATGTCAAGTGATTTTTTGCCCCCCGAATGTGGGCGCTTTGGCATAAGTTTTGTAACTTTGCAAGTTGGAACGACATAAACACTTAATTGAAACGAATATGATGACCGATAACGATAAAGTGCCGGGAGCCGATGTGAAGCCGTTGTATATAGTGACCGGCTCGACCGACAGCATGGGAAGCGTGATCACGCGCAAACTGGCCGAGCAGGGCAAGGCCGTGCTGCTGGCCAGCCGTGATATCCAGAAGGCAGAAAACTATGCCGCACAACTGCGCTCGGTGACCCGCAACAAGGACATTACCTGCCTGCAACTCGACCTCAACTCCTTTGACCTGGTCAACGACTTCGTGAAGCGCCTGCGCGCTCTGAACCGCCCTGTTGCGGCCCTGATCAACAATGCCGGCCTGCTGCCGCGCCGCAGCGAGATTTCGGTTGACGGGTTTGAGCACTCGGTGCAGGTCAACTACCTGAGCACAGTGCTCCTGTCGATGCAGGTCTATCCCCTGATTCTGGAAGGCGGTCACATCATCCTGTCCACCTCGGTATCGCGCCGCCTGGTATCGTTGCCCTATGAATTCCCCGCCGTGTCCCATTTCACGCCCTGGGGTGCCTATGCTCAGAGCAAACTGGCCCTGACGTTGTTCTCGATATACATGTCGAGCGTGATGAAGACGCGCCGCGTGTCAGTGAACTGCGTGAACCCGGGCCTGTTGAAGAGCGGCGCCCTGGCCATGTCGCGCTGGATGGACCGCGTGCCCGACTACCTGAGCCGCAACATTCCCAGCCCGGAGGCTGGAGTGGTGCCCACCTTCCGCGCTCTTGAGAGCAAGGACACGGGCTACCTGTTCTCGGGGGCCGACAAGCAGGTGAAGACATCAACGATGCTCAAGAACCGCGAGATGTTCATCCGCGTGTGCAACGACACGATGCGCATCTTGAAAGAGCATCTCGATACAGACAAGAAATAAACTGAATGAAGTGGATGTCTTTTCACAGGGGTCCACTTTTTTATAATACTCACACTTTTTTCAGGAATGAAGATTCTCGTTGAGAACGACCGACTGTCTGCAGGCAGCACAGTCGCCACAATAGGCATGTTTGACGGAGTCCATCGCGGCCACGCCACTCTGGTCGATTTTCTCAATCAACAGTCCGCGGCACTGGGCCTGCAGTCGCTGGTGATTACCTTCCTGCGGCATCCGCGCCAGGTGCTGCGTGACGACACGTCATTCAAACTCATCATGCCGCTTGCCGACCGGTTGAAGCACCTGGGTGAACTGAATCCCGACCTGCTGCTTCCGCTGGACTTCTCGGCCGAGTTGGCTGGTCTGAGTTCGGCGCAATTCATCAGGCTGCTGCGCGACCGCTATGGCGTTGCCGTGCTGGTGGCCGGATATAATCACCGCTTCGGTCACGACAAGAGGGAGACATTTGAGGACTATTGCCGCCATGGTGAGCAACTGGGCGTCAAGGTCGTGAAGGCACCTGAGTACCTAGGCCAGTATGCCCCCGTGAGTTCCACCATCATCCGCGGTCTCATTTCGGCAGGCCGCGTGGTAGATGCGATGCACTGCATGGGCCGTCCCCACATCATCGAGGGCAAGGTGGTTCATGGATTCCACAATGGTCGCGGCCTGGGCTTCCCCACTGCCAATGTGGGCGAGATTGCCCCCGACCTGCTGCTGCCCCACAACGGCGCCTATGCCGTACTTGCCCATGTCAAGGGGCAGATGCTGCAGGGCATGGCCAACATCGGCAAGCGTCCCACCCTTGACAATGGTGACCAACTGAGCATCGAGGTCAACCTGTTTGACTTTGAAGATGACATCTATGGCGAGGACATCTCGCTGGAGTTCATCAGTTTCCTGCGCCTCGAGTTCAAGATGTGCGGCCTGGACGAACTCAAGCAGCAACTCTGCCTCGACCGCGATAATGCCAAGCGCATCCTCCACGAGTATTTATCATCAACACAATCATAGCATAGAAGACTTATCAATCATTTATTATGGACATTATCAACCTGTGTGAACACAATTCGCTTGTGGGCCAGTTCATGAGCGAAATCCGTGACAAGGAGTTGCAGCAAGAACGCCTGCGCTTCCGTACCAACATCCAGCGCCTGGGCCAGATCATGGCCTATGAGATTTCCAAGAGGATGCAATATACCACCGTCGGCGTGGAGACCCCGCTGGGCGTGAAGCAGTGCAACGTGCTGGGTGACCGCGTGGTGCTGGCCACCATCCTGCGTGCCGGGTTGCCTTTCCATGAGGGCTTCCTGAGTTACTTTGACGGTGCCGACAACGCCTTTGTGTCGGCCTACCGCAAGTACTTCCCCAAGACCGACGATTTTGTCGTTCACATCGAGTATATCGCCAGCCCTCGCCTCGACGGCAAGACACTCGTCATTGTTGACCCGATGCTTGCCACGGGCTCATCGATGGAACTCGCCTATCAGGCACTGGTGACCAAGGGTCATCCCGCCCACATCCATGTGGCCAGCGTGGTATCGACGCCCAAGGCCATCGAGACCGTGCGCCAGCGCCTGCCCGAGGACAAGACCACACTGTGGACCTGTGACATCGACAACGAGTTGAATGAGCACAGTTACATCGTGCCCGGCCTGGGCGACTGCGGTGACCTGCTCTACGGCGAGAAGGAGTAATAAAAACCGGATGTTCTGGACATTCTAGATGATGTTCTAGAATTTAGATTAACAAGAAACTGATATGGTAAGAAAATATGACTATCTCATCATCGGCTCGGGAGTGGCTGGTATGAGTTTTGCCCTCAAGGTGGCAAAGACGGGAAAGGTGGCACTCGTGTGCAAGTCCAAGATGGAAGAGGCCAACACCGACCTGGCACAGGGTGGTGTGGCCACGGTGACGAACCTCGAGGTGGATAACTTTGACAAGCACATCCACGACACGATGGTGGCCGGTGACTGGCTCAGCGACCCCAAGGCCGTGGAGAAGGTCGTCACCGAGGCCCCCTCACAGATCCAGGAACTGCTGGGCTGGGGTGTGGACTTTGACAAGAACGAGAAGGGCGAGTTTGACCTGCACCGCGAGGGCGGACACAGCGAATTCCGCATCCTCCATCACGCCGACAACACCGGCCACGAGATTCAGGTGTCGCTCATCGAGACCGTCAAGAATAATCCCAATATTGACATCTATGAGAACCATTTTGCTGTCGAGATCCTGACCCAGCACCACCTGGGCAAGATCGTGACACGCCGCACGACGGGCATTGAGTGCTATGGTGCCTATGTCCTCAATCAGGAGACCGGCGAGGTTGACACCTTCCTGTCGCGCGTCACGCTGATGGCCACGGGTGGCATCGGCTCGGTGTATCGCACCACGACCAACCCGCTGGTGGCTACCGGTGACGGCATCGCCATGGTCTATCGTGCCAAGGGCACGGTGCAGGACATGGAGTTCGTGCAGTTCCATCCCACCGCCTTGTATCACCCTGGTGACCGCCCCGCATTCCTCATCACCGAGGCCATGCGCGGCTATGGTGGCGTGTTGCGCAACCTGGGCGGCGAGGAATTCATGCAGAAGTATGACCCGCGTCTGTCGCTGGCACCGCGCGACGTCGTTGCCCGCGCCATCGACAGCGAGATGAAGCAGCGCGGCGAGGACCATGTCTATCTCGACGTGACCCACAAGGATGCCGAGGAGACCAAGCACCACTTCCCCAACATCTACAAGCACTGCCTGGAACTGGGCATCGACATCACCAAGCAGTACATCCCCGTGGTGCCTGCAGCCCACTACCTGTGCGGCGGCATCAAGGTGGACCTCAATGCCTGCTCGAGCATCAAGCGCCTGTATGCCGTGGGTGAATGCTCGTGCACGGGCCTGCATGGCGGTAACCGCTTGGCCAGCAATTCGCTGATCGAGGCGGTCGTGTATGCCGACGCAGCCGCCAAGCATGCCATTGAGCACCGCAACGAGTATTCCTATCGTGAGGACATCCCCGCCTGGGACGACGCTGGCACGATCCATCCCGAGGAGATGGTGCTCATCAGCCAGAGCGAGAAAGAGGTGGGCGAAATCATGGCGAACTACGTGGGCATCGTGCGCAGCAACCTGCGTCTGGACCGCGCGTGGAACCGCCTGGACATCCTCTATGAGGAGACCGAGAAACTGTTCAAGACCAGCAAGGTATCGCGCCGCATCTGCGAGTTGCGCAACATCATCAATGTGGCCTATCTCATCACCCGCCAGGCCAAGGACCGCAAGGAGTCCCGCGGCCTGCACTACACCATCGACTATCCTCCCAAGCCCAAGAGCGAGGAAGACCTGAAACTGTAATCCAGTAAACGGCATTAAGCAGCCACGCCAGCGGGATTTGAGGCCTCGCTGGCGTGGCTGTTTTATTAACGATTGCCGGTATCGGCTACGGGATTTCCTCGTACTCGGCGTCGGTGATCTGCTCCTCGATGATGGTGCGGGTGTCGCCAGTGGAGGCTGTTTCCTCGATGACGGTGCCGCTCACTTCCTCAAAGTCGGCATACTCGCCCTCACCGCTGGTGAAAATCTTGCGCTCGCCGGTCTCGGTGTATTCTTCCTCCTCTTCCTCGTAGCGCTCACGGCGTGGCCGCTCGTGCTGCTGGCGTCCGCGAAATGACTCGTTGACACGGCGTTTCATGTTCTGCATGTAGAGCCAACCACGCAACAGGGGTATTCCCACCATGAGGAATAGGACAAATAGTATGAATAGTAAGAAACTCATTTATTTTTCTCTTTTAATGATGGATAGCAGCACGTAGAGCGCTATTGCGACGGCCAGGCCGGGCAATCCCAGCGCTATCACTGCGGCCACTGTGACCACTATCTGCAAATATTGTGCCCAATTCTGCTTGATGGACGACAGGTTGTGCATCTTGAGCGAGAACATGCGCAGCGGGGACACCATCAGCAGCGATAGCAGCACGATGAGCAGTATCACAACCCAGGTGGGGCAAGTGTGCTGGGCATACCAGTCGGTGAAGCCGATCCAGAAGATGGCATTGGCGGGAATGGGCAGGCCGGTGAAAGTCGTGGCCTGGTTGGTGTCAATATTGAAGCGCGCCAGCCGCAAGGCTCCGAACACGGGCAGCAGCAACGCGCAGAATTCCCACGGGTAATAGTCCTGATCAGCCATCATGCTATACAGGATCAATGCCGGCGCGAGGCCGAAACTCACCAGGTCGGCCAGCGAGTCCAGTTCCTTGCCGATGGCACTGACGGCATGCAGCAGGCGTGCCACCAGCCCGTCAAAGAAATCGGCCACAGCCGATAGGGCAATAAAAAGGAATGCCATGCGGTAGGTGGTTACAATGCATGACGGAGTCAGCGCCATGATGCAGGCAATGGAGCCGAACAGCAGGTTCAGCGATGTGATGGCATTGGGTATGTTGTTGCGGATGGCGTTCATCGGTTTTCTGTTTTCTTCTTGTTATTGAGTCGTGCCACGAGGGTCTCGCCACCCCAGGTGCGGTCGCCCAACTTGACCAGAATCTTGGTGTCGAGGGGCAGGAAGATGTCCACCCTGGAACCGAACTTGATGAAGCCGATAAAGTCGTTGACATCGACCGTCTCGCCCTGCTCGACGTAGGTGACGATGCGGCGCGCGATGGCACCGGCAATCTGGCGGACAAGGATCTCGTCGCCCGTGGCGGTGCGGATGACGATGGACGAGCGCTCGTTGTCGCTGCTCGACTTGGGCAGATTGGCAGCGAGGAAACGTCCCGAGTGGTGCTTGTAGTAGGTGATTTCGCCCTTGGCGGGAACCCAGTTGGCATGCACATTAAAGACGGTCATGAACACCGACAACTGGATGCAGTTGCGGTGCAGGTATTCGTCCTCATAGACCTCCTCGAGCGCCACGACGGTGCCATCGACACTCGATACGATGGCCGTGCCGTCACTGTTGTCCCCCTTGAAGTGCCGACGCGGCAGCCTGAAGAAGTTCAACACCAGCAGGAACAGGATGGCCATCAGCGCAATCAGTCCCCAAGCCACAGGCTTGTAGTCAAAGAACCAATAGGCCAGCGCGCCGGTCGCCAGTATAATCAAGAACAGCATCAGCAGGATGTTCTCGCCCTCGTGATGGATTTTAACTTTCATTGTAGCGGTTAAAAATCGATTAACCTACAAAGGTACAATAAAGTTTTGAAATCTCGCCCCTAGTGGCGGGCTTTTTTTTGCGCGTGCTTGCCCTTTTTGCCCATGGGATGTTGCGCGATGGAATCGCGCAATACCATGACGGGACGTTTGGGACGGGGAGATGGAAAACGGCAACCTTGCAAGAAAATGGAGGCGGACAGATGATGGCTTAATTTTACATCGTCAACGTGAGTGACAGTGTTTTTATCCACATTGAAGAATAATGATAACATGAATGAAAAGATGAAAAACAAAGTGACAGTTTACAATGTGATTGTTCTCGACAAGAGCGGGTCGATGAGTAGCATCGCCCGTCAGGCTATCGATGGAGTGAATGAGACCATCGGAAGCATCAAGAGTGCCCAGGAAAAGAACCCCGACCAAGAGCATCTGGTGACGCTGGTGGCCTTTTGCGGCTGCGAGCAGCGCCTTATCTATGACAACATCCCCGTCGACAAGGTAAAACCCCTCACCGACAAGGATTACAGCCCTTGCTGCATGACTCCGCTGTATGACGCCGTCGGGACGACCATCACGCGCGTTCATGCCCTCAAGAGCCGGGAGGCTGACTCGCTGGCGCTGGTGACCATCATCACCGACGGCTATGAGAACGCATCGCGCGAGTTCACCTTGACGGCGATCAAGTCGCTCATCGACAGTTACAAGGAGCAGGGATGGCAGTTCACCTACATCGGTGCCGACCATGACGTGGAGCAGGTGTCCTTCTCGCTGCACATCGACCACCACCTGAAGTTTGAGAAGACGCGGGAAGGTACAACCGCCATGTTTGCCAAGGAGCGCAAGTCGCGCGACAAGTGGCTGAGTAAAGTGAATGCCATCATGGCAGAACCCTGCGCCACCCGTGCCGAACGCGATGAGCGCATCCGCAACGCCAACAAGGAGGACTACTTTGAAGATTAAGGTCTGGGCGCGTTTTGTCGCCCGGGCCAGTCCCCGTTGGCATGATTCTTGCTGAATCGGTATTATTAACATTTCAATCACGGCATTATGATCACAACCAATCCTCAAGACCTCAAGTACGGTATCATCTACCTGTATAGCGACCGCGGCCTCTCGCCCGGAATCCATCATCCCGAGGAGATAGTCGAGAAATTTGTCTATCCCATGAAAGTCGAGTGGGTGGACGAGCCAGGACGTGACAATCTGCTGATGATTGCCCGCCGTTTCAACGTTGGCAATATCGGCCGCTATGCCACGGTGAGCCTGACGTTGAGCCGCATGAACCGCTCGGGTGGCTGGTTTGAGGCGATAAGGCGCTTTGCTGATGCTCTCATGGGGGTTGCCGATGCCGGCGATGGCGACATCGTGATTGATGAGGAGGACTATGGGCATCCATACTACGGGCAGCCGTCGGTGTTTGAAGGCCCGCAGAGTGCCGCTCCTCAGGATCACACCCGCGTTGAGCGGCCGGTGAAGAGACTCTTGAAGAAGATGCGTGACCGCATCAAGGATGTGGTCCAGGAAGAGGCCGTGGACGAGTGCGACATGTCCTGTGTGACACGGGAGGTCGCGATGAAGGCAGAGCCTGATGTGGCAGACCGTCTGCTGGACGATGAAAGCCATGAACTGGAGCGGCTGGAGCGTGAGCGCCAGCAGGCCCTGGAGCGCATTAAGCGGGATATCGTCAACTACATTGCCCACTACCACGAGGATCCCAAGGAACTGATTGCCAAACTGCTGCGTGGCAAGGTTGTGGTGGGGCAGCCAGGGCGCGTGCTCGTCAACGGGGACATGAAAATCGTCCTGCCCGAGTATGACGAGATGGAGATTGAGATGCCAGCCATGTGCCGCACGCTCTATATCCTGTTCATGAAAAAGCGCATGCAGGGCGGTGGCATCGTCCTCAAGAACATGGATGAGTACCGTGACGAAATCATCAATATCTACAGCATGGTCAAGCCCGGAGCCAACGAGTACCGTGTGGAGCGGTCGGTGGATAACCTGTGTGATCCGTTGAGTGACTCGCTCAACCAGATGATTTCCAGGGTTAACCGTTGCATCCGCAACGTCATTACCGACGAGGAACTTGCCAGAGACTATATTATTTCAGGCCAGCGGGGCGAGCCCTATGGCATCGGGCTTGACCCTGGCTTGATCTCGCTGCCCCGTGCCGTGTCGGGGTATTGACCTGCTAATGTCACGGGTGCCGTTCTTCAGTCACGGAAGCGGTATTGCACAAACGCCTCGATGGCCTCGTAGGTGGCCAGGCCCAGTTGCTGGTATTTCTCGGCCAGGTCGCGGTTGCGCTCGATGGAGCGTTGCCACGGCAGTTGACCGTCGGCACTGGAACGGAAGGGGGCATCATGGATCTGGGAGTGGAACTTGAGGATGGCCTCGCGCTTGTCGCCAAATTCCTCGGGGCTCATGGGCACGGCCATCTCCACATGATCGACGTCCCACTGTCCCCATTGTCCGCGGTACATCCACACGCGGCAGTCGTCCATGTAAGGCTCATCCTTGAGGTTGTTCAGGGCGTGCATCACCGCGCCGGTGGCGCGGGCGTGTGTGCCATAGGGGTCCACCAGATCATTGTCGATGAAAATCTGATGGGGCTTCACCTGGGCGATGAGATCCTGAACCACAGCCACATCGTCATCAGAGAGTTTGCCCTGCCCGTGCGGATCGTTGACGTGGAAGGGCATGCGCAGGTCATACAGGTTCTCCCTGGCAACCCCCATCTGCCTGTAGGCAATCATGCCCTCGCTGAGCATGATGGAACCCTTGAAGTAACGCAGATTGTCATTGTCATCGGCAGTGGTGGAGTCACCGATGAGTTTGGTCAAAGTCTCCTCGATGAAGTTGAATGAATGCCCCTCAAAGCGCTTGGTCAACCGCTGGGCGAGCAGGATGCTGCGCATCAGGTCGTCATCGCTCACGGCGACATCGCCGTCGGTCTGGATGGCGACCCTCACGTCGTGCCCCTGCTGGATGAGGCGTCGCACGGTGCCACCCATCGACACCACGGCATCATCGGGATGAGGACTGAAGACTAGCACACGCTTGGGATAAGGTGTCTTGCGCTCGGGGCGATAGGTGTCATCGGCATTGGGCTTGCCGCCTGGCCATCCCGTGATGGTATGCTGCAAGTCGTTGAATATCTTGATGTTGACATTGTAGGCCGAGCCGTATAACGCTACCAACTCGCTGAGTCCGTAATCGTTGTAATCCTTGTTGGTGAGTTTAAGGATAGGCTTGCCCGTCTGTTCACACAGCCAGACGATGGCGCGTCTGATCAGGTGGTCGTTCCATTCACAGGAGGTCACCTTCCAGGGATAACTGATGCGTGTCAGTCGGGAAGCGGCATCCAGGTCACTATAGATCTTGACGTCGGTGTGCACTTGCAGGAACGAGGCGGGCACCTGGTCGGTCATCTTGCCCTCGATGGTGTTGAACAGGGCCGTCGCCGAGTCCTCCTCCCATGCCACGCAGATGATTTTGTCGGCACTCAGGATGTTGCCGATGCCCAGTGTGACGGCGGTCTTGGGGGCTATGTCGCTCTGGAAGGCCTCGGTGACACGCTGCCGGGTGTCACTGCCCAGCAGCATCAGGCGGCATGCGCTGTTGCGGGCCGAACCTGGCTCGTTGCATGCCAGTGAGCCGTCGGGGTTCAGGTCACACACGACCAGGTCAAGGCCGCCAGCGTCAATGATTTCGCGCTCATAGGCCTTGCACTGGCTGTACACGTTCTCGCTGGCCGACAGACGGCGGAGGCAATGGATCTGGCTCGGCTCGATGTCAACCTTGGAATACAGGTGCTCATTGATGATGCGCTGGGTGCTCAGTTGGTCGTCCTCGGTCACACCGAGTTCGCTCAGGTTGAAAGCCACCACGCTGGTGAAACTCACCTTGTCGGCAAAATAGAGTTTGACCAATTCGTCATAGACCTTGAGCACATAGCGGCCCGCACCGAAGCCGATGGCGCACTTGCCTCGGGTCTCGACACACTCGTTGATGGCGCGCGCCACGTCCATCGCTGCCTCTCGCGCACCCTCCTCGACGGTCTCGAGCACGGTGGCAGGCACTTTTTCATATCGCGTGAGGGATGCGAGTTCTATCTCATTTTCAGGCCGATAGTATCTGTCTGAAACTTGGTGGAATTTGATGTTGGTCTTTAGATCAGTCTTCATCTTTTTTACCTTATTTGTTATAAAACCTAGCAAAGTTAAATAAAATTTCATAATCTCCAATAAGTTTTTGCCACAACTTTCACTTTGGGCGGCCTGTTCACGTTTAAAAGAGAAGTGTGAGAGCCGTTTCCATTGCCGCGAAAGCAGTTAAACGATAAAAAGATGAGATTTTAGACGGAAAAATTGTACCTTTGTCGTCTTGAACCGAAACGACAGACTACATGGTAATGAAACTGAAATATGACGGGCAGGGTGACGCTGCCAAGCGCCTGCTGCTCGAGACCTACGGCTGCCAGATGAATGTGGCCGATAGCGAGGTCGTGGCCACAGTGATGAAAATGGCGGGTTATGAGACCTGCGAGACCATCGACGAGGCCGACGCGATCTTTATCAACACCTGCTCGGTGCGCGACAATGCCGAGCAGCGCATCTTCTCGCGCCTGAACCAACTGAACGCCTACCGCGCCAAGCGTCAGCGCCGCCTCATCATCGGCATCATCGGCTGTATGGCCGAGCGCATGAAGGATGTGCTCATCAGCGAGCACGGCGTGGATGTGGTGGCAGGCCCTGACGCCTATCTGGAACTGCCGGCCCTCATCGGCCTGGCCGAGAATGGTGAGAAGGCAATCAATACCGACCTCTCGACCACCGAGACCTACCGCGACATCATTCCCTCGCGCGTGGGAGGCAGCAAGGTGAGCGGTTTTATCAGCATCATGAGAGGGTGCAACAACTTCTGTACCTACTGCATCGTGCCCTATACCCGTGGCCGTGAGCGCAGCCGTGAGCCGCAGAGCATCCTCAACGAGTTGCATGACCTGCAGGAGCGTGGCTTCAAGGAGGTGACCCTGCTGGGCCAGAATGTCAATTCCTACCTGTATAAGCCTGCCGACGGCAGTGAACCTGTTGACCTGGCCCGCCTGCTGGCGATGGTCGCCGAGGCCGCCCCCGAGATGCGCGTGCGCTTCACCACCAGCAACCCCGAGGACCTGAGCGACGCCATCATCGAGACAATGGCCGCCCATGATAACATCTGCAACCACATTCACCTGCCGGTGCAGAGCGGCAGCAACAAGGTGCTCAAACTCATGAACCGCAAGTACACCCGCGAGTGGTATCTGGACCGCATCGGCCGCATCCGTGCCGCGATGCCCGATTGCGGTATCTCGACCGACATGTTCACGGGCTTCCACGACGAGACCGAGGAGGACTTCCAGGAGACCTTGTCGCTGATGCGTGAGGTGGGCTTTGACTCGGCCTTCATGTTCAAGTACAGCGAGCGTCCCGGCACGTTTGCCGCCAAGAACCTGCCCGACAACGTCCCCGAGGACGTGAAAATCGACCGCTTGAACCGCATGATTGCCTTGCAGAACGAACTGTCGCTGTGCAGTAACCGCAAGGACGTGGGCAAGACCTTTGAAGTGCTTGTCGAGGGCTACAGCAAGCGCAGTCGCGACGACATGTTCGGCCGCACCCAGCAGAACAAGGTCATCGTCTTTCCCGCCAGTGGCGAGAAACCCGGTGACAGGGTGATGTGCCGTGTGCTCAGCGTCTCGAGCGCGACTCTCAAGGGCGAGCGCGTCGATAAATGACATCTATAAAGAACTATTACCAAATTATCCAAATCATGACTTTTGCCAAGCAGTGTAACGAAATATTTGACCAGATTGTCAAACTTTATCATCTTACCGATGACGTCGATGCCACGTTTGTCAATCCCTATCAAGAAGGAACCATCGAGAACAGCCTTGCCCGCAAGAACTGGATTGATGCGGTGCAGTGGCACCTCGAGGATATCATCCGCGACGAGAACATCGACCCCGTTGAGGCCCTGGCCCTGAAGCGCCGCATCGACCGCAGCAATCAGGACCGTACCGACCTCGTTGAAGAGATTGATGCCTACTTCCGCAAGCAGTATGCCGGGGTGGAGATGCGTCCCGACGCTACCATCAACACCGAGAGCCCCGCTTGGGCCATCGACCGCCTGTCGATCCTGGCGCTCAAAATCTGGCACATGCGTGAGCAGACCGAGCGCGCCGACGCCGATGCCGCCCACATCGCCAAGTGTCAAGCCAAACTCGATGTACTGCTCGAGCAACGCACCGACCTCACGGCGGCAATCGACCAGTTGCTCGACGATATCGCCGCCGGGCGCAAGTTCATGAAGGTATATAGGCAGATGAAGATGTATAACGACCCGGCTACCAATCCCGTCCTGTATGGCAAGAAATGAAGCGCCACGGCGCAATGTGCTCGTCATGCGCTTCTCGGCCCTGGGCGACGTGGCGATGACGATTCCGGTGCTGTATCCCGTCTGCCGGGCTAATCCGGACACTCGGTTTGTCATGCTCACCAAGCCGTGGCCCGCATCGATGTTCCACGACCGGCCTGACAACCTGATGGTCCTCGGTGTCGATGTCAACCAGGAATATGGCAACGTCCCCGGACTGGTGAGACTGGCAGCAAAATTGCGCAAGCAGTACCACATCGATGCCGTCGCCGACCTGCACAACGTGCTCCGCACCAGGGTGATTGACTTGTGCATGAGGTTGTGTGGCATTCGCGTTATCCATCTCGACAAGGAGCGGTCGCGCCGCAAGGCGCTCATCAATCACAAGAGCGACCAGCCAGTTTCCCCTACCCATGACCGCTACCGTCGCGTATTCCGTCAATTGGGCCTGGAAGCGCCCGATGACTTCACACGCCTGTATGACGGCCGGGCGATGCCTGTCAGTCCCATTGTGCTAGAAAAGGACCTTGGCCAGCGGTGGATTGCCGTGTCACCGTTCTCGGCCCACGAGGGCAAGTGCTATCCGCTGGAGCACATGCGGCAGGTGGTAGCGTTGCTGAGCCAGCATGAGAACTACTGGATTTTCCTCATGGGCGGCGGCAAGGAGGAGAAGGTTGCCCTGCGGTCGATAGCCAGTGAAAACGAGCGGGTCATCTCGATGGCCGAAATCAAGCACGGATTTACCGACGAGTATGCCCTGCTGGGAAAATGCGACCTGATGCTCACGATGGACTCGGCCAACATGCACTTGGCGTCGCTGGTGGGACTCAAGGCGGTGACCATCTGGGGAGCCACCGCGCCACAGTGCGGATTCCAGGGCTATGGCCAGGATGGCCGTGATGATATCCAACTCGATATGGATTGCCGGCCCTGCTCAATCTATGGCGAGCGGGAATGCCGCAACGGTGACTATCCTTGCCTGAGGAATATCACGCCGCAGGTGGTTGCCGAGCATGTCATCAAGATTCTGGAGGCCAAGCAGTGAATCCCAGCCTTTGCTGGAAATCAACCAAACCTGATGAATTTGGAAGTGTAATTTAATAATTGATGTCAAATTGTTGCATATTTCGCCACAAAACCATAACTTTGCCAAACGATAAACCAAAAGTCAATCTTGTGCTCTATGGCAATTGAGAAGAAACAATTCCGCAATGTGCTCGTCATCCGCTTGTCGGTGCTGGGCAATGTGGCGATGACAATTCCTGTCCTGTACCCCGTGTGCAAGGCTAACCCAGGCACGCGCTTCATCATGCTGACCAAGAGATGGCCCGCATCGATGTTTCACGACCGTCCTGCCAACCTCAAGGTGGTGGACTTTGACGTCAAGGGTAACCATAGTGGACTCATCGGGCTGTTGAAACTGTCGGCCCAGTTGCACAAACTCTATGACATTGATGCTGTGGCCGACCTGCACAATGCCAAGGGCACGTGGATCATTAACGCTTACATGCGTGCCCTCGGAGCGAAAATCGCACGCCTCGACAGGGAAAAACCCAAGCGCAGGGCACTGGTCAGCCACAGGTCCACCGAACCGGTCACTCCGATTCATGACCGCTACCGCAATGTGTTTAAGCAACTGGGATTTGAGGCGCCAGATGACTTTACCCACCTGTATGACGGCCGTGACTGGCCTGTCAGCCCCATCGTGCTTGAAAAGGAGCCGGGACAACGCTGGATTGCCATATCGCCATTCTCTTCCCATCTTCACAAGACTTACCCCCTGGAGCAAATGGAGCAGGTGGTGGCCGAACTGTGCAAGCGGGAGAATTACTGGATTTTCCTCATGGGTGGCGGCAAGGCCGAGAAGATTGCCCTCAGGTCCATCGCGCGCAAGTACAAGAATGTCGTCTCGATGGCCGAGGTCAAGCACACGTTTATTGACGAGTATGCCCTCCTGAGCAAGTGTGACCTGATGCTGACCATGGAATCGGCCAACATGCACCTGGCGTCGCTTGTCGATCTGCAGGCCATGACCATCTGGGGACCGACGTCACCGGCATGCGGCTACCTGGGCTACAACCAGGTTGTGGAAGACGACATCCAACTCGACATGGATTGCCGCCCGTGCTCCATCACGGGTGACAAGGAGTGCAAGTATGGCGACTACCGATGCCTCAAGAACATCTCACCCGAGTATATCGTTGAGCACGTCATCAAGGCGGTTGAGTATAATGCTGAACACAAGACCAAAGCCACCAAACTGGCTCAAACACGTAATCAAGAATCACACGACACTCAAGAATGACAAATAAAAGTATCCTTATCACTGGAGCCGGTGGTTTCATCGGCGGCTTCCTTGTTGAAGAAGCCCTCAAGCGGGGCCTGGACGTGTGGGCCGCCGTGCGCTCGACCACCAGCCGCGAGTTCCTGCAGGATAAGCGCATCCATTTCATCGAACTCGACTATGAAGACCAGGACCGCCTGGAAGATACCCTGCGCGACCATGCTGGCGAGTGGGGCAAGTGGGACTACATCGTCCACAACCTGGGCGTCACCAAGAGCACTAACTATCTGGACTTTGAACGTGTCAACTACGGTTACATGCGTGCGCTTGTCGATGCCCTGCGCAATACCGAACTCGTGCCCGACGTCTTCCTGCTGATGAGCAGCCTGAGTGTCATGGGCCCTGGCGACGAGAAAACCTACAAGCCGATATTGCCCACCGACGTGCCGATGCCCAATTCCTTCTATGGCGTCTCGAAACTCAAGGCCGAGACCTACTTGCAGTCGGTCGAGGGCTTCCCTTACACCATCTTCCGCTGCACGGGCGTGTATGGGCCACGTGAGCGGGACTATTACTTGATGATCAAGAGCATCAGGCGGGGTTTTGACTTCAGCGTTGGTTTCAAGAAGCAGATGCTCACCTTTATCTATGTCAAGGACCTGGTGACGGGAGTGATGGATGCGCTGGAGCGAGGGCCGCTGCGCAAGACCTATTTCATCAGCGAGGATAGGGGCTATACTCAGCAGGATTTCCGCAAGATCGTCTGTGAGGAGTTGGGCAAGAAATTTGTCATCCCCGTGACCTGCCCGTTGTGGGTGGTCAAGGTGGTGTGCAACGTGGCCGAGTGGATAGGCAAGGTCACCCTCAAGGCCAGCACGCTCAACCGTGACAAGTTCAAGATCCTGAAGCAGCGCAACTGGCTGTGCGACACGGCCGATGCCCGACGGGATTTCGGCTTCAACCCCAAGTATTCCCTGCGTGAGGGCATCCGGGAGGCAATCACCTGGTATCGTGAGGCTGGATGGCTGTGATGAAACCTGTTTTCCTCATCGGTTACATGGGTTGCGGCAAGACCACCCTGGGCGAAGTGCTCGCCCGGCAGTTGAACGTGCCGTTTATCGACCTGGATGACTACATCGAGCGCCTGCATGGCGCGTCAATCATGGAGATTTTTGCCACCTGTGGCGAGGGGCGTTTCCGCGAGATGGAGACATCTGCACTGCGGGCGGTATCCATGATGCCTGGCATTATCGTCGGGTGTGGAGGCGGCACGCCATGCCACAACGGGAACATGGACATAATGAATGAGGCAGGCATCACCGTCTGGCTTACCACCAGTCCTGAACGCTTGACGGCCCGTCTGCTCCTGCCCGAGCAAAAGGGCAAACGCCCCAAGGTAAAAGATATTGATGACGCTGACGTCTTGCCGCTGGTCGAGCGGGAACTGGCGCTGCGCACTCCCTATTATAGCCAGGCTCAATTCCAATTTGATTCAACCGACATCGAGACTGCCGAAGCCACCGAGCGTACCGCGCGCCGCCTGGCCACCTTGTTGTCGGGTTGCCAGTGATGGCAAGACAGTCGTTCCTGAATTCAATCAGGTCCTGTTTCGTGGGGTTGCTGCCGCTCGATTTGCCACATTAAGAAAAATGATGTAACTTTGTCGGTCTTTGAAAGAGGATTCTATGGCTAGTAGTAAACGCAAGTGGTATGTTGTATGGCGGGGGACCGAACCCGGTATCTGTGACTCGTGGGCCGAGTGTGAATTGCGGGTCAAGGGCTTTCCCGGCGCCCGCTACAAGGCTTATAATACCCAGCAAGAGGCGGTAGAAGCCTTTCGAAACGACCCCGAGGAGATGGATATCCTCAGGGCTATCGCGCGAGCACCACGTGAATATATCAATTATGAGGCCATTCCCGAGATCATCCGCGACAGCATTGCCGTTGACGGCGCCTGCGCGGGCAATCCAGGAGTCATGGAGTATCGCGGCGTTGACGTGCCCACTAGGGTTGAACTATTCCATCAGGGTCCCTTTCAGGATGCGACCAACAACATCGGCGAGTTCCTGGCCATTGTCCATGCATTGGCACTGTTTGCCAATCAGGGCAATACCCACACGGCCATCTACAGCGACAGCCGCACGGCCTTGTCGTGGGTCAGGGCAGGGAAGTGCCGCACCAAGTTGGCCCGCACCGATGCCAATGCGAGGCTGTTTGAAATCATCGGTCGTGCCGAGCGCTGGCTAGCGACGCACACGTGGCCCAATGCCCTGCTCAAGTGGAACACGGCAGAGTGGGGCGAGATACCGGCCGACTTTGGCCGTAAATGAAGAGAAGTATGGCAGACAAGAAGATAATGAAATATCGCGACGAACTCGACAAGAGTTATGGTGTGGCAGGCATGGCGCTGGGGCTGTCGGTGTTTGATGCCGATGACCTGTTCACGGCTGTCACAATCGATGCCGAGGGGCCGGAGTGCATCCAGTTCACTCCCGAGTTTTTCTTTGCGGGCAATCCCCGGCTGTCGCCCCGCGGCGCCTGGAAGTATATACTGGGACATTACCGCATCTCGGTGGGGCTCGCTGTCGCCAACGCCCTGTGCCGGCGCATGGTGCTCGACAACAGCAAGGTGGATGACAAGTTGCGTGACCAGTTGTTTAATGCGGCCTATGACGACGGGCGCGATTACTGTCAACTGGAGCGCGACGAGGTGGAACCCATCTTTGACGAGGCATTTGAGAACTTGACGAGGCTGTTCTCCGACTCAAGGGTACGCAAGGCGATGGATACCTTTGCCGACGCCCTGCAGCAACGGCGCACCTTGTCGCACATCGATGTCAACGACATTCTGCAACAACTCAACATGATCTAGCATTTGCGTCACCCTATTATATATAATGTGTAAAAACTGATATTGTATTACCCTAAACAATTAACAAGAATATCATGCAAACAGTAATTTTTCACTCGACCATATATGGCCCCATCCACAGCCGCAGGCTGGGGATGTCACTCGGTATCAACCTCATGCCCAACGACGGCAAGATATGCTCCTTTGATTGCGTGTATTGTGAGGCAGGTTTTAACGCTCAGGGCCCAGGCAAGGATGGCGTGCCCACCCGCGAGATGGTGAAGAAGCAACTGCGCCACAAACTCGAGGAAATGAAGGCCGCCGGGCAGACGCTCGACGTCATCACCTTCTCGGGCAACGGCGAGCCCACGCTCCATCCCGAGTTCAAGAAAGTGGTAGAAGATGTGTTGCGCTTGCGCACGGAGTTTTTCCCTGATGCCAAGGTGTCGGTGCTCAGCAACTCCACGATGGCGGGCAAGCCTGCCGTGGCCGATGCTCTACTCAAGGTCGATAATAACATCCTCAAACTGGATAGTGCCATCCCCCACACGTTCATTGCCATAAACCGTCCCGTTTCGCCCAATTGCCTCCCCGAGGGTGTCATCGCCGACCTCAAGAAGTTCAAGGGGCAGTGTGTGGTGCAGACGATCATGATTCGCGGTGAGTATGACGGGAAGAAATTTGACAACACGACCGACGAGGAATTGAATGCGCTGCTCAAGGCCTATCAGGAAATCCAGCCGCGCGAGGTGATGCTCTACAGTATCGACCGCAAGACTCCGGCCGAGGATCTCGTCAAGATTTCCAAGGAAGAACTGGAGCGCATCGCTCAACGATTCCGCGATGCGGGAATCCAAGTCCAGGTCAATGCCTGAGGCTTGTAAAAATCAATAAAAATCGGCCCAAAATCACTATAATTATTGGTAGTGGTAATTTGGGCCGATTTTTTGTAAAATTGGAATTGCAAGATAATCAGCACGTTAGTAAAATCGGTGAAATTTTTTTTAAAAAAAGTTCCGAAAATATTTGGTCAGTATCGGGAACGGTTGTAATTTTGCATCGCTTTTCGGCTCAC
>CAMKOE010000010.1 GCA_946414395.1 uncultured Porphyromonadaceae bacterium | reverse complement strand
TCGCCTCGGGCGTCTCGACGGCCCTGCTGAGCGCCGTGCTGGCCATGGAAGGCCGTCACGTCACCAGTGCCGAGGGCATCATCGACGACAGCGTGGACCGCTCGATTCACAACCTGACCAGCATCGGCGCCGACGCCATGTGCGCCACCGACAGCATGGTCCTCGACATCATGACGGGGAAAAAGTAACCGACAAAGGACTCTAATCTCCCAACATAATAAAGGGCCGCACCAACACGTGCGACCCTTTATTGTTATTGAAGCTATTCCTTTTTCAAGAATCAGAATCCTGCATAACGTACACCATGAACAAAATAGATTGAACCCGGATCATCCGAGAACTCAATATTGTACATGATAGCATCAGTAGGTTTGCCATTGACGTTCAGGCCACCATTAGGAATGATTCGGCCATTGGTGATCGTGCAAGTCACATCATTGCCATCATCGTCGGAATAGATGTACAGATCCTTGCAATCAAACGTCATTGCATTTAGGTCAACGTTCACCTTGACGGTGTAGCCCCAGAAGTTGTTGTTGTCACTCAGCCACATCAGGTCTTTATCGTCATTGGCAGTATTATAAGTGGTCATATCCCAGTCCACAATTCCATAATCGGCATATACATTAGGAATCGTATCGGTTCCATCAATGAGATCGGTATTAACCACCCAGTGGCCAGCCATCTTCTCGACCTTGGTTCCGCCAGCGGGCTCATCAGTCTCGGTACTGCACGATGCGAAGCCAAGTCCCATCACGAGTGCCAGTGCAAATATTGAAAAATATTTCTTCATAATCTACAATATTAAAGAGAATTAGTGTTATTGGAGGATGATGTGGAACTGCATCGATCCTGCATAATCCATGTCATAGGTCACAGTCTTGGTCTCGGGGTCATACGAGCCATCATAAAAATCGTCGTAAGAATCACCCCATCCAGGGACAATACCCGAGAGGGCTAAAACCTCATTGTCAGCCGTGAGTTGGATGTAACCAGTCATGTCATATCTTGGGCCGTAGCCAGCACGCACGTCATAGTATCCACCCATCATATCACTAATAGAGAAGATACCCGGAACGATTCCCTCAATGCTGACGGGGTAACCCGAGAACGGTACGACAGCGCCACTGGAGAACCAATAGCGAAAAGATCCTTCCTGAACGGTATAGTCACCCGAAATGTCGGTAGTCACACTCGGGTCATAGACGCACACCGTGCGCTCTACCGAGGCGGGATAGCCATCACTGCCTTCAGCCGAGTAAGTAATGTAATAGAAACCCACTGTGTTGGGATCAACATCATCAGCACCTGTGATCTTAATATCGTTGGTGATGTCCTCGCCGGCCAGTGTGCCGGTGCAACCCGGGTCAACAAAATTGCTGCCCACAGGAATGGCCATGAACTCGTCGCCCTCGAGATGGAGGTCGGCATAGTAGGTCAGGCGTGAATCGGTCAACTCATCGTTGTCATCATTGCACGACGACAGCGCCAGCATCCCGAGTGCCACTAAACCGAATAAATATATTTTTTTCTTCATAATTGTTCGTTTTTTTAGTTGTTACTTCTTTCTCGGGTTGTTCACGATCACTTGACATCCCAGAATACACGGTCGCTGAGCAACTTGGCCGCCGGGGTGTTCTTGTTCAACTGACGGGCAGTGCTGGGATAAGGCACACGCTTGCACAGGCCACCGGCCTGGATGTAGTTCAAGGCGGGAACAATCATCTGGCCTGCACTGTAAACCGTGGGATCCTCAAAGACCTGTCTTGCAGGAGCGGCGCAAGTAGTGGGCACATCGGTGCGGCGAACCTCACTCCATGCCTCCATGTGGTCACGATAGAAGAGGGCAGCCCACTTCTGCATGTAAATCAAGTTCAGGCGGTCGCCATCGCTGGCCTGGGCATCCCAGTTCACGCGATTGCCGTTCAAGAACGAGCCCACACTCATGCCGCGAGAAGCGAAGTCGGCCTGAACGCCGGCCTCATAGGCAGCCTTGGCAGCGCCCTTGTCACCCCAGCGCAACTGGGTCTCGGCGATGAGGAACTGGAGTTCACTCTGGGTGAAGAAGTAAATGGGAGCGGAGGAAGCGGGCGCATAGTCAATAGCGCTCACGTCCTTGTTCTTCCAGTCAACACCCCATGACTTATAGACGGTCTTGGCACCGGGAATCTGACCCACATACTCACCAGCGTCATTCTTCATGATAGCGTATTCAATGCGCGGGTCGTTGGTAGCCATATAGTAGCTAACGATAGGATAGGATGCCACGTGGTTCTTGGTACCCAAGGCGCGGGTTACATCATACCAGGGGTTGTACTCGCCATCGGTGTCTTGATAAACGTCCCATGCCACGTTGCCCGTGAAGAAGTCACCGGCATTTACCAGCGCGAGCGCCTTGCTCTGATACTCGCTGGCATTGATGCCGGCATCGATCAGGCGCAGGTACATGCGCAGGCGCAGGGCGTTGGCAAAGCCACGCCACTGGCTAACGCTCTTGTCGAGCAGCGGATCGGTAAGGGTCATCGGGTCACCCTCGAGAAAAGCCTCGGCGGCATCCATCTCGGCAAGAACGCCCTTATAGACATCCTCGCCCATATCCCAAGCAGGATTGGTATTGGCACTACCCTGCAGGGCTTCGGTATAAGGCACCTGATCCAGGTTGTCCACCAGCAGTTGGAAAGCATAGGCACGCAGAACGGTGCAAGCGAACAGGTCGCTCTTGTTCTCGGTGCGCTCCATCACATCCTGGATATCAGCCAATGCGCCAGCATACAGCGTGCGGTAGCAACGGTCAAACAGGTTGGTCGACTCGTCGATATTCAGTTCGGCCTCATTGTTGTACTGGTTGGCCTCGGGACGTTGCTCAAAGTACTGGGCAAAGAATCCGCTATAGTTGAACATAGCATCGCCCACAGTAGCGGCAACAGCATTCTCGGCAGCCGGGAATACCAGGTCGGGAGTCACATCACTACTCGACGGGTAGTTGGGATCTTCGTTGATGTCAAGGTTGCACGATGACAAGCAGAGTACGGCTGCAAAAGTCAGTAATAAATATATCTTTTTCATGTCTGTTTCAGTTTAGAATTTAACCTGCACATTGAAACCAAACTTGCGAGAACTCGGGTTAGCCGAGAATTCACCATAGTTACCTTCCAGGTCGTTACCGAAAGTAGAAGTCTCGGGATCGATAAAGGTGTTGCTCTTGGGAGTCCACAACATCAGGTTGTTTCCAAAGAGAGACACGTTCACACCCGTGATGAAGCAGTTAGCAAACCACTTGTTAGGCAACTGCCAGCTCAGGATCACACTACGCAGTTTCACGTAACTCTTGTCCACGAGGAAAGCGCGGTCCAGATCGGCGCCACCAGCATCCCAGTAGGTGAAGATACCGGTCTCGTCGAGCGGGGTCGTGTTCTCGGTATAACCAGTCACGTTACCGTCATCATCTAAGATTTGCTGAACAGAGTTGGGTACGATGAACGGGTTGCGGTTGTTATAGGCCGTCTGGATGGCGTTACCGGTGAAGTAGGTGATATCCTTGGTGCGCGAGTACAGCAGACCACCGTGACGCACGTCAAGGTTGGCCGTCAGGCTGATGCCCTTGTAGGACAGCGTCGTGCCAAAGCCCATCATGTACTTGTAGTTCATGCTACCGACAATCTGCTGCTCGGGGTTAACCAGCGGCTGACCCTCGCCGTCGCAGATGATCTTGCCGTCCTCGGTCATCTGGGGAACATAAGCCTTGAACACACCCAGGGGCTCACCCTCGATGGCATACAGGCTCGTGCCGCCACTCAGACCATAGATGGTAGCAATGCCGCCCAACTCCTCAGGCAACTTAATTACCTTACTCCAGTTCTTGGTGAAGTTCCAGTTGATATCCCACTGGAAGTCGCCAACCTTGACGGGAGTCACGTTAACCAACAACTCGACACCACGGTTGCCGACCTTACCCAGGTTCATGTTCTGAGCAGTATAACCAGTGGCGGGATCCATGTTCAGCGAGAAGATCTGATTGTCGGTATTGCGATCGTAGTAAGCAGCATCGAAGCTGAAACGGTTCTGGAAGAAGGCCATGTTGAGACCCAACTCAAACTCGGTGGTCATCTCGGGGCTCAGGTTCTGGCTACCCAGCACGTTGCCCATCGAGTAGGCATTCACGCCCACCTTGGTGAAGGGGAAGGCACTGCCGTTACCGAAACCGCTTGTTGCGGCGGCTGCCTGGGCGAATACCGAGTTGGTCATGTAAACACCGGCGTCATTACCAGTGCGACCCCAAGCAACGCGGAACTTACCGAAGGTGAGGATGTTACGCTGTTCGGGCTTGAGCAACTCGCTGAACAGGAACGAGAGGCTCACACCAGGATAGAAATAGGAACGGTTGTTCACCGGCAGGGTGGACGACCAGTCATTACGGCCTTGGAGAGTCAGGTAAACCATATTCTTCCAAGCAAACTCGGCACTGCCGAATACAGCAAGAAAACGACGCTTCCACTCATCCTGTGAGGTCGAGGGGTTTCCGGCGGTGTTCGAAAGGTTGTACATCGTGGGGATGCTCAGGTTGGTTATCGACGAGCCCAGGTACTTGTAGCTGCGCTCATTACCGTTGAAACCGATCTGAGCATTCACGTGCCAGTCATCCAGAATCTGCTGGTCGTAGGTCAACATGAAGTTCTGGTCGATCTCACGACGACGGGAGATGCTCTGCGATACCTCACCGGTGAGGTCCTTCAAGGCATCCTCATAGTTGGGGGTATCCTTGAACAGGGCGGACATGTTGGGCGAACCAAAATTGTGGTGGCCCGTGTTGGTGTCCAGACCGAAGCGGTAGGTTGCGGTGAAGTATTTCAGGAATGCATAATCGAGTTGCAGGTTGCCGTAGAAGCGCTCCTGCTCATACTCGTTCTGGTAATTCTCAATAATGTAGTAGGGGTTGGTTACACCGTAGGGGGTATAGTAGTAACCCGGCGTGTTGAACGGGTTGTCCAGGTCCTTCATCTCAACGATGGAGATGTCACGCGGGGTCTGCATGATACTGTTGTACATCGAACCCGTCTTCTGACCGGTGGTCACGAAGTGGTTGCGCTGGAAGGCATAGTTCAACGAGGTGCTGAACGTGAAGGCGCCTGCCGTGTGGCTACCACGGGCCGATACCGTATATTTGGTATAGGTGTCGGCATCATAGGGGATGATACCGTTATCGTTGATCTGGGACAACGAAACGAAGTAGGCGCTCTTATCGGTTGCGCCGTTGAACGAGATGCTGTTGTTGTAACGGAAACCGGTGCTGAAGAAGTCCTTCACGTTGTTCTTGATGGGAAGATAACTCTTCAGGTTCTGGCTATGGTTGTACACCCAACCGTAGAGTTGCTCCGAGCCATCAAATGCAGGGCCCCACGAACCGTTCTCAATCTCGGTGTGGTCGCCATACCAGCCCATACCGAACTGGTTCTGCATCTGCGGCAGACGCATGACAGACTCCCACTGCAGGCCACCGTTGTACTCGATGCCCACGCCGCGGCTCTGCTTGGTACCCTTCTTGGTGGTAATCAGGATGACACCGGCGCCGGCACGGCTACCGTACAGGGCGGTAGCGGCAGCACCCTTCAGGATGGTCATGCTCTCAACATCGTTAGGGTTGACGGCACTGGCACCGTTACCGAAGTCGTAACCCGAGTTCAGGCCATCACCACTATAGGTGGCAGAGTTGTTCAGGGGCACACCATCCACCACATACAGCGGCTGGTTGCTGCCCGAGAGCGAACTGACACCACGAATGATAACCGACTTGGAGGTACCGGGGTCGGATGATGTCTCAGCGATCTGGACACCAGCCACCTTACCTGCAAGGCTCGACATAATGTCGTTGGTGCGTGCCTGAGCGATGAGGTCACCCTTGATGGGGGTGGCCGAAACACCCAGCGCCTTGGCTTCGCGCTTGATGCCCATGGCCGTCACCACGAGTTCGTCCAGCGTCGTGTTGGCGTCCTCGAGGGCGACAGTCACATAACTCGATACTGCAACGACTTGGGTCTTATAACCCACGCAACTGACGCGCAACTGCGTCACGTTGTCGTTGACAGTTACTGTGAATTGACCGTCCAGGTCGGTTGAGGTGCCCTGAGTGGAGCCGATGGCTTGCACCGTGGCGCCTATCAACGGCTCATTGTCACTGGCACTGACGACCTTACCACTAACGGTCTTGTTGGCCCATGCACTCATCGTGATGAGGCATATCGCCATGAGAGTTGATAAAAGTCTCTTCATACAGTAAACATTTAGTTAATCCACCGGTAGGCTCAAGCGAGCGCATACCTGGGCCTATCGGGGGATTGATGTTGATTATCTCTAAGGTGTGATTTAACAGCAAGTGCGCTCTGCTTACTGGATTTATTCTCTATCATGATTGACGGGACACCGGTTACCTCTAAACGTGGTGCAAGCCAACAACGGTTGCCGCGGCACCCGCCATTCAACTTGTTCTCAATAAAGTATCTGTACATCCTCGTCATTTTATGTGTCATTTTATGTGTCATTTTATGTGTCATTTTAAAGTCAGGATTAGTTTTTCATTCTCTATTGGGTCAATACCGCTTTTTCAATTATCCGTGAAAATCGGGATAATCAGTTGGTATTATTTTTACAGCAATCCGTCTAAGGCGGACAGAGAGCAGTGAACAAACTCATCCAAATCTCATGTGCCTCATTACTGCGAGCACATGCCGCAAAGATAATAACTTTTTGTTCACAATGCACTTTTTTTAACACAAAAGCCAATTTTTCTTTAAAAAATCATCATTTTCACGATAATTTCCTTTTTGCTCTTGCTTGACACCGGTGCTTTTTCCATGGCACAACAAGCCCCGCGCCTGGGGTTGTCACACGGCAGGCACGGGGCGGAATCGTTGATTGGCGGGACTATTTTGCCAGTATCTGGATGGCTACGCCGCCGCCAGGCGCCAGATGCAGACGCAGGGTTGAGCCGCGGTCCACAGCCATCCGGCGGATGGTCATCGGGTAAGGGTTATCGCGATAGTCGGCACCGGGGCCGTCCTCATAGATGATGGCCTCGTAGCGGGTGCCCTGGTCCAGGAAGTCGAGCGACAGGTCCAGGTCGCGGGCGGTGGCATCGGTCACGCTGCCGACATACCAGTTATCGGTGCCCCGCTCCTGACGGACGCAGGTCACATACTTGCCCATCGCGGCATGGGGCACGAGGGTGCGCTGCCAGTCGGTGGGAACCTCCTCGATGAACTTGAAGGCGGGCTGGTGCTCATAGTTCTCGATCTGGTCGGCGGCCATGTGGCCCGGGCTATAGATAACGACATACTCGGCAAGTTGGTGGGCCAGGGTCGTCTGGGGACGCGTGCCAGGCACCGAGTCGTTGCTGTACTCCATGATGCCGGGAGTGAAGTCCATCGGCCCGCCCAGGCCGCGGGTAAACGGCAGGATGCACTCGTGATAGGGCGGATTGCCGCCATGGCGGTCAAACGCGTTGTACTCTTGACCGCGCATGCTCTCGGTGGCAATGAGGTTGGGCCACGTGCGCTGGATGCCGCTGGGCATGGCGCCCTCGTGGTTGACAATCATCAGGTGATGGCGGGCAGCGGTCTCGATGACCTTGCGGAAGTGGCGCACACCCCACTGCGAGTGCTGCAACTCGCCATTATAGAAATGTGAGTTGACATAGCCGGTCTTGACCGTGTTGATGCCCAACGACTCATACAGGCTGAAGGCGTCCTCCATCTGGTCCTCGTAGTTCTGGGCCGCGCCGCCCGTCTCGTTGTGGGCAATGATGCGCACGCCGCGCTCGGCAGCATAGCGGCACAGGCCCGACAGGTCGTAGTCGGGATAGGCGCGGGTGAAACTGAAGCCGTCGCCGTGGCGGGTCCAGTCGGTGTCCCAGCCGTAGTTCCAGCCCTCGACCAGCACACCGCCCATGCCGTGACGGGCGGCAAAATCGATGTAGCGCTTGGTATTCTCGGTGGTGGCGCCATGACGGGGCCCCTGGGACCAGGTCCAGCGCTGTTTCTGCAACGCCCACCAGATGCCCACATACTTGGTGGGCTTGATCCATGACGTGTCTTGAATCTTGCAGGGCTCGTTCAGGTTGAGGGCCATGCGCGAGAGCAGCAGGTCGGCGGCGGTGCGGCCGATGATGATGGCACGCCAGGGCGACACGCGGGTAGCCCACACCCTCACCTTGTCACCGTTCTTCCAGGGCACGAGGTCGGCCTTGAGGACCGTGCCCTCGTGAGAGAAGTTCATCGTCGAGTAGTCGGTGAGATTCGCGTCCATGATGGCCATGCAGAGCGAGTCATTGACCTCCAGCGCCACAGGGCCAGCCATGTTGCCCTTCTGGCTCACGGGCTCGCAGGTGTAGATGCCCTCATAATACGGTGTCAAGGCCGGTATCGACCAGGCCATGGCGTCGGTGGGCAGGGCAAACTGTGTCACCTCGTCCATGATGACAAACTCGTCGAGGCCGCGCTGGCGCGGGTACTCATAGCGGAAAGCCACACCATCGTTATAGGCGCGGAAAACCACGTCAAGATATCGTTTCATTCCTTGTTTTTCCTGCAGGCGCACCTTCATCTCGTTGTAGTGGTTGCGCACCAGGGCATCCTCGCCCCAGGGTTGGCTCCATGTCTCGTCGAGCGACGAGCGTGTCACTTTGCCCATCTTGAAGTTGCCCTTGAGGTCGCCGTCCTTGAGGACAAAGCCCAGTTCAGAGCGGCTGATAATCAACTCGTTGCCCCGATTGACCTGATACCAGGCTCGGCCACCATCCTCGCCCACGGTCACCGTCAGCGACCCGTCGGGCGACGTCAACTTCACGTTGCCAGCAAGTGTTACCACACTCATTGTCAAGCACATGAATACAAAAATAAAAATTCTCCTCATATTATAATTCACTTTACAATTGTTAATTCAGTGTTTACTGATGCAAATTATCTCGCTTACATGCCATTGCTCATCCGGTCAGCGGTCAATGACCTTGACCTGGTCTTCAAAGTCGTCCTTGCTGATGGCGCGGGCCTTGAGTTTGGAGCGGTAGGTGTAGATGGTCGTCAGGCTGGCACGCAGGATGTTGGCGATGCTCTGGTTATCGGTGATGCCCAGGCGGATGAGCGCCAGCACGCGGGATTCGGTGGTGAGGCGCTTGCCCTGCCTGACCTCTATCTTGCCGCCCTCCTGCAGCAGGTTGTTCACCTCGTCGACAAAGGTGGGATAAATGTTCAGGAAGGCATTGTCAAAGTTCTCATAGAATAACCGCGCATTCTCATTGCCGTGGTGGGTACTCTTCAACTCGCGCAGCAGGTCCTCATGCTTGCGGTCACGGAACAAGCGGTACAGTGCCTTGCGTTGCTCCTCACCACGGTCGATGAATCGGCTGGAGAGTGTCAGGAAGCGGGCGATGTATTCCTCCTTGATTTTCTCGCGCTCGCGCAGCAGCCCGTTTGACTCGTTCAGTTGGCCCACCGTGTCGCCCAATCGGGCATTCACCTGCCGCAGTTGCTCGTTGATGGCCACCTTCTGCTCATTGAGCCGGCGATAGCGCTTCAACAGTTGATAGATGGCGATGACGCCCACGACCAGCAGCAGCGAGATCAGCGACATGATGGCAAGCAGCCACATCATGTTGCGGTGGTTGCGCTCCTGGTTGGTCTGGTAAGCGTCCAGGATCTTGGGCACGATGTGCGAGGCCTGGATGTTGCGCAGGCGTGTGCCATAGAAGTTGGCATCGTCCACAGCCACCCTCATGTAACGGTAAGCGCGGTCGATGTCCCCCTCGTCAAACAAGCGGTCGGCGATGGTGCGCAGCGACGTGTTCTCGCGGATGCAGCCCTCGAGATCGCTCTCGGCGCTCATGATCAGATAGCGCATCTGCTCTTGCTTGTCGCCCAGTTGGGAGTAATAAAACGAAATCATGCTGGTGATGATGGAATAGAGCCGCTGGCCGCTGTGATAGCGTTTTATCATTCCCTCGAGCAGCGAGATGGCTTGACGCGGCTGGTTGCTGTCAGCCAGGCACTCGGCCTGGGTGAGCAGGTAATTCTCGTTGTCATGAGGCACGTTGATCGCTGCCGCGGCACGACGCGCATCCACCAGTTGCCGCACGTAGTCCTTCACATAGTCGGTGCCCTGCACGTACTCGGCCTGATAAATCAGCAGATTGACGCGTGTGCGATGGTAGCGCACGAGTTGGTCAGGCGTCAAGCGCGTTGTGTCAATCTGGGCCAGGGCAGCGGAGGCCTCTCCCATCAGGCAAGATGTGGACAGGATGTGTGCCAGGTTCAGGCGGCTGTCGTTGAGCAGCACCTCGTCGTTCATCACTCGTGCCAGCCTGAGGCACTCGCCCACACAGGCCCGGGCCGAGTCATACTGGTAGGCTGAGTATTCCTCAAAGAGGCGATTCACCTGGGCATAGCGTTCACGGTCACCACGGGCCTTATACAAGCCGGCCTTGATCGCAGTGATCCTTGACTCTTTCTCGGCCACCAGGCGCGGCTGGGCCTCAATGAGGCTATCCAGCCGATGAAAGTCGATACCCTCTCCTGCCCCCACTGCCGGCAAAGCCTGGATAGTGAGAACCGAGAGCAACAGCAGCACCCTATTCCATATCTTCATTATCACTTCAAAACACACCTGTCAATTCATTGGTTTTCAGTATATTCACGCAGCCTTTATCAGAAAATCAACAACTATTGTGACATCAGTTATATTGATTTCGCCGTCACCATTCACATCAATCCGTTCGAACGGGTACTTGTCCATACTGCCACCCAGCAGGATATCGACCAGCGCAGTAATGTCACTGATGTTCACTTCACCATCACCATTCACGTCACCACGCAAGAAATCCTCCATGGGCTCACCCTTGATATATACTTGATAACCACCTACCGGCAATACAAAACTTTGAGTAGTACTGAAGGTCACAGGAATGGCTGTCAAGCCCGCACTGATGTTTTCGACATCGATAGCGCGCTTCCACTCTCCAGCCTCCAGGCCCGTAACGATGGTACTTGCCGATGACGTGCCCAGGTTGAGCACGACCAGACACTTCTGGTTATTGTGGCTGCGCTGATAGGCGATGACATTGCTGTTGCCCGTGGTCATGAAGGTCACCTCGCTGGCACGGTCGCCATTGTCGATGAGGGCGTCACAACTGTGCTTGAGGGCCGTCAAGGCCTTGACAGTGTTCTGCATCTTGCTGTCCACCGAGTTCCAGTTGATGGGTGTGCGGTTGAAGTAATCGAGGCAATGGTTGAGCAGGTAGCCGGTCTCCTGGCCGTTGTAGAGCAACGGCATGCCATAGAGGGTGAACGTAAGCACCGTGAAGGCATACACGTTGTTGCCATACTGCGACTGCATCGTGTTGCTGTAGTTCTGGTCATGGTTGGTGAGATAGACCATGCGGCTCATGTCCACAAAGCGCAAGTCACCCACCAGGTTGCGGCACTGGGTGAGCACATTGGCAGGGCGGTTCTTGTTGTTGACCAGCGAGGTCTGGAAACCCCACGCGTAGTCATAGTCCCAGCCGCACCCGAGCAGGCGCTGCACACTGTTGGCCATGTCACCCTCACCCAGCATGGTGATGGTCTTGCCTGGCTTGTGCTCCTTCAACGCCTTGATGGCGCGCGTCCAGAACGAGGTGGGAATGGTATTGCTGCTGATGTAGTCGCAACGGTAACCGTCGATGTCGGCCTGGTCAATCCAGTACTCCATGGCCTCGATCATCGCCTGTTGGGTCGCTTCCTTGCTGTAATCCAACTGATAGACGTCGCCATAGCCGTTGGGGCTGGTGAGCGTCGAGTTGTAGTATTCACGGTGCTGGGTGATCCACACGTTGTCCTTGGCGGTGTGGTTGGCCACCCAGTCGAGCCACACCTGCATGCCGCGCTGGTGGGCAGCGGCGACAAAGGCCTGCAGGTCGGCCAGCGTGCCGAAGTCGCTGTTCACGGCATGGTAGTCGCGGGGGGCGTAAGGGCTGCCCAGCGAGCCGATGCGGCCTGTCACGCCACGAGGGTGGATGGGCATGAGCCAGATGATGTCAATGCCCAGGTCCTTGAGATAATCAAGGCGTTGCTGGGCCGCGGCCAGGGTGCCCTGGCTGGTAAAGTTGTACAGGTCCAGTTGATAGATAACATTCTGATTGGGGACAAAAGTGCTCTCGCCTGCCCCTATGACCTTGGTCAACTGGCCCATTACATAATAGCCGTGATTGGTGAACGAACCGTCCACACGCCCGGTCTGGTTATTCCAGGTGAAAATCAGGCCAGTGGGCATTGCCAGCGTGCCCGTATAGGTCCACTTGTATATCCTATTGCCACTCTGGGTATCGCCCATGTAGGTCATTTCGGGCCCGGGCCACGCTGTTCCCACGTACTGGCGGCCATCGGTATTGCCTTCCCACACCCAAATGCAGGGAGCGCCGCTTGCCGTTGCATCGGCCTCAAAGAACACACACACCTCGCTATCGTTCTCCAGCGACGGCTCATAGACAGCCGCTACGGCGAACAACGCGGTTATCAACACGATTGCTATTGAAAAAACACGTTTCATTTTGGTCATTGATAAATTACTATTCACGTTGATTTTTTACAAAGGTAATGATAAAAACGGCACCCCACCCTATATCAAAGAAAAAATCTAAACTTTATCAAATCACAACTACTTGTTTACACGCGTTTTATCAACATAAACAATATTAAAAAATCTAACCTCATTTCTCGACAAAAACAGGGCTGAAAGCAGGCGAAAACCGCTAATCGGCCCTCAAGGCAAGGCAATAGCAGAAAAACTCTAGGGGAACGATATAGCACTTGGCCCTGAATAGTCTTTAATGCTATTTTCGCTGAGAAAACCTATTACACGAACAATATTTAAAAAAAAAATCGAGCAATTGGCTTCGCCAAACTAAAGATTCGCATTAGCCCCGCAGGGTTCGGGCCAACATCTATATCATTACCATTTTTTTTGTACCTTTGCAGTCCCAAAAACAGTAATATCCGCATCATGGTATCGATCACACATCTCATTGGAGTCATCTTGACCGTCACCCTGCTGCTGGCCTTGAGTTGGCTGGCCGGACGCAAGGTGAAGGACGCACACAGTTTCACGACCGGAGGCAATTCGGGCAGTTGGATGGTTTGCGGTGCCCTGTTGGGCACGCTTGCGGGCGGACAATCGACCATCGGTACTGCGCAACTGGCCTTCTGCTACGGCGTGTCGGCCTGGTGGTTCACCATCGGGGCTGGGCTGGGAGCCCTTGTGTTGGGGTTGTTCTATGCTGGCCCGTTGCGGCGCAGCGGCTGCACCACGCTGCTCGAGATCGTGAGCCGTGAGTACGGTCACAAGGCCGAAACAGTCGGGTCGATACTTTTCCTCATTGGTATCTTCATCAGCATCATGTCCCAGGTGCTCTCGTCGTCGGCGATGATCAGCAGCCTGTTTGGCATCCCCACCGTCTGGGCATCGGTCACAGGAGCGGTACTCATCATGCTGCTTGTGCTCTTTGGCGGCATCCGCAGCGCAGGAGTGGCCGGCATCGTCAAGTTGGTATTGCTCTACCTGTCATCCCTGGCGGCGGGTATTGTCGTGTGGCACATCGCCGGTGGACTGTGGGGGCTTACCGATGGCGTGGACAGCGTCTATCTGTCCCCTGCTCTAGCCGAGTATAACGGCTTGAGTGACCTCGAGAGCATCCATCACCGCTACGGATATCCATTTGCCCGCGGGCTGTTTAAAGACCTGGGCGGTTGCCTGTCGCTCATCCTGGGCGTGGTGTGTACCCAGAGTTATGCCCAGTGCATCTGGTCGGCTGCCAGCACGCCCAAGGCACGGCACGGTGCCCTGTTGTGCTCACTGTTCATGCCCATTATCGGCGCAGCCTGCACCCTTGTGGGCATCTACATGCGCGGTCACTACGTCACCGCCGACGAGGTTGTGGCCATGAAGGCCGCCGGCGAGACCCTGCCTGCCGGGCTGGGTGTCCTCGAGAACTCGGCACAGGCTTTCCCCGCATTCATCCTCAATCACCTGCCCGCATGGCTGGGCGGATTGATGCTGGGAACGATGCTCATCAACATCCTGGGGTGCGGCAGCGGCTTGTCGCTAGGCGCCGCAACGATTCTCGTGCGTGACGTTTATGGCAATTTCAAGCGCCGCATGGGCATGACGGGTTCACCCTTGTCACAGTTGACCCAGACGCGCCTGTCCATCGTGGGCATCCTCGCAGCAGCGGTAATCGCCACATTATTATTCCACAGCAGTTTCATCAATGACCTGGGCTTCTTGTCGCTGGGTCTGAGGGCCGTGGCCATCCTGTTCCCGTTGTGCTTCGCCCTGTGGTGCCCCGGGCGCTTCAATCCCCGCGGCGTACTGCTCTCGATGCCCATTGGCGTCGCCGCCATGCTGCTGGCCAACTTCACGTCGCTTCCCGGCGATGCCGTCTATTACGGCCTCGGCGCCTCCCTGCTCATCCTGCTCATCATGTCCCGCCGCCAGCACGAGAAACACTTATTATAACGTGAGCGTCGGTCATCTGACGACCCGCTGGACACTTTCAGACGTTCACAAGTTAAGAATGTAGGAAATCAATTCGTTGATGTCGGCGATGTTGAGTTCGCCATTGTCGTCCACATCGGCTCTAGCAGAGTATCTGCCGGTCAAGATCAGGTCGATGATGATGTTGACATCGGCGATATTCACCTCGCCGTTGTCGTCCACGTCGCCCTTGACAGCAGCATTGGCCTTGTAAATGAACGAGATAATGGGGCCATAGGGAGTCGTGTGGCTCTTGCCGTCAAAATCGAGATAACTAGTCTTGCTGCGGGCATAGTAAGTGACGCCATCCTCAAGCAACTTGCCATTGACCTTAATTTCCCCGGCAGGCAAGGTTGTCTCACACTGGCCGTTCTTCAACGTCTCGATAAAGCGTGAACGGCCCCACGTCTGGTCACTGTTGGATACCTCGATGACATAGGACGTCGCCCACTGCTGCGGCTTGAGGGTGATGTGCTGGCCAGCGTTGAGAGTTCCGCCATCCAGCGGGATGGCAAATCTGGCTGCCGAGTGAGCCACAGAGAAACGTACCACATCGCTATTCATCGTCTCGCCACCGACCGTGAGAATGACACGCAGGAAATAGGTATTACCAGGCTCAAGCAGTTCCTCAGGGATCGACAGTGAGCCCGTTGACGACTGGCCGCTGTACACGACAGACGAGAAAGAGTCATCACTGGCCACCTCGAGTGTCGCGCTCTCGCTGCTGCCACAAGCATACCACTGCACGTTGACGGGAACCTCCACGTCCTCACTTCCATCGGCAGGGGCAGTGATGGTGAGAAGCATGGGCGTGATGGCCCGCACCTCACTCACGCCACTGTAACAACTATCGGCACAGGACTGCACCCGCCAGTAGTGTGTCACGCCATGAGCCAGTTTCTCGAACGACATCACGCTGGCCACGGTATCAGTCACCGCGAGACGTTCCAGCACGTTACCGAAGTCGGGGCTGGTGGCCAACTCCACAACATATCCCGTCGCCCCCTCGACTTCATGCCAAGTGAAACGGAACGGGGCATCAACGGTCGCGCCGTCCTCGGGAAAAATGAGCACGGGATTGTCGAGCGGCGCCAGTTTCTCGCTCAGGAATGCGGGATCCCACTCGTTGCCCACCCGGTCGAGGACGCACACGGCAAATTGATAGCCCTGCAGGTACTGGGCAGGGATGTCAAACGACGTGTCGTAGGTCATCCCGAGCAGATAGTCGATCTGGCCAGTAAAGGTGGACGTGTTCATGGTCATGGGAAAGGCATAGACCGTGTAGCGCACGTTATCATAGCCCTGCCAACTGATGAGGCTGCCCGTGCGGGCCAGGTCACGCACCACCCCAGGATTATTGCCCTGCTTCCACGGCATCGCCGGAGGCAATGCGGGACGGGTAAAGACCGTGTTCTTGAGGTAATGTCCCAATGAATTGCGGTTGATGGCATACAGGTACTTGCACGAGTAGAAGATGGCACCCGGATTACCGTCCAGCGAACTGGTGCGGTTGAGTTCCACCTCGTCGGCATATTCCTTATACTGCACTGCGGTTGACGCACTGTTCAGGCTCGAAATCGATGAGGAGATGAAGACGTGGCGGTCAAACTTGGCGGCCACTTTGCCCCACCAGGGCGTAATCTTGCCATAGTCGGCCGTGGCGCCGATGGGCCAATAGACTTGAGGCGAGATGTAGTCGATGCTCCGTGCGGCCAGCCATGCCAGCGGGTCGCTGAAGATGCCGTCGTACTGCCAGTCGCTGCCCGCAGGACAAGGGTCAACGCCATAGCGGGCCGCCACTGCCGCACTCGTGGCGGCAACACCCGCCGGGGAGACGCCATAACGCACATCGGGACGCGTCTGCTGGATCATGTCATAGACGGCCTGCACCATGCGGTTGACATTGTCGCGGCGCCAGTCGGCAAAGGAGAGGTCTGTCCCCGACGCCTGCCATTCGCCGTAATCCCCAGCCGTGGCATCGGTGGGGATGCCCTGAGGATAGAAGTAGTCGTCATAGAGGATTCCATCCACATCATAGTTGGTGATAATCTCCCTGCACACAGCGACAATGCGGTCGATGGTGCGTTGCTGGCCGGGATCGAGGATAATGGTCGTGCCGTGGGTGAGCAACCAGCCGTCCTGCTTGAGTTCCTGGTCCATGGCCGTATTCCAGTCGGTGCCGGTGCTCCAGCGATAAGGGTTGACCCACGCGTGACACTCCATGCCGCGCTTGTGGCAACCCTCGACGACATACTGCAAGGGATCAAAGCCAGGGTCGGCGCCACGCGTGCCCGTCAAGTAACTGGACCAGGGCTCCATGCTGGAGCGGTACATCGCGTCACACATCGAGCGCACCTGGAAATTGACAGCGTTGAAGCCATTGACCTGCAGCGAGTCGAGCATATGGTCCATGGCGGCCTGCTGGCGAGCGGCGCCAGCGCCCTGTGAGGGCCAGTCGATGCCCCACACCGTAGCAATCCATGCCGATCGGAATTCACGCTTGGGCATGCCATAGGCCCAGGCCTGTGCCATCAAGCCCGAGAGCAACAGGACACCAATCAAAGTCGGGAAAATACGCTTCATATCCTTATATCATTGCGGTTAATCCTTAAAACAAACTTCACTCCACGTCACGCGGCCATGCCCGCACTTGCCGCGAGCACGATGAACCGGCCAGGAGCATTACAGGCGTCCCGGGCCGGTAATCAGACCAGACAAACTCACGTCACCTACAAGCGGTCGAAGGGGATGCGGGCCAGCAGTTCACCGAAGCGGTTGGCCGCCTCACGCAACTGTCCCTCCACCATCTTGCGCATGAAGAACGGCAGATTCAACTGCAACTCGGCCGTACTCATCGTCGAGGCGTCGGCCTGGGGCTCGAGGTTGATGACCATATTGATGGGGACGGGCGACTGCGAAGCGGTATAGACCACCCGCTGGCTCTCGACGCTATTCTCATGGTCGAGTGCCAGTGTCACCTCACCCATGGGAGACTGGATGGAAATCGTGTCCTGGGTGAACTTGACGGCATCCAGATGCTGACGGGCCTCGGCGTCGATCATGTCGGCATGAGCCTCAATCTGCTGCTGGATGAGAGAGGGATTGGTGAGTTTGGTATAAATCGTGGCGGCATCACATGCGATGGCATGCGGTTCGCTCTTGAATGATTCCATTGTTGAGTCGGTGAATTAAGGGGTTAACGTTTACAATTCAGTCCACGGCATCAAAGCCCAGCGGTGCCCAACTCTCGGGGTCGGTGTGCCACTGCTGCAGGGTGTCGGCATCGGCCTGCGAGATATTGTCGCCATCCATGGCCACCTCAAGCATTGTCTCAAAGTTGGTCAGGGTGATAATGGGCAGTTTGGCCCGGTGCAGGGCCTTGGCCGCACTCGAGAACTGATAATCAAAGATGACCACGGCGCCAAGGACGATGCCACCGGCGTCACGCACGGTATTGAGGCATTTCAAGCAATTGTTGCCTGTTGACAACTGATCCTCGATGAGCACCACGCGCTGGCCGGGCTTGATGTCACCCTCGATGAGGTTCTCCAAGCCATGATCCTTGGGCGTCGAGCGCACATAGACCATCGGCAATGCCAGTGAGTCGGCAACCAGCGCGCCATGGGCGATAGCGCCCGTGGCAATGGAGGCAATCACCTCGGCTTCGCCAAAGTTCTCCATGATGAGCCTCGACATCTCCACCTTGATGAGATTTCTCACCTCGGGATAAGAAAGCGTCATGCGCAGGTCGGTATAGATGGGTGAATTCCACCCTGTCGCCCACGAGAACGGGCTATCGGGTTGCAACTTGATGGCGTTGATCTGCATCAATTTACGGGCCAAGAGATTGTCTAATTTCTTCATTTTGGTCATTATCGGTTAAATAGATGGGCGAAATTAGCAAAAATCCTGCGGTTAACGATACATCTCAACAATAAAAAAACCAAAAAACTTGTTAAAGCGGCATGAAATACCGCCCGATTGCCTGTCACTCGTTCATGACCACGCGCAGGCCCAGGACATTCATGGCCGTATCGGGATCCAACTTGTCACGCGTCGCATTGCGGCAGAAACTCGCATCCGATTTCCAGCAGCCCCCGCGATAGACGTTCTCGTCGCCCGAGTCGGGCCCGACAGGATTGACACATGGATCCTGCGTGTAGTAGTAATACCAGTCCAGGCACCACTCCAGGACATTGCCGCTCATGTCATGGATGCCCAGTTCGTTGGGGGCCTTGGTTGCCACGGGATGGCTCTCCAAGCCAGAATTACCGGCATACCATGCCACGTCATCCACCTCGTTGCTGCCCGAATACTTGTAGTGACGGCTCTTGTTGCCACCACGGGCGGCAAACTCCCACTCGGCCTCGGTGGGCAGGCGGAAGACCTTGCCCGTGAGTTCGGACAGTTTATCGACAAACTCGGCACAAGCGAACATCGACACGGTCTCGACGGGGCGCTGAGGGTCAATAAACTTGCTGGGATTCTTCCCCATGACAGCATTCCACAGTTCCTGGGTCACTTCGGTCTGGCCAATATAATAGCCCGAGAGTGTCACCTCGTGCACCGGTGCCTCGTTGCGCCGATGATCGGGCCACTGGTCACTCGTGCACCCCATCGTGAACATGCCGCCCTCGACATGCACCATGGTAAAGGCCACGCCATTGACCGTCAAGGTGACTTGGTCGGCAGGCGACAGCAGTATGTCGATGAGCGTGGTCACATCGCTGATACTGACCTGGCCATCAAGGTCCACATCACAACTCGGGCCGGCGTCCTGATTCAACAACGAGTCAATCAAGTCGGTCACGTCGCTGATGTTAACCATGCCGTCGAGATTCACATCACCCTGCAATCCCGCTCCGGCGGCATCCATGGCAGAAGCAGTGAAAAGCAGGAAAATCGGTATAATAAGGAACTTCTTCATATCGCGATCTCCAGTTAAAAGTTATTCATTGATTTTATTTCCCACAAATATACGATAAATCCGGAATAATTTGTGTATTTTTGCAGTAAAATTAATATTGAACTACCAGATATGGCAAACATCAAGACTGGCATCGTGCTGGAGGGGGGTGGCATGCGCGGCATGTACACCTGCGGCATCCTGGACGTGCTCATGGAGAATCACATTTTTCTGGACGGCATGGTGGGCGTGTCGGCAGGCATCGCCTTTGGCTGCAACTACAAGTCGCGCCAGGCGGGCCGTGCGCTGCGTTACAACGTGAGGTTCGCCCGCGACAAGCGATACAGCGGCATCCGCTCACTGTTGAAGACGGGCAACTATTACAACGCGTGGTTTGCCTACCACCTGGTGCCCACCCACTATGACGTGTTTGACTTCAACGCCTTTGAGGAGTCACCCATGGAGTGCTATGCGGTGTGCTTTGACGTGAAAACGGGCGAGGGCGTCTATCAGCGCCTCGACCGCGTGAACAACGACTTTTTTGAGTGGATACGCGCCTCGGCATCAATGCCCGTGGTCGCCCAGCCGGTCGAGGTGGGCGGACGGTTGCTGCTGGACGGCGGCCTGGCCGACTCCATACCGCTGCAGTTCATGATCGACAAGGGCTACAAGCGCAATGTGGTGATTCTCACCCGCGAGGATGGTTACCGCAAGACCGCCGAGCATGGCATGTGGCTCATGAAACCGCTGCTGCGCAAGTGGCCCAAGGTCATCGACGCGCTGCGGGAGCGCCCCGCGATCTACAACAAGCAACTGCAACAGGTGCGGGAAGAGGAACGCAAGGGCAACGCATTTGTCTTCAGACCATTGAAACCGCTCGACGTGAGCCGTACCACCCATGACCCCGAGGAGATGAACCGCGTCTATCAGCAAGGCCGGCAAGAGGCCCTGCAACGCCTCGACGACCTCAAGAAATTCCTCGCCAACATCGACGAGGCCTCAACCGCGAGCCATGAATAGCCCCAGGCGCCCATTGACTCTCCCGCAAGCGCTGAACCGCGCGGCAGCCCTGTGTGCCCGCAGCGAGCAGAGTGCTGGCGACATCCGCGAGAAACTCGTCAAGTGGGGCCTGAACGGCAATGAGGTCTCTCAAGCGCTGGCTCAACTCACCGAACAGGGTTTCATCGATAACGAGCGCTACGCCAGGGCCTTTGTCAAGGACAAGTTCCGGTTCAACGGCTGGGGGAAAATCAAGATTGGGCACCAACTGCGGCTCAAGGGAGTCCCCGACAGCGCCATCGGCCAGGCCATGGAACTCATCGATGAAGACGCCTACCGCGAGCGCCTCGTCCAACTGCTGCAAGCCAAGTGGGAAACCGTGCGCGACCGCGAGCCGCGTGCCGCATGGGCCGCGATGATGCGGTTTGCGGCCTCACGGGGCTTCGAGACCAGCATCGCCAGTGAATGTGTCCGCCTAGTGACCCGCATCGATGATCAGGACGATTAAACAATGGTTGAGGGCAACAGCCGACGTGCTGCTACCGCGCGTCTGCCCCGTGTGTCGCAAGGCACTCGACGGGGACGAGCGGTGGCTGTGCCGCAAATGCATGGCCACAATGCCCCGCACCCGGTTTGAGCAGACCGACTTCAACACCATGGAGCAGCACTTTGCCGGCAAGGTGCCCATCGAGCGTGCCACGGCCTATTTCTACTATGAGAAAGGAGCGCCCTATGCCTCTATCCTACACGACATCAAGTATAACGGATTACCCCGCATGGGTCACTGGCTCGCTGGCCACGCGGTGAGTGACATGGCCAGCAGTCATTTCTTTGACGGCATCGACGTGGTAACCGCCGTGCCCCTGCATCGCAGCAAACTGGCCCAGCGCGGATACAACCAGAGCGAGTTCATTGCCCGCGGCATCGCCGCCGCCCTGGGCATCACCTATATCGAGGCCCTGAAAGCCGTTCGCCCCCACTCCACCCAGACCCACAAGGGCGCCCTCGAGCGCTGGCAGAACATCCAGGGCAATTACGCCCTCGACGCCAATAAGGTCAGCCAACTGACCGGAAAACACATCCTGCTGGTGGATGACGTCATCACCACGGGATCAACTCTCATCGTGTGTGCCTCGGCACTCATGGCCATTCCTGACGTGAAAATATCGGTCTTCACCCTAGCATCGGCAAGATTGGAATAACAATTCATTGACCACTCTGAAAAGAATCAGGGAACGATATAGCAGTTGGCCCTGCGTTGAAACGTCTCTACATTAAACCGTGCTGACGCACGGGAAATTAAAAGAAAATTAAATCTTAAAACCAATTTGTTTAGACTCCCGACCGAATAACTATTCAGCGGCTTAGCGTGAATTTGTGATCATGCGTTTCGGGTAATACCAGCGATGGGTCAACTTCTATATATTATTGCAAAAAATTAACGGCACCCTGATGGGCGCCGTCGATTCTAGAACTCTTCTTTTTCTTTTGCGATGTTGCGATACGCTAACTTGTCCTCCAAGTATTCTTGGGTGGCGATCAGTGTGGGCTTGGGGAGTTTCTCGTAATACTTCGAGATCTCAATCTGCTCACGGTTCTCACTGATTTCCTCAAGATTGTCGTTCAGGGTGGCAAACTCCTGAAGTTTCTTCTCGAGGTCGGACTTCATCTCGGCAGCAATCTGATTGGCGCGCTTGCTGATGATGCAAACGGTCTCATAGATATTGCCCGTGGGCTCTGCCATCTCGATGATGTCATGAACGGTGGTTGTGAGTGGCGCGTTAGTCTTCTTGTAATCCATGTCTTACTTGAAATTATATTATATATGTATATTGTTCTCTATTTTTAAGATCATCAATTGCCGTTGACGTGCTTATTGGCAATCTTGAAGATGTTATCGGCCTCCTTGCGCATCTTGCTCTCGGGGTAGTCGTTGATGAACGAGTAATACTCATCAATGACGGTGCGGAAGCGTTCAACCTTCTTCTCCACAACACTCTCAACGGCCTCTCTGTAACGGGCCCTGAGCACGAGCATCTCAAGTTCCTCCTTGTACTTGCTGTAGGGGTAGGCCTTGATGGCGTTCTGGGCGGTGATAACTGCACTCTCGTAATTGTTGCCCATGTAGTTACCCAGGTTGTAATAGAGTGTGGCATTCTGCAACTCCTTGAGCACCAGTTTATCCTGCAACTCAAACACGGCACTCTGGGCAATCGAGGCCTTGTCGCTCTTGGGGAAATAGTCAAGGAATGCCTGCAATTCCTCCATGGCACGGATGGTCTCGGTCTGGTCCAACTGCGGGTCGGGCGAATCCAGGTAGAAACCGTAACCGGCGTAGAAACGGGCCAACTCGGCATACTGGCCGCGCGGATAACGCTGATAATACTGCTTGAAATAGGAACCGGCACTGATGTAGTCCTTGTTCTCGTAGTAACTCAAGCCCAGCAGATAGAGCGACTCCTCGGCATGAGGGGTACCGCGGAAGATGGGCACCAATTCGGTCAGGATCGTGTAGGCCTGGGCATAGCGCTTGTTCTCAAACGCCTTCTTGGCATAGGCATACTTGTACTCAAGGTCATTGCTCTTCAACACCTTGTTATACTCGCCACAGCCTGCCAGCATACAGGCGACCGCCAATATTATCGTCAATCTTTTCACCATTAATACTCGATTTTGCGCAATCAGCCTGCAAAATTACTACTTTTTTCTAAGATGTACAAGCCCAATTCCTTATTTGCGATTTATTTCGCAAAATTTAACGCATCATGCAACAATTGTTTCTATTCAGCGATTTCAACTCACGCAAAGTCGCCAAGCCGCTAAGTATTTAATATAAAGCGTTTTACCCCACCACCTCATTATTGATCGGCAAGTTCTTCTTCAGGGCGCCCGATGGTGTGAAACGGGCTTGAAAAATCAATGATTAGGAAAAATGGCGGCTAGTGGCGCTGCGATTGAAGAAAATGTTGTAAATTTGTGGGTTAAATTAACTTTTAAAATGATATGACATTATGAAGATTGGAGACAAGATACCAGAGGACCTAGGAGTTGACTATAATGGCAACGAAGTGAAGGCCAGCGACTTTGCTGGCAAGAAACTGATCATCTATTTTTACCCCAAGGACAGTACACCCGGCTGCACGGCCGAGGCCTGCAGTCTGGCCGATGGCTATGGCGCGCTCAAGCGGGCGGGCTTTGCACTGCTGGGCGTGAGCAAGGACAGCGCCAAGAGCCACCAGAAGTTTGCCGAGAAGTACAGCCTGCCGTTCCCGCTCATCGCCGACGAGGACACGCGGCTCAATCAGGCCTTCGGGGTATGGCGCGAGAAGAAGATGGCCGGCCGCACCTATATGGGCACCGTGCGCACAACATTCATCATCGATGAGCAGGGCGTTGTCACCCACATCATCGACAAAGTGAAGACCAAGGATAGCGCCAACCAGATTCTGGAATTAGTCAACAGTTAACAGATAAGAGACATTCATCGATTATGAAAAAAATACTTTTAACTCTTGCGACCCTACTTGTCGCCATGGGTGCAAGCGCACTGACGCTTGAGGAATGCGTGTTGAAGGGCAATTCGCCCAAGGGCATCGGAGCGATGCAACCCTCCAAGAGTGACGGCCGCTACTTCTACCGCCTGAGCGATGACGGCAACGCGATCAACCGCATCAGTTATGCCAAGGGCGACGAGAGCGTGCTGGTGGACACGAGCAACGAGATGGCTACGGGCTGGGACGACTTTGAGGTGACGGCCGACGGCGCCTACGTCCTGCTGTGGAACAATTCCAAGGAGATATACCGCTACAGTTTCAGCGCCGACTACTACGTTTATGACCTGAAGAACAAGACGATGAAGGCCCTGAGCGACGGAGGCGGTGAGGAGATCGCCACCCTCTCGCCCGACGGAAAGCGCGTTGCCTATGTCAAGGACAATAACGTGTATGTTCGCAACCTGGTGGACGGCACGACCGTGCAGGTGACCCATGACGGCAAGAAGAACAACATCATCTACGGCGTGCCCGACTGGGTCTATCAGGAGGAACTGGGCATGCTCAACACCCTCAACTGGTCGAGCGACAGCCGCTCGCTGGCCTTCCTGCGCTGGGACGAGAGCCAGGTCAAGATGGCGTCGATGGTTATCTATCAGGGCACGTGCAACCCGCGTGACGAGTATGCGCTCTACCCCGGGCGCTACGACTTCAAGTATCCCGTGGCCGGCGAGAAGAACTCGGTGGTGAGCGTTCACTGCTATGACGTGATCGATGGCACTTTCAAGAAACTCAACGTGCCCCTTGACGAGGAGGACTACGTGTGCCACATCACCTTCAGTCCCGACCCCAACCGACTGATGGTGCAGCGCCTGAACCGTCACCAGAACGACCTGCGCATCTATGCCGTCAACCCCAGGACCAATCATGCCCACGAGGTCTATCACGAGACGTCGGACACCTGGGTCGATGCCGAGACCAGCCAGCAGGTGCAGTACGAGAAAGACTTCTTTGTCATTCCCAGCGAGCGCTCGGGCTACATGCAACTCTACCAGTATGACCTGCAGGGCAACCTGATGCGCCAGTTGACCAGCGATGACAACCGCATCATCTCGCAGTTCTACGGCTATGACAAGGCCACAAAGCGATTCTACTACCAGGCCTCTTGCGGCCCGCTCAACCGCGTGGTCGAGTGTGTGGACGCCAAGGGTAAAGTGACCCGTCTGGCGCCCTCGACGGCCGACGGCCAGGGCACAGCATCGGCCATGTTCAACGGCGACTTCAGTTACTACGTCGGCGTGTATAGCGACGCCTCGACGCCCAACCAGTACCGCATCTATGACCGCAAGGGCCGCCGCGTGCGCGACCTGCAACTCAATGAGGAGTATGCCCGCCGCTACACCGCCGTGGATGTGCCCAAGAAGGAATTCTTCACCATGGAGCACGACGGCTACACGCTCAACGGCTACATGATCAAGCCGGTGGACTTTGACCCGACAAAGAAATATCCCGTCATCATGGAGCATTACAACGGCCCCGGCTCACAGGAGGTGCTCAACAAGTGGCGCATGGGTTGGGAACAGTACTTTGCCACCCAGGGCTACATCGTGTGTGAGGTCGATAGCCGCGGCACGGGCTTCAGGGGCAAGGAGTTTGAGTCGGTGACCTACCTGAACCTGGGCAAATATGAGACCGAGGACGCCGTGGCAGCCGCCCAATACATGGCCAGCCAGCCGTGGGTCGATGGTGAGCACATCGGCATCATGGGATGGAGTTACGGCGGTTTCCAGACGCTCATGGCGATGAGCGAGCCGGGCAGCAACTATGCCTGCGGCGTGAGCATCGCCCCGGTGACCACGTGGCGCTTCTATGACAGCATCTACACCGAGCGCTACATGCGCACGCCCCAGGAGAACCCCGAGGGTTACAGCAACTTCCCGCTCAACCGTGCAGAGAACCTCAACGGCCGCGTGCTCATCATGTTTGGCAGCGCCGATGACAACGTGCACATCGTCAACTCGATGCAGTATGTGTCCAAACTCGTGGACATGAACCGCACCTGCGACATGATGGTCTTCCCCAACATGAACCACAGCATCCGCGATTGCTCGGCCCGCTACGTGGTCTACAAGCGCGCCCTGGAGTTCTACGACCAGCACCTCAAGTAAATGACCTATTAGAAGACAAGAAAGACAACAAAGACAATTTTTTTATATAATACTTTTGTCCTTCTTGTCTTTCTTGTCTTCACAACAATTCACATCAATCAGCAGATGGATTATAAGGATGTGTTCTTTGTAGTGACGGGGCCGACGGCGACGGGCAAGACGGCGCGCGCCGTGCATCTGGCCCAGGCCATCGGCGGCGAGATCATCAGCGCCGACTCGCGGCAGATCTACCGCGGCATGGACATCGGCACAGGCAAGGACCTGGCCGAGTATGGCGACGTGCCCTATCACCTGATCGACATCCGCCCCGCGGGCTACCGCTACAGCCTGTACGAGTTTCTGGAGGACTTCGAGCGGGCCTATGACGACATCCGCGGTCGCGGCAAGCCCGTCATCATGTGTGGTGGCACGGGGATGTATGTCGAGACTGTCGTCAAGGGCATCAAGTTGCCACCCGTGCCCCGCAACGAGGCACTACGGGCCGAACTGGCCGGCAAGTCATTAGAAGAGTTGACTGCCCTGCTCAAGACGATGAAGACCCTGCGCAACAACAGCGACATCGACACCGTGGCACGCGCCACGCGCGCCATCGAGATCTGCCGCTACTATGAGCAGCACCCCGAGTTGAAGGCACTCACCGAGCCTCATCCCATGGAGAACGCTCTGGTCATCGGCGTGGAAGTCGATCGCGACACGCGCCGTGAACGCATCAGCCGCCGCCTGCGGGCCCGTCTGGACGAGGGCATGATCGACGAGGTGCGCCGCCTCATCAACGATGAGGGTATTGCCCCCGAGGACTTGATATACTATGGTCTGGAATACAAATTCGTCACCCAATACGTCATCGGCCAGTTGACCGAGGAAGAGATGTTCCGCCAACTCGAGATCGCCATCCACCAGTTCGCCAAGCGCCAGATGACCTGGTTCCGCGGCATGGAAAAACGCGGCACCCCCATCCACTGGCTCTCCAGCACCCTCACTCCCGACGACTTCACCACCCAGGTCCTCCACCTCGCCACCGCCCTCTCATCAGACAACCAAGGCAACCAATAAGACAACACGTACAACAAATGATTTGTTTCTGAAACGATGCAAAAATGCTGCATTTCAGAAACAAAACGAGGATTCTTGTGAAAAAATCTGATTTTGATGGTAACAATGACTGGTTTCACTGGCCATCGGGAGCCTTTTGCCTCTTATTGAGGTATTGGTCGAGGTCGGGGAATCGGTGACAGACGAGGTTGCCGGCGCTCTGAAACAGGATGCTGTCGTTATAGGGAATGCCGTACTGGACGTCGAGCGGGGCACCGTGGGTGTCGATGTACTGGCTGGGGTCGTGGATAATGACGTACTGGTAGAGGGTGGTGCCATAACGACGGAACTTGACATAGGACTGATGCTCCCTGCCGTTGCGGTTAATCTCGAAGCCGATCACGCCTGCCTGCCTCATCTTGGCATTGATAGTGTCGAACTGAGCGGGTGTAATCCCTACACTTGACAGTGTTAAATCTTTCATGCTTTGGTTATTCATCATGTCATGCCAGCACCCACGGGGGCAACACACCATCAGTCGGTCAATCGTTTCGCCCTCGGCCTGATAGTCGATGGTGGTGGAGTCGTCGAGGCAACTTTTGGTGTAAGCGATCAGGTCGTGAATCTCGTCGTGATGGGACAAGTAATGTGCCTCCATCTGTGCGGCAGTGCAAGGTTCTGACTTGGGCAGCGCCAGGTAGAAAATGACCCACAAGGCCACGTTCAGCACATGCAAGGCCATCATGGTCTTTTGCCGGGTGTTGCGCAAGGGGATGGCACGGACAAGCGAAATGAGATAGATAAGGATGATGGGCAGACCGATGAAAAACAGCCATGCCAACCCGATGATCGAATATTCCCATCGGTCCAGATACTCGATGCGGTCATGAGTCACATCGCCAAAACGCATCGCCACAATATAGATCATGGTGGCGATAACCACCACAAATTCCAATGCATTGTAGGCCCTGCCAAGTATGTCCTTGATCTTCATTACTAGTCTTCTTGATGTTGTTGTTGTTTCTTCTTGATGTATTCCTCGCGGGCGTGGCGCAGGCGGCGCTGCCGCTCCTGCTCGCGGCGGCGACGGCGCTTCTCGGCGTCCTCCTGGCGGTATGCAAAATCGTTATCGGCCATAATCTAGAAACGACACTCACTATCGTTTTATTATTTTATTATGAAAACAAGAAGTACAAGAAATACAATTAATTGTAAATCAGTTGTATATAAAAATTGTTCTTATTGTATTTATTGTTGTTAATCTAACTCGGACTGTCTGTAAAAGGAAAACAAGAAGTACAAGAAATACTATTTATTGTAAATCAGATTTATATAAAATTGTTCTTATTGTATTTATTGTTGTTAAACTATCGCCGGCTGTCTATAAAAGGAAAACAAGAAAGACAAGAAATACAATTTATTGTTTTCACTTTTAACGTTTATTCCTTGTGGAAGGTGTCGCTGAAGAGGGTGCGGTTCATGATGGAGCGGCCCAGGGTCAACTCGTCGGTGTACTCGATCTCGTTGCCCACGCTCACGCCGCGCGCCAGGATGGTGATTTTGACGTCGGGGTACGGGGCCAGGCGGCGAAAGATGTAGAAGTTGGTGGTGTCGCCCTCCATCGTCGCGCTCAGGGCCAGGATTACCTCCTTCACTCCACCCTCACGCACGCGCTGCTCCAGGCTATCGACCTCGATGTCACTGGGGCCGATGCCGTCCATGGGCGAAATGAGGCCGCCCAGCACGTGGTACAGGCCATGGTGCTGGTGGGTGTTCTCGATGCTCATCACGTCCTTGACGTTCTCGACGACGCAGATGGTGCTCGCGTCACGCGACGGGTTGCTGCAGATGGGACACACCTCGGTCTCGCTGATGTTGTGGCACACCTTGCAATAGCGTATCTCGCGGCGCATCTTGATGATCGCCTCGCCAAAGTTGACCGCCTCCTGCTCGTCCTGCTTCAACAAGTGCAGCACGAGTCGCAGGGCCGTCTTGCGGCCGATGCCCGGCAACTTGGCGAACTCACTGACCGCCGACTCCAATAACCTTGATGCAAATTCCTGTTCCATGAACCTTAATCGTTGAGAGGGCAAAGTTAGTCATTTTGTCACGCATTGGGGCCGATTTCACAATATTTAATCATAATAAGTTGCATTTTGCTTGTGGCTCTCCCAAAAAAAAGCACTACCTTTGCGGTGGTAAAATTTCAACGTAATTATTAAAGATTAAATAAGAAAGAGGAAACAAATCATGGCATTAACTAACGACAAATTGGTCATCGTCGGCGCCGCCGGCATGATCGGCTCTAACATGGTACAGACCGCCCTGACGATGGGCTTGACCAGCAACATCTGCTTGTATGACGTATTCTCGCCCGAGGGCGTGGCCGAGGAGATGCGCCAGAGCGGTTTCAATGATGTGACTATCACTGCAACCACCGACCCCAAAGAGGCATTCACCGGTGCTAAGTACATCATCTCGAGCGGTGGCGCTCCCCGCAAGGCCGGCATGACCCGCGAGGACCTGCTCAAGGGCAACTGCGAGATCGCCGAGGGCCTGGGCAAGGACATCAAGACCTATTGCCCCGACGTGAAGCACGTCATCATCATCTTCAACCCCGCCGACCTGACGGGTCTGGTAACCCTGCTCTATAGCGGCTTGAAGCCCAACCAGGTGACCACCCTGGCCGCCCTTGACACCACCCGCCTGCAGAGCGCGCTGGCCAAGAAGTTCAACGTGCTGCGCAACGAGATCACCGGCTGCGCTACCTATGGTGGCCACGGTGAGCAGATGGCAGTGTTCGGCAGCCATGTCGAGATCGCTGGCCGCAAGTTGACCGACATCATCGGCACCGACGAGTTCCCCGTCGAGGAGTGGGAGCAGATGAAGACCGACGTCACCAAGGGTGGCGCCAAGATCATCGAACTGCGCGGCCGCAGTTCATTCCAGAGCCCGGCCCAGATGTCGGTAGAGATGATCCGTTCGGTCATGGGCGGCGAGAAGTTCCGCTTCCCCGTTGGCACCTACGTGAGCAACGACAAGTATGACCACATCATGATGGCCATGGACACCGTTCTGGACGAGAACGGCGCAACCTACAAGGTTCCCCAGGGCACTCCCGAGGAGAACGCTAAACTCGACGCCAGTTACGAGCACCTGTGCAAGATGCGCGACGAGTTGGTAGAACTGGGCATCGTTCCCCCCATCAGCGAGTGGAACAAGATCAACCCGAACCTGTGATAACATCACCCTATCGTAACGTTGCCACAACAACGCCGTAAAGATAGTTTTCATACTATAAGTTTTATTAGTAGAATGGAGGTACTCGTGACGAGCGCCTCCATTTTTTGCACATCTTCTTGAGACATATCGGCATGACGAGAGGCATCGGTTAATATAGTCGCCTGGCGACATGACCATGTAGCCTGTCGAGTCTAACGCAAAGTCGCGAAGCCGCCAAGGCATTATTTATTATTAAAGGTGTTCACATTAAGTATTCCTAATCTTCATTCATTTCTTCTTGACACTGACATGCAACTCCCCGATTCCCGCTTGACAACAAATGATAAAGCCTTAATATTAAATACTTAGCGGCTTGGCGACTCAGGGCATGAATTTGGATGATGCGCATTGGCCGGATGGTTACTTGATGATGCACGACAAATAAAAAATCTTAATTATTTGGGTATATAAAAACTTTGGAGTAATTTTGCAGTGCTTTTAATGAGAAAGAGGCTAACACGGGCAGTTAGCGCAGTTGGTTCAGAGCATCTGCCTTACAAGCAGAGGGTCGGGGGTTCGAATCCCTCACTGCCCACAACATTAACAACGTGACACTTTAGCGTGAGCACTGCCGCATTAAAAAACATTAAATCTGGATAGTGCATACCCTAAAATTGCATTTTGCTCGTTATTTATTAATGAGAAAGAACTAATTATTTTGTAATTGTATTTCAACACATTACTCTTTACTAAAAAACGGCCGAGAGGCCACAACAATTATTATAAAACAAAACTCTAACCAAAAAACTTAGCAATGATGGACGAGAATTTCAAGAAACCGAAAAGGCCTAGAATCGGTGAAACAAGTGCCAATCTGGAAGAGAACTTAGAGAGTGGTCGCTATGAGAAAGTGGAATATAGCGCCCATGAGACTCATCAGGGAGAAGAGACTTCAACCCCCGAAGGCTATCAGCAGCAAGAGGGAGGTTACCAGCCCCGTCAGCAGGGCGGCTACCATCGTCAGGGTGGTTATCAGCGTCAAGGCGGCTATCAGCAGCGCCAGGGCGGTTATCAGCGCGGCTACCAGCAGCGCCAGGGTGGATACCAGCCCCGTTACCAACAGCATTACCCCCAACCCCAGGCCGAGGGTGAACAAGACACCACCAATGCAGAGGGTACCAACATGAATGCCGAGCAGCAGGGTGGCTACCAGCCCCGTCAGGGCGGATACCAGCCCCGCCAGGGTGGTTACCAGCAGCGCCAGGGTGGTTATCAGCCCCGCCAGGGTGGTTACCAGCAGCGCCAGGGTGGATACCAGCAGCGCCAGGGTGGTTACCAGCAGCGCCAGGGTGGTTACCAGCAGCGCCAGCAGGGTGGTTACCAGCAGCGCCAGCAGGGCGGATACCAGCAGCGCCAGCAAGGCGGATACCAACAGCGCCAGCAGGGTGGTTACCAGCAGCGCCAGCAGGGCGGATACCAGCAGCGCCAGCAGGGCGGATACCAGCAGCGCCAGCAGGGTGGTTACCAGCAGCGTCCCAAGCGCCAGGGTCCCAAGCCACAGATGCGCTTCACGCCCAAGCCCCAACGCATTTTCTATGAGGAGCCCGCTATCGATCCCAACATGGAGATCCGCTTGAACAAGTTCATGGCCAATGCCGGCATCTGCTCACGCCGTGTGGCCGATGAATACATCCAGAAGGGTCTCGTCAAGGTAAACGGCAATGTAGTGACCGAACTCGGCCTGAAGATCACGCCCAAGGACATCGTTGAATATAACGACCAGGTAGTGACCACCGAGAAGAAGTGCTACGTGCTGCTCAACAAGCCCAAGGACACCGTCACCACCAGCGACGATCCCAACGGCCGCAAGACCGTCATGGACCTCGTGAAGGGTGCCTGTGAAGAGCGCATCTATCCCGTCGGCCGTCTCGACCGCAACACCACGGGCGTGCTCCTGCTCACCAACGACGGCGATCTGGCTGCCAAACTGGCTCATCCCCAGTATGTCAAGAAGAAAATCTATCAAGTGTGGACCGACAAGCCCATCAGCGAGGAAGACATGCAGCACATTGCCGACGGTGTTGAACTCGACGACGGTCCCATCCACGCCGACGCCGTCAGTTACGTCTCGCCCACCGACCGCAAGCAGGCCGGTATCGAGATCCACTCGGGTCGCAACCGCGTCGTGCGCCGCATCTTTGAATCGCTGGGTTATCATGTGGTGAAACTCGACCGCGTCTATTTTGCCGGCCTCACCAAGAAGAACCTGCCGCGTGGCCGCTGGCGCTACCTCACCCAGGAAGAGGTCAACTTCTTGAAGCAGAACTCATTTGAATAATCAACACAACACGACACTTGACCCGGCACACCGTCGGGTCAAGGTCCTATAAACAATAACACGGTTATACAACTTATCACAATGGCATTGAAACGTACTAAAATCGTTGACGTCTTTGATCCCGCACTGGTGGGACAGCAGGTGTGCGTCAAGGGCTGGGTCCGCAGCCGACGCGGTAACAAGTTTGTGCAGTTTGTCGCCCTGAACGACGGCTCGACCATCAACAACCTGCAGATCGTCATCGACCTCGAGAAATTCACCGAGGAGGAGTTGCGTCCCATCACCACAGGCGCCAGCCTGCACGTCGAGGGCCAACTCGTCCAGTCACAGGGTAAAGGCCAGACCGTTGAGGTACAGGCCCAGACTATCGAGATCTACGGCACAGCCGACCCCGAGGAATACCCCTTGCAGAAGAAAGGCCACACGCTGGAATTCCTGCGCTCGAAGGCTCACCTGCGCATGCGCACCAACACCTTCGGTGCCATCTTCCGCATCCGTCACCACTTGGCATTTGCCATCCACAAGTTCTTCAACGACAAGGGCTTCTTCTACCTGAACACGCCGCTCATCACCGCCAGCGACTGTGAGGGCGCCGGCGACATGTTCCAAGTGACCACACTCGACCTGAGCGACCTGCCCAAGACCGAGGAGGGCAAGACCGACTACTCGAAGGACTTCTTCGGCAAATCGACCAGCCTGACCGTGTCGGGCCAACTCGAGGGTGAGTTGGGCGCCACCGCGCTGGGTGCCATCTACACGTTTGGTCCCACCTTCCGCGCCGAGAACAGCAACACCCCGCGCCACCTGGCCGAGTTCTGGATGATTGAGCCCGAGATGGCCTTCTATGACATCACCGACAACATGGACCTGGCCGAGGAGTTCATCAAGTACTGCGTCAACTACGCGCTGGAGCACTGCCAGGAGGACATCGAGTTCCTAAACAAGATGTATGACAACACGTTGATCGACCGTCTGCACAGCGTCTTGAAGGAGCCGTTCGTCCGCTTGACCTATACCGAGGGCATCGAGATCCTCAAGCAGGCCAAGAAGAAATTTGAGTTCCCCGTGGATTGGGGCGTGGACCTGCAGAGCGAGCATGAGCGCTACCTCGTCGAGGAGCACTTCAAGCGCCCTGTTATCCTCACCGACTATCCGCGTGAGATCAAGGCCTTCTACATGAAGCAGAACGAGGACGGCAAGACCGTTCGCGCCATGGACGTGCTCTTCCCCATGATCGGCGAGATCATCGGCGGCAGCGAGCGCGAGGCCGACTATGACAAACTGATGAGCGAGATTGAGCGCCGCGGCATCCCCATGAAGGACATGTGGTGGTACCTCGACACGCGCAAGTTTGGCACCGTGCCCCACAGCGGCTTCGGCCTGGGCTTCGAGCGCCTCATCCTGTTCGTGACGGGCATGGCCAACATCCGCGACGTCATCCCCTTCCCGCGCACGCCGAACAACGCCGAGTTCTAATGAGGCATTAGGCGTTAGGAAGCATCCGTCTTTCTTGCACAAGACATACTTTAGTTTATCATCAGCCGCGACAGCACCAATGCTGCCACGGCTGATTTCTTCATGCAAACATAACAACGCTGAATAGCCAAAAGCAAAAACAAGGTTACAACCATAAGAAAAACGAAAAACATCTCAAAAAACCGATAATTATTTCATATTTACAAAAATATCAGTATATTTGCAGCAATTCAAAACAAACAACATCCGCAATTAACATTATTTACACAATAAATCCAAAAGCGCTATGAAAAAGATTCTACTTACTCTCATCACTGTGCTGATGGCCACACTGGCGGCTCAGGCCGACGTCACTATCAACAGCACCAACTTCCCTGATGCGAACTTCCGTTCCTATCTGCTGTCGCTCTATCCCAGCGGTACCATCACCACCAGTCAGATCAATTCGTTGACCAATCTTGATGTCTCGGACAAAAACATCTCGTCGCTACAGGGCATCGGCTATCTCACAGGTGTGAAATATCTGGATTGCTCAGGCAATAACCTGACGACGCTGAACTTGACATCAAACACCAATCTGATTAATGTCTATTGTGGCTATAACCAACTCACTTCTATTAATGTGAGTAATTTGACCTCCTTGAATTGGCTGGTTGCCGAACACAATACCAACCTCAGAACCATCACAGGTCTGAATACTTGTTCGGCATTGACGATGATCAATCTGGAATACTGCGACTTACTCGAACTGAACATTTCGGGACTTCCTAACCTGCATGCGCTCTCGGTAGCCTACAACGTGAGGCTCGACGCACTGACATGTACAGGCTATGGCAACGCCGACTTGACTAGTCTCAGTGTAGCTGGTTGTTTCAATTTGACCTTGATGAATGTCTATGGCAACCACAATCTGCAAAGCATTACTGGCTTGTATGACTGTGATCAACTCGCCACGCTCTATTGCAATGGTTGTGCATTGACCGGCACGCTCGACCTGATGGAATTACCCAGAGCGACTACAATCGATTGCTCCAGTAACGAGCTGACCGGGATTAACATATATGGCAAGCCTACAATGATCACATTGAATTGTAACAACAATTTGCTCACTTCACTCGATGTTTATCTTTGTCAGAATTTAAAATATTTGAACTGTTATAACAACCCGCAGCTCACCACTCTCAGTGTCAAGAATTGCCCGACTTTGACTGAACTAGACTGCAGCAACACCAAGATCACAACGCTGGATCTTACCACAAGCATGGGCAGCCTGACCAAGCTCAACTGTCAGGATAACTCATTGTTGACCTCATTGAATTGTTACTCAAATCAATTGACTACGCTCAACGTCACCAATAATACCGCATTGACCTATTTGTCTTGTTCCAATAATTCTGGTCTCTCAAGCATTACCGGTTTGAGCGATTGTGCTAATCTTACTGAACTCTATTGCCCGACTTGCGCCATCACAAGCCTCAACCTGACCGGTAAGAACAAGCTCAAGAAATTGGTCTGCTATGAAAATGAGATGACTACCCTCACACTGACGGGTTGTACAGCACTCGAGGAAATCAATTGCTCAATCAACAAACTCACTGGACTCAATTTCCAGAGTTACTTCACAAAACTGAAAACCATCACTGCCTTTAATAATCCCTTAATGACATCAGTTTCCTGCAATAACCTTGCAGAGCTGACTTCGTTAAAATTGAACAACTGCACAGCATTGAAAACCCTTTACTGTTACAACGACTCCAAGTTGGCAACGCTTGAAGTGGCAAATAACTATGCCTTGACCACCGTGTACTGCTATGGTACTGCGCTCACTTCGCTTGACCTGAGCAACAGGTCAAATCTCAGCACTATCAGTTGCTATAACATACCGACTTTAAAGACATTGAAATTAAACAATTGCGCCCTGGGCAACCAGATTAATCTCACCAACGACTACGCTCTGGTTACATTGGATTGTGGCGGCAATTCAAATCTGAATTCTATCCAAGGACTGTCCAATTGCACTGCGCTCGTTAATCTGAGTGTTAATAGCTGCAATTTTTCGTCGCTTAACATTTCCGGAATGACAAATCTTAAGACCCTGTACTGTAACGGCAACCAGCTTACCGAGCTTACCTTGACGAGCAATAGCGCCATAACTAATGTTTATTGCCAAAACAACCAAATCACATCACTGAGCGTTTCTGGCAAGCCTGAACTGATTAGAATTGACGCCTACAATAACCCGTTGACCAGTTTCTATGCCTACAACTGTCCCAAGCTTGCTACCGTGAAAGTGAATGATTGTGCCTCGATGTCTAACATGCAGGCCTATCACTGTGCAATCAGTAACTTGGATGTGACCAACTGTTCACATATGAGTATTCTCAATGTGTGCTACAACAATCTGTCGGCGCTCACAGTGAACGGTTGCACTGCACTGCGCACATTCAATATCTTCTGCAACCAGATCACCGAGAACAACATGACAGCGTTGGTGAACAGCCTGCCCACCGTGCCTGCTGGCAGCGGCACTATCAAGGCCCTGTATTATACTGATGAAGCAAATGTGGTGACCACTGCCCATGTGATTGCTGCCAACCAGAAAGGCTGGAATGTGCAACGCAACGATGGCTCCAACTGGGTGAACATTGACACCAGCTTTACCCGTGGTGACGTGAACGGCGACGGTACTGTCAACATCAGCGATGTCACCGGACTGATCGACTACATCCTCAGCGGTAGCTCCAGTGGTGTCAACGTCAATGCGGCCGACTGCAACCAGGACGGCAACGTGAACATCAGTGATGTCACCTCACTCATCGACTACATCCTCGCTGGAAGATGGTAAAATAATCGTGACATTTAGGTAATTAATTCTCTGAGCAGGGGAGGTGCGCCGGCAGTGGTGCACCTCCCCTCTTTATTTTCTAGGGAAAGACAATTTGACTTGGCGGTTTTAACATTCTTTCGCTTGATAGTGCCAGATAGTTGCACTCCTTGTTTATTCCTTTGCAATGTCAAAACGACAACTGTAATCTTAAACACATAACTCAAAACTCTATAAACTATGACTGAGCAGATTTTAAAACAAGAAGTGATGATTGACGGGCAACAGGTACTGAGCATCGCCACGCCCGATATTGTGACCAACCACGTGAGTGAGGTGGCGCCCCACTCGCCCCGCACCGTCGAGGTCGACCCCATGAAACTGCAAGTGATGCAGAACGCGGTGGCCAAGATCGAAAAGGCCTTTGGCTCCTGTGCCATCATGCGCATGAACGACGAGAGTGTCGAGGACGTCGATGTCATCCCCACGGGGTCCATCGGGTTGGACAAGGCCCTGGGTGTGGGTGGCTACCCTCGCGGACGCATCATCGAGATCTATGGCCCCGAAGCGTCGGGCAAGACCACACTGGCCCTGCATGCCATCGCCCAGGCGCAGCAGATGGGCGGCATCGCGGCCTATATCGACGCCGAGCATGCCTTTGACCGCAACTATGCCGAGGCCGTCGGCGTGAACACGCGCAACCTGTGGATCTCGCAGCCCGACAACGGCGAGCAGGCCCTCGAGATTGCCGACCAACTCATCCGCTCGGCAGCCATCGACGTCATCGTCATCGACAGTGTCGCCGCCCTCACGCCCAAGGCCGAGATCGAGGGCGAGATGGGCGAGAGCAAGATGGGTCTGCAAGCACGGTTGATGAGCCAAGCCCTTAGGAAATTGACTGCCACCATCGCAAAAACACGCACCTGCTGCATCTTCATCAACCAGTTGCGCGAGAAACTGGGCGTCCTGTTCGGCAATCCCGAGACGACGACCGGCGGCAATGCGCTCAAGTTCTACAGCAGCGTCCGCCTGGACATCCGCCGCCTGGCCCACATCAAGGAGGGGGAGCACGTGCTCGGAGCACAAACGCGCGTCAAGGTCGTCAAGAACAAGGTCGCCCCACCCTTCCGCAAGGCCGAGTTCGACGTCATCTATGGCCGCGGCATCAGCCGTGAGGGCGAACTGCTCGACATGGGCGTCGAGGCCGGCGTCATCAAGAAGAGCGGCTCATGGTTCAGTTGGCAGGACATGCGACTGGGCCAGGGTCGCGAGGCCGCCAAGCAGTACCTCATCGACAACCCCGACACGGCCGATGCCATCGCCGAAGCCCTCCACGCCACACAACCTTAAATCCCATACCATGAAACCCCTCCGGGACACGGGGACGGCTCTCCCGTCCCACTTTTTACAATTTTATTGCAAAAGTGGGACAAAAGGACCGTCCCCGTGTCCCATTTACGCAATCGTTTGCGTTTTAAAAAATGCTAGATTCCATGAAATTTACACATTAAATAAAAAAGTGACGTTAATTTTGTTCGCTTTATTCATTCAAGAATGAGTAGCCAGCCATTGCTGAGCATAATTGTTTATGATTGTTTCATTTTCAATGGGATGTAACTTCAACTTCCATGAATTAATGTCAGGTATATTAAGATTAACCAAAATATTTTTCAACCAATCAACTACTTAATGATGAAAAACTTAAGATTTCTAACGAGAAGGGCCTGTTTCAGGCTATTGGCCCTGATGTTGTGCCTTGCGGCGTCCATCCCGCAGATGTGGGCCGACGTGACCATCTTTGTCAGGGGCACGGCGCCCTATCTATATGTGTTTGGCGTTGATGGCACAGCGCCCACCGACGAAACGGCAAGTTGGCCGGGCAAGAAAATGACCTTGAGTACCACCGCTCCTGATGGAACCACCTGGTACTATGCCCATTACACGGGCTTAAACTCATGCTCCATCATCTTCAACAATGGTAGCAGTGGAGAAGACAATCAGACTGAAGACATCACCAACGTGAGCGGCACGACCTATTTTTACAGCAATGGCAGTGCAAAATACATGAATCTCACCACGGTAATGAATGCCAATCATTATGTTTTCTATGAGAACTCAAACGGCTGGTCAGAACCCATCAAGGCCCACTGCTGGAACGGCAATTACTCCACCAACTGGCCTGGTGACCAGATGACCGCCGTTGGGCGTGTCAGCCGTTCGGGCAATAAAATCTACCTTTGGTCCAATGCGACCAATGCCCCCGGCATGATCATATTTAACGGCAATAACGCAACTTCACAAACAGTCGACCTGCAGTATGTGGACGGCGGCTATTACTCCGGCAGCAACAATACCCCGAGCACCGACTACCAAAGTATCACCTACCCGACTCTGCCCTCCTATGTTGTGGCTGGGCCGAGCAGCATTTTCGGTAGTGAATGGGACGGCTCGTCAACTGCCAACACCATGACCCTAGGCAGTGACAGCAAGTACACGCTCTCGTTGAGCAACGTGAGCCTTGCGGCCTCGGTCTACAACCTATTCAAAGTCGTGGCAAACGGCACACAATGGATTGGCGACCCCAACAACAATGGAGAGGACTTTACATTTGTTGTCCCGCAGAACGGCACCTACGACATCTCTTTCACCTTTGACCCGACGACGAGCAACTGCACCGTTCAATACCAGTTGCTGAATGCCACCGGCGGTGAGACCTACACTGTAGCAGGAAACAACACTGCGATTCTGGGAGAACCCGGATGGGACGCCACCAATACCGCCAATGACATGACGCTGCAGGCAGACGGGACATACCGCCTCACCATCAGCAACGTGACGCTGGGCGACAACCCTTCGTGCTCATTCAAGGTGGCCGTCAATCACTCGTGGGGCATTTCCCATCCCAGTCAGGATGCAAGTGTCACGGGCTTTAATGGCAGTGGCGACTATCATATCGTTTTCACATTTGATCCCAGCACCAACGCGGTGAGCGGCGTGGCAACCAAACTGATCAATTACTATGCCGTGGGCGGTGATACCAGCATCTTCCCCAACGGCTGGTCAACAGGCAGCGGCACCGAGTTGACTGATAATGGCGACGGCACCTACAGTTGGACCTCGGCCCAGGTGCACCTCAACGCGGGCACCAATTACACCTACAAGGTGCTTGACAGCGATGGCAACTGGCACCCGAGCGGCGACAACCTGACGTTCAGCGTCAACGTTCCCGGCACCTACACGGTCACTGTGACCCTGGACAGCAGCACCGGTGCCGTGAGCGAAACGGTAACGCTCATTGCCGCCGATGGAATCAGCAACGTATATCTCATCGGCAATGCCGACACCCAGCAGTGGGCCGCCAACGCCGGTATCAAGATGGGGCTGGACAACGAGACGGGTTATTACACCCTGAAGCGCGTCGTGCTCACTGCCAACAGTTATTTCGCCCTGGCCACCACGCTGGGCGCCAATGCTGAGGACTGGGCCACGCTCAATGCCAACCGCATAAGTTCCACAGGCCAATCCCACTGGGCCATCAGCGACAACTGGCTGGGCCAGTGGATGGACACCCAAGGCTACACCGACGATCATCACAACTGGTATGTCGAGCGCTCGGGTGCCTATGACATGTATTTTAACCCCAACACCCGCCAATTCATGGTTGAGCGCAGCAATGACAGGCTGTTTATCTCCTACGGCGTGAACTGGGACTACGACAACAACAGTGTGGAGATGACATCGGTCGACGGCAATGTCTATCAGGCCACCATCACGCTCAACAAGGGCGACTACTTCCTGTTCTCGACCGACAAGAGCGATGCCACCGCGATGGGCGCTACCGATGATGGCTACGAGATCACCGACCTGATGATTGGCTTTGCCCAGGCGTTGAAGGTTGAGGGTAACACCAACAATTACCATTTCACCGGCGCAACGGGCAAGTATCTGGTCGTGGTCAACCTCAAGAAGAAGACTGTGACCATCCGCAAGACCGCCGATGCCACGGTAACCAAGATTTTCCTGGAGAAGACCGACAACGTTGTCCTGGATCCCGCTGGCGGCACCTATAACCACCAGACGCTGGAGGGAGTGCGCGGCGGCATCTATGCCTGGAACAAACTCAACCTGCAGACCCAGGGCGGCCGCCCCTATGAGTGGGCTCCTAATGACGGTCCCACCAACTACACCTATGCCAACGAGGTTCCCGACAACTATGGCGGCAACAATTATCTGAAGGACCTGCCCGACACCACCACCGTGGACGGCAAGCAGTGGTATGCCTGGAGTGTGAGCAACTCGATCTGTGAGTTCTACTTCATCCGCAGCAACAAGGACGACAAGAAGTCCCAGAAGATTATCCGCCGTTCGGGCGAGATCTGGCTCACCTGGACTGACCTGAACGCGACGAGCAACCGGCAGGACGATGCCGCCCAGTGCGACAGCCTGCTCGAGGTGACGCGCAACTACTTTGACGTGAGTGCCGGCGGCGTGGGCGACTGTGAGACCATGCTCGAGGACCACTACTACGTCTATTATACCAACACCACCGGTTGGGATTCGGTCTATTGCTACGCGTGGTATGAGGTGGGCGAAGATGTGATCCGCTTCACCAACGTTTATCCCGGCAACAAGTGTACCTTTGTCGGCTATGACGAGAACGGCTACGAGGTGTGGTGCTACGACTTCGGCTTGATTGAGGATTTCCATGATAAGTATGGCACAGATCCCAACAATCCTGACGAATACCTCACCCCGACCAATGTCATCTTTGACAACGGCAAGGGTGGCGCCAATGAGGGCGCCGAGGGCGACAAGGTGCGCGAGCAGACGGGTGACCTGGTGTTTGACAACGGTGCCTGCTATGACTACCTGGGCATGATCTACCTGGGCAACTCGCTCAACGCCATCATCAATGGCGGTATCGTCAACGGTCCCAAGTACACCGTCGAGGATGACTTGATCGGTGTCTATTATGACGAAAACGCCGTCACCAGGATCTATGAGTACCTCAATGGCGAACCCGTCATCGACGAGCAAACCGGAGAGCACAAGTATATCGAGGTTTGGGGCGCCCTGTATGCCAAGGACTTTGAGAACTACTCCGTCAAGTCGATGCAGCCCGAGGGCACAACCGACTACGTGTACGACATCTGCGCCCACACCCCGAGCCCCACTTATCCTGGTGGTTCCCAGATCCAACTCAAGCGCACCTATTACGACCAGAGCAACTGGGTGAAGATTGTGCTCTCGCCCAACTTTGACAACACGATTGCCCTGCAGAACAGCGATGTCACCTACCAGGGAGCCTTTGATGATGAAGACTTTGAGACGGCCAATGACCAGGATCGCAACTACCTGAAGCAATTTGAGGGCAAGATCATCCCCGGCGGCTCGATGTCGGGCAATCTGGTGAACAACGTCAACCCGCAGATGCACATCACCAACATCGCACTGCCCCTCGCCACCGAGGAGTATGAGAAGAACGTGTATATCACCGGTCACTTCAACGACTCGATTGTGTTCAACTATGTCCACCAGGAATGGAGCCCGGGTCTCTACCAGGGCGTGCACAGAACCGTTCCCGTTGCTGGCACTGACGAAAACAACAACACCATTGTCGATCACATGTGGGTCAGCCCCGAGGTCTACAAGATGTTCTATGTGGCACCCAAGCCTCAAGAGGTCGCCTATATCACCTGGGCGGTGTTTGACCATCCCGACCCCAACGTGGGCACGCCCAATTGCGTTCAAGAACCTGATGAACCCGGCGCATTCTACGGCCCCATGAATTGGGACCGCACCGGCCAACTGTGGGACGGCACCAATCCCGATGATCCCGACGGTGCATGGGGCACGACCTATGGTCCCTATAGCAACGGCTACATGCAGTATGGCGCCTTCCAGGTCAACTGGTCGCTGTTTGAAGGCATGGAAATCCCCCTGGGCGGTGGTCAAGGCCGTCCCCAGGAGCCGTGGTACCGCATCTTCAAGTCTGGTCAAGCCTATAAGATTCTGGCCATCATCCGCTATGCCCACGACGAGGACGGCAATGTCGAGTACAAGCCTGGTGTCTATAAGGGTAATAATTATAACAACGGCGAGACCAACAACCATGTGGCCAATGCGCCTCGCCGCGCCAATAACACCTATGCCGACATGAAGCATGTCCCCTATGACAGGCTGAACGACAGCAAATTCATTATCTTCCCGTTATTGGGCAGCAGTGAGGACTCTAGGGGCGATGTCGTCGGCAATGTGACCGCCGTCAAGGAAGTGGTGACCACCCGCACCATCGTGGACACGAGTTACTACAACCTGATGGGCGTCAAGAGCGACCAGCCGTTCGACGGCCTGAACATCGTCGTGACCACCTACAGCGACGGTAGCCGCACTTCCAAGAAGATCCTGCGCTGATTTTCCCCCAAGGTCTCGATGACCTTGACCGTTCGACGGCCGTACCCTGCCACTACCAGTGGAGGGGGTGCGGCTGCCGTTTTGTGCCACATTTATCACACGGGTGAAAAAAAACGTCCGCCAGATGGACAGACACAGGAAAAAAGCAGTATCTTTGTCAGTTAATACATAATTCAACCATCAATTGACTATGCAAGATACCAGCAGACAATATGACGAGGTCATTGCCCAGTGCCGTGAACTGTTTATCAACAAGATGAAGGATTACGGCCCCTCGTGGCGCATCTTGAGGCCCCGCTCGGTGACCGACCAGATTTTCATCAAGGCCAAGCGCATCCGCACGCTGGAACTCAATGGCGAGACCAAGGTGGGCGAAGGCATCTGGCCCGAGTTCATCGGCATCATCAACTATGGCGTCATCGGGTTGATACAGTTGAGGCTGGGCTACAGCGACACGGTAGATATCACCGCAGAACGCGCCCTGCAACTGTATGACGAACTCATCATGGCCACCAAGGACCTGATGATTGCCAAGAACACCGACTATGGCGAGGCATGGCGCGACATGCGCATCTCGAGTTACACCGACCTGATCCTGACCAAGATACAGCGCACCAAGGAGATTGAGAACCACGGTGGCGCCACGATCGTGAGCGAGGGTATCGACGCCAACTACCAGGACATGATCAACTATAGCGTTTTTGCCCTGATCAAGCATGGCGAGGAGAGCCATCCCTGGGCATGAACACAAACTGTTTGGACCTGATTGAAGACGTAAAATGACGATTAAAGCAATCATCAATGCGGTAAAGGGCGAGAAGTGGTGCCTGGTGCTGACGCTGCTCATGCGTCTCACCGTGGGAGGCGTGTTCATCTTCTCGGGGTTTACCAAGGCGGTTGACCCCTGGGGAACGTTCTACAAGGTGAACGATTACCTGATGGCCATGGGACTGGACCAATGGAGCGGTACGGCCATGTTCACGGCTGTGGCCCTGGCGGCGCTGGAGTTCGTCCTGGGCGTCACCATTGTCGTGGGTGCCTATCGCCGCAGTGCGCCATGGTTAGCCCTGGTATTGATGCTGTTGATGACGCCGTTGACGCTGTGGCTGGCCGTGACCGATGCTGTCCCCGACTGCGGCTGCTTTGGCGATGTGCTGCACTTGAGCAATTGGGCCACCTTTGGCAAGAATGTGCTGCTGTTGCTGGGCTGCATCTACCTGTTGCTGTTCAACAAGTCGCTGCGGGGCTTGTATGGCCCAGCGGTGCAGTGGGTGGTGCTGGCCCTGTCATTTGCCCTGGTCATGGCGGTGGCCTACTATGGCTCCTTTGTCCAGCCGCTCATCGATTTCCGTCCCTACCCTGTCGGCACGCGGCTCGTGCCCCAGACGGCCGTCGAGGGCGATGTCGAGAGCGAGGATGACTTCATCTTCATCTATTCCAAGGACGGACAGGAGCACGAGTTCACCATCGACAGCCTGCCCGACGAGGAGGACGGCTGGCAGTATGTGACGCGCTACCACGCGCGTCGCCCCAGGGGCAAGGTGGTCGTGCAGAACGGCAATCCAGGCGAGGGCATCGCCATCCTAGACGATGAGGGCAACAACGTCACCATTGATGTGCTGGCCGACAGCCGCCGCACGGTGCTGCTGCTCTTCCCCGACCTGCTCCAGGTGGGCGTGGTCAACTCGTTTGCCCTGAATGAAATCAACGATGCCGCCCTGGTCGCCCAGGCCGACGTCATCGGCCTCACGCCAGCCTCAAGCGAGCAGATCGAGCAGTGGCAGGACATTTCGATGGCCAGTTACCCTATCTATAACATGGATGACAGCGAACTCAAGATGGTGGCCCGCGGCAATCCCGCCGTGGTCTATCTTGAGGATGGCGTCATCAAGTGGAAACGCACCCTGTCGTCGCTCAACGACGTGGAGCAGCCTGTCGAGTTGAGCGACATGGGCAACGACTATGATGCCGATAGCATCATGACCAACATGATGCTGGCCTACCTCGCCGCCATGCTCATTCTCCTGGTCATCAACCGCACCCACTTGATGGTGAGATACTTCTACTACAAGCGACACAAGAAGCATCCACAACCCGACAACCAACAACCGGAAATAAAAAACTAGAATATGATACTCAAGGAAGGACAAATCGTTGACAACCGGTGGCACGTGGTTTACCTGATCAAGGAAAACCTCTACGCCGAGAGTTACCGCGTCGAGGACGAGAACGGCAATCCCTACTTCATGAAGGTTTACCGCCTCAAGAACACGCCCGACCGACTCATCATCGACGGGAATGTGGCCGAAATCCTGGCCTGCCGCCAACTCAACCACAAGAACATCGTCAGTTACATTGCCGACGGCACCTGCAGTGATGAGGCCGGCGAGTGCCGCTACCTGGTGGCGACCTACTTCAGTGGCGAGTTGCTGAGCGAGAAACTGCAGCGCAAGGGCAAACTCGGCAAGAAAACCGCCGTGAAGATCTTCATCGAGATGCTCGAGGGCCTGCAGTACCTGCACGAGCGTCCCGGCGTGCTGCTGCACAACGACATCAACCCCACCAACGTGATGCTGAGCAGCAAGACCGGAGGCGTGGCCGAACTCATCGACATGGGCCACATCTCGCCATGCTTCATGGGCACCCCGCCATTTGACACAGCCGACCTGGACCCGCGCTACGCCAGCGGGCAATCGTTCCTGGGCAAGTATGACGAGCGCAGCGACATCTTTGCCGCCACGGGCGTTTTCTACACCATGCTCACAGGCAGAGCCCCCTGGGACGTGGAATTCACTCCCGGCATGAGCCGCAAGGATAAAATCAGGCTTGTGCGCAAGGCCCGTCAAGAGCAAGGCGAAATCGACGTCAAGGACATCAAGGACAGGAAATTGCAGGAAATCATCAAGATGGGGCTCGCGCTGGGCTACACCCAGCGATTTGAGACTGTCGAGCAGATGCTGGCACTGCTCGTGAGCGGCAACGACAGCGACGAGGCCATGAAGGTGCTCGCCCAGATCGCCGCCCGTCACGAGGAAGAAGCGGTGCGTGGTGCCGAAGACGACATCGACCTGGACATCAGCGATTCGGGGGACGGCTATAAGTCGGCTACCGACGAGTTGACCAGCGCCGACGTCCAGATCAAGCGCGGCGGCGGCAACGGCTTTGCCGACATCGCCGGCATGGAGGACCTCAAGGAGATGTTGCTCAAGCGCGTCATCCTCATTCTCAAGGATAAGGAACGTGCCGAGAAATACCGCCTCACGCCGCCCAACGGCATGCTCCTGTATGGCCCTCCGGGCTGCGGCAAGAGTTTCTTTGCCGAGAAGTTTGCCGAGGAGACCGGCTTTAACTTCATCCTGGTCAAGGCCAGCGACCTAGGTTCCATCTACATCCACGGCTCACAAGGCAAAATCGCCGACCTGTTCAAGAAGGCCGAGGAGAATGCCCCCACGGTGCTGTGCTTCGACGAGTTTGACGCGTTTGTCCCCAACCGCTCGGGTGACAACACCGGCAGCAACCAGGCCGGCGAGGTCAACGAGTTCCTCACCCAACTCAACAACTGCAGCAAGCGCGGCATCTTTGTCATCGCGACCAGCAATCGCCCTGACAAAGTGGATCCCGCCGTGCTCAGGACCGGCCGCATCGACAAGCAGGTGTACGTGCCCATGCCAGACCTGACGGCCCGCCGCCTGATGTTTGAACTTTACCTCAAGGACCGTCCCTGCGGCGAAATCGACAGCGAGGTGCTGGCCCAGAAATCCGACGGATATGTCGCCAGCGACATTGCCTACATCGTCAACGAGGCCGCCACGATTGCAGCCTTCAACAACGAAATCATCACCCAGGAACTGCTTCTCAAGACCCTCGAGGGCATCAAGCCGTCTATCAGTCAGGAACTGCTCAAGGAATATGAGGAGATGCGCGACAAGATGGAAGGCATCACCCGCAGCAACGCACTGCCCCGCATCGGCTACCGTTGAACACAGCAAACTGTAAATAGTTAGGAGTTAGGAGTTAGGAGTTTGAAGTTTACAGGCGTTAGTAACCTTACTTAAAACTAAAAACTAAAAACTAAAAACTAAAAACTAAAATATGGACTTAAACAAACTGATGATGAACTATCTGGCCGATGAGGGATTTCGCCCGCACGAGACCCCATTCGGCATCGCCTTCAAGAACGAGGGCGTCAATTTCCTCTATTTCAAGGATCCCGAGGACGAGCAGTACTTCAGGCTGATGATGCCGGCCATCTTTGAGGTCACCGAGGATAACGAGGACATGGTGTTACACGCCATGAACGACGTGAACAGCAACATCAAGGTCGTGAAACTCTACACCATGGACCTGAACGACGAGGACGGGAACAAGGAGACCTCGGTGTGGGCCGCCTTTGAAATCCTGGCCGACACCACGCCCGAACTCGTCGATATCGTGCCGCGCGCCATCACTCTGCTGCGCGGCGCCCGCCTCGCCTTCCTCTCCCGCCTGGAAGAAATTGCCGACAACTGACAACAAACATAACAAATCACACAATCAAGACGACAATGAAAAGATTATTGTTCATGACAACGCTGCTCATGATGGCAGCCTTCTCGCTCACCTCATGCGGTGACGATGAGCCCAAAGAAAAAGTAACAGCCACGGCGACCTATAACCTGTCTTTCTCGCAGGACCTGCTCGACGCCTGCAACGTGTTTATCACCTACAAGGCCGAGAACGGACGTAACGTCATGGAGCCCGTCACCTCGACATGGTGGACCAAGACGGTCACCAGCGACAAGTTTCCCGCTGAGTTTGGCGTGATGTACAAGTTCAGCACCAAGAGCGATGCCGAACTGACCAAGGAGAAGTACAACCTCACCTGCGAGTTCAACTTCTCTTGCAAGACCAGCAAGGGAGCCAGTTACACCAACAACGTGACCATCCTCAACAACCAGGGCACTGACCGCGACAAGGTGCTCAGCACCCTCAAAAAGATCAGCGGCAACTCGACGGGCTTCAGAGTGTCAAAGGACGGCATCTTCTCGGCCGCCAACAACCTGCGCTACGAGTAAAGCAAGACCTCTTCAAACACCTTAACAATTCAGCCCCTGCCAGCGATGATGCCGGCGGGGGCTGAATATTCTTCTATAGGAAATGTGATAAAGCCGTTGACCCTAGAAGTTTTATTGATGCATATTTCGCTAAGAAAACATATTACACTAAAGTTTAATAACTATTCGTGAAAAATGTATTTAATTCGCGAAATTCGCATTTGCCCCGCAGGGTTTGGGCCACCATTTATATCATTACCCTTCTCTTCAGTAAGCGCCTATCGCAATCAACTCCTCATGTAGGCGGCTTGGTCGGCGGGGTTGAAGGCGCCGATGAAGCGTGCGTGGCGGGTTACCTCAGCCTCGCCCATGTTGACATAGACCTTGGCGCTGTCCAGGAACAGATCGGGCTCGTTGCTGGCGTCACCGATGAGCAGGTAGCCCATGATGATGTGGCCCAGCATCTCAACCAGGCGACGGGCATGGAAGGTGATGTACTCGGCATCGTCAACGGCCTTGACCTTCTCCATCGTTTCCTCATAGAGGGCGGTCATCTGCTCGAGTTTGGCCTTCATCGGGGCAACGGCCTCGCTGTACTCGCGGGCGGCATACTCCTTGATCTGGTTCAGGTAGGTGCCCGTGGTGACGTGGCGGATGGCGGCTACCACCTGCAACTGGGTCGTACCCTCGTAGATGCTGGTGATGCGGGCATCACGGTAAATGCGCTCGCAGGCATAGTCGCGCATGAAGCCGCTACCACCGTGAATCTGGACGCAGTCATAGGCATTCTGGTTGCAAAACTCGCTCGTCATGCCCTTGGCCAGCGGCGTGAAGGCGTCGGCCAGGCGGTTATAGGCCTTCATGGTCTTGCGCTCCTCGGGGGCGAGGGTGCGCTCGCGGCTGATGGCCTCGAGTGACTTGTACATGTCCACAAAGCGGGTGCATTCATACAGCAGGGTGCGTGAAGCGTCCAACTTGGCCTTGATGTTGGCAATCATCTCGCTCACGGCGGGGAAGTTGATGATGGCCTTGCCGAACTGCTCACGGCTGCGGGCATAGGCGATGGCCTCCTGATAGGCGGCCTCGCTCACGCCGACGCTCTGTGCAGCGATACCCAGGCGGGCACCGTTCATCAGCGACATCACATACTTGATGAGGCCCAACTTGCGGTCACCGCACAACTCGGCCTTGGCATTCTTGAACACGAGTTCACACGTGGGGCTGCCGTGGATACCCATCTTGTCCTCGATGCGGCGCACGGTCATGCCACCGTCGCGCTTGTCATAGATGAACATCGACAGGCCGCGGCCGTCGCGGGTGCCCTCCTCGCTGCGTGCCAGCACGAGCGAGATGTCACCGTCACCGTTGGTGATGAAGCGCTTCACGCCATTGAGGCGCCAAGTGCCGTCCTCGTCCTGGGTGGCCTTGAGCATCACAGACTGCAGGTCACTGCCGGCATCGGGCTCGGTCAGGTCCATGGCCAGGGTCTCACCCTTGCAGGTGCGGGGCAGGAAACGCTCCTTCTGGTCCTCGCTGGCAAACTCGTTGATGGTCTCGGCACAGTCCTGCAGGCCCCACACGTTGACAAATCCCGCATCGGCACGGCTCACCATGTCGGCGGCCATGATGTAGGGGATCGACGACATGTTCAAGCCACCATACTGGCGGGGCAAGGTGATGCCCATCAGTCCAGCCTGGTTCAGGGCCTTGAGGTTCTCCTCGGTACCCTTGGCATAGCGCACGCGGCCGTTCTCGTGGTGGGGACCCTCCAGGTCAACATCCTTGGCGTTGGGGGCGATGATGTCACCGCACACCTCGCCGATGATTTCCAGCACGCGCTCGTAGGAGTCCATCGCGTCCTCAAAGTCGAGGGGCGCGTAGTCAAATTTCTCACACTGGGTGTAGTTGCGCTCGCGCAGGGCCACAATCTCCTTCATCAGCGGGTGATTGAGGTGATAACGCAGCGCTTTATTGTCGGTATAAAAGTTAGCCATTGTAGTCTTGTCTTTTTTACTTGGAGTTCTTCTTGTAGTGCTTGATGAGCCTGGGAATCACGTCCTCGACAGCGCCCGTGATCACATAGTCGGCAATCGCGTTGATGGGGGCGTCGGGGTCGGTGTTGATGCTGATGATGATGCTACTCTCGTTCATGCCGGCGATGTGCTGGATCTGACCCGAGATACCGCAGGCGATATACAACTTGGGACGCACGGTGACGCCCGTCTGGCCAATCTGGCGGTCATGGTCGGTAAAACCGGCATCGACGGCAGCGCGTGACGCACCCACCTCACCGCCGAGCACGTCGGCCAATTCAAACAACATGTCGAAATTCTCCTTGCTGCCCATACCGTAGCCACCAGCCACGATAATGTGGGCATTCTTGATATTGACCTTGCTCTGCTCGATCTCGCGGTCGATGATCTTGACCACGAGGCTGGCAGGATCGATATACTTGTCGGGATCGAGGTTGACAACCTCGCCCTTGTAGTTGGCGTCAAAGATTTCCTTCTTCATCACGCCCTCGCGCACGGTAGCCATCTGGGGACGGCACTCGGGATTGACGATGGTGGCGACGATGTTGCCGCCGAATGCGGGACGAATCTGGTACAGCAGGTCCTTGTATTCCTTGCCCTTGACGGCATCGGTGTGGTCACCAATCTCGAGCGACGTGCAGTCGGCGGTCAAGCCGCTGTGCAGGCACGACGACACGCGGGGACCCAGGTCACGGCCGATGGTGGTGGCGCCCATGAGGCACACCTGCGGCTCAATCTCCTTGAACAGTGTGGTCACCACGCTCGAGTGGGGCAACGACGTGTAGGGGTACAGGCGGTCGTCCTGCACCTTATAGACCACGTCAACGCCATAGGGGAACAACTCCTGCTCGATGCCGTCGAGTTTGTCACCCAGCACCAGCGCCTCCAGGCGGCAGCCCAGACGGGTGGCCAGGGTGCGGCCCTTGGTCAAGAGTTCGAGGCTGACGTCGGCGATGCGGCCCTCGTCATACTCGCAATAGACTATCAGATTATTCTTGTCTTCCATTATTCTAAGTTTTTGCTCTTATTATTGTCTTTAAGGGCTTAAAGGTCCTTAAGGTCTTTCTGTTTATCCGATGATGTGGTCGGCAATCAACTCCTTGACAAGGCCCTCGAGTTCGGCATCGGCACTGGCGTCGATGCGGCGGGCTTCCTTGGCCTGGAAGGCGACGTTGACGATGGTTTTCACCTTGGTGGGCGAGCCAGCCATACCGATCTGCTCGGGATCGGCCTCAATCTCCTTCACGCCCCACTCCTGGATGGCCAGGTAGGGACGGGCGTCAACGAGCGCCTGGCGGTCGGCAGGCAGAGCGGCCTTCTCGCTGGGCGTCACGGCATATTTGTACTTCTGGATCAGGCGGGCGTTGCGGGGACGGCATGCGTCGGCACTGCCGTTGACGGTCGCCACCAGGGGCAGCGGGCACTCCACGGTCTCAAAGCCGCGCTCGATGCGGCGCTTGATAGTAGCACGGCCGTCGGCAACCTGGATGCTCTCGGCATAGGTCACCTGGGGCAGACCCAACTTCTCGGCAATCTGCGGACCCACCTGGGCGGTGTCGCCATCGATGGCCTGACGGCCACCCACGATGATGTCAAACTTGCCCATGTGCCTGATGGCCTGGGCCAACGAGTAACTGGTGGCCAGCGTGTCGGCGCCACCCAGGGGGCGGTCGGTCAGCACCACGCCGTCGTCACCACCGCGGTACAGGCTCTCGCGCACCATCTCGGCACTGCGGGGCAAGCCCATGGTCAGCAACGTGATTGTCGAGCCGGGGTGAGCGTCCTTGAGTTGCAGCGCTTGTTCCAGCGCGTTCAGGTCCTCGGGGTTGAAAATGGCGGGCAGGGCAGCACGGTTGATGGTGCCGTCTTCCTTCATCGCATCTTTACCCACATTGCGGGTGTCTGGCACTTGCTTGGCCAGTACAATGATTCTTAAACCCATAGTATCTTCTTTAAAAATTATGGTTATTTTGTTGATATACCTTTTATTTACAGTCACTTGTGCATCTCTCGCACAAAAAACGCCGCAAAGTTACAAAAATTCTTGCAAATCACCCCACCCCACCCCATTAAAGTATATTAATAATGTGGTTTATTCTTTCCTTTCACGATAATATGGTTAACTTTGCACTCCATTTAACTACTATCAAGACATGTACACACTCAATTACAAAGTCACCACCAGCACCTGTGACAGCGAGGGACGGCTGAAACTCTACTCGGCGCTACAGATGATGCAAGACTGCTCCGAGATGTGGATCGACAGCGAGCCGACGGCACGCAAGTTCTTCAACGACAACAACATGACCCAACTGCTGGCCACGCGCCAGGTCGAGGTCGTGCGCGTGCCCCGCTTCAAGGAGGAGTTGACGGTCACGACGTCAATCTATGAGGTCATGCCGATGTACGGCTTCCGCAACACGTTCATCCGCGACGCCCAGGGCCAGCCCTGCTACCGCACCTGGAGCATGGGCGCATTTGTCGACCTGGCCACAGGCAAGTTGGCACGGCTCACCGACGAGACCATCGCCTCGCTCACCCTGGAGCCCAAGCAAGAGATGAATTACCGCGGGCGGCGCATCATCCTGCCCAAGGCCGACGGCACCGTGCTGGAGCCCGTCCCCGTCATGCGCGCCGACATCGACTATAACCGCCACATGAACAACGCCAACTATGTGCGCATCGCCATGGAACTGCTGCCCGAAGGCTTCGAGGTCAAGGACATGCGCGTCGAGTACCGCATCGCCGCCCGGCAGGGCGACCTGCTGACGCCCACCATCCATGACATCGACGGCGGTCACATCGTCTCGCTGGCCATCGGCGGCCAGCCCTGCGTGATTATGGAATTCCTGTAAGCAGCACCAATTTCAGCGCGAAATCGAGGTTTCGGGTTGATTTTCACACCATTTCCACTGGTTTTTAGCCATAAATGGTTAACTTTGCGACCAGCGATGAAAAAGATACTCAAAGTTGACAGTCCCAACGACTATGCCGCCTATGTGAACGCGCCTGCCTATCACCCGCTGGTGAGCGTGATCCACTATGACGAACTTCCGCCCTTTCGCCACAGCCTGAACAACTATGGCGTGTACGGCCTGTTCATCCAGCAGGAGTTTCCCAAGATCCTGTCCTACGGCATGAAGATGCTCCAGGCAAGCGACGCCTCGATCATCGCCGTCGCCCCAGGCCAGATTGGCGGTGCCGAGGACAACGGGCAACTGCTGACGCTCAGCGGTTGGGTACTGCTGTGGTCGCCCGAATTGCTCCACAACACCGACCTCGAGGGCAAGATGAAAGATTACCAGTACTTCTCCTATTTTGCCACCGAAACCTTGAGGATGGAGCCTGGCGAGTGGAATTTCATCACCCAGTTGCTGTCGCAGTTGAAGCATGAGATCAGCAGCCATGATGATTCTCCCGCCCTGCGCCAGGTCATCCTGGGATACATCCGCCTGGTGCTGGAATACTGCAACCGCATCTACCTGCGCCAAGTCTCAAGGGAGGATCAGGGCGCACCCGATATCCTCAAGCGCTTCCACGCCCTGCTCAACCAGTACTTCAACGAGAACCGGCAACTCGACCTGGGGCTGCCCACAGTCTCCTACTGCGCCTCCCAACTGGCCTACTCGCCGCGATACTTCGGCGACCTGATACGCAGGGCGACAGGCGATACCGCCATCAATTACATCCACACCTACGTCGTCAACCTGGGCAAGAGCCTGCTCATGAACGGCCACAACGTCAACGAGACCTCGAGGCTGCTCGGCTTTGAGTTCCCGCACCACTTCACCCGCCTGTTCAAGAAGGCAGTCGGCGTCACCCCCAAGGAATTCCTCGGGAAATGATCATGGCCGACCTCACGCCCCGCACTACGGTAAAGAGTTATCGTTGAAATCCCGAGTTTCACATTTTTGCCAAAACATTAGCACAGTTTGGCGAATTGGTTGTAACTTTGCGCTATTGAATCAATCGACATTAATTATATAAGTAAAACTCCAATTCAGAACAAGAATCATGAGAAAGAACATTGTTGCGGGCAACTGGAAAATGAACACCACAGTTCCCGAGGGCGTGCAACTCGCCAAGGAAGTATGTCAAGCCGTGTCGGCAGTCGAGTCTCTCAAGTGTGACGTCATCGTGGGCGTTCCCTTCACCCACCTGACCGCCGTGCGCGAGGTCATCGACATCAACAAGGTGGGCCTGGCCGCACAGAACTGCGCCGACCACACCAGCGGCGCCTATACCGGCGAGGTATCGGCTCCCATGGTAGCCTCGACAGGCGCCAACTACGTCATCCTGGGCCACAGCGAGCGCCGCGGTTACTACCACGAGACCGCCCAGATCCTCAAGGAGAAGGTCGACCTGGCGCTGCAGAGCGGCCTGAAAATCATCTTCTGCTGCGGCGAGAGCCTGGAGGAGCGCGAGAACGGCACCTTCAAGGACGTCATCGAGGCCGAGATCCGCGACTCACTGTTCCACCTCACCACCGAGCAATTCCAGAATATCGTCATCGCCTATGAGCCCATCTGGGCCATCGGCACCGGCAAGACCGCGACCAGCGACCAGGCACAGGAAATCCACGCCCTGATCCGCAGCCTCGTGGCCGACAAGTTTGGCGCACAGGTCGCCGACGACACCACCATCCTCTACGGCGGCAGTTGCAAGCCCAGCAACGCCCCCGAACTGTTCGCCAAGCCCGACATCGACGGCGGACTCATCGGCGGCGCATCGCTCAAGGCAGCCGACTTCATGGGCATCGTCACCGCCTTCTGATACCGAGGCAACAACAATCCCCGTTGACCCGGAATCAAGACCTAGCGCAGCCAGCAATCGCTGGCTGCGTTTTTTCTCACCCTCCAAGCCACACGGCCAAAAAGCGCACTATCGGACATAAATTCTTAAAAAAACACACATGATAAGGAAAAATGCACTATCTTTGCGCCAAAATTTGACAACAACACATCTATAGATATAATGTTGAAACGATTACACATCCGCATTTTGAGCCTTTGCCTGATGCTGGTGGTCGCACTCGCGGCCAGCGCCCAGCGCCCCCAGGTGAGCGACCGTCTGAACCGCAACGGACAGGTCACTGTTGATGCGCCCAAGGAACTCGAGAAACGCAACAACAGCAACGTGGGCAAGCAACAAGCCACCACCAGCAAGGACAAGAAGAACAAAAAGAAACCCGAGGCCAAGGCCGAGGAAGAAAAACTCAACGAACTTGACGACGACACCAAGGAAGTCAAGAAAGAAGAGGAAAAAAAGAAAGACGAAGAAAAGAAAAGAGAGGAAATCACCCCCAAGAAGCCCAAGCGCAACCACACCTCACAACAGACCATCGAGTCGCGAGGCGTCGGCTACCGCATCCAGGCCTACAGCGACAACAACTACAAGACAGCCAAGGCCTCGGCACAAAAGCGCGCAAGAGACATCGCCATGAAGTTCCCCCAATACCGATCCTACATCTCCTACAAGGCACCCGCCTGGAGACTGCGCATCGGCGACTTCAAGACCCAGCGCGAGGCACAGGCAGCCCTGCAGCGCATCAAGAGTGTTTACCCCAAGTTCGCACGTGAGATGGTCATCGTGCGTGACCGCATAAACGTTTGGAGCAATGATTAAAATGAAATTCAGCGACGAGGACCTCAACCTCGCCGAAAAAATAGCAGAGCACTACCGTGCCATCATCGAACTCATCGGGGAAGACCCCACCCGTGAAGGCCTGGCCAAGACACCCATGCGCGCCGCCAAGGCCCTGATCGAGAACACCCGCGGCTACAGCGAGGACGCCGACGCCATCGTCCACAGCGCCATCTTCGAGCACGAGGGCAGCGAGATCGTCATTGTCAAGGACATCGAGTTCTACTCCCTGTGCGAGCACCACATCCTCCCCTTCTTCGGCAAAGTCTCCATCGGCTACATACCCGCCGGCGGCATCGTCGGCCTGAGCAAACTCGCCCGTATCGTCGACACCTACTCACGCCGCCTCCAAGTCCAGGAACGCATGACCCACGACATCTGCGAACTGCTCACCCGCGTTCTCCCCAACCGCGGCGTCATCGTCTATGCCGAGGCACAACACATGTGCATGAAAATGCGCGGCGTCGAGAAACAAGACTCAACCACCATCACATTTGAATATAGTGGTGAGTTTGAGGACATTCACCGCCAGAACGAATTTTTCACACTGCTCGGCGTGAAAAAATAATTTAAAAAAAAGTGATTTTTTGTGGCAAAAATTTTGTCAGTTCAAAAAGTCGCTGTATCTTTGCACCGCAATTCACGAAAGCACCCCTCCTTTGGGGTCAGAATTCAACGCGAAAGTAGCTCAGTTGGTAGAGCACGACCTTGCCAAGGTCGGGGTCGCGGGTCCGAGTCCCGTCTTTCGCTCACGTTCTTTGAACTTCACAATGGTACGGTACTGGAAACAGTACTTCGAATGCGAAAGTAGCTCAGTTGGTAGAGCACGACCTTGCCAAGGTCGGGGTCGCGGGTCCGAGTCCCGTCTTTCGCTCACCTTTTTTTTGTCCAGGTGGCGGAATTGGTAGACGCGCTACTTTGAGGGGGTAGTGCCCGATTGGGCGTGTGAGTTCGACTCTCATCTTGGACACCTTTTGAAAGCGGCAACAAGTTGAATTTCAACGAGTTGCCGCTTTCTTATTTTCAAAATCCCCATATAAATCCCCATATATTATGGAAAGTTATTGACATTTACCCCTTGACGAGCCAAAATATGGGGATTTTCTTCCGTAATGTGAAAAAACGTGGTTGTTTGTCTCAAGAATAAAAGTGCTACCGGTTCCTGCCCTCATACAGCCCCACTCTTCCAAATGATCCCCTAGCAACTAACAACTTCTCCTGAATGAGACTAAATAACACGACTACCAGACCACTCAACCTTTTCAACCTCATCAGAAGCGAAAGAGGATGTTAATTCGTTGAAAAAGCCAACGACTTACCTCCTCGAAAAAAACGATTGTTCCAAACTTCTTTTTTTCATAATCATATAATCGAATAAAGCAATAGTGCAAACGTGAAAAAGTATTAAAACCCAAAGAAAAGTACGCAACTTCGAGACCCTAAAAGTGACGAGTGTAGCACAGTGTCCACTAGTTCGTAAATGTCGTAATTTTCGTAAATGATTGCGAAAGATGCCTGGGCATGCGAAAGATTATTCAGGTTTGGCCATTGCGCGTATAAGGTTGACGAAGCTTTTCCAATCAGTATAGTGATGGTTGAAATGATAATAGAACTCGTTCAGGAAGCATTGCAGATAGTCGGATGTCGTGTTGCCGCACTCCTTACTCACCCAATTCTTGACAACAAGAAAATGTTCATATAGCAATGGAAGATACTGGACAAAGGAAATGTTTTTATATCTTTTCTTCATTTTCGTCATAAAACCATATTGTCCTACTGTTTGTATTCGTGCATCAGGATTTACATAGCGATCAATTAAGGGAATAAGGGCTGCTATTTCCTCTTTTTCCACGGGTATGGCAAACCCTCTGCCAGGTTTCCCGTTTCTAACCTCCACTGCTATAGCAATATATACTACAGGATCAGGTTCCCAAAAAGGGATTTGAGAAGAACGTTTACGCACATTGCCTACGCACATTTGCACATCACCTGTCAAGCGCTCATGTTGCATGGCACCCATCGCCTGCTGAATCTTGTGTTTGAACGCAAGACAGGTATTCTTCTGGATGCCAAATTCTTCAGCAAGCGCTTTAGATGAGTTGCCTGTATCTGTTGTCGCCATCCTGTAAACGATTTTGAATGCTGTTAAGATCGGGAACTTCAATTTGTTGAACATAGTGCCAGCGGTCACGCTCTCATCGTACTTGCATCGATTACATCGACGCGAGTACGGAGACCGCCCCTTGTGGTATGTCGTGTTGCCGCATTTGGCACATATAAATTGTCTGCCCGGCCATTTGATTTTAGACAGTAATTTGTAGCAGTCTTCGTCAGTTTTTAAGTGTTTAACAAATGTTAGCATAGAAAATCTCCGTTTATCATCGAGTGTAATTCAATGATACAAAAGTAATAAGAATGTTTTGATTGGGAGCACTAAATACGCCGAAAAAAGTTTGTCTTTTTGTTAACCAGTATAACACGATACTTTTGCCGCGTCACATTTGACAACGCACTTGGGGGCGCCAACCCACTAAAGACGTTGCGGATGTGAACACACGTCCGCAGTAGATGGCCTACCGAGTGGGACGTTTAAACAAATGAATACCTTCAACACAAACTCTGTAATCAAAATGCTTCAAAGCACAGAAAACACCAACATTATCCTCCAAGTCTCAGTAGAGGATCTGAAGAAGTTCGCTGAGGAGATTCTTCTTGGCGCCAAGTCCATCGCTATGCTCGAGGCGGAAGCCGCAGCATCTAGCGACCAGTTGATTAGCGTTGACGAGGCAGCACGTCTGCTCTCCGTCTCCAAGATGACGCTCTACCGTTGGGACAAGAGCGGCATCCTCAAGAAGGTGGAGATCGGCGGAAAGCGCCGGTACCGCAAAGGAGACATCGAGCGTCTCGCTGGATGCAGAATGTAATATGCCATGGAAAACACACGTAAAAAACCAGAGAAGGGCAAGCACCGCCTCCACGAGGAGGTCGTGCTGCCCATCGACGGCTTGACAATGAAGGCCCAGGACTACATCAATGAAGTGGTGCGGGTTTATAAATGCCCACGTGAGTTCCCCACAGTCGCACTTCTGAGCGCCTTTTCAACTACAATTGGAAAGCGTGTGAAGATTACTGACGGCAAGTATACAAACCCTCTTATGCTATGGTTTGTGAACGTAGCTCCAAGCGGTTCAAACAAAACGCAACCGGTCAAAGAAGTGCTTAAGCCACTTCGAGACACTAACCGCCGACATTATCAGGAATACAAGCTTGAGCACAGTGCCTGGAAAGGAGGCAATGACAACAACGATGATAACGAGCCAAAGTTTGATCAGTTGCTTGTTGGAGACTGTACTGAGGAAGCGAGAGTACGCATCCTGCAAAACGCCAAAATAGGGTCTTTAGGATACTACTCAGAAATAAAAGGTTTCTTAGATGACCTTGAGCGTTACAACAAGAATGGCGGTGACGAGAAGTTGATAAATCTGTTCGACGGGGATGACATTTTCCTCAACCGCAAAGGAGAGGACCAGCCCATCGTTATCACCAATGCGTTTATGAACATCATGGGCGATCTCCAACCTGCGTTGCTCAAATCGACGTTTGGCACCCCGCAACGGTTAGTGAATGGTCTGACCACACGCTTCCTGTTTACCATGCCAAACATTCAGGAGTTCCCCAAGCGAAGTAAAGAAATAATGGATGATTATATTTCTGGTGATTGGCGTGGAGTTGTCCGCAAATTGTACGAAGATAACCTCTCGGGATGGAATCCCATTCTTATTGAGGGTGAGAGCGATGAGTTATACAATGAGTATTTCAATTCCTTGCAAGACAAAAAAGAGGAAGTGAAAGCGACCACTGAAGACAATTTCATTCTCTCACTCTATAGCAAATTGCAGATTCAAGCGATGCGCCTTGCGGGTATTGTCCATCTGATTAATGTGTTTAACTCTCCATCCGGCTTTACTCGAAAGGTTTCTGCACAAGACATGGAGTACACCATTCGTTGCATGAAGTACTTTGAGAAGACAGCCATGGCAGTCTATGAACTGATTTGTGGCGGATCTCCAATGCCGTTCGGAGGCAAAATCACTCAAGAGCAAGCCATAAGGGAATTCAACAAGCATGTAAAGATTGTCAACCAGGCATGGTTTGCAAAAGGCATCGGCAAAGCCCCAAGTCTTGTTAACAGGGCTTTGAACAGTAAGGATAAGCCATGACTGAGAAGGCAATGTTAATGTTAACACCGAAAGGGTCGCAATGCACTGGAAAACAGCTGCTTTGATTTAGCTTTTGGTTTAACATTTTACAAAAAGGGTTATTGATTATCAGCGAGTTAGGCTAAGTAATTTTGTTAATATCATAACAAAATTCTTAAAATGATACAGTTATTATTGTTAATGCAAAGTCAATTGATTACTTACTGATAATCAGGACGATAAACCTATTATTAACATTAACATTCAAAAAATATTTGTTATGGTAAACGAATCAAAGAAATCCTATCTAGACAGGCTCATCAGCTGCTTCAATGGCGTGTTCGACAAGGAACCTCGCAACATCACGTTGCGTGAATTCCTGTTCGACATGAGTGAGCAGCACAAGGAGCAGATCATGAGGCTGCGGGCCTGCTCTAGCAAGCAGGAGCAGAAACATTTCAAGAACGCACTGCCTCATGCCACCATCAGCGGTGTGTTCGAGGGAGCGAGGAAAGCGGAGAATCTCGCTGAACGCAGTGGACTGATCTGTGTTGATATTGACCAGAAGGACAATCTGGAGGTTCCAGACTTTGGCCTCCTCATCGAGAATGTACTAAGCCGGTTCGAAGAAGTGCTTTATGCCGCCCATTCCGTGGGCGGAAAAGGTTACTTTGTCATCATTCCATTGAAGTATCCCAAGTTGCACAAACGTCAGTTTTTGCAACTGGAAGAGGAATTTGCGGGAATCGGCATCACCATTGACCACAATTGCAGTGACGTGTGCAGGTTGCGCTGCCTCAGTTATGATGAAGCGCCCTATATTAATGAGGACGCTGTCGCATACACTGGTGTCTATAAAGAGCCCAGGCAGCCTCAATGGCAGTCGTGGCAGCGAAACAATTTCGCTGATGATACCGACGAGCGAGTGTACCAGGCCTGCAAAGAGATCGAGTTGCGGAAGATCGACATGACCGACAACTATGAGGATTGGATCGCAATCGGTTTCTCGTTGGCGACTTTGGGTGAAGCTGGACGGGAATACTTTCACATTGTCAGTCGCCAAAGCCCGAAGTATAAACCCAGGGAGACAGATCAGAAATTCTCGAGTTTCCTGCGTTCCTGCTCCAATGGCTATAGTATAGGCACGTTCTTCTACTATTGCCAGCGATTTGGTGTGCAGTGTGATGGTTCCCGCTGATAGCGTTTCATTTCTTCATGAACTCCCATGCCGTATGGACACGACTGTGGGAGTTTTGTTTTATAAAAATGGAGCATCGATTGTTAATAACTTTTTTTGCCATTTGTTTTGCTATGTTGGGAATTGATATTACCTTTGCATAGATTCAAATTCACAAAATTGGGAATTTTGATCCAAAAACAAACATATAGTCCAACCCATCCAGGTTCAATTATCAAAAAGGAATTAAAGGATCGGGGGCTTTCGCAAAAAGATTTTGCGGAAGCTATCGGGTTACGCCCTTCCCATATAAGTGAAGTTATTAATGGGAATCGTCGTATTACCATTTCGTTTGCGGAGTCTGTTGAGGATTGGCTAGGAATATCAGCAAAGTTGCTCTTAGATATGCAGCTCACGTATGATCTTGTATGCAAGAGTAATAATGTAGACAACGCTGAAGAATATATAGCTATTTCATTCCTCAAAGAATTAGATGAGATTATCGATGTAAGAGCATTAACAAAAGGGCAAGGCAAATTGAAGCCGATAGAGAAGGTTGATTTCATCAAAAATCATTATCAGATTGATTCTATCGACACATTACGAGAAGATTTTTCTCGCCTCGCTATTAATTGTTTTAGACGTTCTGCAAAGACAGGACTGGACGAAAGAATGATTGCTACATGGGTAGTTAAAGCTCATTCTGAAGTTCAAGATGAATCACCAAAAGGTGAATTCACACTGGAGAATAGCAATGAACTTTGCCGCTTGATTTGCGATGTTTTACATGAGAATGTAGATACAATAAGTCGCATAAAGAATATTCTTGACGATTTTGGTATACTTTTTAAAGTGGTGTCAAAACTTGATCATGCATCTATCGATGGCTACTCCTTTTTCAATAAAGGAGTGCCATGCATTGTGCTGACGATGCGTTATAACAGAATCGATAATCTTGCTTTTACGCTTATGCATGAACTGGGCCACATAATACTGGGTCATACTACGAATGACCAGCAGCAAATTAGCGTTGATATGAGGAGCTTTAATGACGAGGACGAGAATCGACAGGAAAGAGAAGCCGATAGATTTGCGTCTGAGTGGCTCATTCCAGACAAACTTTGGAAGCTTGCCCCTGTCGCTCCTATGAATCCATTTGTCATCCAAAAAAAGTATTTTAGTTGGGCAGAAAAAAGAGGCCTAAACAAATGGATCGTGCTTGGGAGACTGTCGCATGAAACTGGTATTTATAAGTTTAAATCTGACGATAGTAGACACGTGATAAAGGAAGGAGGTGAACTAATGAAATAGCCAATTATAATAGGCATAAAATAGGCCCCGTCTCGGCAAAGGCGGAGCCCTTTAAGAACAAAATGTTCTTTATGCCATCCGAGCGATAGGGATTGCCTTGCAAAATTAGGTATTTTCAAGAAATGAGCAATGCAATCCCTGTGTAAATTAAGTTTTATTCACAATTAATTGCATTATCATTTTAAGAAATGATTGATAACAACAATTCAAGTTGTCTCTTTTCCAAGAAAGAGATGTATCTGATGGCTTGCAAAGAAAACGGCAGGCTACGAGAGTGGGAGTTAATACCTCCTAAGGCGAGAAAAAAAGCAATCTGTGAGAATATGCATTTGATGAAAGGAATGCATTTCACAGTAACTAACGGTTTCCCAATCATGGAAGCATATACGAGTACCACTGACTTCATGGCTATTCCTTTCACAGAAAGGAATAAACATGATGGCAAAGGTCAAGCATTGCATTTTTTCTTAGACGACTATCGGTTTCGTAATGCAGTATGGTGTAATTTGGAGTACACAACTTATACCATCAGCAAGTATGACATTGTTTTTACACCAGACCTATCCTTATGGAGAGACCTTCCTACTGATTTTTACAATAAAGAAGATGTTTTCAGAACTCGTTTTATTGGAGCATACTGGCAGCAATGTGGTTTTAACGTTATTCCCACAGCAAGTTGGGGAGGTTTAAATTCATTTGCTTATTGCTTTGAAGGCCTACCTTCTCATAGCATTATTGCAGTGAGTGGGATGGGCAATAAGAAAAACGCTAATTCGTTTGATCGTTGGTGTTATGCATTACACCGATTGGAAGAGGAGAAAAGTCCAATAATGATTATAGTATATGGTGAAGATGTGGAGGTTCAAGGACTTCACACTCCACTGAAGTTTATTCCTTGTTTTATCCAGACCCGATTAAGAAAAATATGAAGAGTACAGAAAAGCACAGACTGCGGGATGCAGATCTGGAATTGTTTTCATCAATGGAAGGCAAATATTTGTCTGCTAATGAAAAGAATTTTTTCCAGAATATGCGATACAAGCAGGAACTCGAGGTGACGGCATTAAATGATTTGATAGTATCCGAGTATGATAATGCTGATGAGATCTACGTTGTCCGTGAGTATTATGAAGAATATGTTGTGGGATTTGGCATTGACAGCAATGGCGCTAACGAAGAGCATGTAATGTGCCTTTCCGAAGCATTAAATCTCAACCTCAAAGATCTGGGTTTTATTCAACGTGACCTTACACTTTTACAATGGTTGCGAGAGTGTGATTATAAAGTCGTGAATTATGAACGCAATTACGATCTGAATAAAAATGGGTAACGGTGTTGACTTTTTTGCGAGGGATGAGAGAGGCAGACGTTCCGAGTATGTATCGCTAGCTTCACCTGTCATAGTAAATGGTGTAAAAGGACATCTGATCAAGAAGAAGGGTGATAAAGATACCCATACAAATCTTCCACTCTATTCTAATACATCTGATGTTTACTTGAGACAGAATAGTAATGGAGTGTGCCAAGCGCGGGTTTATTCTGGACAAAAAACTTTTTTGGACTTTGATTGGAGCCATAATCATACAAATCCAGATGGCACTAAATTCCCTCGAGGTGTAGTTCATGTTCAGGTGTGGCAATTGAATGCTGATGGCCGGCCGGAACGAGTTGGTGATTCTGCTAGATTTATGAATAATACTGAGATGAAGATGTATGGTCCACTCCTAAAAAAATATTATCCAAACGTGAAGTTTAGGAAATAGCCTGGGTTTCCTTTAATTCCATGAATTAAATTAGGTTTGATTTGATATCTTCTATATTGAAGCTGTTATGGAACCTTCCGCTGGCGTTTTCGGACGGCAGCGGAAGGTCGTTTTTGGTTGCGACTTTTTGTGAGTGCGTGACAAAAAACGGCCAAAAATTTAACATTTGAGGGTAGTCTCAAAAGTGGCCGTAAAACCTGTATTCATCGGGGTTCTTTCAGAAAAAAAAGTGTTAAAATGCACGTTTTTTTACGACTTGTAAAGGGTTGAAAAAATCAAATGCTTGATAATCAAGCATTAAAGGGTTAAAAAGGGAAATTTTTCCCTTTGTTTCTCTCTCAGGAGCCCCCTACCGCCCTGCGGGGCGCTTCTGAAAATGGCCGTCAAAAAAGCGCTATATGCTGGGCGAATGTGCGGTAATGTCGCTTAGGTGCATAGATGAAATCGGGCGACAGTGCGGTTTCATCCATGCCCTGGGGACAAATTCGGCCTGGCGCAAAGGCCGAAGCATAGCGGAATGCCCTTTGCCCTGGCATTTTCGGCATTTATGTTGTTCGGTGAGACGGTTTCAACGAATGCTGTTACCGCTTTTCTCCGTGGTGATAACAGCCACTCTCAAATGGTTACGTCTTGCTGATGCATCGTGTTGCCTGCTGGGACTTCATGAATGATTAAGCGGAAAATTTTAACATTTGGGTTCCCATTTTTAGTGTGTCGTAAAAATACCTATATCAGCAAGTTATACTATAGTCTTACGGACGAGAATTTGTTAAAATCACATTTTTTCCGCACTTCAAAATAAATTTCCGCTGATAATCAGCGGATTAAAGGTTGAAAAGGAAATTTTTTCCTTTTGTCTCTGTCACAGGACCCCCCAACCGCCCTGCGGAGCGTGTTACAAACTCGCTTTCATTAAAAGCGCTATATGCAGGGCGATTTTGGCATTGTGCGGTGATGATGCTGACGTGCGTGAGCGCATCCGACACGCAGTATCGGTTGCGCTTATGCTCGTCAATACCGCTGATTACTGTGCGACAACATCGTGCCTTGAACTTGTTCCAGGCTTGATGTTGTGCTCTGGCGATGGCGACGGGCGGTGAAGCGCAGGCAAGGGAGCGCAGAATGGCGACAGAGGCTGGAGTGTGCCCAAGGCTCACAGCACCGATACCCCTGAGCGCAGCGAAAACAGCGGGGCGCGGAGGGAATGAAGTGGAGGCACAAGATGAGTGGAGTCATCGTGAGTGCCAGGCGGGATGCAGGCGTTGCGGGGCAATCTCCGATTGAGCATCGGGCTTGCGGAACGTCAGGATCGGGTTGAGGACGAAGGACGAGCCCGATACCAGTGCAGCGAGCCGGGTGCGTACCCGCACCCGCCGTAAGCAGACCGCCTTGAACCGCAGGTGTTGCACTGTCGATGACGCAGCGAAGCGCAGTGCGGAACGGGAATGACCGCAGCAGCCGGGTGTGCGGGGTGTCGGCGCGGCCAGTGAGCCTGACCAGGCACTCTCCAGCCGATAAGTCAGTCATTCGGAGCGGACGCAGACGGAGCGGAACGGCCCATCGCCAGCGGGGTTCGCGGGTGGGCCAATCGCTACAGGCGATGATTAGGATCTTGTCACAGAGATAGGCTTCTTCGTACCGCTATCAATATGGATTCGCGACACGGAGGCCTAAAGAAATGCCTGCTAAGAATATGCAAACAATGTGTCCATTATCATAGCCTTTAATGATGGCGTTAAACGCTCAGCGCTGATGGGACAAGACCCAGGCGATACGTTCGCTGGTAAAGGCATTATCTATCGCTGAATGGTGATCGCACCCCTCCAAGGGCTGGAAATTGACTTCACCACCCAAGAGCCTGATGTCGTCAATCATCTGCACATACTTGCTGTAGTTTCCTTCACGGGTTCCCTTGGTGCAAAGCAGCGGTGTGCTGCCCAAGTCGGGTACACCCATTCCACGGTAGGCGCCCGAAGCCGCCATGGCTGCTGCGAAGTAGTCAGGATAATCTTTCACGATGTGCCACACGCCATCGCCTCCCATCGATGCTCCAAAGATGTAGATCCTGTTGGGGTCGGCGCCGAAGTCCTGCACATACAGGTCGGCCAATGCTTTGACAAACGGGTTGTAGGACGGGCATTTTACCGGCCCTTGGGGACGGGGGCCTCCTGGGGTGCGGCGTCCCGATCGTTTGGGCGGGGGATTATAACCAGACCATGACGATTCATCCTCGCATTGGGGAACCAAGAAATAGGCTTTGATGCCCTGCTCAGCGAGGTAGTCATAAATTTGGGCGATGCCAGGCGACCTCAGTTGCTGTTCGTTGTCACTGCCGGTCCCACTGCCGCCATGCAGGTAGATGATGATTGCGGGACGGGCGGTATCGGTCGGGGCTGTCAACGCCGCCCTATACCGGATTTTCTTCTTGTCATTTTTCACCGTTTTTTCGGCGAAAACATAGAACAGGTTGTCACCCTTGCTCCTGCCTTGTGCGCTAGCGCCAAGGTCCCATGTGACGGCAACTGCCGCCAGTATCAAAAATATCAGAATCTTTTTCATGCCGCAAGTTACTAAAAATCTTCGAAATACCCCCAAAGAATATTCAAATTCACTTTAAACAATAATTGTAGAAGAATGTGAATAATCAAGTAAGGCATCGCCATCGATGAGCGGTGGGAGCGGGTTCTCACTGCTCCGTCAGTTGCTTGCACTTACC
>CAMKOE010000009.1 GCA_946414395.1 uncultured Porphyromonadaceae bacterium | reverse complement strand
TCCACGGTGGCTATGGCTACACCCGTGAATATCCTGTTGAGCGCATGATGCGTGATGCCAAGATTACCGAGATCTATGAGGGTACATCCGAGGTTCAGCGCATGGTGATCGCCGGACAATTGTTTAAATAATCAGTTGTAAGTTTTAAGTTGTAAGTTTTAAGTACGGTTGCCATTTTCGGGCGATACATATCATACTTACAACCAAAAAACTAAAAACTTAAAACTCGAGAAAACAGAATTATGAATATTATCGTTTGTATCAAACAAGTTCCCGATACCACCGTTGTCAAGATTGACCCCGTGAAGGGTACTCTGATTCGTGAAGGCGTTCCCAGCATTATGAACCCCGATGACAAGGGCGGTCTTGAACTCGCCTTGAGGCTCAAGGACCAGTTCGGTGCCAATGTCACCGTAATCTCGATGGGACCTCCCCAGGCCGACGTCATGCTGCGTGAGGCTCTGGCCATGGGCGCCGACCGTGCCATCCTGCTGAGTGACCGCAAGTTTGCCGGTGCCGACACCCTGGCCACGTCCTATGCCCTGTCAGGCCTGTGCCGCGTCCTGGACTATGACCTCATCATCGCTGGCCGTCAGGCTATCGACGGTGACACCGCTCAGGTCGGCCCCGAGTTGGCAGAGCACCTGGGTCTGCCTCAGATCACCTATGTCGCCGACGCCAAGGTGCTTGACAACGGCAACCTGCAGGTCGACAAGGAGAACGAGGACGGCATCCAGGTCCTCGAGGTCGAGGGCAAGTGCCTGCTGACCGTGCTCGCATCGGCCTTTGAGCCCCGCTACATGAGCGTGAGCGGCATCATGGAGGCCTATGACAAGGAAGTCGAGGTCTGGAGTGCCGACAAGATCGACGTTGATGAGGGTAAGTTGGGTCTCGCAGGCTCGCCCACCAAGGTCTTCAAGTCCTTCCCCAAGGCCATGAAGGCCCCCGGCGAGGTGCACGAGGTTACCCCCGAGGAGGCTGTCGAACTCATCGTTAATCAACTCAAAGTTAAACACATTATCTAAATGAGTTTTAAGTTGAGAGTTTTAGGTTGAGAGTTTTAAGTTTCAAGTACAATCACCCACTTCAGGCGTAGCAATTATTACTTAAAACTAAAAACTTAAAACTAAGAACTCAAAAACTAAAAACTTAAAACTGAAAATTATGGATAAGAAAGATTATAAGAACGTATTCGTTTTTGCCGAGCAGCGCGAGGGTGTCATCCAGTCCGTTGCATTTGAACTCCTAGGTAAAGCGCGCGACCTGGCCGACGCTCTCGGCGAGAAGGTCGTTGCCATGCTCCTGGGCTGCGGCATCAAGGACCAGGCACAGGCCCTCATCGAGCAGGGCGCCGACGAGGTCATCGTCGTTGACGCTCCCGAGTTGAAGGACTTCCTGAGCGAGCAGTACTCCCAGGCCGTTGGCCAGATCATCATCGACCGCAAGCCCAGCATCGTGCTCTATGGCGCTACCACCATCGGCCGCGACCTGGCACCGCGCATCGCTTCGCGCCTCAAGACCGGTCTGACCGCCGACTGCACCAAACTCGAGATCGAGCCCGACAAGGACGGCGAACCCGAATTCCGCATGACCCGTCCCGCATTTGGCGGTAACCTGATGGCTACCATCATCTGCCCCAACAACCGTCCCCAGATGTCAACCGTGCGCCCCGGTGTGATGCAGAAGATGCAGCGCCAGCCCGGCCGCCAGGGCATCGTCACCGAGTTCAACCCCACCTTTGACGCCAGCAAGTTCAAGGTGAAACTCGTCAAGACCATCAAGGCTGACAAGCAGATGGCCGACATCAGCGAGGCCAAGATCCTCGTCAGCGGCGGCCGCGGTGTGCACGACAAGGAAGGCTTCGACAAGTTGCAGGCTCTCGCCGACGTCCTCGGCGGACAGGTGGCTTCGTCACGTGCCATGGTTGACAACGGCGTGATGCCCCACGAGGTACAGGTGGGCCAGACGGGTAAGACCGTCCGTCCGAACTTGTACATGGCATGCGGCATCAGCGGTGCCATCCAGCACCTCGCCGGTATGGAGGAGAGCGACTTCATCATCGCCATCAACAAGGACAAGTTCGCCCCCATCTTCAGCGTGGCTGACCTGGGCATCGTCGGCGACCTCCACAAGATCGTCCCCATGTTGACCGAGCGCATCAAGAAGGAACTCGAGAAATAAAACACCTCGATAACCCATCATCGCGAGGGCGGGTGCCACACCACGGCATCCGCCCTCGCCACTTCCTTCCCAGCCCCTGAAAAACAACAATCCATTGAAATAAAAGGAAAACAAGAAACACAAGAAATACAATCTGTAAATCCCCATGAAGACCGATTTATTATTTGTATTGGGAACGATACTGTTGTTGGCCCATCATTGGTTTTAAATGCCAATTTCGCTAATGAAAACGGATTTAACGAATTAAGTATTTAATTCGCATCAAATCTGTGAAATTAGCATTAGCCCCGCAGGGGTTAGAGCCAACATCTATATCATTGCCTCTATTTTGTACTTCTTGTTTTTAAATAAGGGTCTGTTGGCATGGTTTTTGTCGGGTGGTGGGTATTATGGCAAAGAAGAATAAGAAAGAGAAGTCGCGCCTGGATGATGTCATCAAGGCGATGCGTCGTGGCAACCGCGAGGGGCAGCAGGAGGTGCTGGGCCCCGGGTTCCACTCGACCAACCGTGTCCACCGCTCCAAGAAGACCTACACCCGCAAGGAGAAACACAAGGGGGAGTTGGATGAGAGATAACCCGGCGGCACTGCTGGATGGCTGATTTTTGACAGGGAGTGTTGTGGTTGCAACAATTCAGCAAATCATCTCAGCCACAACCTCAAGCAAAGTAACGAAACTGCTAAGTGTTTAATATTGACTCACTTAACTGATTGTTCGATGGCTATTATAACAATTACAAGTCGTCATTCATGCAGTTGTGTTAAGAGTAGTATATTTTATAACTATCTTAAAAACAATTCCTTCGCGGCTTTGCGACTTAGCGTGAAATTGTGATTATGCGTTTTGGCTGAATTGTTACATTGTGGTTTGGGGAAAATGTGTACTTTTGTAGTCGAATTGGACTAAAAACTACAAGTATATGAAGAACAATGTTATAAAATTGCTGTCGGTGGCGCTGGTCGTTGCCGCTGGTTTGCTGACGGGCTGCAAGAGTGTCCAGGATGTGGCGCGTGTGAATGACAAGACGATGGACTCGAGCCAGTTTGTCAACATCACCGACGTGGTGCCCGACGCGATTCTGGAAATCCGCTACCATAGCACCTATAACTTTGTGGGCGCCAGGATTGACGGCTACGAGGAGCCGACGGCGCTGATGACGCGCGTGGCTGCCGATAGCCTGCGCGCCGTGAGCCTGGACTTGAAGCGCCACGGCTATGTGCTCAAGATCTATGACGCCTACCGCCCCCAGCGCGCCGTGGACCACTTCCTGCGCTGGGCGCTTGACGAGACCGACACGCTCACCAAGGCCTATTTCTATCCCCGCTTGAACAAGAAGCAGGTGTTTGAGGGCGAATATGTGGCCGAGAAGAGCGGTCACTCGCGTGGCTCGACGGTGGACCTCACGTTAGTGGATATGAAGACGGGCAAGGAACTGGACATGGGCGGCACGTTCGACTGGTTTGGCATCGAGAGCCATCCTGACTATGGCGGCGGCAATCCCGAGACGCTGGACTTCCAGCAGACGGTGCCCACCTTTACCAGCGAGCAGTTCTACAACCGCATGGTGCTGCGCACGGCCATGTTGCGCCACGGCTTCAAGCCGCTGGACAACGAGTGGTGGCACTTCACGCTGAAGGATGAGCCCTTCCCCGACACTTACTTCAACTTCCCCGTCCGCACCCTTCCACAGCGCTAACGCCAAGCCTATCATCACGGCAAGCCCTGAAGATTCTTTAGAAAATGGCAAGCCCGATGTTTCAACCACTTTGGCAGTGTAAACATCGGGCTTGTAGTTTAAAAAATGGTGGTCTATAGGTTCACCTGATGATGTCTTGCGGGTCGGTCACGTTGTGGTGAGGACAATCCTTGCCGCACAGGTAGCCAAAGGGATCGCTCTTGGCGGTCGGGAAACTGTAGAAAGTCCAGTGTGTGGGACGCTTGAAGCCGAATCTCCTTCCCTTGTGCTCATGGACTGGCGCCTGGTAGCAGATCGTCACCCCGCTGACGTACTTGTCTTTGTCATAGGGGCTGTAGCGCACACCATCGGTTTCGATATAGGCCAGGTCTTCCATGCAGTCGTGCTCGAGGATGAACGGCGGCATGACGCGGTTCCCGGCAATTACCGACCGTGCGACCTCGAGATAGGCCTCGCTGGCCGTCTCGTCCCAGTGGCGGGGCGCATGGGCAAACCAGCCACACTCGGTGGCCCACTTGGTCACCTCCTGGATGGAAACGTCGCCAGCACCCGGATGGCGGCTCTCGAACAGGTTGAGCAGCAACGAGAGTTCGGCTGCCGCACCCTCGGGGCTGCCTTGCTCGGCTTTGCCCAGCGCAGCCAGGAACATGTAGCACTCGTCGGCTGTCTTGCCGTTGACAGCCGTGTCCGATTTCAGATAAGCCTTGCTGGTGTAGGTGGCCGTCGCGGGACTCTCCATGGCTTGGGCCGTGGCGCCCAGGGCCAGGAGCAATGAGGCGGCGATGGTTGTTAGCATTCTTTTCATCGTCATTCCTTGTTGATGTTGTAACCTAGTTTTATGATCAGTTTGAGTGTGGCGGTGGCCGTGTCGCGGTCATACTGCTTCTCGACCTCGGTCAGGTCCTCATAGGGGACGAGGTCGGGGTGGGTCTTGAGGGTGTCGTCGCGTTGTGGTCCCCAGGTCCAGCCTTGAGAAATTCGGCCCTGTGCCCACACCTCGTGCACGTTTCTGGCCATCTGCTCGACTAGCGCCGTGAGTCCTTCGTCCAGGGTGATGTCACTGGTGTCAATCGGATTGGGAATGTACTGTTTCTTGTCCATGTTGTGTTAGTTTTTTATTAGATTCTCTTCTGTAAAACGTCGTTCTCGCCGCAGGGCATGTAGATGGTGTCATTGACCAACGGAAACGAGGCCTTGACCTGGTAGTACTGCCGCTGCCGATCCAGGGGAACCGTGATGTTGACTTGCCCACTGGCATCGCTTGTGGCCGTGATGCCGGCGACCTGCACGGCCGAGTGGGTGATGAACTCCTCGGTGGCAGGGTTCCACAAGGCAAATCTCACCAGTCCATAGACACGCTCGTCACGCCTGATGCCGACCGTGATGTCGCGGTCGAGCGTTATTGTCGTGTCGGTGGTCAAGTGGTCGGGCGCAGTGACGACGATGCGGGCCTCCCTACCCATGAGGCGGTGCGGGATGTTGGAGAACAAGGCCGTCTGCTCCATCGTCAGGATGGTATCGCTCTTGTCCTCGTTGTCGAGTGATAGCGTCACCACAACGTCGTGGAGCGGCGGCAACTGCCCGTTGTGGGGCGAGGCTTCCTGTAGCGCGATGCGGGCATCGAACGGCTGATTGGCTATCCAGACCCACAGCAGCATCGACAACATGGCCACTGCCGCCAGAATCCATGTGGCGGCGCGTCTGGCCAGTTGCCGCTTGTGGCGTTGCCAGATGGAGTCAAACTCCACCCCCAGCAGTTTGGACACTAGTTGGACGTAGGCCCTCTCCTTGTTGAGCCATGGCCAGCGGTAGGCCTTCTCGTGGATGTTGGCTCCCAGGATTTCGGGAATACCCAACTGGCTGACGACCGGATTGAAGCATTCGGTGTCGGGGTTACCGCTGTTGGGCACGCCGTCAACGATAAAGAAGTGGATGTTGGCAGTGCGACCCAACGAGTGGAAGAACTCGATCTCGCGGCCCACCCAGTCGGACGTGGCCGAATTGGGTGAACAGATGACAATCAGGTGGCGGGACGCTCGCAGTCGCTCCTGCAACTCCTTGTCGAGGCCCCCAGGCTGGATGTCGGTTGGCGCAAAGAAGATGGGCCTGAGCGGCGTGCGCTTCCATCCTCGCTCGGAGCACAGCGTGGCTGGCATGCGGTAGTTCTCCAACTTGCGTTGCACGCGCTTGCCCCATGCCGTGTCCCGGGAGTTGTAACTGATAAAGGCGTAATAACGGTATTGCTGCTCGTTCATGGGCATCTATTGTGATGATGGTGATGGCTAGAAACTGCACTTCTTCCACACGTCTGTGGGGAATGATGTGAAGATCTTGGGCGTCTGGTGCTTGCGCATCTCAAGGGTGGGCGCGACGTTGCTCACGTTTTTCTCTAGTTCGCTGGCCAGCCTGCCATAGGATACCATGCCATGAGACTCCTGGAGTTCCTTGAGCAAGTAGTAGGTGAACAAGCCGTGTCCTTCCTCCTGGTAACTCTGGGCCGTCTCGTTGCCATGAGCCGCCGTGAAGACGATCATGTTGCCCGTCTTGGGCTGGCTGTCCTGGGCCTCAACCTCGACGGCCCGCTCGATGCTCAGTCCCTCATTGTCGCGGTTGACACCGCTGAAGCACGCGTCGATGAAAACAGTGACACGCTCAAATCCCAGACCGCCCAGGAGGCTATAGAAGTCGTCGAGGGCGATGCCATGGGTGGGCTTGGTGCCAAACACGTCGGTGGGCAGCAGATAGGCCTTGTTGCCGGCCTGGATGTCGGGCACGCCGTGCCCCGCATAGTAAACGATGAGTTTCTTGCTGTTGCGCTGTGAGATGCCATTGCGCAGCCAGTCCTCAATTTCCTGCTCCAGTATCATGTGCTTGGTTGCATCCTCACACAGGTGTAGGTTCTCGGCCGGAATACCCAGCGTCTTCTTGCAGTACTCGGCAAAGACGGTGGCATCGTTCTTGGCAAAGGGGACGTCGGACACAAAGCGGTAATGCTCGTTGCCGATAATGAGGGCGTAAGTGTCGTTACGCATCAAGTCGCTCTCGGGAATATTCTTGTCCACAATGGATTGATAGTCATTGTTGCCCAATAGTTGACTGGACGACTTCAGACAGATGGCAACGGACTCCCTTGACAAGCCATACTCCAGGCAATTGTCGGTGTTGATGTTGGCGGGCAGGCTGCGTATCTCGCCGGTATAGGGCTTGTGCATCTTCTTCCCATTCTCCTCAACCTCGGTGGCAAACACGGCCTTGCCCAGCAACGCGTTGTTGCCAATCTCGATGAGATTGAGGTTGACACACGAGAGGAAAGCCTGGTCCTCGACGCGTGCCAGGACAGGAATCTTGACCGACCGCAAGGAACGGCAGTTGGCAAAGGCGATGGTCTCGATGCGCTTGATGTTGACTGGAATCGAGAAGTTAAACAGGTTCTTGCAGTTGAGGAAAGCGCCCCAGCCGATTTCACGCAGGTAGGTGTCCTGGAACTCGACGCTGTTGAGGTTCTCGCAGTTTGCAAACGCGCAGGCCCCGATGCGTCCGATACCCTTGCCGACGATGACCCTCCTGATGTCCAACTTTTGCTTAACCCATGGCGCCTGGTTCTTATTGAGGTCATAGTCGTTCATGTTGTTCAAGAAAGCCTTGCCGCTGGCCGAATTGGTCAAGATGAGCGTGCGCCCGTCAAAAGACCACTCGACGTCATCGCCGCAACGGCCCGACTTGTGGTCAGTATTCTGTGCCATGGCCAGCATCGTCCACAAGAATGCCGCTAGCGCAAGAAAAACGAATCTTTTCATGTTGGCTTGGATGGATAAAGAGAAGAATCAGAATCGGAACTGCAGGTACAGTCGGGTCGTTTTCTCCTTGATTTTAAACTTGCCGGTGTTGTAAAGGTCATCCACGGGCTTGCAGTTGATGCCGCCATCGTTGCGGCTCTCGATGCCCACGCCGATGAAGTCCCACGTGATGTTGCCGCCAAAACTCGTGTACAGGCCATGTCCCCAAGCGCTCTTTTTACTCGTTTCCTGGTTATTGCCTTTCTCTGGCACGTCCTTGATCTGGTAGTAGGCGACGTCATAGCCCACGTGGAAGTACAACTGCAGGCGAATCTTATCGGTGCCACTATTCTGGAGGCTAGTGAAGGGGTAGAGGGTCAACGACGGACCAACCGACATGCCATAATTGAGCGACATCTTCTCGTTGTGCCACGGCAGGTTCAGCACTTGCTCACCCAGGTCGAAGCCGACAGGAGCGTCACATTTCTTGTACTGGTTGAAGTTGAAGTCCAACCATGTGAAGTCGAGCCCGATGAAAAGGACCGATCCCAGCGGATACTTGTGGAAGTTGAAAGTGTGTCCCCACTGGATGCCCAAGCCCAGTTTGTTGTCAAACTCATTGGCAAGTCTGGTGGCGGTTGCCGGGAACTCCTTGGAGGAGAGTTTGGTCATGTTGTAACCGATGTTCAAGAAGGTGCTCTTGCTCCACTGGTCCTGCAAGCGCATCGCGATGCTGTTTTTCATCTGTGACTGGGTCTCCATGGCGATGATGTCGTCGAGGGAGGTTACCGTGGTGGTTGTGTCGCTGGATTGTGCGGCACTTGCCGTTAAGATGCCTATCAAGGCAAACAAGGAGATAAAAATTCTTTTCATTGTAGTAGGTTTTTTTGTTATTTAGTTGTTTGTGATTATCTGGAAATGCTATTGCCCGAGCAGAAAACGGCGGATGCGTTCCACGTCGGGTTCCCGCTCCTTGGGGATGATGCCCATGCGGCCGAACTGCTCCAGGTCGTCAAGAAAGGTGTCACGCAGTCGCTGCCGGTACTGGCGGTAAATGACCTCGGCCAGGTCATATTCGCCCTTGAACAGGTGGGCTGCAGCGAGATTGGCCTGGATAAACAGGCGGGTACTGTCGCATGCAAGGCCTTGATGGCCATAATCCAGGGCCATGTCAAATTGCTTCATGAGCAGTGCGTGGTTTGACAGGTTGCCATAGGACCGTGCCACATCAGTCATGTATCGTCCTGGATTGCCTTGAGCCAGTTCCTTGTTGATAGTCAACTCCTCCAGGTACAACCGTTCACTCTCGTCCCAACTCTGGCGCTTGTCGAGCAGGGTAGCGACATTGCGCAACAGTCGGGCCAGATCGGGCTTGTAGGTGCTGGGCGCTATAGAAGCCAACTCGCGGTAGATGCCTAGAGCCTCGGTAAAAAGTTTCTCGCTCTTGCCAGTGTTCCCCTCTTGATACAGGCGGATTCCTTGTTCGTAGAGGGCGCTGGCTAGCCTGGGCCGGTAGGCGAACGGGTCATCCTGAGCCAGGGCGCGGTAGGTGTCGAGCAGTTCATCGTAGGCCAGTTCTCCCTCATTGCCGCAACCGTTGCTATAGCATTGCGAGGCACGGTTAGAGAGCAGCGCGGCGAGTTTGGGCTTATAGAGTGGGGGATTGTCAGCCGCCAGTCGGCGATAGATCTGCAATGCCTCCTGTTGCAGCGGCTCGACTTGAGCGACGTTGAAGCCATAGCGGTGATAGAGCGTGGACAGGTTGTTGAGTGTCGAGGCGACGTCGGCGCTGTAGGCGTCTGGATCATTGGCTGCCAGCCGACGGTAGATGTCGAGGGCGTTGTTGTACATCTGCTCACCGCTCTCGGCATACTGGTTGGCATCATACAGAGCCCCAAGGTTGTTGAAGATCTGGGCGGCAAAGGGGGCATATCCCGCGACATCATCCTGCATGTGGCGCTGGCAGATTTCCAGAGCGGAGGCATATAGTGGTTCGCTCTGGCCGATTGACGAGTGGAGGAGGGCCAGTTTGTTGAGCACGCTGGCGACTTTCAGGTCAAAGGCATCGGGGTTTTCCGAGTCTAGCCGGCGGTAGATCTCCAGAGCGTCGGTCAGCAAGTCCTCGGCCTCGGCAGTGCGATCTTGCTCCTGGTACATGAGCGCGATATTGTCAAGCGTCATCGCCAGTGTGGCCAGGTGGGCTTGCGGGTCGGCTTGAACCTGCTGCCGTGCGGCTTGCAGCGCCAGGTCATTGTAATATTTGGCTTTGTGGAGCAGGCCGCGTTTCTGGAAATAACTGCCTGCATCCAACTGCCACCTGCTGTTATGCGGGTCGATGGCAGCACGCTTCTCGATATAGTGGGAGGCACTATCGTGCTGGCACTCGATAATAAACTTCTGGTAGAAATTGAAGCAATCCAGCGCGATGTCCTCTTTCTCGGCTTGGGTGCCAGCAATGCTCAGTTCCAGGTTGTGCTGCCGGCGTGAGAGTTCGACTCGCTCGGCGGCCTGTGCTTCCTCCTGCTCGCGCACGCGTGCCAGCCGCTGGTCCAAGTCGCCCTTGCTGCGCAGCAGGGAATCGGCCTTGACGAGTTCGCCATTGAGGATGCAGGCACACACCTCCCGGTTGAAGTCGTCCAGTTGGTCATAATCGACTAGGGCATAGTGCTCGGCCATCTTGCCGATGAGCCCGCCGTTCTTGTCTTGTTCTTGATAGAGCGCCTCGAGCGCCTTGTTGTAGGCATCCTGAGTCATTTTGTTCTGATGCCTGAGTTCTTCAAGGGCTTCCTCCTTGGCTTCCAGTTGCCGCTGGAGTGAACGCCTCAGTTTCTTCTCGGCAGCCAGTTTGTCCTCGCGCTGCTGCTCGGGCTGACCCATGACGATGACCAGGGGGTTGGTGGAGTAGGAATATATCTTGAATAGCGCGTCGGGGTCAATGAGAGCGTAACCGTTCTTGCTGACCTTCTGCAGGTAATATTTTCTGGAGGGGATGGCAAGCGAGAAATCACCGTTGGCATTGCTGACGACGGCATTGCGGCCCCGGACCTGTATTGTGGCGCCAGGCAACCGCTTGCCGGCGATGACAGCGCCCTGTGCGTTCAGCCGGCCCTTGGTCTTGACATAGCCGCTCTGGTTCTGTGCCATAATGGCGCCAGTCGCCAGCAGTGCGGTTAATATGGTGCATAGGAGTCTGTTCATCTGATCCTGAGGTGATTCTATCGATTACTATTTATACTGGTGATTATCGGCACTCTACTGCGATGGCGCCATCTTGATGATCCATGGAATGTACTTGGAAATCTGCATGTCAAGATTCTTGATGCCATCCAGTTGATCAAAGGGCCTGATGTCGCTGTGGATGTAGAGGTCCTTGTTTTTCCTCAGGGCCGTTTTGTGGTCGGGATGCGCCACGATGTCCTCGTGAGGCAAGGGCTTGCGGAATCCCATAAGCAATTTCTCCACGTTCCATCGGTTGTGCTCCACAATAGCCATCTGCAGGATCTCGTCATCATTCAGGTCGTCCTGGTCATGGCTGGTGTCGGTGGGGGAGAGACCCCTCATGGCACGCAGCGAGGCCAACTTGCACGGGATGCAGTAGGCACAATAGAGGTTGGACCACTTCTTGGCTACTTGCAGTTCACTCCAGGCCTCGTCGGCCATTTTCAGGATCTCATCGTTGTCCTTGGCGTTAAGCGACATGATGTCTGTAAACCGATAAGTCGAGTGGTCGGCGGTGGTGTGCAATAAGTTGATGAGTTTGGCCCGCTTCAGCAGCGTCTCGTCATTGCTATAGGACATGTCGTTCATGCCGAAGGGGTAGATGTTGGAATACCGCCCCTTGCGTTTCTCTGTCACGAGGGTATTGTCCGGCAGCACATGGCTGTAGTCGTGCTCTTCGCTGTCGTTTTCCCTGAGGTTGATGACAAAGTTGTCCGATCTGTCCTGGCGAATGAAGATGGGGATGCCACGGTCATAGATGTTGTCGGGCATGTTCATGCCCATGATGAAGTTCTCGCGCTGGTCGGCAAGGGTAAGGAAGATCGAGAGGTATTGTTCATCGCTCTTGTTGGCCCATTCACTGATCAATGACTGTACCTCGCTGGAGAAGACATTGCCCTTGATGAACTCATATTCCACATCCAGGAAGCCGCAATCCTTGTCCGGGAACTTGAGCAGGTTCTTATAGTTGCAGCTGTTGTCCTGAGGCTCAGGCCCGGTGCAGTCCTTGAAAATAAGGGGCTGGACTTCAAAGAAGTGCCTGTTGCGGGTGGCGAACAGCGATATCTCCTTGTCGGCATTCACCTCGATAAAAGTGATGCGGGTCTTCAAATTCCTGTCCTGGTTGAAGTTGGGGAAATGCAGCACTTGGGCCGCTTCTTGGGCAAAGGCGACGGCAAAATTGGTCGTTCCCACAAACACCAGGTGGACAAATTTCGTGTCACTGGTGCTGATGCCAGGCCCATAGACCGGCGGATAATCAAGATAACCTCCGGCATTGTCCTTGTACTTCCTGTTGACAAAGACCTGGCGTGCCCAACCGGCATAGAAGTTGTAGGGCACAAACTCGATTCCCAGTTCGCCGACCTTGTTGAAAATCTCGGTGGTTTTGAAGGCGGCATAGGTGTCCAGGTCCTCAAACACGCACGTGATGCGCGAGGGCACCTGCTTGAGTTTGCCGTCCTGTTTCAGCCGGTTCAGATAGTCGCAGATGCTGTCAACACACTCGACGTTAATCGCATCATGGGCCGGCAGGGAGCGATAGCCGGCGATATAGATTTCCCTGGCCTTCTCGAGGTTGATCTGGCGGTAGTAGTCAATTGTGGTTCGGTGGCCATAGTTGATGATAATGCGGTCAAAGTGCCTGCTTGCGACCGACTTGCGCAGCCGCTCGCTGACCTTGAAGGCCTCGATGGAGGTCATCAGCAGCACATAGGTGCCAGGATAGCGTGTGAAAACCTCATCGATGATCGATGGCACCATGTCGTCATACCCCATGATGATGATGTGTCCCGACTTGAGGTAGTGGATGAGGCCGTCCTGGTGCTTCTCGACTCGACGAGAAATCATGTTGGTCATCACCGAGATGGTCATGCCGGTGAAGACGATGATTCCAGCGAAGTAGAAAATGCAGGTGAGAATAACCGTGAGACTGCTGGAAGCGGAATCCATGTAGAAGTTGCTGAAGGCGTTGCCGTCAATGAGCAGATAGAACGGGAACACCCACTTGCTGATGCGCTTGTTCTGGCAATACGCCTGCCAGTCGGGGCCGGCAAAGTGAAGGCATATCGTGGAGATGACAAAGATGAAGGCCAGTATGCCCAGCAGAATCAGGACCTGCTTGCCTAGGTCATGAGACAGAATCCTGTCAAAGGTTAGCCAGATTGATCGTTTGGTTCGTTTGTCGTTCATCGTTCTTGGGGTTTATTTTTTCGGCTTTTGATCTTTCTTGCTGGTGTTGTCCTGGAGTCCTTCTTGCCCCTTGATGTAGCCATCAATGACCTTGCAGAAGTCGGTAGCGTTGTTCTTCTCGAGATAGTTTAGGTAGCGGGCCTGGTAGTCGATCAACAGTTGGCGTTGCTTGTCCTGGTCTTTATATTCCCTGTCATGGCGAGCATCACGCCTTGCCATGCACAGGGCGATGATTCTCCATGCGAAATAGAGCACCATGGCCAGAGCGGCGATGAGAAACAAAGTCGTGCAGATGCAATGAATGATATCGAGCGCCTGAGCCGAGGCGCAACAATTACCTGCAGCCTGGTGCGGGACAAGAATGGTGTCATTAGCGATAAAAGTTGAATCCATAGCGGTAAGGTTTAAAAGATTTCCCAAAGGTAATCCTTTTTTTTCAAATCTCAGCATTTTTCATCCATTTATTGCCGGCAGCCACCCTGAGAAGCACTTTTCCGTCCATGCGTGCCAATGCTCAGGTGGTCGATGAAGTCTTGGGTAGAAACTTCCACCCTGGGGATACTAGAAAGTCACTCTTTCAAAGGTGTTAATATTAATGTTGCAGAGTGCGCGACAGTTTGACACCTGCCGTAGATTCATCAATCGTCCAAGATGGAGTACAAATTTTGGCAAAAAATAAGTCGCGGAAAATCTGCGACTTATAATTGTTTTTGTGGAGCTGGAGGTTTTATCGAATGATATTACACACTAATCACATACTGATAGTGTGATAGTATAAACTAATGAAAATATTTGGTTATCAATCAGTTGCAGACTGATGATTAATTTGTCGTATCACACGATTAGTATGTTATATCACAAAAGGGGGGAATACAAAAATGGCCTGATTCCCCCCCTTTCTTGACTAGCTGAAGGTTGCCATTATTCAATGGTTTATCACCCCATCTTGCCATCATTCATGCGAAATGGAACAGCAAAATAATGTTCTAATTCTGATAAAATGTTCCAATCTTGCACGATATTTGCAAATAAACTGTAACTTTGCACATGAAAGTGTGCTGTGATGCCTCGGCATTATCAGTGAAATAGAACAATAGGATATGAGCAAGTATGAGATTCCATTTTTGACAGCCTGCATTCGGGCTTTTGGCCGTAGGTTTGACATGACACGTCAAGCTGCCTTCCGTTATTTGCATGAGCATAAGGGATTGGCGTTCTTGATAGAGTTCTATGATGTGGAACATCTGCAGTCGATGGACGAAACGATAGATGACCTGCTCATTATTTGTCAAAAGAATGGAGGAACCTTGGCATGATACTTTATCACGGAACAAACGCTGACATTGAGTCAATAGACCTTACAAAGGGTTTGCGGTACAAGGATTTTGGCAAGGGCTTCTATTTGACTCCTAATAGGGAAACCGCATGCCGTATGGCGCTAAAAAGAGCGCGACTCTTTGGTGGAACTGCTACGTTGATTACCTACGAATTAAATGACTCTGCCTTGCAATCAGATTTGAAGGTGAAAGTTTTCCCTGAAAAAGCCAGCGTGGAATGGCTCTTATTCGTGGATGCTAACCGCGACAGGAAGAGCCAACAGCCCGTGCATGACTATGATATCGTGATAGGCCCGATAGCTGATGACGGTGTTGTTTTACAGTTGACCAACTACCGAGAGGGAATCTACTCACCAGAAGAAGCTGCCAGGTTGCTTCAGGACAGATATCTTGACCAGCAGTATTATTTTGGAACAGAAAAAGCTCTTAATTACCTTCATAAAATAAACGTAGAGACGATATGATCCAGCCCACACATCAACAAATAGCAACCTATCTGACTGATTACGCTCTGAGCGAATTGGTTAAATATGTCATGGAAGACACTGGATGCACTATCGAGCAGGCAATGGAGCGTGTGTATAACTCACCCTTGATTCCTGCTCTTCAAGACGAAGAAAACGAATTATACGTCCAAAGTCCTGCCTATCTTTACGAACTGATGAACGGCTATTTCGCCGCAAACTAAGGCATTTCATTGGCAATGAGTTTTGGCCAAAACGATTCTATTTTCTTTGTTTTGGATGAAACTCGATAGCGTTGCCTCAAGTTTTGAGGATTATTTATTGCTGGATGATGGTACAGATTTTCATTACATCGTCGTCAAAGGTGTCTTTGTTCAGCGCTTTGTTTTTTGTGACGGAGCGGCAGTTGTAGATGGTCTGGTTGGAAAGAAATAGCAGACCTGCGATGTCGGCAGTGCTCTTCACTCCGAGGCGGATCAATGCGAAGGTGCGCAGTTCTGTCGTCATCGTGCCGGGTGACTTGGGGGTGAAACGTTCACCTTCCTGTAGCAGTGCATTGAATTCTTTGATAAAGGTAGGATATAGTTCGAGGAATGCTTTGTCAAAATTGTGAAGGAATGTCGAAGCGTCCTCTTCCGATAAGCGGTTTGATGTTATGGTATGAAGCAATTCTTGGGGTTGGTTGGCCTTGATCTTGCGTTTCACCAGCGTCTGATAGTTATTGAGTTTCTCGATATACTTTGCACACAGTTTGATACACACCGATGCCAGCGTCTCACGGTGCTTGTTGGTATCCAAGAGTTGCTGATTCAGTTCATGTAGCTGGCTGTTCAGGGCTTGATGCTCGTGGTTGCTTGCCGACAATTGTCCATTGAGTTCCTTCAATTGCAGGTTGTTAGCAGCCAACTCGCTACGGCGGGCAGCGAGCAGTTTGTTCTGACGGTGGATGTAAAAAGACGTCAGTAACAATCCTAAAACCAGCAGCGATATAAAGATGACAGAATTGCGCAGGTTCCTGTTCTGACCTTTAATCATAGTTTCATAGGCTGTGACGATTTGGGGCATGGTGCGAGAGATTTCAAGGATGCGCAAACGGTTGTTGTAGAATTGAGCGTCTTCGAGTGATGAGCTGATGTAATTCTGAGCACGGGCTAGATCATGATTATCATTTTCAAATAGTGATAAGGCAAGCTGTTGCAGTGCCACATTTTCCATTGTGCAGCCTTTCACATCGGCCAGAGCTGCCTTGATGAGATGATCGACATAACCTTTTTCATCGCCAGCCATTCTGTATTGTCCTGCCAGGGCAAAAGCAGCCATGGCATAGGGCCTTGAATCGGGGGCAGCCGTCAACAGCACCTGCTTGTAATGGCTTTGCGCGAGACTGTCGTTCTTGTTGACATACACATATCGCTCGCCTTGAAAAAAGTCATATAAAGGGTCTCCGGCATTCAGATATGCTAATGCCTGACTCAGAAATTGATGAGAGCGTTCACGGTATCGAGGTGCGTACATCTGGTCGTTACAATAATCAGCCCAATAAGAATAGACGGTGAATAGGGTATAGTAATACTTAAACCGGATCTTTTCATCGATTTGTTGCTCGTTCAGCCCTTTTAGACATTCATCTGCCTCAGCAAACAAACCACCGATGGCGAGAATCTCAGCCTTGTGGCATGTGAACAGGCATGTGTAATGATTGTCCTGCAGTGCACGGGCCAGTGTCAAGCCTCGCTCGGCATAGACCAACGCTGAGTCAAACTTGAAGACGTGATACTCGTTATAGAGGTCATCGAGCGTCTGTAAATCCTGCTTATTGCTTAAAGTGGTGCTAAGTCTTTTTTTCAGGACCGAGATTTTTGCCTCCTTGGCCTTGATGACTTTCCCCTTGTGAAGGATGGCGTCATCAAGCTGACTGAGCAACTCCTCCTGGGCGGCAAATGCCCCAAAGCAAACAAGGATGGCGGACAGTATTAATAGCAATCTATTCATAATTCAAGAGATTTTCGACAAAAATAATGCTTTTTTCTGAATTTAGAGAATTTACTATATGATTTTTAGCCCATTTTATAACTTTCGGATTTTCAATTAGATAAACTGTTGAAAATTTCCGATGAGTTTACCGTTGCTTTACTGAGGTGTACATTGCATTATAATGGACAATAAATTTGCGATAGTTTTCAAACCGTTTAATATCGATTAATATGAACAAAATGAAGCAACTTCTATCAAAACGCTTGGTCATCGGCTTGCTGACGCTGCTGATGCCCATGATCGTGCTTGCGCAGGACATTACCGTGCAAGGCACTGTGACTGATGAAGCTGGAGAGACTCTGATCGGGGCTACTGTCCAGCAGAAGGGAACGAGTAACGGAACTGTGACCGATTTCGATGGCAATTTCACGCTGACCGTTCCCACGAATGCCATTCTCTCAGTTTCCTATATCGGTTATACACCGAAGGAAATTGCAGTCAACGGACAGACCAATCTCATTATTGTATTGTCCAGCGATGACCAGATGCTGAATGAGGTCGTGGTTATCGGTTACGGAACGATGGACAAGAAGGAACTTACCTCGGCCATCTCGCATGTGAGCGAAAAGGACTTCTTGACGGTCAGCTCCCTTGACCCGTCAATGATGATTCAAGGCAAGGTGGCTGGCGTCTCGATTACCAATACCGGTACCGGCGACCCCAACAACCAGGCAAGCATCCAGATTCGTGGCGTCTCGTCGCGTTCGGCGGGCTTGGGCCCGCTCATCGTTATTGACGGTGTGCCAGGAGGCAACCTGACCAACATCAACCCCAATGACATCGCCTCGTTTGACGTGTTGAAGGACGGTGCCGCTTCGGCTATTTATGGTACGCGCGGTTCTAATGGTGTGATTGTTGTCACGACCAAGAAAGGCAGCAAAGATGGCCAAACCCACACTTCCTATTCGGGGCAGTATTCCTGGGACTTCATCAACAAGGAATTACAGATGATGAACGCTCAAGAATACCGTGACGTCCGTCTTGGATGGGGTGACACTGGCGTGGACCTGGGCGGCAACATCGATTGGCTCGATGAGACCAGCCGCACAGGCGGAGCCATGCAGCACACGCTGACGTTGAGCGGCGGTAATGACAAGAGCAACTACCGCGTGAGCGCTGACTACCGCAATGCCCATGGTATCGACTTGAGGTCAAAGCGTGAGGAATATGGCGCCCGTGCCGCAGTCATGCACACGACCAAGAACGGCCTGTTCACCCTGACCGCCAACATCGCTCCGCGCATTATCTACCGCGACAATGCCGACTGGAGCGTGTTCAAGGATGCTATCGAGGCCAACCCGACCACTCCGCTGATGAATCCCGACGATCCTTCCCTGTATTATAATTTCCAAGGGCAGGTCGTTGGCTCTAATCCTGTTGAGCGCCAGCGCATCGAGAAAGACCATGCAATCACCAAGCTTCTGGACTGGGATGGCACGGTGAAACTGAATCTATTGCCCCTGCTGGCCAAAAACGAAGATTCTCCCCACAACTTGTCAACCCAGGTGATGTTTGCCGACCACCAGTACAGTAACGACAACAGTTGGTTCCGTCCCTCAACGAGCACCATCGCCATCAACAATGGCCGCGAGGGTGAAGCCAGTCGTTCCTACGGCAAGGAAAGCCAGTATGTTTTCGAATGGTTGACTAACTATTCCGGCAAGTTCGGCCTGCATTATATCAAGGGTATGGCGGGCTATTCCTACCAATATTCCAAGTATTCCGGTTTCAATGCCGAGAACAAGGATTTCCCCAACGACGGCCTGACCTCCGACAATCTGGGCTCGGGCGAGTATGCCAAGGAAGAGGGTGAAGTCATGATGGGCAGCTATCAGAATGATGCCAAGCTGATTGCCTTCTTTGGCCGCGTGAGCTACAACTACGATGACCGCTACATGCTGACGGCATCGCTGCGCCATGAGGGTTCGTCAAAATTCGGTATCGACAACAAGTGGGGTAACTTCCCCGCCATTTCGGCCGGTTGGCGCATTTCGTCCGAGAACTTCATGAAGGACATCACATGGATCAACGACCTGAAGCTGCGTGCTGACTTCGGTGTGACGGGCAACCAGGACTTCGGTAGCTATCTGTCGCTCAACACAATGACAGGCTTTGGCTACTATTTCTACAATGGCAAGTACTTCCAGGTTTGGGGCCCCTCCAAGAATGTGAATCCCGACCTCAAGTGGGAGAAGGGCAAGAACTGGAACGTTGGCCTTGACTTCTCCTTGTTTAATAACCGCCTGTACGGTTCGCTCAACTACTTCAGCCGCCGCCAGCAGGATCTGCTCGGTAACTACAAGGTATCGGTTCCTCCTTACCTGTTTGACGAGACCTTTGTCAACGTGGGAACGATGAAGAATACCGGTTTTGAGTTCGATCTGAACTTTAGGGCTGTGGACACCCCGACCTTTGGTTATGACATCAACCTTGTGGGAACCACAATGAGCAATAAGTTCCTGGACTTCAGTAACTCGCAGTATGTCGGACAGGACTACTACGATGTGTGCGGCACTGAAGATCCCTATCCTTTCTATAACCTGCAGCGCATCCAGAAGGGCGAGTCCCTGGGCAACTTCTTCATGTGGAAGTATGCCGGTCACTCCACCGAGGGCGAGTGGCTTGTCTATGACCGCGACGGCGACATCATCCGCGCCTCCCAGGCCAGCGACGCCGACCGCCAGCAGGTGGGCAACGGTATGCCCAAATTCACAATGTCGATGAGCCACACCTTCCGCTATCGCAACTTCGACTTGTCGCTCTTCTTCCGTGGAGCATTCTTCTTCGATATTTTCAATATCCATGATTTCTACTACGGCACCCGCAACTTCACCGGCAACCGCCTGAAGAAAGCCTATGCCAAGAATTTTGAGATTTCATCGTCGGCCAACCCCGTGGTTTGTGATTACTTCCTCGAGCGTGGTGATTATCTGAAACTCGACATGGTGACCTTGGGCTACACGTTCAGGCCCAACAATTGGCGATTCCTGGACCGCGTGCGCGTGTTCACGACAGCCAAGAATCTGTTCACCCTGACCAAGTTCAGCGGTGTTGATCCTTCGACCTATCAAGTGAATGGTTTGACTCCCGGTGGACAGGGTTCACGCACTTATTTCCCCTCTACACGACAGCTTATCGTCGGTGTGCAAGTTGATTTCTGATAATCCTATTAAATCATGAAGACAATGAAACGTATCCATTTATATATGATAATGGCAGCCCTGTGCCTCGGCACACTGGCAAGCTGCACCGACCTGGACGAGACACTGTATGACCAGGTGGGAACCCAGAACTATTATAACACCAAGAATGACGTGGTAAGGGCAACCTTCCGTCCGTTTGAACACGCTTTCTGGAGCATCCAGAGCCGTCATGTGCTCAACGAGCTGACTGCCGACCAGTTGATTACCCCGACCCGCGACGGTTGGTGGGATGACGGTGGCAAATGGCGTCGCTTGCACTACCACGAGTGGAATGTGGAAGACGGCGGTGATGCCCAGAGCGAATGGAACGGCTGTTTCCAGGGTATCATGCAATGCAACTATGTGATTGAGGACCTGGAAAAGCTCACGCCGAAGAATTATGGTTTCTCGGATGCCGAGTTTGACAACCTCAAGGCCCAGTGCCGGGTGCTGCGTGCGTGGTTCTACCTGCGCCTGCTCGATGGCTTCCGCAATGTGCCTCTGGCAGTGAGCTACAGCGACATTTCCAAGAACACCGAAACCCAAGTTGAGCCCAAGGTCATCTTTGATCTCATCGAGAGTGATCTCAAGGAGTGCATCCCCATGCTTGCCGAGAAGACTTCGCTCGGTTCCAATGCCGGCATTCAGGGCCAGTGGACCAAGGCCGGCGCTGCAGCACTGCTGGTGCGCTTGTATCTGAATGCCGAGGTTTACATCGGCGAGGCTCGCTATAATGAGTGTGAGCAAGTGGCTCAAGCCATCCTTGACGGTCAATACGGCCAATATGAGGTAGCCGACCGTTGGGATGCAGCCTTTGACTGGAACAACGACGAGTGCGACGAGGTCATCTTCGGCTTCCCTGGCGCTCCCGGTTACAGTTTCTGGCACTATCAAGGCGACACTTATTGGTGGACCGTTCCCGCGCGTGCACGTTACTATCTCAACGATTCCAAGAGCAAGGGTGGCGACCACAACACCAAGTATGCCGCTTCGCCCAGTTTTGCTCCCAATGGCGAGAAATACAACTATCAACTGGGTATGCCCATCGAGAAGTTCCGCAAATATGAGGGCGATGAGCGCATGAAACTCTATCGCAACCTGGGCAACAGCACCCGTGAGGGCATGTTCATCTATGGCTATCTGGAGTACAAGGACGAGAATGGCGCCACCAAGCGCGTCCAGGCTCCCGAGGTGGCCTATGACCTGTACATTCGTGATGCCGTGGGCAAGTTCCAGGGTCTTGCTCCTGACCGGTGGCTTTCTGCTTCTAGCAGCACGCTGCGTGACGGTGACCACAACTCGGGCTGGCACTTTGCCAAATACCCCTTCTATAGCGACGATGATGCCCACCAGATGGAGAGTGACTACACCGAGATCCGTCTGCCCGAGATTATCTACTCGCTGGCTGAATGCAAACTGCGCTCAGGTAAAAAGGCCGAGGCCGGACGACTGCTCAACAGTGTGCGCCGCCGCAACTATCCCGAGGCCAACCTTTCAACGGTGCTCTATGCCCCCGAGGGTGCAGCCGTTCTTGACATGGACGAGATGCTCGACGAGTGGGGCCGTGAGTTCTTCGCCGAGAGCCGTCGCCGCATCGACCTGATCCGCTTTGGCAAGTTCACTTCTGGCTCATGGTGGGACAAGAATCCTGATGCCGATGATCACACCAAGATTTTCCCCATCATGCGTCCCATCCTCAACGCCAATCCTGCACTGGTGCAGAATCCCGGTTATAATAAATAATGTTTGTCACCCATCTAAATCAATAAAAAGATATGAAACTGAGATATATAATGTTCGTTCTTGCCGGCATCATGCTGGGTATGGGCCTGACAGGCTGTGAGGACGAGAAAGACCTGATTATCATTGAGGGCGACCTGCCCATCAAGACCTCTACACTCTACATGGTGGGTGATGCCACGCCCAATGGTTGGGACATCGGCAATCCTACGCCGCTGACGGCTACCGAGGCAGACCCCTTGATTTTCACTTGGGAGGGTTCTCTAAACAAGGGAGAAATAAAGCTTTGTCTGACGACGGGCAGTTGGGATGCTCCCTTCATCCGTCCCCTCGTGAACGGTACCGAGATTTCCCGAACGGCCATCACTAACGCGAAGTTTGGTATGCATGCTGGTGACCCCGACGACAAGTGGCGCGTCGTGGATGCAGGCAAGTATCGCTTGACATTTGACTTGAGGAACTGGACCATGTCCACCGAGTACACCGGTGAGCCCGACGCTCCTGTTATCGAGCCTATCGTGACCGATGTGGTCTATATGGTGGGGGACGCTACACCTAACGGCTGGAACATCGATGCTCCCACCCAGCTCGAGAAGAAGTCCACATATATCTTTGAGTATGAAGGCCCGCTCAATGTGGGTGAAATGAAGGCCTGCATCGCTTCAGGTGACTGGGGTGTGCCCTTCATCCGTCCCACGTTTGCAGAGTGCAAGATTAACAAGGACGGCGTTGAGAGTCCTGAATTCATCTTCGTAGCCAATCCTGATGACAAGTGGAAGGTCGAAGAGGCTGGTAAGTACCGACTGACTTTTGACTTGGAGAAATACACGTTGAAGGCTGAATACCTGGGTGAACTTGACCCCGTTGGACCTGAACCCATATCAGCAGAGGCCGTTTATATCGTCGGTGATGCCACCCCCAACGGCTGGAGCATCGATGCCCCGACACAGTTGACCAAGGTGTCGCAGTATATCTTCAAGTATGAGGGCACTCTCGTCCCCGGCGAGATGAAGGCCTGCATCGCAACTGGCAGCTGGGATGTACCATTCATCCGTCCCACGTTTGCCGACTGCAAGATCAACAAGACCGGAGTTGAAAACTCCAACTTCGTTTTCACCAACGGTCCTGATGACAAGTGGCGTGTTGAAGAATCGGCCAACTACCGCATCACCTTTGATCTGGAGCACTGGACGATTCAAGTGGAAGAAATCACCAATGACTAATTAAAAACATAAGATATGAAAAAGAGCATATTATTATCCATCGCATTGGCTGCCCTTACCATGCTGGGCGCATGTAACGATGATATCGAAATGCGTTATCCGCCTAAGGCCGAATTGCCCGATCTGCCAGTCGTTGAGGGTATTCACGACGGCGTGAAAGCTCCCCTGTACTGGAGCGTGTATGAGTACTGCATCGAACAGGAACATGCGGGAGTTAGCAACAGCGATATGGACCTCACCGAGGCCCAGTGGGACGAAATCATCAATTGGGTAGCCACCGACCTGAAGCCTTATGGCTATGACATGGTGTGCACCGACGGTTTCATCCCCATGCTGGCCAACGATGCCTCGGGATACATGACACATTACGGCTCAATGTCACTTGCCGATCTCGTGGCCAAGTGCAAAGCCCGTGGTCTCAAATTGGGGGTCTATGACAACCCGTTGTGGATTCACGGTCCGCTGAACACCAAGGTTCAAGGGACAAATTACACTTTTGGGGACCTTGTGTATAACGGCAAACAGGCCGTTCAGAATCCTAATGCCCAAGACATGTGGTTTACGTGGGTAGTGAGCGAGCAACCCGGTGCACAGGAGTATATCGACGGATTCTTCAAGCACTACAAGGAACTGGGCGTGGAATTCATCCGCATGGACTTCCTGTCATGGTATGAGGACGGCAAGGATCGCTATATCGGTACGGTGGGCCGAGGTTACGGCCGTGAGAGCTACGCCCGAGCCCTTGCTTACATTGCCCAGGCTGCCAAGAAATATGGCGTCTTCACCTCGCTGGTGATGCCCCATCTCTTTAATGATGCCGAGGTCGAGGCAAAATACGGTAACATGGTGCGCATCGTGGCCGATACAGGCGATGGCGGGTGGAGGCACACTTCATCGCATGACAAAGGCAAGTCCTATTCCAATTGGCCCAACTGCATGAACCAGTTTGACGGGTTCAGTTACTGGGCACACATCACCGGCCGCAACCAGGTCATTCTCGACGGTGACTTCCTGCGCCTGAACAAGTATGACACCGATGCCGAGCGCCAGACTGCCATCTCGTTGCAGCTCATGGCTGGTGGTCCTGTTGCAGTGGCCGACCAACCGTCCACGATCGGCAACAACGTGTCGTTCTATACCAATAGCGAACTGCTTGCACTGCGTGCCGATGGCTTTGTAGGCATGCCTCTCAACGACCAGTTGGGTCTGAATAATGTGATATGGTATGGCACTATGCAGAATGGTGACTACATTGTTGGCCTGTTCAACCGCAGCGACCAGAACGCTACCGTCAATGTGGACTTCAGCCAACTGGGCGCCAGTGGCGAGTGGAAAGTGCGTGACCTGTGGCTGCATGCCGACGAGGGCACAGCAAGTTCACTCTCGGCATCCATTCCTGCCCATGGCTGCAAGATTGTGCGACTGAGTAAATAAGTTTGTTTTTAAGGATGATAATAATAGATATGTTACACTGCTTCAAAAAACAATTTGTGACCCTGTGTCTCGCCATGGCCTGCATGGCCATGGAGGCACAGACCGTCACCTCGCCCGATGGCCAGATACAAGTGAACTTCTCGCTCACAGCAAGTGGCCAGCCCACTTATGCCGTGACCTATAAGCAGGGGCCCGTGGTCCTGCCGTCACACCTTGGCTTTGATCTGGCCAACGCCGAAGACCTGCTCGAGGGCTTTGTCCTCAAGGGACAGGAGACTTCGACCTTCGACGAGACGTGGCAACCTGTTTGGGGCGAATATAAAAACATCCGCAATCACTATAACGAGTTGCTGGTGCGTTTGGCTCAGCCCAAGACAGAGCGGTTGATGAATATCCGCTTCCGCGTCTATGACGATGGTGTCGGCCTGCGATATGAATTTCCTCAAGAGGGCAAGCTGAACTACTTCACTGTCAAGGAAGAACGCACCGAGTTCGCCATGACTGGTGACCACACTGCATGGTGGATTGCTGGCGACTACGACACGCAGGAGTATGAGTACACACGTTCCCGCCTGAGCGAAATCAGCAGCCTGTTGCGCGGCACCATCACCGGAAACCTGTCACAGACCGTTTTCTCGGACCACGGTGTGCAGACCTCGCTGCAACTCAAGACCGACGACGGTATCTACCTGAACCTGCATGAGGCCGCATTGGTGGACTATCCTGCCATGCACCTTGAACTCATGGGTAACAGCAATACCTTCGTTTCCCACCTCACTCCCGATGCCAAGGGCATGAAAGGCTATCTCCAGACGCCTTGCCACACTCCCTGGCGCACGATCCTCATCACCGATGACGCGCGCAAGGTGCTCGCCTCAAGTCTCATTCTCAATCTGAATGAACCCTGCAAAATCAAGGATACCAGTTGGATCCATCCCACCAAGTACGTTGGTGTGTGGTGGGAAATGATTTCTGGAAAGGGCGATTGGCACTATACCAATGACTATCCCTCGGTAAAGTTGGGACAGACCGACTATAGCCGTGCTCGTCCATCAGGTCGCCATTCGGCCAACAATGCCAATGTGCGCCGGTATATCGACTTTGCTGCCGACCATGGCTTTGACCAGGTTCTCGTTGAGGGCTGGAACATCGGCTGGGAAGACTGGAGTGGTAACATGAAGGAAAAAGTCTTTGACTTCCTGACTCCTTATCCCGACTTTGATATCAAGGTCCTGAACGATTATGCTCATTCACGTGGTGTTAAAATCATGATGCATCACGAGACATCGTCGTCGGTGATGAATTACGAGAAGTACATGGATCGTGCTTACCAGCTCATGAAGGATTACGGCTATGATGCTGTCAAGACCGGCTATGTAGGCAATATCATCCCTCGTGGTGAACATCACTACAGTCAGCTCGAAATCAACCATTACCAGCATGCCGTCGAGCGGGCAGCCGACTATCACATCATGGTCAATGCCCATGAGGCCGTACGTCCCACTGGACTGTGCCGCACTTGGCCCAACCTTGTCGGTAACGAGAGTGCTCGCGGTACCGAGTATCAGGCCTTTGAGGGCACTCGACCCGGCCATACCGCCATCTTGCCCTTTACGCGTCTGCAGGGAGGCCCGATGGACTACACCCCGGGTATCTTTGAGATGAACACCTACAATGGCAACCATTGCAACAGCACCATCTGCGGCCAGTTGGCACTCTATGTGACCCTGTACAGTCCGTTGCAGATGGCAGCAGACTTCCCCGAGAACTACGAGCGCTTCATGGATGCCTTCCAGTTCATCAAGGATGTGCCCTGTGATTGGGATGAGTCGCTCTATCTTGAAGCCGAACCGATGGAGTATATCACAGCCGCCCGCAAGCAAAAAGGTAGTGGAAACTGGTTCGTGGGATGTGTGACTGGAGAACACCCTCACACATCTAATCTCAAATTCAACTTCCTGGAGCCAGGCAAAAAGTACATTGCTACGGTCTATGCTGACGCGATGGATGCTGACTATAAGACCAACTCGCAGGCTTATGTCATCCGCAAGGGCATAGTAACCTCTAAGAGCGTTGTGAACCTCACAGCCGTGCCAGGAGGTGGCTATGCAATCAGCATTGTCGAAGCCACCGCCGCCGATCTCAAGGGCGTGAAATCATTGCCTAAAAAAGTTCAATAGTGATGACTTGGTAGAATAGCTTCTCAATATTACCTGCTGTTAGGGGGCGCGGTTGTGATAGCCGCGTCCTCTTTGTCTTAGTATGAGGGTCTAGTCATTCGTATTGGACTCTTAAGACAATAAACGGGGGAATAAAGCGGCGATAGAAATACATAAATCACTGAAAACCAATAACTTGAAAATAAATCTATTGGAGCTATCTGCTCCAATAAAAACAGACGAGTAAGTATCTGTATATCAGATAGTTACTCGTGTTTTGTGGAGCTGGAGGGGTTTGAACCCTCGTCCAAACGTGGAACTAATAAGGTTTCTACATGCTTAGTCCTGGCTTGGTTTTCGACCGCTGGCAGGCCCAAGACGACCAACCGGTGGCTTATCCTCTGAATTTCGGACTTGGCCCGAGGCTTGCCTTGTCCTATCGCCGATATTCCTGCACCACCGTTTCAACCCGCCTCGGCGCGAGGGCAGTTGGGTGATGTCTCGTCACTGCCCCTTGGGCAATGATAAAGCCGAACTTACTGTTCTTCGGTTAGGCAGCGAGAGCGTAGTTGTTTTCGCCATTTAATTGTGTCAATGACTGAGATTAAAGAGCATTGCCATTATCGCTCTGCATGCTTGCTTACCACCTCTACACGCTGTCAAAGCCAGTCAGCCCCGTTAGTATGTATCCGTGTAAACGGCCTGCAAAGATACTGCAATTTTTGTGCCAGACAATGGACGTGGCGTTTTTTTTTTGAAAAAAAGGTGACGATATGGCCTTGATGGACGTGCTGATGGTGTTATTGCTGCTCGATGATCTCGTGATAGTAGGGTGACTCCTGGGGGATGAAGGCTCCTGACTTGAGGCGTTCGTAGATGCGCAGGCATGCCCAGGCGTCGATGGCGGCATAGCGTTGCTGGGATTCGGTGAGTTGTGGGGCTTCCCAGTTGGTGAGTTGCTGTCCCTTGCTGATCTTGTGCTGGAAGAGGATGGCGTAGATTTTCTGGAGGCTCATGTCGGTGATGCCGTATTGCTTGACCATCTGCTGCAACTCGATGAATCCTGCTGGCTGCATGTCGCATGCGCGTGTCAACTGGTGGAAATCGTCGGTGGTGGAGATGCCGACTTTGTGGTAGTTCTTGTCCTCGAGGTATTCCTTGAGGTAGGCGGGGATGCCGGTCTTGTTTAGCCTGATGAGGAAGGCGTCGGTGTGGGTGGAGAGTTGCAGCAGGGCGATGTTGTGGCGCTCGCCGCGGTGGAATGAGGGGCGGGTCTCGGTGTCAAAGCCGACCAGGGGAGCGGTGCGCAGTGCTGTGACCACGCTCTTGACTTGCGGGATGGAGTTGATGATGTGGATGCGTCCCGGGAAGTTGACCAGGGGCATCTGGTTGATGGCTTGCTTGTCTATTGATACAACGTGCATGATGGGTGCAAAGGTAGTGCTTTTTTTTCATTCTCGGGGGACACGCGGGGACGTTTTTCTATCTTTTATGGGGCGCTGGCGGTTTTCATGCCGTTTCTTGTCACGGCAGAGCCGCGGCATAGTGGATGTTTTCTTTTCTTGAATGGTCGGTGCTAGATGCGCTCGACTTGCTTGACGCCCTTGACGTTGAGTATCTTCTTGGACAGGCCGTCCAGCAGGGCGATGTCGCTGACGTTGACACTGAGGAGCCCCTCGAAGAGTCCGCCCTCGGCCTGTACCGAGATGCTGCGCAGCAGGCAGTTGTCGGTCTTGTTGATGACCGATGTGATTGACGAGACGATGCCGATGTCGTCGCGTCCCAGCACCTTGAGGGTGGCAACGAACCGGCTGCCGGCTTTTCCTGTCCAGCGGGTGCGGATGATGCGGTAGGGGTAACGTGACTTGAGGTGGAGCAGGTTCTTGCAGTCGGTGCGGTGTATCTTGATGGCGCCGTCGCTGGCGATGAATCCCTCGATGCTGTCGCCGAAGATGGGGTTGCAGCAGCGGGCTAACTTGTAGTTCACACCCTTGACGTCGTCACCGATGGTGAGGATGTCGTCGTCAAACCGCTCTTCGCGTGCCGTGGCGGGCTGCTGGAGCACGAATTCATCGGCCGAGCCTCGGCTGGTGACCTCGTTGTGCTTGCCGATGATGGCCTCGTACTGCTCGACGACGTCGTTCACGTCGATGATGTCTTCCTGAATGGCTGCATAGAACTCGGTGGTTGTCTTGTAGCCCATTTTCTTGATCACGCGGGCTAGTGTGGCGTCGTCGGGCTCTATCTTGCGGTTCTTGAAGCGCCGTTGCAGTGTCTCCTTGGCCAGTTGGGCCTGTCGGGCGCGCCGCTCGTTGATGGCGTTCTTGATCTTGTTGCGGGCCTTGCTGGTGACGGCGATGTTGAGCCAGTCGAGGCGGGGCGTCTGGGTCGTCGAGGTGATGATCTCGACAGTGTCGCCGCTGCGCAGGCGGTAGTTGATCTTCTGGTTCTTGCCATCGACCCGTCCTCCCATGCAGGTGCTGCCCACGTGGGAGTGGATGTGATAGGCGAAGTCCAGAATGGTGGCCCCCTGCGGCAGGCGGATGAGGTCCCCCTTGGGGGTGAAGACAAACACCTCGTTGTTGTAGAGGTTGGTGTCCATGTTGCGCATGAGGCTCATCTGACCTTCCTGTCCGCTCGCTTCCAGCATTTCCCTGACCTCGTTCATCCACTTGTCCACGTCGCCGTCGCTCTTGATGCCCTTGTATCGCCAGTGCGCGGCGACTCCGCGCTCGGCTGTCTCGTCCATGCGGCGGGAGCGTATCTGCACTTCCACCCACTTGCCGTCGGGGCCATAGACGGTGGTGTGCAGCGATTCATAGCCGTTGCTCTTGGGGATGGTGATCCAGTCCTTGAATCGCGAGGGGTTGGCCTTGTAGATGTCGGTGACGATCGAGTAGGCGAGCCAGCATCCGCGCTTCTCGTCCCGTGGCGTGGTGTCGAGGATGATGCGGATGGCGAACAGGTCATATATTCCGCTGATGTCGACACCCTGCTTCTGCATCTTCTGCCAGATGCTGTTGATGGACTTGGTGCGCCCCTTGATTTCATACTTGAGGCCTTCTTGCTGCAGCCGCTGGTCGATGGGCTTGATGAAGTCCTGGACGTACTGGTCCCGTTCCTGCTTGGTGACTTGCAGGCGGTTGGCGATTTGCGAGAAGACGGTGCGGTTGAGGTACTTGAGTGACGTGTCCTCGAGTTCGGTCTTGATGGCATACAGTCCCAGTTTGTGGGCTAGGGGAGCGTAGAGGTAGCGTGACTCGCTGGCGATCTCGCGGACAAATTTCTCATTGGGATGGTGGTTGATGGCCCTCATGAGAGCCAGCCTGTCCACTGTCATGATGAGAATGACGCGCACGTCCTCGGCAAAGGTGAGCAGCAGTTTGTGGAAGTTCTCGTTGGCCACGGCAGCCTGCTTCTTGTATAACGGCGCCACGTGCAACAGTCCGTGCACCACATGGGCGATATCATCCCCGAACAGAGCCTTGACGCGAGGCACGTCAAGGTAATCGCCGCGGCACAGGTTGTAGATGAGCGTGGCGATGGCCATGGTGCGGTCGGGGCCGATGCTGTCACACAGCGTGACAGCCGTGCGCAGGTGGCGCAGCACGGGGTTGAGGCCATACTGGTCACGCTTGAAGACGCCTGCCCGAGTGATGCCGTCATGGATGAGGCGGTGCAGTGTGTTGATGTCCTCACGCGTCAATTGACTGCCCAGGCGCTGGTTCAAGTCCTTGACCAGTTGGAGTAATTGCGGCCGTTCGTCCTGTGTGAAATATTGCTGAGTGGTCACGATTCAGTGTTTTTTTTCGCAAATTTAGTCTTTTTGCGACAAATTGCTTGCAAGAACCTCTTTAAAAATGTAATTTTGGGGAAAATTTAAACGTCCCAATCGATATGATGAACGAAAAAGATCAACAATTGATGGCCAAGAAGGGCATCACCGAGCCCGTTATCGAGGCTCAACTCAAGCGCTTCGAGACCGGTTTCCCGTGGCTCAGGCTTGAGGCCGCGGCAACAGTGGGTCATGGCATCACCCGCCTGGATGCCAAGCAGCAGTCGCAGTGCGTCAAGGTGTGGAAGGAGTTCCAGGGCGGTGGAGCCACAATCGAGAAATTCCAGCCGGCGTCGGGTGCCGCCAGCCGCATGTTCAAGAACCTGTTTGCCTTCATCAATGAGGGGAAAAGCGCTCCCGAGACCGACTTTGAGCGCCAGTTCTTTGAGGGCATCACTCAGTTTGCCTTCTATCCCCAGTTGAACAAGACCTGTGTGAACCTGTACCAGAATAATGTTCCCGAACTGATGGCGGCAGGCCGTTATGCCGATGTGCTCAAGGCCCTGCTCCTGCCCGAGGGCATGAACTACGGCTCCTTGCCCAAGGGGTTGCTCAAGTTTCACCGCGCTGCTGCCGGCACCGTGCACACGCCGCTCGAGGAACACCTCGAGGAGGGTGCGCAGTATGCTGCCGACAGCCGTCGCCGCGTGAGCATCCACTTCACCGTCTCGCCCGAGCATCGTGCGGGCTTTGAGAAACTGATCAAGGCCAAGGTGCCCCTGATGGAGAAGGTGTGGGGCGTGAAGTATAACATCACGCTGAGTGAGCAGAAGGCCTCGACCGACACCATTGCCGTCAACATGGACAACACGCCCTACCGTGACGCGTCGGGCAACCTGCTGTTCCGCCCTGCTGGACATGGTGCCCTGCTGGAGAACCTCAACGAGCGCGACGCCGACGTCGTGTTCATCAAGAATGTCGATAACGTGGTGCCCCTGCGCCTGCGCAGCGTGAGCACCCGCTACAAGAAAATCATCGGCGGTTACCTCGTGATGGTTCAGCGCCAGTTGAAGAAATATCTCGAGGCGCTTGACAAGGCAAGTGTCAAGCCGGCCGATCTCAAGGCCATGTTGCGCTATGCCCATCAGACCCTGTGCATTGGCGACAAGGCCGCCGACGGCATGGATGATGCTGCCCTGGCCGCTTGGTTGCGCGACAAGTTCAGCCGGCCCATCCGCGTGTGTGGTGTTGTGCCCAACGAGGGTGAACCTGGCGGAGGCCCCTACCTGGCCTATAATGCCGACGGGTCGTACTCTCCCCAGATCCTCGAGTCGGCCCAGATCAATCCCGACGATGCCGCCGCTGTCGAGATGATGAAGAGCGGCACCCACTTCAACCCCGTGGACCTGGTGTGCTACATCAAGGACTACAAGGGCATCAAGTTTGACCTGCGCAAGTTTGTCGATCCCGAGACCGGCTTCATCAGCATCAAGAGCAAGGATGGCGTGGACATCAAGGCCCTGGAGTTGCCCGGCTTGTGGAATGGCTCGATGAGCGACTGGAACACCATCTTTGTCGAGGTGCCCATCGACACGTTCAACCCCGTGAAGACGGTCAACGATCTGTTGCGCAAGGCCCATCAATAAATGAGATTCATACTTGACAAGACATTAAACTGAAAGTGAAGAAATTGCTCCCCCTGGCGCTGGCGCTGTTGGCAGCACTGGCTGTCAACGCCCAGCGTGCCATTGAAAATGCCGATACAGTCTATACCGTTCACTCGATGACTCAAGACCGATTTATCGAGGTTGTCGCCGACTATGCCGCCCGTGACTGGGGAATGAAGAACGCGCGACCGGTGGTGGTGGACTTCTATGCCGACTGGTGCCAGCCTTGCAAGCGCCTTGAGCCTATCTTGCGCGAGGTCGCCCAGCATTACAATGGCGAAGTGGACTTCTACCGCATCAATGTCGATACCAACAGCGAGATTGCCGACGTGTTCCAGATACGCAGCATTCCGTATCTGCTGATATGCCCGTTGCAGGGCGAGCCCAAGAATGTCATCGGCCTCTATTCTGTGCAGGAATACATCCGCGTCATCAACCAGGCGCTGGGCCGCTAAAAATAGATGGCAGGTAAGCCTGTTCATGCTGTTAAGGGCTTCAAGGCTTGATGACGGCATGACATGGATGAAGGTGTCCTAAGGGTCATCATCATTTTTTACGAGCCAAAGGCTCGCAATACTTGGACAGTACTGGATAGAACAGGGGGAAGGTGATTTTTTTCTTGGAATTGATTGTGGAATGAAAAAAATGTTGTAACTTTGCACCGCTTTTTTTGGCAAAACATTTATTAATCAACTTATTTTTAACGATTTATGAACAAGTACGAAACCGTTTTCATTTTGACTCCCGTTTTGTCTGATGATCAGATGAAGGAAACGGTAGAAAAGTTCAAGAAAGTGCTCACCGACAATGGCGGCACCATCGAGAACGAAGAGAACTGGGGATTGCGCAAACTGGCGTATCCCATCGAGAACAAGAACACAGGTTTTTACACCCTGATTGAGTTTAACGGCGAACCGACCATCGTCAACAAGTTGGAAACTGCTTTCCGCCGCGATGAGAAGGTGATCCGTTTCCTCACTTTCCGCTTGGACAAGTATGCCGCTGAGTACGCCATCAAGCGTCGTGCGGTGCGCAAGGCTAAGCAGGAAGAGCGCGCTGCCCAGGAGGCTGCGGCCCAGGAGGCACCCGTAGTTGCCGAGGAGGCACCTAAGGCCGAAGAGGCACCCGCTGCCGAGGCTTAAAAACCCACCAACAGTCAAACTTAATTTAAGGAAGTAAAAACAATGGCACAAGAACAAATGAGGCCCAACAATCAGGGCGAAATCCGTTATCTGACTCCGCTGTCAGTTGACACCCGCAAGAAGAAATACTGCCGCTTCAAACGCAGTGGTATCAAGTACATCGACTACAAGGATCCCGAATTCTTGAAGAAGTTCCTCAACGAGCAAGGCAAGATCCTGCCCCGCCGCATCACTGGTACCTCGCTGAAGTTCCAGCGCCGCGTGGCTAAGGCCGTTAAACGTGCCCGTCATCTGGCATTGCTGCCCTATGTGACCGACTTGATGAAATAAACAACACGATTACACAAAGGAGGAAACAAACTATGAAGATTATTTTGAAAGAAGATATCGTCAATCTTGGTTTCAAGAACGACGTCGTGGAAGTGAAGAACGGCTATGGCCGCAACTATCTCATTCCCCAAGGTAAGGCTGTCCTGGCTACCCCCAGCGCACTCAAGGTGCATGCCGAGAACCTGCGCCAGCAGACTCACAAGTTGGCCAAGGTGAAGGCTGATGCCGAAGAGGCTGCTAAGGCATTTGATGGCGTAAGCCTGACCATCCCCGTTAAGGTGAGCCCCACGGGCACCATCTACGGTTCGGTTGGCGCCGCTCAGGTTCACGAGGCTCTGCTCGCCGCCGGTCACAATGTTGACCGCAAGATCGTGAGCGTGCACGAGACCATCAAGACCCCGGGCAAGTATACCGGTATCGTGCGTCTGCACAAGGAGGTTGCCGTCGAGATCCCCTTTGAGGTGATCGCCGAGAACGCCGAGGAACTCGCTGCCGAGCGCGCTGCTCGCAAGGCCGAGGAGGCTGCCCACCAGGCTGCCCTCGCCGCTGCCAAGGCTGCTGAGGAAGGTGGTGAAGAGGCTCCCGCCGAGGGTGAGGCCGAGGAGGCACCCGCTGCTACCGAGGAATAATAAAACAACATGATAATTGATTGAAGCACCGGCCCGCTCCACATGGCCGGTGCTTTTTTTTCAAGTGTGCGTGAGTAATCAGGAACCGGAAACTATTAACAGAAGTAAAATGGTTAAACATATAGTAATGTTCAAGTTGCAGGGAACCGATGAGGTCCGTCGCGAGACCGCCCTGCGTTTCAAGGCGGCGCTGGATGCGCTGCCCGCCCAGATTGATGTGCTGCAAAGCATCGAGGTGGCCCTCAATGAGAACCCGGCCGAGGATTGGGACATCGTCCTCACCGCTGTTGTTCCCACGATGGCCGATGTGGCCACCTATGCCCATCACCCGGCCCATGTTGCCGCGGCGTCGATTATCAAGGACGTGAAGCAACTGCGCGCCTGTGTGGACTATAACTGTTAGGCGATGTGAATCAATGGCGATGATATTGATGTTTGGCCTGAGCCCTGCGGGGCTAATGAGAGTTTAATGAATTATTAGTTTTAAATATTTGTAGTGAAATAGGTATTAAAAACTTTTCAGAGCCGACTGCTATATCGTCCCTTAATTAATGGGAGAAAGAGTAAAGGGCCCCAACATGCGGGACCCTTTACTGTTTTCATTGTGGTGAAGCGTTTGTCACCACAGGGTTGTTAATCGGCTTACCACTGATGTGACAGGATGAAGTCGATGAGGGCGGTAACGTCACTGATGTTGACGTTCTCGTCCATGTTGCAATCGGCTGCACTCAGATTGATGCCAGTGGCGTCGTGCGAGAGGATGTAGTCGATGAGGGCGGTAACGTCACTGATGTTGACGTTGTCGTCGGCGTTCACGTCACCACGGGTGAATGCGGGCTCCAGGGTGGCGGTGAAGGTGATCTTGTTCATGTCGTCGGCTGCGGGATCGAAGGTGATCACAACGTTGTACTTGCCAGCCTCGGTGCACTGCCACCACCAGTTGCTGGAGGGCCATGCATAGGCCCAGGCGTGGTCCTGAACAACCTTGAACTCAACAACGTCCTCGAGAGCAAACTCAACGCCGTCCTTGGTCCAGGTGTAGATGCCGTCCTCGCCCTTAACCATGTTGTTGGCCTCGTCGGCGGGATTCCAGTCGGAGCCAAACAGGTTCATGGTACCGGCTACGGTGTAAACGTGCTCAACGGGAGCGATGTCGCCGGTCTTGGTCAGCGTGCAGGTGATGCGCTCGGCATCGGCGGCCTCGGGGTTGAAGGTGATGGCAATGGTGTAGATGCCCTCGCCCTCGGTGAGGTTGGCTACCCAGTTGTTCGGGCCGATGGGCCACTCATAGATAGCATAGTCGTGGTTGCCGACTACCTTGAACTCGAAGTTGCCGTAGAGGGTAACCTCTTTCTTGGTCCAGGTGTAGATGCCGTCCTCGCCCTTAACCATGTTGTTGGCCTCGTCGGCGGGATTCCAGTCGGTGCCGAAGATGCTCTCGGGACCTACAACGGTGTAGGAAGTGATCTCAACGGGCTGCTCACCAGGAATAGAGGCGTCGAAGGTGACCTCGCTGGTCTCGGGGTTGAAGGTGATGGTCAGGTTGTAGGTGCCATCGGCCGGGCACTCATAGTACCAGTTGCTCTCGGGATAGCAGGTGCTCCAGTTGGCGTTCTTGACAACCTTGAACTCAATCACGTCGCCAGTAGCCATCTCAACGCCCTCCTTGGTCCAGGTGTACAGGCCGTCAACGAGGGTCATTTTGTTGGCCTCAAGGGCGGGGTTCCACTCCTCACCGAAGATGGTAGCGGGTGAGCCGGCTACGGTGTAGAAGTCCTCGGTCTCCTCAACGACGGCGGCGTTGAAGGAGATGTCGCCAGTCTCGGGGTTGAAGGTGATGGTCACATCGTAATTGCCATTGGCGTCGATGGTAGCAACATAGTTGCTGCTGGGATACTCAACACCCCAATCGTGGCCCAGAACCACCTTGAACTCTACATTGCCAGCGGTAAGGGCTACATTCTTCTTGGTCCAAGTGTAGATGCCGTCCTGGCCCTTGGTCATCTCGTTCTCGGTGAGCGAGGGAGCCCATTCGGTACCAAACAATGCTGCGGGAGTACCGGCAACGGTGTAGATGGGATCCTCCTCGTCGGTGATCTCCTCAACCAGGGTGGGCGTGCAGGTGATCTCCTTGGTGTCCTTGTTGAAGGTGATCACAACGTTGTAGTAACCATGAGTGCCGATGGCCTGAACATAGTTGCTGCTGGGATAGGCGGTGCCCCAGTCATGGTTCTCTACCACCTTGAAGCTGAAGCCGGCAGTGGTGAGCTCAACATTGTTCTTGGTAAAGGTGTAGAGGCCGTTGACGAGCGTCATGTCGTTGGCAGTATTGGTTTCATCCCAGGTCGTGCCAAAGAGGTCGGCGCTGCTACCGGCAACGGTGTAGGTGAACTCGGTAACCGGCTCTACATAACCTTCAACCTTAAACTGGCTGTTGGTCTCGTCATAGGTCACTGTGTAGCTCTCGCCCTTAGTGCCCTTGAAGAAGTAAGCGCCGTTGTCGCCGCCAGCCTTCTGAGTAGGAGTCCATGCGTCACCAGTAACCTGTACCTCAACATCACCGCTGGTGGGACCAATGCGGTAATTGTTGTTGAACGTAGTCCAGTCACCTGCATCGGCCCTGTTGTCGGCAAAGACAAAATAGACCGAGGTGCTGGTAGCGTCAGCGGCAATGGTCACCACATAGGTATAGGTGCCATCACCATTGGCGGTCATCTCATTACCACCATCGCAAGCCCAGCCACCCAGGGGACCGTTACCCACGATGTAAATTGCCGCATTGGCGTTCAAGCCAATGAGGGCAATCATCATTGATAAAACTAACGTTAATTTTTTCATGCTTGTAAAATTGGTTATAAGTTAAACAATAAAAAAGTTGGTTTATTCCGGTTTCCTGAAACTTTTAATGTTGCTCAAAATTAATACTAATTTTTTCAAATACATTATTTATTTTAAGAAAAAACTTTATATTATTGCGCAAACGATTGCGTGAGGGCGGCTTGTCCTCACGGCTTTCGGTGAAATGGTGGGTAAAAGAGATTCTGGGAGTCGGCGATGTTATTGGGCGTCGCCAATCAATTCAAACGGCAAGGCCTGCTTGATGTGCACCTGCGCAAACTCGCCGATGGCGAGTGGACGGTCCTTGCCGATGAGCACCTCGGGATCCACCTCGGGGCTGTCCCACTGGGTGCGGCCCACATAGTAGTCTTCCTCCTCGCGGTCCACGATGACGCGCAGCGTCTGGCCCACCTTCTGCTGCTGGATGTCCATCGAGATGTCCTCTTGCAGGGCCATCAGTTGCTGGAGGCGATCCTGTTTCACCTCGTCGGGGATGTCATCGTTCAGGTTCTGTGCGGCCCATGTGCCGGCCTCCTCGCTGTAGGCAAAAGCGCCCATGCGCTCAAAACGCGCCTCGCGGGTGAAGTCCATCAGTTCGTCAAACGCTTGCTCGTCCTCGCCGGGGAAGCCCACCATCAGGGTCGTGCGGATGTGGATGCCTGGCACCTCGCGGCGCAGTCGTGCCAGCAGTTCGAGCGTCTCTTGACGGTTGATGTGGCGGCGCATGTTGTCCAGCACCTTGTCGTTGATGTGCTGCAGGGCGATGTCCAGATAGGAGCACACGTTGTCGCGGCTGGCCATCACGGGCAGGATGTCATAGGGGAATTGGGTGGGGTAGGCATAGTGGAGGCGTATCCATTCCACACCGTCGATGTCGGCCATGCGGTCGATGAGTTCGGGCAGCATCATGCGACCTTCCAGGTCCATGCCATAGGAGGAGAGGTCCTGGGCGATGACGTTGAACTCCTTGACGCCACCCTCGGCCAGCCGTTTCACCTCATCGAGCAACTGCTGCATGGGCACCGACTTGTGGCGGCCGGTGATCAGTGGAATGGCGCAGAAGGCGCAGAACCTGTTGCAGCCCTCCGAAATCTTCATGTAGCAGTAGTGGCTGGGTGTGGTCAGGACGCGCTCGTGTGCCAGGTCGTCGCGATAGGCGTGCCCCAGGTCGGCAAGCATGCCCTTCCAGTCAAACTTGCCGTAGAAGCGGTCCACCTCGGGCAGTGCCTCAACGAGGTCGGTCCGGAATCGCTCGGCCAGGCAGCCCATGACGATCAGGTTGCGTATCTTGCCTTGCCGCTTGGCCTCGCCCAGGCGCAGGATGGTGTCGATAGACTCCTGCTGTGCATCGGCAATGAAGCCGCAGGTGTTGACCACGACAGTCTCGGCGTCGATGCGGCTGCTGTTGTGGCTGACGGTGTATCCCGCTGCCTGCAACTGGCGCAACAGGTGCTCGCTGTCCACAAGATTCTTGGAACAGCCCAGTGAGATGATGTCGATCTTGTTTTTCCTCATGATTTATTCTCGGAGATCTCAGAGTTCTCGGAGTTCTCGGAGTTCTTAATCCTTGTTGACGCCGAAGAGCGATTTGACAAACTCCCGCTTGTTGAAAATCTGCAGGTCGGTCATCTGCTCGCCCAGGCCGATGTACTTGACGGGAATCTGGAACTGGTCGCTCACGCCGATGACCACGCCGCCCTTTGCCGTGCCGTCGAGTTTGGTGATGGCAAGGGCGTTGACCTCGGTGGCTGCCGAGAATTGCTTGGCCTGTTCAAAGGCGTTCTGTCCTGTTGAGCCGTCGAGGACGAGTAACACTTCCTGCGGTGCCTCGGGCAGCACCTTGCGCATGGTGTTCTTGATCTTGGTCAACTGGTTCATCAGGCTCACGTTGTTGTGCAGGCGGCCAGCCGTGTCGATGATCACGACGTCGGCCTGCTGTGCAACGGCGCTCTGCACCGCGTCAAATGCCACGGCGGCAGGGTCGGTGCCCATCTTGTGCTTGATGACGGGGACGCCCACGCGGTTGCCCCAGATCTCGAGTTGCTCATCGGCAGCGGCACGGTAGGTGTCGGCAGCGCCCAGCACGACTTTGTTGCCAGCCTGCTTGAACTGGTAGGCCAGTTTGCCGATGGTAGTGGTCTTGCCCACGCCGTTCACACCCACGACCATGATGACATAGGGTTTCTGGTCCTCGGGCACGGTGAAGTCCTCGAGTTCGGCATTATTGTTATCGGCCAGCATCTGCGAGATCTCGTCACACAACAGTTCGTTGAGTTCGTCGGTTCCCACATACTTGTCTCGGGCCACGCGCGCCTGCAGGCGGTCGATGATCTTGACCGTGGTATCGACGCCCACGTCGCTGGTGACAAACACCTCCTCCAGGTTGTCGAGCACGTCATCGTCAACAGTCGATTTGCCGGCCACGGCATGCTTGATTTTCTCAAACACACCTTGCTTGGTTTTTTCCAGGCCCTTATCGAGCGTTTCTTTCTTCTCGCGCGAGAATAATTTCTTGAACAGTCCCATACTTGTTTAGTTTTTTGATATTTGGGTACAAAGGTACACATTTTTTTGCACAATACTTGCAAATTTTCCCCACTACCAGCGATAATCGTCAAAAATGTTGTAAATTTGCGTTTGGATTTTATTAAATACAGGATATTATGGAGTACGATGAAATCAAAGATGCCCCCTCGACCGTGGCCGAGGAAGAAGTGCCGACCGCGAGGGAGGAGAAGAGGGTGAACCCCACTTGGGAAGCATTCCAGAAGTATAAAGGGGAATTTGTTTATGTGGATCCTGATTTGTTAAAATGAGGTACTTGTTAGATACTAACATTTTCCTTTTTTCGGCATTGGATCCCGATAGTTTGAGCCCCGATGTTAAGAGCATTCTCGATGACTATGACAACACGTTTTGCATGAGCGCCTAGAGTGTCAAAGAACTCATTGTCGCTTTCAATAACGGGAAAGTTGTCGCAAAGCACTGGAAAACGGCTCAAGAGATGGTGACTTCAATACGTGAGAAGTATTTTATCCGCATCCTGCCTATCGGTGAGGAGCATCTGGAGACTTATGCCAGCCTGAAAATTAACGAGGCACAAGACCATAAAGATCCATCCGACCACATGATTATCGCCCATGCCATCACTAACCGGATGCCCTTGATTTCAAGCGACCAGAAATTTAAGTTTTATGAGAATCAGGGCCTGGAACTGATTTTCAATGAGAGATAAACACAGCGATTCCGCTACATTCCTTGCGGCCTTTTTTTGTGAAATGCCATCATTTCACTAATTTTGCACAGGTGTTAATTGGTAACATGTGAATCAGTATGAGACGAACAGCATTATTCTTTGTGTTATGCCTGCTCTTTTCGGCCTGTGGCTCCCGGCAGCAGGAGCAGCCGCAGGAACCCTCGGCGCTGGAGCAGGAGATGTCTGCGCTCTATGGCGAGAACAAGGTCATTGAGGGCACTTACCCCGACTCGCTGGCCGTGCGGGTCGCCAACGGCATCTTTGTGGGTCAGCGCGACGGTGAGTTGCTTGCCTTCAAGGGAATTCCTTATGCCCTGCAACCCACGGGCGACCGTCGCTGGCAAATTGCCAAACCCGAGCCGGACAGCCGCCTGGTGAGAGAGGCTAAGTACTTTGGCCACTCGGCTATTCAGAGCCGCAGCGAGGGCAATGCTGCCTCGCTATATCCCCAGGGCGAGGACTGCCTGACGCTTAACGTGTGGACAGCAGCCGACGGCATGCGCATGGCACGACGCCCCGTGATGGTGTGGGTCCATGGCGGCTCCTACGTGAGCGACGGCACGTCCAACCCCCGCAACTGGGGAGATAAGTTCGTCAAGGCGCACCCCGAGGTCGTTTTCGTGTCGATCAACTACCGACTGGGCCTGTTGGGATTTCTTGACCTGTCACAGTTGCCCGACGGCAAGGCCTATGCCCGCAGCGGCAATCTGGGCCTCCTGGACCAGGTCGAGGCCCTGCGGTGGGTGAAGAGGAATATCGCGGCCTTTGGCGGCGACCCCGATAACGTGACCGTCATGGGCCACTCGGCCGGGGCGGGGAGTGTGGCGCTGCTGGCCAGCATCGACGAGGCACAGGGCCTGTTCCACCGCGCCATCATGCAGAGCGGCAGTGTGGCCTTCACCAGCAGCCGTGAGGACTGCCAGCGCCTGACCCATCGTGTGCTCAAAGCAACCGGGGCCAAGACCGTTGCCGACCTGAAGCGCCTCTCTCAAAACCAGATTATTGCCCTCAATGATGAGGTGGGTGCATTTTACCGTTTCCCCGAGCGTGACGGCCAGTTGATTCCCGAGGATCCTTACAGCCGTTTTGACGGCTTCAATGCGGGTATCGATATGCTCATCGGCACCACTGCCGACGAGGCGCGCTACTGGGTTGATGCCATGGGCGGCGAGGACAAGTTTGAGGTGGCCACCCGGTTATGGGCCCGTTACATCATCTTGTCGCTCGACAGCGCCCAGCGCAGGTGTGCCAGCGATTTCCTTGATGTGGCCGGGGAATATGCCGATAAGTCATGGGCGGTGTGTGAGTTCCTGAACGACTTGATGTTCCGCGGACCTGCTATCGAGATGGCCCAGCGTCATGCCTCATCGGGAGGCCGTACTTATATGTACTACTGGAACAAAGTACTGAAAGACCCTGTTTACGGCGCTTGCCACGGTGCTGAGGTCTCCTATGTGCTGAATACGGGGCGCCAGATCAAGAGTGGGGATGAACACAATCCGCAATTGGCGGCCGATGTACAGCAGATGTGGGTGAACTTCGCTGCCACGGGCAATCCCAGTATTGAAGGACACTATTGGCCAGCCTATGAATCGACACAACGCGGGACAATGTTGCTGGGCGACTCCATTAGGCTGGAAAATGATCCCGCATCCAGGCAGCGGCAGCACATCGCGCCGCTCATGCGGGAATATATCTCGCCCGTGTTCAGCGACCTGCTCGACAAGGCCCCGTGGTATGCGGGCATAGCACTGGGCTCATTTGTTGCCCTGTTCTTGCTGCTCATGTGGCTCTTTTCCCGTTTCCGCCGATTATTCAAGAAGAAAACCACAAAAGATACTGAAAAATGAAGAAGACACTTATTGCAATGATTATGGCCGTCAGTGCCTGGCTGGGAGTTGCGGCCCAACAGACCGCCTATGTGCCCAGCGAGGCCAATCTCAAGGCCCGCGAGGAGTTCCAGGACAACAAGTTGGGTGTGTTTATCCACTGGGGTGTCTATTCCATGTTGGCCGACGGCGAGTGGGTGATGTACAACAAGAAGATAGACCGTGACGAGTATGCCCAACTGCCGGCGGGCTTCTACCCCTCGCGCTTTGATGCCGACGAGTGGGTGCGCTCCATCAAGGATGCGGGTGCACGTTACATCTGCATCACCTCGCGCCACCACGACGGCTTCTCGATGTTCAAGAGTAACGTGAGCGACTACAATATCGTGGATGCCACGCCCTTCAAGCGCGACGTCTTGAAGGAACTGGCCGACGCCTGCCAGCGGCATGGCATCAAGTTGCACTTCTATTACTCCCACCTGGACTGGCACCGCCTGGACTACCCCCTGGGCCGCCACCAGAAGGACATGCCGCACGACACCTCGACCACCAACTGGCCCCAGTACTACAAGTTCATGAACGACCAGTTGACCGAGTTGCTGACCAACTACGGCCCCGTGGGCGCCATCTGGTTTGACGGCAAGTGGGAGCATGACACTGACCCGACCCCCTTTGACTGGCAACTCGACGAGCAATATGCCCTCATCCACCGCTTGCAGCCGTCGTGCCTCATCGGCAACAACCACCACGAGGTGCCCATCGCCGGCGAGGACATCCAGATCTTTGAGCAGGACATCCCTGGCGAGAACACGGCTGGCTACTCGGGCGAGAGCGGCATCAGCCACCTCCCCCTTGAGACCTGCATGACGATGAACTACACCTGGGGTTACCGCATCACCGACAAAGCCTACAAGAGTGCCGACGAAATTATCCGCACGCTGGTCAAGGCCGCAGGCCGCAACGGCAACCTGCTCATCAACGTGGGTCCCCGTCCTGACGGTTGCTTGCCCACCGAGGCCCTCGAGCGCCTGCATGCCCTGGGCGAGTGGATGCGCAGCAACGGCGAGAGCATCTACGGCACGCGCGGCGGCATCATTCCGCCTCACGACTGGGGCGTGACCACCCAACGGGGCAAAACGCTCTATGTTCACATCCTTGACCTCAAAGATGACGCCTTGTTCCTTCCCCTGGCCAGCAAGCAGGTTAAGCACATAAGCCTGTTCAGCGACAAGAGCCGACTGCGCTATACTGCCACACCCACCGGCATCACCGTGACGCTCCCTGCCGTTCCCACGGGTCCCGACACCATCCTTGAGGTGACCTTGAAATGATAGTTGCGCGTATTTATGACCAGCAGGGGTTGACATATAGAATAATTCAATTACCTTTGTGACAAATAACCATAACAAGATGAAAGATATGAGAAAGAGATTGTTTATTGCGCTGGTCGCTCTCATGGGGGCCATTATTGTTGCCGACGCTTGTACATCGGCTATCGTGACCGGCAGGTTGACGGCCAACGGCCGCCCGCTGATGTGGAAGAACCGTGATACCAACGATCTGAATAACCGCGTGGAACGAGTCAAGGGGCACGACGGGCTGATGGAATTTGTTGCCCTGTTTGATGCGCGTGACATGCAGGACACCGCCGCCTGGATGGGCTTCAACGAGGCAGGCTTTGCTATCATGAACACCGCGTCATACAACCTGAACGGCAACGACGGCGTGAAGAATATGGACCGCGAGGGGGAACTGATGCGCTATGCGCTGGAGCGCTGCAAGACGGTTGACGACTTTGAGGGCCTGCTGAAAACGTTGCCCAAGCCACTGGGCGTGGAAGCCAATTTCGGCGTCATTGATGCAGCCGGAAACGGAGCCTATTTTGAGACCGGTAATTTCAAGTATGTGAAATTTGACCTTGCCGATGCGCCTGAAGGAATCCTGACGCGCACCAACTATTCCTATAGTGGCACTAAGGACAAGGGTATGGGATATGTGCGCGAAAAGAACGAGAAAACCCTGCTCGCGCCCCACATCGCGGCCCAGGATATCACACCTGCCGTGTTTACCGAGGAATTGTCCCGCACTTTCTATAATTCACTGATTGGTAAGGATTACACCCGTAGCGGTGACACCTGGATAGTCGATCAGGACTTTATCCCGCGCCGCATCTCGACGGCCAGCGTTGTCATTGAGGGCATCCTGCCTGGCGAGAACCCTCAATTGACCACGATGTGGATTGCACTCGGGTACCCCCCCTGTGCCGAGGTATATCCCGTGTGGGTGGGTGAGGATGGCGTGGCACCGGAGTTGACAGGAACCACGGCCGATAATCACTCGGTCCAGTGCGACAAGGTGAATAAACGCAAGGAAGAGGTATTCCCTGTTGCACGTGGCAACGGCAAGCAGTACCTGAACCTGTCCAAACTCTACAACAACGATGGGACGGGCTATTGCCAGACGCTGACATTGAAGAATAAGCAGGCCTACAAGCGTGGCTATGAGGAAATTGCCCGCCGCCGCGCGATTTATAACAAGGTCAAAAAGGGAAAGAAAAAATAGGCTGATCATGTGAATGCCGGATAAACCGCAAGAAATGACTGTAGAGAGCGTCAGCGTCACATCAAGCAGTTACATGCGGCACCTGTGTGCCATGCTGCTGGCCGACAACTGGTTGTGGCTGGTGCTGCCTGTCGCCGTGTGCGCCGTTATGGCGATATGGATAGACGTGAGGTTTGTCATTGTTGCCATGATGATATTGTTTATCATCATGCCCATGGTGCTGGCATTGCTGTATTTCTATTACGGGCTCTCGCCCGAGGCCCGCTGGTCCATCATGGAGAAGTCGTTGACCATCGGGAGCGACGGTCTTGAACTCGCCTTCACCGACGAACGAATGAAAAAGCACGTCATCCATGCGGATGACGTGCGCAATATCATCAATAAGGAAGATGTCGTGATATTGATGCTCAAGGGAGGCCGGCGTTATACCTGCTTCATGATTCCGGCATCAGTTGTAGATCCAGACGTCGCGCAAGCGCTCAGGCAGTTGGTCGCGCAGGCTCATTAACTTGGCGTAGTCGTCGCTGCGTGCCACATATACACATGTCAATCCCTTGTAATCCAGCAGTTTCATGTAAGGGGCAAGAGAGGCGTACTTGCTCTTGAAGGCATCAAGTTCCTGCTGATTGCGCAAGGTGGCAATCACCATGTAATACTTGCCGGTCGTGTTGCCTACACTTTCGATAGCGGGATGCTGGGCCATCACTTGGGGCGATTGTGCCACCACGCCCTGCTGGACGGTGGTGCCTAATTGCTGAGGCTGGGGCGCGGAAATCTCGGGTGCCATGCTTGCCATGTCATGCCTGCTGCGGTCAACGATGTTGGTTGTTGACAGCATGATGCCAAGGCCCAGTAGCACGACAACCGATGCTGCGATCTTGGAAGCCCGGCGTGAGAACAGGTTCTGCCGCTTGGGAAGAATTGCTGTGGACTCAGATGCCGGTGCGGCTTCGGGTTGCAACTCGGCCTCGAGGGTGCTGACCGTCTTGATTTCCATGTCGGTAAGGCCGAAGAACTGATCGCTGGCGTTGCCGTGAAAGAACGGTACGAACTCAATGTGGTCGTCCTCATTGCTGCGGAAGAACCCCAAGCGTCCCATTGAAACCTCACAGTTCATGGCCAGTTGTTGACGGAACGCCGTCACGCTATCGGCAATGAACCTCATGGTGTCGTCATAACTCAATTGCTCTCGCTTCATGATGGATTGCACGAGCAGCCCATCATTGTAAATCACACTGGAGTTGAATCCAATAGTCCTCAAGGGCCTGGTAAAGACGCATGAGTCCTCGTCGTAGTGCGCATTGCTGTAGTTGGCAATGAACGCACCCCAGCCAGGGACAGCCACACAATCGTGGCGTGTGATCAAGTATTCTATATGTTCAATAATCGAAAACATCATACAAAGGTAGGAAGATTGTGGCCTCTCGCAAAATTTTTGCTTCAAAAAATCCACAAAAAGTTATTAACACGCATTTTTGAAGGATTGATCAGTCCTTGAAAACCAAGCGATAGGCATCGGCCTTTTTCTCCAGTGCAAGGGGATAGGCCCTGGAGGTGGAAGGCATGCGCCACAGTGTGATGTCGTGTGTGCCAACCGTGCAGTCCACGGGAACACCGATTGGGGGAATATCGACATCTGCCTGATGGGCAACTATGCCAGTGGCTTTTTCTCCAGTGGTGATGACGGTGGTGATGGACGGGTGCTGGTCGAGCAATGCAGCCAGGTCGATGGGCTCGACTATCTCGAGAAACTTGTCGCTTGCGTTGTCCTTGAGCCGTCGGACGGCCATTGCCGTGTCCCATAGCGCAATTCTTTCACGGTAGAGGAACCGTTGGATGGCTTGCTGGTCAAACTTTTTCTCCTCTGCCATCCAGAAGGCGTCACGGTCGTTCATGAAGATGAGGCCCATGATTCGCCAGAAGTCGTTGATCTTGTTAGGGTAGAAGAACGGCATGGACCATCTCTCGGGCTTAGGTGGAAAGGTGCCCAGGAATAAGTATCTGGCGCCTTCGGGTATGAATGGCGGCCACGGGTGCCGCTCTATTGTCGCAGAATTATCGTTCATGATGCAAAGAAAATGAAAAAAAAGGTCCCCAGTGTAGGTTTTTTCAGAAAAAAATGCCATTTATTCCATTTTTTACTAACTTTGCAACTTAGAATAATAACATTAAAAAATACAAGAGAGATATGAAAATGAGAAACCTTCTACTGCTTGCCGTATTGTCATTGCTGATGGCGTCATGTCACACCAACGGCGATGAGATTCCTTATATGACCAATATTGATCAGATACCGTCGGCGGCATTGGCAACCGTTACAACCCAGGCAGGCGATTTCACGATCAAGCCTGGCGACATGCTTCAGATCAACGTTTCGGCCAGCAATGCTGACGCTGTAAAGCCATTCAATAAAATCCAGTATGTGCCCACCCTTGGCACTAGTAGCACATCTATGTATGGCGACCATAATGCTGTGTTCTATCTCGTTGATGACGCTGGTAATATCGATTTCCCTGTTTTGGGTAAATTGCACATCACGGGCATGACCAAGAAATCGGTCGAGGATTATATCGCATCGTTGATCTATCCCCGTTACCTGACCGAAAAGCCTGAAATCGAGTGCCGTATTCAGAACTTCAGGGTGTTCTGCCTTGGCGACTTTAACCATCCTGGTGTGGTAGCAGCCACCAACGGCCGCTTGAACCTTATTGAGGCGATTGCCATGTCGGGCGATTTGACCCTGCAAGGCCGTAGGGATAATGTGATGCTGATCAGGACCGACCCCAATGGCCAGCGCTATGTCAAGCGCATCAACCTGGGCGACGCCAACTTCATGACCATGCCCGAGTTTGAGTTGCAGCAGAATGACATCCTGTATGTCGAGCCCAATAAGTACAAGAAGCGCTCGGTATGGAGCCTGCCCCCCGTCTATGCCGCAGGTGTAAGCATCTTTGGCACAGCCGTGTCGATTGTCAACTTTGTGCTATTGCTGGCAAAGTAAACCCACCTAGGACATAATTTCCACTAAAAACAACGGCTCGTTCCAGGCGGAACGGGCTGTTGTTTTTAACAAACTGACATTTTGTCAGTTTCGGCCTGTTGGCATGAGTGTTGAGTTGACCAATAGTGAAATAAAAGCATAGATAACAGAAAGAAAGGAGAAACTATTATATGAACTTTAACAATTTCACTATTAAAGCACAAGAGGTTGTCCAGAAGGCCGTCGAGTTGACTCGCGCCAACTCTAACCAGGCGGTGGAACCCGAGCACTTGCTCAAGGCCGTCATGACCGAGGGCGATGCGGTGGTCCATTACATCTTCCAGAAGTTGGATGTGAACGCCGCCGGTGTTGAACGCCAGTTGGAGGCCTCGATGCAGAAACTTCCGCGCGTGAGCGGAGGGGAGCCTTACCTGAGTCCCGATGCCGGCAAAGTGCTTGAAAAGGCCAACGACATAGCCAGCAAGGGAGGTGATCAGTATGTGACCGTTGAGATTATCCTGATGGCCCTGTTTGAGGTGAAGTCCCAGGCTTCCACCATCTTGAAAGATGCTGGAATTACCCATGACGAATTGAAGACTGCAATCGAAGAACTCCGCAAGGGCAAGACCGCCACATCCCAGAGCGCCGAGGAGCAGTATAATGCCTTGAGTAAATATGCCGTCAACCTCAACGAGCGGGCTCGTCAAGGCAAACTCGACCCTGTCATCGGACGTGATGATGAGATCCGCCGCGTGCTGCAGATCCTGAGTCGCCGCACCAAGAACAATCCCATCCTCATCGGTGAGCCGGGAACGGGCAAAACCGCGATTGTTGAGGGACTGGCGCAGCGCATTGTGCGAGGCGATGTCCCCGAGAACTTGAGGATGAAGCAAGTGTACTCCCTGGATATGGGCGCCCTGATTGCCGGGGCCAAGTATCAGGGCGAGTTTGAGGAAAGGCTCAAGTCGGTCATCAACGAGATCACCCAGGCCAATGGTGAGATCATTCTCTTCATTGACGAGATCCACACCCTCGTTGGGGCCGGTAAGAGCGGCGGCGCGATGGATGCGGCCAATATCCTGAAGCCAGCCCTGGCGCGTGGCGACCTGCGCAGCATCGGAGCCACCACGCTCGACGAGTACCAGAAGTACTTTGAGAAGGATAAGGCCCTGGAGCGCCGATTCCAGATTGTCATGGTGGACGAGCCCGACGAGGGCAGTTCGATCGCTATCTTGCGAGGCTTGAAAGAGAAATATGAGAACCACCACAAGGTGCGCATCAAGGACGACGCCATCATTGCCGCTGTGCAATTGAGTCAACGCTACATCAGCGACAGGTTCCTGCCTGACAAGGCCATCGACCTGATTGATGAGGCCGCCGCCAAGTTGCGTATCGAGATGGATAGTGTTCCTCAAGGCCTGGATGAAATCTCGCGCAAGATTTCTCAACTCGAGATTGAACGTGCTGCCATCCTGCGTGACGGTGACGAATCACGCATTGCCGACCTGGACAAGCAGATTGCCGAACTCAAGGACCGCGAGAGCAACTATAACGCCAAGTGGAAGACCGAGAAAGAATTGATCAACAAGATCCAGCAGAATAAAATCGACATTGAACAACTCAACTTTGAAGCCGAACGCGCTGAGCGCAATGGTGACTATGGACGTGTCGCCGAGATCCGTTACTCGTTGATCAAGCAGAAACAGGATGAGAACGAAGCCATCCAGGCGCAATTGCGCCAGATGCAGGGCGACAAGGCTCTGATCAAGGAGGAAGTGGACAGTGATGACATCGCAGAGATTGTGTCGCGCTGGACCGGAATTCCTGTCACCAAGATGCTGCAGAGCGAGAAAGAGAAACTGCTGCACCTCGAGGAGGAATTGCACAAGCGAGTCGTAGGCCAGGATGATGCCATCAAGGCCATCAGCGATGCCGTGCGCCGCAGCCGTGCGGGCTTGAACGACCCGCGTCGTCCCATCGGCTCATTCATCTTCCTGGGCACCACGGGCGTGGGTAAAACCGAACTGGCAAAGGCGCTTGCCGATTACATGTTCAACGACGAGAACATGATGACCCGTATCGACATGAGCGAGTATCAGGAGAAGTTCTCTGTCACCAGGCTCATCGGATCGCCTCCCGGCTACGTGGGATATGATGAGGGTGGCCAGTTGACCGAGGCGGTTCGCCGCAAGCCCTATTCCGTCGTCCTGTTCGACGAGATAGAGAAGGCCAACCCCGATGTGTTCAACGTCCTGTTGCAGGTGCTGGATGATGGCCGGTTAACCGATAACAAGGGTCGGACCGTCAATTTCAAGAACACGATTATCATCATGACCAGTAACTTGGGCTCCAATTACATACGTGAGCGCTTCGAGCACTTGACCGCCGACAACCGTGAGCAGGTCATCGAGCACACGCGCAACGAGGTGATGGAAATGTTGAAGAAGACAATCCGTCCTGAGTTCCTGAATCGAATCGATGAGATCATCATGTTCACCCCGCTGGATGAGCAGCAAATCAGGCAGATTGTGACGCTGCAACTTGCTGGCGTGAAAAAGATGCTGGCCGGTAATGGTATCACACTCGAGGTGACCGATGCCGCGATCGACTTGCTGGGCAAGGCGGGCTATGATCCCGAGTTTGGCGCAAGGCCCGTCAAGCGCGCTATCCAGAGCCTTGTGCTCAATCAACTGAGCAAGGACATCATTGCGATGAAGGTCAACCGCGACAGGCCCATCATCATTGACGCCGCTGGCGGCGAACTGGTCTTCAAGAATTGACGCACCAACAGATTCTATTATTATATTGACGATGCGTGGACGACGGCGATTGAGCCGTGTGTCCACGCATCGTTTTGTGTTGCTTGGGCTTGTGTCAATCCTTGTCGTCTTCCAGACCACCTTTCTCCGAGATAAGATATACGGGCCGTCTCTTGGTCTCGATAAAGATGCGGGAAATGTATTCGCCCATGATGCCCATGCCCAGCAGTTGCACGCCGCCAATGAGCAGGATGGCGACAATCAGTGTGGGGAAGCCCTGAACAGGGTCGCCAAACAGCAGGGCCTTGGTGAAATAGACCGCCGTCAGCAAGATGGCGATGGCCGATGACAGCAGGCCCAGCAGGGTCACAATGCGCAGGGGGAATGTCGTGTAGGAGGTGATGCCTTCAATTGCCAGATTGAACAACTTGAAGAAATTGAATGATGACTTGCCCGATGCACGGTCATCCCTATTCATCAAGACTTCCTTCTTCTTGAACCCGATCCAGCAGAACATGCCCTTGGTGTATCTTTCATTTTCTCGCAATTGGCGCAAGGCGTTAATACATTTCCTGTCCAGCAGGCGGAAGTCCCCCACATTGGGCAGCACATCGACCTGGGTGGTGCGTTGCAGCAACGAATAGTACATCAGCGAGAATTTTTTCCTCAGCCATGGCTCTTTGCCTCTCGTGGCCCGGCGCGCATACACGTCCTCATAGCCCTCGTGCCAGTACCCGAGCATCTCGATAATCATCTCAGGCGGATCTTGCAGGTCGGCATCGATGATGGCGATACAGTCTCCGGTAGCGTGATCAAATCCTGCCAGCATGGCATTCTCTTTCCCGAAGTTGCGTGACAAGGCGATGAAGCAGATGCGCGGATCGTCCTGATGGAAACGCTTGATGTGTTCGATGGTGGCGTCCTGGCTGCCGTCATCGATGAAGATGACCTCCCACTGGTACTCGGTGTGGGCATCCATGAGGGCTTTGAGCCGCTGGTACATCGCGGGCAGAACCTGTTCCTCGTTGTAGCAGGGAACTACGATAGAAACTTTATTTTGCTTCGATTGTGGCATAATCTTGACGTCTTGCTCCATTGTTGCAAAGGTAGCAATTATTCTGTGAATGACAACGGGTAATGGCAAAAAAACATGTTTTGCTACCCGTTGTGGTCATCATGGAGGATTGTAGCGCAGTAATAGGTGAGAAATCCGGGGCTTCGACTTTTTTAGACTCATGGCGTGAAAAGTCGGCGTTTTTATGTACTTTTGCGGTTGGTTATTGTTTGTCTTGTTGTGACGGCTGGGCGCATAGCCGCTTGGCAAAACTCTGGCAGGATGAATTTTATGTTTACGACCTTGACAGTAGAGACAATATGATAAAAAGACCGAACACAGTAATTCTGAGTGTCACTTTCCTGCTGGCGGTGGCGGTTGTGATGTATGTCTTCAACCTGTTCACGCCGCTATTCTGTGATGATTGGCACTACGTGTTCATTTTCGGTACAAGGACGCCCATCCAGTCGATAGGTGATATCTTTGTGAGCCAGTGGGCCCATTATTTTGAATTTGCTGGACGCTTTGTAGTGCACTGGTTTGTTCAACTTTTTGACGGTCTGCTGGGTAAAGGCGTGTTTAACGTGTTCAACGCGCTGGGGTTCTCGCTGTTCCTGTATGTGATTGCGGTGCTCTCGACTAGCGTCAGGAGGCTCCGTTACAGGGTGATGTCGGTGGCATTCCTGCTGGTTTTCCTGCTCATGCCTGGATTCAAATACACCTTCCTGTGGCTGAGCGGTTCCTTCAACTACATGTGGTCGGCCATCGTGGTTATGCTTTTCATGCATGTGATGGAAAAACCGCGTGCGGTGTCGCCATGGATGTATGCGCCCCTGTTCCTGTTCGGCTTGTTCAGCGGTCAGACCAATGAGGCCTTTGTCATGGGGTTAGGGGCCGCCTATTTCATCTACTATGCTTTTCACCGCAAGGAATTGTCGCCGTGGCGCGTATCGTTGCTCCTGGGCTTCTTTGTCGGAGCGGCATTGCTGGTATTTTCACCGGCGGCGATTCGCCGGGCCATCACGTCCAACGCTGGCGGCTTGAGCATGGTTGACCGCTTGATCAACATGCAGAACCTCAGGATATTCTTCCTGCTGATTCTGTGGGTGGTTTACCGGTTTTTCGCTGGCAGATCCGCGCTGGTGGAGTGGATCAAGCGACAGCAGGTGCTCATCATCGCCACCGTTGTGACATTTGTCTTCCTGCTGCTCACGGGCGTGAATTTCTCTCATTCCCGTTTCGGCCTCGAGTTGTTCTCGCTGCTGCTCTTGCTGCGGGGCATTGACTGGAATCGTATCGGCGATGTGGTGGCGACGGTTTCCAATGTGGCCGTGCTGGCCTTTGCCTGCTGTGTGCTTCCAATCAGCCATCGGTGCTATGTGGTTAATCAGGAGGAACTGTCTCATGTGGACCGTCCTTACAGCCAGATTGTGACGACCAACCCTATAGACGTCAACTCGTTTGTGCGCCGTTACATCCTCGATTATGCCGGCTTTGCGGTCTATGACGGCATCAACGATGAGAAATACTATGGCGTGGATGACTGGATAGCCAACTATTACGGCTTTGAAGAGGTGCAGATGCTGCCCAAGGTCTTCCTGGATGACCTTGCGGCAAACCATGACGCATATGATGAAATCCGCACGCTTGACACGATGCCCTTCTATGCTATCCGCCTGAAACCTGGTCAGGACATGTGGTATGCCCAGATGTTCTATGAGCCCTCACGTTTCAGCGACTGGCCCTGGCCGCTCAACCGCCTCTGCGCCAAATTGACAGGCGAGATAGACTACGATATCTCGGATGCCAAGGAGATGACGGTCAACGGGGAGCGCTTCGCCATGATACGCAAGATCCATCCCACCCAGGATTACCGCCTCAAGGAGATAAAACTGGTAGAACACGATCACTCATCAACCGATAAACCATGATGCGGATGCTTAAATCGTCAAATAGGGTCTTGTGCCTCGCCGTGCTAGCGGTGATAGCCATTGTGATGTATCTGTTGAACAGGTTCACGCCGTTGTTTTGCGACGACTGGCACTATGTGTTCATCTATGGCACGACAACACCCATCCAGACGCTAGACGACATCTTCAGGAGCCAGTGGATCCATTATTTTGAATCCACCAACGGCCGTTTCATTGCCCACTGGTTTGTCCAGTTGTTTGACGGCATCCTGGGCAAGGGTGTCTTCAATGTGTTCAACGCGCTGGCGTTTGCCGTGTTCCTCTATGCTATCGCACTTGTCGTCGCTCGTGACAAGAACCAGTATTACAAGATCATATCGGTCGCTTTCCTGCTCGTTTTCCTGTTGATGGCGGGCTTCAAGTATGAGTTCCTGTGGCTCAGCGGCTCCTTCAACTATCTGTGGGCAGGAACGGCCTTGCTCTTGTTCCACCACCTGTTGGAGAAAGAGGGGTTATCCCGTCATGCCCATGTGCCGCTATTCCTTTTCGGACTGGTGGCAGGCTGGGGCAATGAGGCCCTCTCGGTGGGGATGAGCGGATCCTATTTCCTGTATTATGCCACCCATCGCCGGCAATTGACACCACGACGGTTGTGGATGCTGGCAGGCTTCTTCCTGGGAACCGTTCTGCTGGTGCTCTCGCCAGCCTCGATCCATCGTGCGATGAACCTCGCGGCCAAGCAGATGGGCCTGGTCGAGCGTGTGGTCTTCTTGCAAAACATGCGCCTGTTCTTTGTCCTGCTTGTCCTCATGGCAGGCAAGGCCGTGGTGTCGCTGCGTTCCTTCAAGGCATGGGTCAAGCGTGAACAACTGCTCCTGCTTGCCGTGCTGATTTCGCTGGCGTTTATCGTGTTCACGGGTTTCATCTATTCCCACTCGCGCTTTGGCATCGAGTTGTTCTCCCTGCTGCTCATCTTGCGCATGATAGGGTGGGAGAGGGTAGGCACCGCCCCCGTCATGGTCGCTAATGTCGTTGTGCTGGCCTTTGCCGCCCATGTGGTCACCGTCGCTGCGGGTTGCCATGACGTGGCATGCCGTGAATTGTCGATGGCTGCCGACCGCCAGGCGCTCATCCCCACGGTCAGCCCCGTCAAGGACACCTCCCCCCTGCGCCGCTACATCCTCGATTACCAGGGCCTGGGCATGAGGGAAGGCATCGACGAGGTCAAGTACTATGGTGAGGATGACTGGATCCCTAAGTACTATGGCCACAACGACGAGTTCGTATATTTCTTCCCCAAGGTCTTCCTGGATGACCTGAAGGCCCATCCCGACTTGTACAACCGATTCCGCACCCTTGACGGCGTGCCCTTCTACGCCATGAGGCTCTTGCCGGGCCAGCATCCCGACTATGCCCTGTTGCACTACGGGCCTTCCAGATTTGCCTCGTGGCCCTGGCCACTGAACCGCGTGTGTGCCAAACTTGCCGACGAAGTTGTCACCGATGTCTCGCCGGTCAAGGTCATGCCCATCGACGGTGAAGACTATGCCGTGGTGCACAAGTTGCGCCCCGGACAGGACAACCGCCTCAAGGATATCGTTTTAAAAACCGCTCAACCCGATGAACCATGAAGATGTCCCGCAATAAAACCCTGATGTGTGTCTTCCTGACGGCGGTCTTCATGGTGATGTACCTCTTGAACAGGTTCACGCCGCTGTTCTGCGACGACTTGCACTATGTGTTTATCTTTGGCACGCTGAACCACATCCAGACGCTGGGCGACATCTTCAGGAGCCAGTGTGACCATTATCTGGCCTTCAATGGCCGTTTCGTCGTGCATTGCCTGGTGCAACTTTTTGACGGCATCCTGGGCAAGGGCGTCTTCAATGTGTTCAATGCGCTGGCATTTGTCGTCTTCCTGGCCGGGACGGCGATGGTCACCACACGGGACAGGGCGCAGCACTACAAGGTCGCCTCGGTGGCCTTTGCGCTGGTCCTACTGGTGATGGCGGCCTTCAAGTACGGCTTCTTGTGGCTCAGCGGCTCGTTCAATTACCTGTGGGTGGCCACGGCCCTGCTGTTCTTCATGCTGCTCATGGAGCGCGAGCAGGTCACTGGCTGGGCGCGTGTGCCGGCCCTGCTCTATGCCTTTGTGTGCGGCTGGAGCAACGAGGCGTTCATCGTCGGCCTGGGCGCGGCCTATTTCTTCTATTTCCTGTTTCACCGCGACCGATTGACGCGCTATCGGCTGTGGATGATGGTGGCGTTTTCCCTGGGTGCGCTGCTGGTGGTCAGTTCACCCGGCGCGTTTCACCGGGCGACCCACACCAGCCTCAAGTTGCTCAGTGTGGCCGACCGCCTGGTCAATATGTACAACCTCAAGTTGTTCTTTGTCCTCCTGGCGATTGTGCTCGTCAGGGTGATTGTTGACAGGAAGGCCCTCGTCAAGTGGATAGCCCGTGAGCAGGTATTGATTGTGGCCGTGCTTGTGGAGTTAGCCTTTGTCATGTGCACCGCGATCACCAATTCCCATTCCCGACTGGGCATCGAGTTCTTCTCCCTGCTGCTGATTCTCAAGTCGGTGAAATGGGAGCGGGTCAACGTCCATGTGGTGACGGCCGCCAATGTGGCGGTGCTCGCCATCGGCGCCTGTGCCGTGGTGACCTGCAGCAAGTGCTATGCCGTATGCCAGCAGGAACTCCAGTGCGTTGCCCGCGGCGACAGCCTGGTGGTGACATCCTCACCCGTCAAGATGTCGTCGTGCTGGCGCCGGTTTGTGCTGGACTACTACGGCACTCAACTTGCCGACGGCATCGACGATGACAAGTCCTATGGCAATAATGATTTTGAAGCCCGTTATTACGGCTATGAGAATAAGTTTGTGTGCTTCTTGCCCAAGTTGTTCATGGATGACTTGAAGGCCCATCCGCAGTTGTATGACCGTTTCCGCACGCTCGATGAACTGCCGTTCTATGCCGTCCGCTTGCAGCCCGGTCAGGACGCGTGGTATGTGGAACTGATTTATGAACCGTCCCGGTTCTCGTCCTGGCCCTGGCCCCTGAACCGCCTGCTGGTCAAACTCTCGGGCGATGTCGAGTACCAGAGGCCCGAGGTCAAGGTGGTCACCATCGATGGCGAGCGCTATGCCCTGGTGTTGAGGCGCTGGCCCTCCCAGGATGATCGCCTCAAGGAAATCAGGCTGGTGGACTACCCGGAGTGGTCCAAGCCCGCCTTGACGTCAGAACCCGAGGAAATCAGGCGTCATTTCTTCCAGTGACAAGCCTCTCAGGTCCTTGTCGCTCAGCAACATGTCCTGGCGGTCAATGATCCAGTCGATGCCCAGTGCCGGCTCGTCAAAGCGCAGCGTGGCCTCGCTCTGGGGAGCGTAGGGGTTATCCACCTTGTACTGGAACTGCGCTTCATCGCTCAGGACGGCAAAGCCGTGGGCAAAGCCCCTGGGGATGAACAGTTGGCGCCCCGACTCGGCATCAAGGATGACCGACACGTGCTTGCCCCAGGTGGGGCTGCCGTGGCGCAGGTCCACGGCCACGTCGAGCACCTTGCCCCTGGACACGCGCACCAGTTTGGCCTGGCTGAACTCGCCGCGCTGGAAGTGCAGGCCGCGCAGCACGCCATGACTCGAGAAGGACTCGTTGTCCTGCACAAATGTCACATGCCCCACGTGAAGGTCAAATTCGGCCTGCTTGAACACCTCGCAGAAGTATCCGCGCTTGTCTCCCAGCATTTTGGGCTCGATAATCCAGACGCCCTTGATGTCTTGTTCGATGAAATTCATGTACTTTTTCTAGTCAAAGATGGTTAATTGTCTTGCAAAAGTAGCCATTTTTTGGCGCTGGTGCAACGTTATTGAAGAAAAACGAGTACTTTTGCGCCCGATTCAATTCTAGACACGATGAAAAAGACAGCACGCAACGTTATCCTGTTTGACGACAACGAGGTGCGCAAGCACCTGATGCCGTTCACTTATACCCGCCCCACCGCCATGCTGCGCGTGGGCATCACCACCATCGGCGAGAAGTGGCAGAGCATGCTCGGCGAGGCCACCTACAGTTACCTGACGGTGCCTTATCTCAAGAAGAAGTTCCCCCTGCGCGCGCGTCGCAGCAGCAACCTCATGGTCGCCGGCCACGTCATCCCCACCCCCGAACTGGCCAGCCAGGTGCTCTCGCTGCAACTGGGCGAGGCGCTGATGGTGGGCGAGGATCTCATCGCCTTCAACGGCAGCGCCCATGACTATGACACGCGGCACTACACGCGGGTGGTCTATCCCGACACGCTGCCGCTGGTCGTCAAGCACTTGTATAACATCTTTGAGTTCAACGCCGTCGTGCTGGCACAGGACTTTGACCGCCTCACGGCTGGCCGCCAGTCGCAGCCGCTGTCGGCAACCAATACCGTCATCGGTGACCCGTCGCGCATCTTTATCGAGCCCGGCGCCTATGTCGAGGGCGCGATGCTCAATACCCACGAGGGGCCTATCTACATCGGCCAGAATGTGGAGGTCATGGAGGGTGCGTGCATCCGCGGCGGCTTTGCCGCTTGCCACGACGCCAAGGTGCGCATCGGCGCCAAGGTCTATGGCGCCACGACGCTGGGGCCGCACTGCAAGATCGGCGGCGAGGTCGAGAACTCGGTCTTTATCGGCTACAGCAACAAGGCGCACGAGGGGTTCCTGGGCGATGCCGTCATCGGCGAGTGGTGCAACATCGGCGGCGGCACCACGGCCAGCAACCTCAAGAATGACTATGGAGAGATCAAACTCTGGAACTATGCCAGCAAGCGGTTTGAGCGCACGGGGCTGCAGTTCTGCGGCCTCTTCATGGGCGACCACAGCAAGATAGGCGTCAACGGCATGATCAACACGGCGACGGTGCTGGGCGTGGGCGTCAACATCCACGGCTCGGGATTCCCGCGCAACTTTGTCGCCTCCTTCCAGGAGGGCAGCGCCACGGCGGGCTTCAAGAATGTGCCGCTCGAGGCCTTCTACACCATTGCCGAGCGCGTGATGGCTCGCCGCAATATCTCGCTCACCGATGTCGATCGCGACATCTACAAGGCCATCTACAACATCAGCGACCGCTACAAGTGACCCTCGAGCGGAGCCGATGTCGCTGGTTTGACACACGTTCCGCGAACAATTAACAGGCTTGGTGCCATTGCGTGAGAATCAGGGTCTGGTGAGGGGCGTTTTCGGGAAAAAGTGTTACCTTTGCGGGCATGAAGCGGCTCTTGTGGCTCATAGTGGCGATGGCGGGGCTCGTGGCAGTGGTCACGGGCTGTGATGGCATGCACCGCTATGATGGGCGGCTCGAGGCGGCCGACAGCCTGATGCACGACGACCCGGACAGCGCCCTGGCGCTGGTCGAGGCCATCGACGCGGGCAGCCTCACGACCGCTGGCGACCGGGCCTACCGTGACCTGTTGCTGACCCAGGCGCGCTACCGCTGCTACATCGCGGCTACCAGCGACAGCGCCATCAACCGTGCGCTGGCCTATTACCGCGCCCACGACGGCGAGCGCGAGAAACTCACCCGCTGCTACCTCTACAAGGGCGCCGTCATGGGCGAACTGGGCCAGGTGGACAGCGCGATGTTCTACTACAAGACCGCCGAGGTCACCGCCGCCCCCGACGACTACTTTAACCTGGGCCAGATCAACACCAGGATTGCATCATTATATCGGACCCATGCCGACAAGCAGGTGAGTTTCGATAAATATGGCCAGGCCCTGCATTATTACGAGAAGACTGGCGACAAACTCTTGCAATTGGATTGCCTGTATAACATGGCGGGCCTCGGTGCTGTCACCTGCAGGGCCGATTTCAGGAAATTGTTGAATCAAGCGGAACGGCTGGCAACCGAACTCAATGACAGCCTGTACTACTTCAGGTGCCAGGAATTAAGGTGCCGCCAATTGTACTATCTCTACAGCGATTCCTTGATTCCTGCCAAGAGAATTGCCATTAATTGCCTGCAGGAGTTTCCCTCCTATGTAAACAATGACCTACTGCTGGATCTGGCTGACATCTACGCACATAGCGGCATGGCCGATTCAGCCATGTATTACCTGAACTATGTGAATGAGAATGCGGCAGACGGCAATTCCGGCCAGGTCAAGACCAGGAAATGCTATATACTGACAAGGATTAACCGTCTGAACGCTGACCTGGGCGGCACTCTCCGCTACGAGAGCCAGTCACGCCAGTTGACGGATTCTATTGACAATAACAAGGAGCAATACGTAATACAGCAGATAGAGAATGAATTCAACCAGCAGCAGAGTTCTGAAAAATCATCCCAAATCAGCAGCATGAGGCGGCTGGTTATGGGTTTAATAATCATCATTGTGCTGCTTGCCGCCGCCATTACTGCTGCATCGTATCTGCGGCGATTGCATAACACAAGGGCAATCATCCGTGAACTTGAAAACGCAAATATCAACGACCACCATGAACTGATGAGTAAACTGGACAGTAAAAACAGCGTCATCGAGCGCATGACCGCCAATCTGGTTGAACTTATCAAGATGTTCGTTGACGGTGAAGGAAACCGTGATTCCATATCCGAGGTGAATCAACAGATCAAGGATACAATAACCAAAATCGCTAACGAGGATTTTTGGAATGAATTAAGTTCTTATCTTGACAAGCATCACAATAACATCATTACGGATATTCAGAACAATTATAGCCTGACGGAGAAGGACATCAGGCTAATTGAACTTTCATGCTGCGGATTTGATTATATTGAGATAGCGATAATCCTAGGATACTCTCCCAGATCAGTCTCAAACAAGAGAAAATTAATAGAGAAGAAGATGAAATTGGACAAGCCACTGATCGATCATTTGAATACCTTAATGGTCAACGAGGTCTAAAACCAGGGCTACTGTTTTCAGTAGTTTTTCGTTCACATTATTCTAGATAGCGTTCATATTTTGAGTCTATATAGACGGAAATATGGGCGCAAATTATAGTATTATTAGTACTTGATTAATCATAACACGCAAATAATGAGGATATTATAGAATGTGAACGGTGCGAATTTGATTTAGTGAAATGAAAATTTGGATGAAAAAAACCATCTGAATAATTTTGCAAGAAACAAAAATAAAATTATCATGAAAAGTTACTTGTTTTTAATTCTCGCATCGATTAGTTTGCTTTCATTTGCCGATAACGACAGAATCGTATTGACTCCAAATAGTAATGTAAAGGATCACTTCGACATCCCTCTTCCGGCTGATGAGCCTGATGTGTATTATGATAATACTGCGCAGCAGATCATTATTGACGGAATGGGCTTTGTGAGTTATTATGATGTGGAGATCACGTCCATGAGCACGTCGGCAACTGTGCTGACGACGCAGGTGGGCGGCTCCTATGACACCATCGACATCTCGTCGCTGCCTGCCGATGACTACCTCATCACCATCGACACGCCCCTGGGTAACACCTACGAGGGCTACTTCGACACCTATTAAAACAAACATCCCCGATTTAGACGGATTTTTACCGGATAATTGGTAACTTAACTTTTTTATTAATTTAACTAAATCAAGTTATGAAAAAATTATTTTTTGTGGCAGTTCTATTCTGCCTGCTGGCCAGCGCCAGCCAAGTGAGTGCACAACTGGTGATCCGCAACAATGGCCATGCGGAAATCGGTCACGATCCATATGATCCCGTTCCCGAAGGCCTTAACCCTCAATATTACAACTGGCTGGATACGGTGACCGTTCTGAAAGTTTTCGGCAATCGCGGTGAGTATGCGGCAGGAGGTCATATGTCATTTGGTGACAATCTATTATATGGCATCTACAATGTGACAGTGGGAGAACTGGGATATACCGACACTGACCGCCTGTGGCTGCAGGGCAAGCATGGAATCTATGTGACGTCAAACAATTCCGCTGGTGATACCATTATGTATTATGACCCCAGCCGTTCAGCGAACGTGCAAGTCTCTCACGACATGAATGTCCACGGCGTGTTTGTGCAGTCAGACGAGCGCTTCAAGGAACAGATTGAACCGGTTGAGGACGTGCTGTCGTCACTAGAGGGCCTCCAGGCGGTATCCTATATCTTGAAAAACGATTTTGCCAAATGCCGTGACGGTCTTGCCGACATGCCGGAAGTGACCGAGAAAGACCGAAAGGATAAAGAGTTTTTTGAGCAATTCTACAGCAAATTGGCTGAGGGCAGCGAGCGCTACGGCTTCCTGGCCCAGAATGTCAAGGACGTGTTCCCCCAACTGGTTCACACCGACAACTCGGGATACATGTATGTCGATTACATCGGCCTGATTCCCATCCTGGTGCAGTCCATCAACGAGTTGCGTGCCGAACTCGCCGCGGTCAAGGGCGAGAAGCAGCAGGAAGAGCCCGTGCCCGCGATGATGGCGCCCCAGCAGACGGCACAGAACGAACTGGAGGCTGGCCTGACCAGCGCCAAACTGTACCAGAACGCCCCCAATCCCTGGAACAGCGAGACGGTGATCCGTTACCGTCTGCCCGAGAGCGTCGCCAAGGCCGACATCTACATCTATGACATGCAGGGAGCGCAGATCAAGAGCATACCCGCCCCTGGCCGGGGCGAGAGCCAGGTGAGCCTGACCGCCCATGACCTCAAGGCCGGCATGTACCTGTATGCGCTGGTTGCCGACGGTGCCCTAGTTGATAGTAAACAGATGATTCTCACCAAGTAAACACACACGGCCATGAAACATGTATTATCAATCAAAATCGTGACAGCGCTCATGATGGCGCTGGTGCCATTGCTGCTGTGGGCGGATAACAGCATCAGTTATACCGCGACCTATGACTACAGCAAACTGACCCTCGGCACCGATACCCTGGGCGGGGTGACCTACACCACGGTCTCCTATGATGGCCTATATAATGACGGAGAACCTGGCGTGCCGTCACTACCAATTGACTTCATCCGCTTTTCAGTTCCATACAATGCAGTGAATTTCAGCGTATCGACAAAACTGAGCAATACCACAACCACCAGGATAGACCACATGGTTTATCCCTGCCAGTTGCCCCGAATGATGAATGACACAACGCCCGTTGTCATCACATGGCCTGACAGTGCTGCCTATGCACCAGACCCAGACCCGCTTCATCCATCACCGCGGGCATGGGTCACAGATGAAGGCTTCCTGGCTGGTGAAAATCATATCGTCACCGTGGCGGTACTGCCGATTGCGAACTATCATTCAGATAATGGGCTGGTAAGAAACGCTATCAAAAAATCGAGCACAGTTCGATTGACAATCAGTTATGAGTTGACCGATCCCTCCAACGTGAATTGCCTGGTGAGGAACAATGACTCGTTAAGGCAAGAAGGATATGCCTTGACCCGTAGAATGGTTGTCAACGGTGAAAGCGTAGAAGCATATGCGCCCCATAATGTAACGATTTACAATTATCCAATTATTGAAGGAGGCACAGAGGAGGAGATTGATAGCACCAACTGTTCCTACCTAATTGTAACGACGTCTGAATTACAACATTCTGTTCGCAGGATAGCGGCTTTAAAGAGGCAGAAAGGCTATGGGGTGAAAGTGGTAACCCTTGATGAGGTGGTGAATGACCCTTATTCAAGAGATGGTGATATCTTCATGAGAGGGGATACTGCCTATGCGGCATATGACGATGATGCTGGTAAACTTAGGCAGTATTTAAGGAGGGCTTTTCAATCATGGGACACCAAGTATGTGCTTTTAGCAGGAAAAGATATACCCTTCAGGAGTGTTGATGGTTATTATAACGAGAATGGCCGTCAAATTAAAATTAATGGGCATGGAGATTTGTATTTTAGTGAACTAGATTCTGATTGGAATGACAGTATAGATTGTCATCCCGATTTGATAGTTGGTAGGCTTCTTGGCAAGACTTCAGACCAATTTAATGCTTATTCTGACAAGTTGTACAGATATGAATTAAATCCTGGCCATGGTGATTATAGTTATTTAAGAAATGCATTATACACAGATGATATAGAGTTTACTCAAAGTACATTTCATGGTCTAACTGAATTTAAATCCAATTTAGATTCCATCTTTGTTAATGGTATTCAGTTAACATGTGATTCCATTCATGATTACCCAAAAGGAAATGATGTACTTGATTCAATCAACGTTAACCACCCAGCATTTATGGCTTCTTTTAACCATGGTGACGCTTCATGTATCAAAACTTGTGAAAACTCTATCAGTAATAACAAATATTGGCTATGGGCAATTGATACCATCAAAACATATCAATTTATTAATGATACTTTAGAAACTGGAAATGGATTAAATAGAATGTCAAACAAAAATTATCCAATGGTTTATTACAGTCTAAGTTGCAGGACAATTCCATATAATAGGATTCCAGAGGCACCTGTGGACATTAATTATGGTGAATCTTTTACAATGGGGAAAGATTATGGAGGACCTGTATATATGGGAAACACCAGAACAATCGAAATGTTCTATGCTGCCATGCTTGCTTATAAATATGAAGAACAACTGAACAATAATGAATATATTCTGGGTATAGCAGATGCAAAATCGAAAATGGATTATCAATATCGATACAAAAAGGCTATTGCAGTTTATCATAATTATTTAGGAGATCCTACAGTTGAAATGTGGACGAACACGCCTCAACAATATTCCAATATTTCAATTTCAAGAACTAATGATGCTATCATTGTGTCTGGCATCTCAAACGCTGATTCCACAATTGTCGCTTATGCCGATAACAGCGGAAATGTCCGCAAGCAACTGGCATCTTCATCCACGACTTTCAATAATGCTTCGCCAAATGCTAGTATCATGCTATATAAGCATAATTATATTCCTTATATCGCGCCGTTATTACTTCAAAATTATAATATTGCACAGTCGCAGTATGTGATAGCGAGCGATGTCACCGCAGGCAATTCCGTTGACAGTGACAGTGGCCGCACAAGCGGTGATGTCACGATCACTAGTGGTGTTGAGTATGAGATAGAAGCGTCTGGAACCGTTCGGTTGGAAGGAGGCTTCAATGTTGAAAAAGGTGCTACATTTGTGGTGAATCCTTCTTGTTTTTAATGATTTATGGAGTTATCACAATAATTTGGTGTATATTTGCGAATATAAGATGATTAAAATATTGATGCAATTATGAAAAAGTTATTCCTAATTTCAATGTTGGCGCTGCTGGGCATGCCCCAGGCGGTAGCCCAGGAGTACGAGTACGTCCCCTTCGTCCGTGAGGGCGTCAAGTGGGTGTACAGATGCGTTGGAAATCATAGCAATTCACCTCAAACCAGCCGTTTCACTCTTGAGATAAAAGGAGATACGATAATTGATGGTAAAACTTACAAGGCTGTGCACAAGTATCATGGCGCCGCTATCGATTTTGAAAATGACACCGTACCTGTATTTTTGCGAGAGGAAGGCAAATTGGTTTATGGGATTGTGCCAGAAGGGAGAAGTTATTCCGACTGCCCGATTTGCCAATATCCTGATGGCAGTTCATTAAAGGAGAAAGTTGAGTCAGGAGAGGAATTCCTATTGTATAACTTTGAAGATCCTCATTATTATGAGAGTATCTATGATCAAGACGATATCTACTGTGATTTCTCATACCTTTACAGTGATACAGTAGAATTGAATGGCCGCAAGGCAATTCGTCATAATTATCACTACATTGGCCCAGAAATCATGTCCATCATTGAGGGCATCGGCTACTTTGGAGGGCAACCCGGTTATACGCTGGCCTATCTGTTTTTCAATATTGATGATGACCAAATTTTCTTTATTGATGATGTGCTTGAAAATGGCAAGTCGATTATTCCGTCAGACTGTTGGGATACTTGGCCACATGATGAGATAAATGATATGGTCGATTATTTCAGTTACGGCACAAAATGGGTTAACGAACGGGTGATAGTAAATCATGGTGACACAACATGTCAATACTATTCCTATGTAGTTGGCTCGGGGAGCCCTAACCCACGTTACATCAAGTGCCATTCCCTGCTCTATAAAGAGTATGATGACATTAGCGGTAATGGCGACAGCATAATCTCCTACGTTCATGATCACTGTAAATACTTCCCACGTTTTATCGACAACAAGGCTTTCGCCAGTGTCGTGTCGCAAGATAGAAACATGATAGATTTTACTATAAACAATGCTGGCGGCCAATTCCTTTACTTCCAAGCGGATTATGGCATTGCAGATGTGTCTCGGTATTATATGGCACGTCAGCGTGAACCGTTCTTGAACCAAGAGAATTTTGTTGAGATTGAACCGTTGTACATTGATGGCAATGAGTGCAGCCGTTGGGCTTATCTGGGTGAGGATGGTGAGCCGCTGGCCTATGTGGTTGAGGGCATCGGCTTTGACAGCCGCGACCTGGGCGACCTGCTGACGCCGTTCACGCGCAAGCCCGATCCCGATGCCGACTACCAGGAGTGGTGCGGCCTGTGCCACGTGGTGAAGGACGGTAAGGTCATCTACAAGGGCATGCGCTACACGCCCGACAACATGACGGGCATCGACGAGGTGGTGGCCGACAAGGGCCAGCGGGCCTATGACGGCACCTACTACAACCTCATGGGCCAGCCCGTGGGCAAGGAAGTGCCGACGACGCCCGGCATCTACATCCACAACGGCAACAAGATCATCGTCCGCTAAGCCGTCTCCCTAAATACACGCAAAGGCGCTAAGCCGCGAAGTTTTTAAAAACAACTTGAACAAATTTTTTTAGAACAACTGAATAGTCTGAGTTGAGTAAAATATAATTGATTATCAGATAATTACATTGTTTTAAGTCTTTCAATCTGAAAGGAAAAGAACCAAGGTTAAGAACACTATTTGTTGAACTTTTAACCACTTTCAGAGCAATGGAAACATTAAACAATGTTAATTTGAGTTTCAATTTTAATCTGAGAAAACCCAAACAATCGAAGGCAACACCTTTGTACCTTGTGGTCAACATCGGCACAAAGCAGATGAAGTTATCCACGGGGATGAAGGTGTTACCTGTCATGTGGAACTCCAAGCGTCAGGAATGTGACATCATGGGATGCTTGGGTGAAAATGAGCGTATGATTGCAATCAGTGTTAATAGCATGATTTATGACCTTCGTAGCCAGTGCAATGAAATAATGAATTATCTTTGCAGCGGTGAAACGGTGGTGAACACAGAGCAATTCATCCGTGACAGCATCAAAATCAATGCAGATATGGCAAACAGCAATCCCAAACCAAGAACCAGAACGGCAAGCAAAATTATTGTCGAGGCTTTTGAAATCTACTATCAGAACCGTCAGACAAAACCGCAATCGGTCTATGCAGAGCGCAGTAAACTCAATGTATTCATTGATTATGCAAAGAACAACGGTGATTCCCCTAAGCATTTGACGCAAAACGGGCTGAATGACTTCCGCCAGTGGTTGATAGATACCGCTATATCGGGTGAGCACAAAAGAAGTGCCAAGACCATCAACGGATTTGGGACACAATTGGCACGTCTAATCAATGATGTTTTATGCGTCCATAAGAATTTCCGTTCATTCGGGTTTAGTCCAGTAAGATTCACAAATGTTGAGGATGGACGTACCAGACAAGAATACAAACGTAGGCCACTGACAGATGCCGAAGTCGATGCCATTGCCCATTGTCAAGGTCTGACCGATAAGGAATCAGAATGTCGTGACCTGTTCCTCATGGAGATTAACACGGGTGTCAGGGTGTCCGACCTCCACAAATTCTTTATAGGTGAATATGAAATCAAGTATATGGATGGAGAAAAGACGTATCGGATAAAGACACAGAAAAGGGGTACCACAGCTACCATTATCTCAAATGAAACAATTGAGACCATTAGGGAGCGTTATGCAGATGGCTTCAAGGCTGTTAATATTCTGGACAAGAAGTTCAAGACAAATCAGTACAACGACAACATCAAGCGTGTCTGCAAAAAAGCGGCCTTGAACTCCATCGAGAAATTCAGTGACAACATAGCAGGTAAGAACATCGAGAAACAGGCAATGCTATGGGAAATCATCGGCTCACATTATGCCCGATATACCTTTATCACCAATAAATTACGTGAAGACTATACTCCTGATGAAGTTTGCATCATGTCAGGTCACAGTGACGACCAGATGGTCAAAACCATCTATGGCCAATTGACACAAGACGATAAGGATAACAAACTGATGGAAGCACGCAAACGCATAAAGCGCATAAAACAAACACCTGCGTCAACAGATGATGATGGCAAAATCATTGCCGAACAAGCCCGTCAGAATTACAAGTTGCAGCAACAGATAGACAATGCTAACCTGCTCCGTGAACTCAATAAAGAAAAGGCACTCATCATTGACATCATCAGTGACAATGTTAGACTTATCCGCAAAGGTGCGGAATCTAATGGTGAATTAAGTCCGAATGTCATTGAACTGTTTAATCAGATGGAATTGTTCATCGACCTTGAGCCTGATACCGCTTTATCGGTATATGAAAGTCTTTTTGGCTCATATCCCACCATTGACGAATATAGGGATATGAGGGAACAAGGAATATGTTTGATGAATAGATTTGGTGATGGCAGTCTGAAGTTCATCATGTGATAATTCCAAAACGCCAAGATAAAAAGGGCAATACCCAGTCAGTGGTGTTGCCCATTGTTCATTTATCTTCCCGATGAACGGGTATTGATAGCCCTTTTTAATTAAGTCCCCCTATTGGTGGGGTAATGATGCCAGATGTCTTTGTTTCGGTCTTGTCCACATGAACAGTTATCTTTGTATCACTGATTACTTCAACCGCTGTACCATATACGGTGAATGTTCCAGTCCTTACATTTCCAGTGATTTTGACATTATCACCGTTTTCAATGCCATTCGTGCTGATAACCTCAAATGTGTAATCTGAATGCTCCACCCAACGTATTGCACTCAGGTCTACAGATGAATTCAACTCTTTATAGGTTATACCGTTGTTTTTTTTACCAGAGCACCTACACCTTGGAACTGTGCGGTATAAGTTGAATACTCACCGTTAGGCGCATTCAACGATAATGAAGTGATAACGACATTACCCTCATAGATTGGGGTTGAAGTTGATGCATTAGATGCTTCCCAACCACCATCAGGTACATCGGTTGCATTAGATGATTTCTTTCCAAACACTGCCTTAATAGGGGTCTTGGCAATCATCAGGTCAAACAGGTCAGCAAAGTTGTTGCCCTCACCGTCAAGGCTGTAAAGGTTTTCCGATGTTGCAGACCAAGAAAGCAGGTTAACTTCCTGACTTGCCCAGTCACCGCCACCTTCATCCTTGTTAGAGGTATCAGTGGTCTCACCTGTAATTTCCAGCGTGTGTGATGTAGCATAAGCAATTGATTTTCCAGTTGTGTTGAGGAATAACATTAAGTCTCCACCTTTAATCTTACTCATAGTATTAAAATATATTTTAATTGATTATTATTTCAAAGTTATTTCCAGATTTATTTTCTGTGTGTATGTGTCATCGATGAAGTCTTCATTGATATTTGTGATTTTGATGTCATCGATGGTATCTGTCTCTTGATGCAGGATGGCATCTGCTACTGCATCGGCTATCCCCACACTCTCATTGTAGGTTGTAGAGCAAATGACTATCTCCATTCCCACCTTCTCATTCTCATAGTCCTTATTGGTCTGCGGGGTATAATATGACCGTCTGTATACCAAGAACGGAAATGTTGTATTGGCAACTGCAACCAGCGGGAAAATCTTGTCACCTAATGATGCCCGTATTTCCTCACTTGAATTGAGAATTGCCACAATGTCACGTCCTACTGTAAAGTTCTTCATCCCATTATCTTGTTTAGTGCATTATTGATGGATTGTGTGATGGCATTGGTGATAGCACCCTCACTTGATTGTCTTGCGTTGCGGAAGAAATTTCGTCCAGTTATCGAGCCTGTATAATGTCCCTTACCCTCCCGTTCCAATTGGTTACGTTTACTTTTGGCATAACCGATAATCCTGCGTCCCTTGGTGTAACGTGGTTTAGTGCCTTTCTCAAACCATTTCATGCGGTGGTCCGACATGATACTTACAGTGGCTTCACAATATGACTTGTCACCTTTCATGGTCACACCCTCTTCAAAGGGTTTACGGATATATGGTGAATAGTGGGTTGCAGCATCTCCCATTGCGTTACGGAAATAGTTCTTGGTGGTCTCTTGCAATACCTTTGCGCCAGATTTCACAGCGTCAAAAAGGATTCTGTTTTTCACCTCGGCATCATCAAGGTTATTGAGCATCCTGTCTATCTCTTGAGCATCTATTTCAACAACGCTGTTATTCATTGACAAGTTCCGTGTTTACAATTATGTCGTTCCATTCCCTGCGTCTTTCGACTGTGAGGATGCGGTATCTTTTGCCCTGCCACTCTATCAATGAAGTCTCTGCTAAAGGTACGTATGACCTGAAGTTGAAAGTCTTGAAGTAACTGAAAACAATTTCGTCATTTTCATTGGCACGGTTGCCAGTATTGTACTCCACTTTGGCACGTGTGGAATATTCTTCAACATACTCTGTGGTGCGTTCACCATACTCGTTCACAGTTTCCTTGGGTTGAAAAATCTTCACCACTTCATTTAACCTGCCAGCTATCATAACGTGCTTGTCCCCTCCTTTGGACCGTTGTAGTTCTTGTACAATGCAATGATGTACTCAAATGCATGGGGTAATGGCTGTGCCGAAGCAAATGCCACACTCTCACGGTTGGCATAGTAGTTACCGACAAGCAGTAACATGGCTTGAGTCAATGGGGCGGGTAGATTTCCCACCCCATCTTCCAAGTCTTGAAGTTCAACGTCAATATGTTTCTGCACGATGTTTTCTGCCACCATTGAAAGGTCGACCAGATACTCATCGTCATCATGGAATTCATCATTGATGTTAAGATGTTTCTTCACTTGATATAATTGCAGATACATATTCGTGAATGTGTGTTGTGTGTGTTATTTCAATAATTAGTTGCTTGCAGTGTTGATAGTGCCCACAGCAAAGGCATTGCTACGAAGTTTCTGAGCATCGAAGAATGCGTTTACCACGATACGCACCTGACCAGCTGCGGCTTTTGTATATGGGTCAACCGTAATGTCGATATTGCCCCAAGAACCGATTGCCAGATTGCTCCAGTCACCATAGATGATGGTCTTTGTAGTACCTACATTTGAGGTGTTAAGAGCCTTAGTGCCGTCAACAGTACCATTCTCGAATACCATACCAGTACCATTTGTACCTTTAATCATTGAACGTAAAGCGGCTTTTGCTTTGTTGCTAATCACGTATGAGCATTCACCGATGACATTAGCATCCTCTACATTGCTTTCCAGTTCACACAGGTCTTCAAAATCAGCCACAGTGGTAGCGGTAACACCATTTCTCATACCCAGAGGTGCAACTACTGTAGTACCACCCTCTTTACCATCACCATTACCCAAAATGGTCTGCTCAAGTTTGGTGTTGATGGCATTGATAAGGTCTGTACGGATAGCGTTCTCAACGTCAACGGAATCCTGTGCCAGCATCTGTTTGCTGATGTCCACGTATGCGGTCAGACGATGTGGGCTAAGGGTTACGTGGCTGAAAGTACCAGCGCCATCAGCGGCCTCGGCAATCTCACCTTTCCAAGTTACATTAGATGCACTCATCACGGGAACCTGTACGTCACCGACAAGATTACCGTAGAATTTTGCGCCAGCTTCGACAAGCACGTTCTTTGCACGCAACGGCATCAGAATGTCAAACAGGTCAGTTGCAACAACGTCTTCACCTTCAGCAGTTACGGTGACGGTTGCACGGCTTTCAGGGAGTTGGATTTGACCCTGTGTGCTGATACCAGCTTTACGGGCCTCCTCACTGCCCTTTGCTATCACGGCTGCGGTAAGTTCATCCATTGGCTTATTGTTAGCAATGTTGCGGATAGCTTTTACTAAACTAAATCTTTCTTTCTTCATAGTCCTATGATTCTTTTCTTCTTTATCTTCATTATTTTTTTCCTCATCATCCGATGGGATTTCTGTTTCTTTATCCTCTTCATCTTCAAATTTAAGATTGGCAAGTCTTTCGTCAAGTGCCTTCAATTCTTCATCAAGACCTTTTATCTGTTCCTTGATGTCGTTGATGGCCTGTGTCTCTTCATCGGTCAAATCCCTTACCTCTGTCTTGGCACGGTTGACGATTTCTTCACCCTGAGCCTTTAATTGCGCTCTCTTGTCCTTGATTTGAAGTGAATTGACTTTCTTTATCGGTTGTCTCATAATTATTTTCACCTTTTATTATTATAAATATGTTGTTCTTCAGAAAAAGTCAATTACCATGACTGAATTTCTGACAATATTGCGTCAAGTTTATCATTGAGTGCGTTGATTTCATCCAGTTTACGCTTTGCCACACTCGTTGTCTCGTATGCGGGTTGGAATACAGGTGATACATCAAACAGTCTGTCAATCTTTGTGATTCTGCGTCTGACTGTGCCATCATTGTCCCTTGACCAACTGTCACCACCTTCTGCAACCGTAAACGCAAATGATGATGCTGTGATTTCACCCCTTGACAGATAACTCAACAGTTCATCACCCAACTGTGTTTTTGGTGCTTCAAATCTGTAGTGCAAGCCATCGTTTTCAATCCACAAATCCAACGACCCCTTGCCATACTTGCAACGAGCCAGAACACCTCTGTTGTCATTGTGGTCAAGATAGGCAAAAACGTCACTGTTGGCAATGGTTTCATTGTCAATGGCTGTGGGGGCAATCTGTTCAATGAATCCCATATCAACACTGTCTGAGTTGAACACAATGGCAGTGCCTTCAACCAATCTTGAGTCCTCTGATGTGCGTTGTATCTTATTCTGAATGTTCCTTATTTCCTTTTCCATATAGTTTCAATTTAACTCTTATATTTTATTACTTCACCCAGTATGGTTGTTGCATTAATAAGTGTGAATTTTATGATGTGGTTTAAACTTCTATCTGCTGTTACATCAGTTAATATATCGGGTGTTGTTCCATCCTTCCATAGCAATGTTTGTGCAGTACCTAATAAATTATCAAAGTTGAATCCTGTAATGCTAATGGTTCCAGTACCTGGTGCAGCCATAAATAAATAATACTCAGGAACAATTTCATGTTCCACATATGTCGGTGTATGGAACGTAAAATTTACTGTTGCGGCTGTACGCCAAAAAGTTCTCACCGATTTGAATGTGGTATAACCTGGATTTAGTTCTATCGTACATATCCCATCTACTACTGATGGTATGGTCTCAATATTAGTTTTATATTTTCCAAGATTCAGGGCATACCCCATAGGTGCTAAACTAAATAGTGCTTCGGTTCCTGAATATAAGTCTGTGAACTTTATAGTATTGCAGTCAAAAGTACCATCATAGTCAGCTGATAGCAAAACATAGTTGTTAATCCCATCAAAAAGTCCTACTGTTGTTGACCTAATATCTGTGAATTTAGAATCCACCTGTGTTTTAGTATATACGTTGGTTAACGCTGTCTCGTTGGCAGTAACTCTTCCAGCTAGTGCCGTATCATCATAATTGGACAGTCCAGCCAATTTGTTTTTATCTGTTGTGGTATAGTTGTTGTCTGTGTGGTTGTAGTTGGCATCAGATATGAAATTGCTGTCATTGGTAAGGTCTGAGGTTTTTGATGGGATAACCGTTGAACTGGGTAATGCACCAACCTCACTTGCTGTATAACTTGGTTTTGTAGATTGTTTTGCCCATGATGGTACTGTCGGGTCTGTTTCAGTTGTCAAATAGCCAGCATCATTGGTGAAAGCTGATACCTTGTTAGGTTTATTTTTAATATATGCGTCACTGCTTGTGCTTGTCACATTCCAATCAGATTGTACATTGACCTCAGCACCTGATGCAATACCGACCAATTTGTTTTTATCTGTTGTGGTATAGTTGTTGTCTGTGTGTATATAGTTGCTGTCAACCACCACACCTTCAGGTAAATGGTCTCCTGTATCGATATTCTCAATGAGTGAATCCACCTCAGCTTTGGTATATACATTGGCTATAGCGGCATCATGGGCATTGTCTTTGTTGGTTGACCTCGTGATTTCTGAACTGATTGAGTTTTGCAACTCAGATACAAGGTCAATGACCGTTTCAGTATCTTCACCATCAGGTATGATTACACCAGAGACAATGTAATACTTTGTGGTTCGTGTGAATGATGAATTATACACACCATCATTGTAACCAGCACTTGGTGCAATGTTATCCACACGGAAATTCATGACACCCTCACCAATGGTCATCAGTTCAGACCCATTAAGTGTAATGATTCCGTTGGTAACATCTTGGTCAGTCTTTTGTATGTTCACGGCACTGTTCACCGTGTAAAAGGTGATTTTATATCTGTCACCTTTGCCCCTGATGTCATCCACGTTAAACGCAATGTCATCATTCCTCGTTATCCGTATCATCTGTATCTGTTGTGTTTTCCTCTTTATTTTCCAGTGTGTTTTGTGCCGTGTCACTGTATGCAATTGTATGGTCATCACCACCGTCAAACCCGTTATAGCCGATTTCTTTTCTGACTTCATTTCGTGACAAGATACCAGCATCCACCATCGTCTTGTAATAGTTGGCTTGACTTTGTTTGTCGATTCTGAGAAGGTCATTTGTCTCAAGGATGATGGACAGTGTGCTTTCTGAAGGTTTCAGCAATTTTCGGTTTAGTTCACTTTCTATCATTGCCACATAGGGTTGAATTGTATGTACCAAAAACGCATTCTGCAACATTTCCAGTGAAGAATACGTTGCACCACTTTCACCACCCAACAGTAACGGATTAAGATTGAAGAATCGGGCAATATCAGCAATGTTATACTGTCTTGATGCCAACAATTGGCTATCTTCGGGTGATAAAGTCAACTGCTGATAGTCCATATTGGCATTGATAATAGCTAGACCGCCACCATTACCGCTGTATGCCTGCTGCCATGATTGTCTGATTTCGTCCTTTTGTTTTTGGTTGATAGGTGTATTGACCTTCAACAGTCCGTTGACGTTCATCCCATTCTCGAAGAATGATTTGGCTGCATTTTCCGAAGCGTTGGTGATTCCAAGTGTACGATTTGCGTAGGATAACACGCTTACACCGTTGATGCCATCGTATGAATTCAGAATGAAATGCAGCATATTGATTGGCTCAATATGTTTCTTGCTGATGATAGGACAGTCGTAGTACAGCATATCTTTCTGCTTGTTATAGTTGATGATGACATCACTTGATTCCAAAAACCTTAATGCCATCACTGTGCCATCCTGAGCACGATGAATGTAGCAGAATGCGTTACCCTTCAGTATCACCGATTGCACTATCAACTTGATTAAGTTGAATCTTGAAATCAGGTTGTCATTGTCCTTTTCTCCAAACACCAGATTAAGCGGGTGGTTATCCATTTCGTTCTTGCCCTCTGCACCATTTATCAGCACCTTGATAGGTAACATGGCAATGGTGTTGGCTATCAGGTTGGTTGCGGCATACACGGCACTGATGTTCATTGCCGAATAGCGGTTTACATATTGCCCGAATGTCAATGCCTCACCCCACGGGGTCACATATTGCAGTGATTCCGTGTCCCTTGTTTCCTTTTCCTTTATTCCAAAAAACTTTCTCAGTTTTCCCATAGTTCTTATACTCTATACTATTATAAATATCTGTTTTTCACGTAAAGTTCAAGCCTACTATTGAATTATCATAGTGGTCAGTGGTCAGATAACCACCAAGTGCCATTATCATAGCCAGAACACCGTCAATTTTGTTGTTGTAACTTTCTTTTGTGGGTCTCTCATTGTCGTTGAAGTCCCTTTTTATTACCACATTCTCGAAGCAGAAATTATCGATGGGGTTGGTGTAGATGACCACTTTCTCGGATAATATCAGACGTGCCAGTTCTTTTGTCGGGCGGTTTAGACTGCCGATGCTCATGCTATATGGCAACAGATTTATTCCTTGCTCGGTAGCATTGATGGCAAATTGGGTTGCGTTCCATTGGTCGTATGATACTTGGATAATCTGTACTATGTCGTTGAGTTTCAATATTTCCGTCAATATAGTATCATAATCTGTCACATTTCCAGGTGTCACTATCAAATAGCCCTGCTGATGCCATACTCGGTATAACTCTCGATTTGGGTTGACGGTCAATTGCTCAGATGGTAAAAAATAGTAGTTCCTGAAATAATACCGTTCATCATTCGGAATCATCACCGATACACACGTCATGTCACTTGTACTACCAAGGTCAACACCCAAATATGCAAATGGTTCATCCGTTATTGTGTAGTCCCATTGTTGTTGTGCCTTGAAGATGCACTCCGCTGCAATCCATTCTTCACTGCTACTGAGCCATATATTTTGCAGTTTTGTCAGATATGAGGTCAACAGTGTTGGGTTGTTTTTTGCTTGCTGTGCCTGTTGTCTCAAATATTCCTTTTTCACCGTGACCCCTAGATTGGGTGAAGATTTGACCCAATTGGATTCATCCTCGTAATTGTCCCCATCGTCAAGGGTGAAAATCACGGCAAATTGGGAATCATCCGGTTTTTTGCCATAGAGCAATTCAACCATTGATGAACGCATACTGTAACAGAATGATGAACGGTTAAAACCTGCTGTTGTGATACAGACCCCAAGCGGGTTTTCCCTCATACCCTGTGAAGACTGAAGTACGTTAAAGACACTGCCATCCTTAAATTCATGTAATTCGTCACACACGAACATGGAAGCATTATATCCGTCCAGACGTGAAGCATCTGCCGCTACGATATGTAACGATGATGTAGTGGCATCGAATTTGATAGTATCACGATAACGCTTGAAGTATTTACCTTTCTTGTCCAGTGGCTTGATGAAATTAGAGCACATATCAAAACAGATTTTGGCCTGTTTTGCGCTTGTGGCACTTAAAATAACTTGGGCATTGGCTTCACCATCGGCAATCAGATGATATAGACAAAGAGCGGCTACCAGCGCGGTCTTGCCGTTCTTTCGTGCCACCTCAATATATGCGTTACGCACCATCCTTGAGCCATCGGCATGATACCACCCATAGATTGAGTAGATGATGAATTTCTGCCATTCCTGAAGGACAAATGGTTTACCGTTGTGGCTACCCGTGAAATGTCGTAACTTGCCGATGAAGTTGACCACCTTATCGGCTTTAGACGGGTCAAAGGTCAAATCATCACGGTCAAAATAACTGAGATAGCGTAGGCAAGCCAATCGGACATACTCACAAGCCACCACATCACCATTGACAACCTGAGTTGCATATAATTTATATTTTGCAAATTCATCATCCATTGATTAACTCCCTGATGGTGTCGTTATCCTCATCCTCACTGTCCTTGATTTTGCCTAATGCCGATGGTGATAATCCGAATTCATGGATAAGTTTAATGCACTGAATATTAGCATCTGTTATTTGTCTAAGCATCGGGTGTTTGTCCAGACCACCAAATCGATTAGTCATCATCAGACCGTCTTTCTTCACCTGTTCCTTGGCAAGGATGAATAATTCATAATTTGTGGCCAGCAATTGCAGTTGACCATCCCAATGCGGGGCTATCTTGCCGTATTTCTTTTTTACAAACGCTTCTACAGCGGTCATGAATTCCTTAGTGTAATCGGTATATCCATCGTATTTACTTGCTTTTTTCCTTGCCATTCTCTCGTTCCCTTTTTTCTCGGTTTATTTCCTCGATGACCCTGACCAAAATATCCTTATCCTTCCACGGGTTGTTTTTAACGGACTTTTGTTTTCTACGATGTACTGCCTTCTTCACCCACATGAGGTTACCAGCTGTGTTATCGTCTTTATCTCCGTTGATGTGGGTGACGATTTTATGATTATCGGGGTTCTCGACAAATGCCTCCGCTACCAGCCGATGCACATAATGAAGTTTAACGGTGCTGTTGCTCCACAACATCACTTGATGATAACCGTAGTTTTTATTGGGGACTGTTTTCAGTGTTTTTCCACTGTGGACACTGTACACCTTGCCTGTGTCACTGATTTGGTACTTCCCTTCGTACCCTTTGATGTCTTTGTATTCTTCCATGTTAATCATAATTCTTATGGACTAAAACGCATCGAAAAGAACTCCAAACAAAACTTAGAGAAACGTCATA
>CAMKOE010000008.1 GCA_946414395.1 uncultured Porphyromonadaceae bacterium | reverse complement strand
TGATGCCCTTTTTCTTATCATTCTTGGCACGCTTGAGGAAGAAGCTCACCGTCATCGGGATGATGGGCCACACGCACGGCGTGAACAATGCCACCAGACCGCCCAGCAGACCCATCAGGAAGATCCACCATAACGAGCGGCTACTGCTGCCACCAGCGGTGCCGTCGATGGCTTGGATGTCACCCACGACGGGTTTCCACAGCGCATCATGGTCGAGGGCTGCAAGTGCCGCACTATCGACGGGAGCGCCCATCGCGGCACTATCGGCTGCCAGGGCTGCGAGCGAGTCGGCTTTGGCCTTGGATTCGGCCTCAGCCTTTGCCTTGTTCTCTTCCTCCTTGTTCTTGTCGGCCTCACCGTCAACGGCAGGTGACTTGCCTGCCTTCTTGAGGCTTACGCTCGACGGCGGCAGGCACGACTGGTCGTTGCATGCGCCGTACTCCAGGTCGGCATCAATATCATAGTTGGGCTTGGTGAACTTCACCTTCTGCACGAACTGCACGTTATTTTCAAAGTAGCGAAGTTTGGCGCCGAACATCTCGTCGAACTTAGAGATTTCCTTGCCTACAGCCTTAAGTTTACCCACTGGTTCCACACCGTCCTTCTTGTGGAAGGTAATGGATGCCTCAGTGGGTCCTGCATCGCCCAGGTTGGTGGAATACACATGCCAGCCCTTGTCGATTTTACCTGTAAAGACGATTTCGCCCTCACTGGAGCCGTTGGTGGTTCTCAACTGCGAAGTGAAGGTCACAGGATTAGCCATCTGGGCGGCGGCAAGCATCGCTACCGTCACCATCGTCAATAATGTCGCAATCTTCTTCATCATTTTATTTCTTATTATTTAGTTTGTAAAGTTTATGATTCTCGCTTGTTTGCCCTATATACGTTCAATTCATTTACTGGTGTACATTTTTTTGAAGATTTTGAAATTTCTTATTGTGATTGCGCACCCTCATGTCACATTCTGAGCTCGCTCATCAGTTATAAAATGATTTTCATATCATTATTCATCTGTTTTGAGAATTTTTTTTATCTTTGTGCCCACTAAAATTCAATATAATAATGTGGGGATGAATCAAAGTGGGATTTTGACAGTCCATGAATATGAGAATCTGTTCAAGCAAAACTATGAACGGCTGTATTATCATGCACATGCCATTACTCACGATGAGGATATTGCCAAAGATGTTGTCAGTGAAGTCTTTGTTAACGTGTGGCGTTTAAGAGAAACCATTGACCTGAACACTGTTTTATCCTATCTATATACAAGTGTACGCAACCGTTGCCTTGATCAATTGAAACAGAGCAACCGTCAAGTCCCATTGATGGAAGAAGTGCTGAATGATTTAGAGCATTATACCGAAACAGACTGGAATGAATATGAGGCACGTATAACACACTTGAAGGCAGTGCTCAATCGCCAGCCCGAGCGAGTGAGACGTGTCTTGTATTTACGCTTCTACGAGCAGAAGAGCAATCAGGATGTTGCCGACATGCTTGGAATCAGTGTTGATGGTGTGAAGAAGATTATTCAACGCTCATTTGCCCAGATGAGGATTTCATTGGGTAAAAAAATGTTAAAGTTTGTACCGCTGTTGTTATTATCATGTATCAACTAGTGAAATGAAACAGGATAACAAGAACATAGAAGAACCTCAACCGCTCAATCCTCATGAGCAATGGGAATTGCGCGAGGCATTATCTCGTGAACACGTCTCATGTCCCGATATTGATGGGCAGTGGCAGGAAGTCAGAGAGAAATTAGAACTCACCGATGAGAATGATACCGACGCAGATGGGGTTGTGCCGATGTATACTCGGTCATGGGTTCGCTGGGTTGCTGGCATTGCGGCGACTCTGGCGCTTATTATTGGATATAGGTTCTGGACAAGCCCAACGACAAGTGTCGCTCATGTAGATGCAACATCATTTGCCATCAATGTTCCCGATGAGATTGATGATGTCACCCTGTCAACTGCCGATGGCAAGCAACAGCAGGCGAGCGGCAGTCAGATGAAGCTGGATCAACCCTCCAGTGCCCCCGTTCAACTGATGGCACTATCCACACCACGCGGCAAGGATTATCACCTGACGCTTGCAGATGGCACACAGGTGTGGCTCAATGCCGAGAGCCACCTGGAATTTCCCGACCGCTTCACCGGCGACATGCGCGAGGTGCGGCTACAGGGCGAAGCCTATTTTGAGGTGACGCGAGACCCCAAACGTCCCTTCATCGTCTATAGCGACTTCCTCACGACGAGGGTATTGGGTACCGCATTCAATGTGCGGGCGCGTTCAGGCCGTGATGCCTCGGTCACGCTGGTGTCGGGCCGCGTGCTTGTCAAGTGCCAAGAAGCCGACCAAGTGCTCACGCCAGGCCAACAGGCCTCACTGGCCGGCTCGCAACTGGCCGTCAAGACAGTTGACACCTACCCCTACACACAGTGGAAAGAAGGTTTCTTCTATTTTGATAACCAGTCGCTTTTCAATATCATGCAGGAACTGGCACGGTGGTATGGTGTGAACGTGTCGTTTGATGACACGAGCAAAATGCATGTGCGATTGCATTTTGTCGTCGAGCGCAACAAGAGCCTGGGCGAAGCCATCGCCAACCTGAATGCATTAGGCATTGTCCATGCCCGCATAGAAGGCGGTGTGATTGTCATTGATTAAAAAATGTTAAATTGTCAAGATATTAAGCGGAGTCTTGTACCCCGCTTATTTTTTCTCAGTATTAAGGACAGAATAAGTTGAATCTTAAACTAAATCTGTATTTCAAATGAACAAGAGAAAACTCATCACATTGTTGTGCCTGCTGATACTGCCTTTGGCGGTGCTGGCACAGGGGCAGAAGGTGACTCTCAAGGTCAGCCAGACGCCGTTGCCCAACGCTTTCAGGCAAGTGGAGCAACAATCAGGTTATTACAAGATCAATTATCCCTATGAGGCTGTCAAAGATTACAAGGTGACAGTCGATGTGACTAACGCCACCGCTCCCAATGCGGTTAAGGCACTCATCAAGGGCCTGCCACTGACCAGTAAAGTTGACGGCCGCTTCATCCAGGTTTCCAAGAGCGGAAACCGCGCTGATGCCGATGCCCCCAAGCGTACGGTCAAGGGTCAAGTTGTGGATGCCGATGGTGAACCGCTCATCGGTGTTACCGTGCGCGTCTCGGGCACCGACATCGGCACCGTGACTGACATGGACGGTAACTATATGCTGGAGGGTGTTGATCCCAACAGCACGCTCGTGTATACCTACATCGGCAAGAAAACCGTTGAGCGCAAGGCCACTTCCAGCAACAGTGTGCTCATCCTCGAGGATAACGCCAATGTCATGGACGATGTGGTGGTGACGGGTTATCAGCAGATTTCCAAGGAGAGAGCCACGGGTTCGTTTGCCAAGGTGACTGCCGACAATCTCATTAACAAGCGTTATGATAATTTGTCCCAGTTGCTTGAGGGTGAGGTCGCCGGTTTCAACACCAACAGCAATCTCATTCGTGGTACCACAACGATGAATGGTGTGACCAACCCGTTGTATGTGATCGATGGCTTCCCCGTCGAATCGACTCGCTATGACGAGTGGGGTGGGCTAAACGAAAACGTGCCCAATATCGATGTCAATGAGATTGAGAGCATTACCATTCTCAAGGATGCGGCTGCAGCCAGCATCTATGGTGCCCGTGCCGCCAATGGTGTCGTTGTCATTGTGACCAAGAAGGCCAAGGGCAAGCGCACCAATGTGTCTTTTAACACATCGTTGACCTGGCATCCCTATTCCTTTAACAAGAGCCGCTTGACTGATGCCGCCGACATCATCGACCTGGAGCGCGAGTGGGCCGCAACTAACCCCAACCTGCAGGGCGATGGCGCTGCCGACTATGCCCGCTCTATCATCGACGACAAGGTCTATACCTCACAAGGTATTCAGACCATTGCCAACTACTATGCAGGTAACATCTCGCAAAGCGAAATGGAGAGCCGTTTGAATCAGCTCGCATCGATGGGCTACCGCTACTTCGATGATGTGGCCAAGTATGCCAAGCGTGACGCCTTCTACCAGCAGTATCACCTGAGCGTGGGCCGTGCAAGTGACAACAATAACTTCCGTGCTGCTGTCACCTACCGCAACAACAAGATGAACGACAAGTTCACCAACGACAATTCGTGGGATATCGACCTGCGTGACCAGCTGGATATTACCGACTGGTTGACGCTGAACGTCGGAACTTATACCTATTACAAGAAGAGTAACCTGCAAACCTATGATCCCATGAACCCCGGTTACTCCTATATGCCTTATGACCGCCTGCGCAACGACGACGGCACCAATTTTACCTCCACCCAGGAATCCCGACTTGGAGCGTCAGACCTTGCAATTCTCATGGGTTATGGTCTTCCCGATTACAACATCACCCCGCTTGATGAAATTGGCCGCAATATCCGCACCACTAATGAGTTCATCAGCCGCAATTACGCCAAGCTGGATATCGATCTGCCAATGAACTTCAAGTACAATGTGATGTTCCAGTATGAGTATGCCTACGACAAGGCGCATCAGCTCTATGACAAGGACAGTTATTATGTCCGTAATTTGGTCGGTCAGTATGCCAGCGATGACTATGGTACAGGCGAGGCAACGCTGAATGTGCCCCTGGGTCACATTTATTACCGCTCTAACCAGACGTCCAAGGCCTACACTTTCCGTCAGCAGTTGAATTACGAGAATACTTTTGCCGACAAGCACAATTTGGTTGCCTTGCTGGGTCATGAGGTGCGCAAGACGGTCATCGACTATGACAACAACACGCTCTATAATTATGACCCCGACATGCTCACCTTCTCGCTGGTTGACCAGAATGTGCTGTATAATACCTATGGCCTGATGGGTGGCTACGGCTTGAACCCCAGCGACTTTGCCAGTCTGCGTAATATCGACAACCGCTTCGTGTCCTTCTTTGCCAATGCAGCCTATACCTATGACAACAAGTACATGCTCTCGGCAAGCATCCGTTGGGACCGCTCCAACTTGTGGGGAACGGGCTCCAAGTACCAGAACAAGCCCATTTGGAGCATTGGCGCCGGATGGAACATCGACCGTGAACCGTGGTTCCATGTCAGCTGGGTGGACCGTCTTAAGCTTCGTGCATCTTATGGTATTGCCGGTAATATCGCCAAGGATGCAGCCCCCTATATGACAGCAAGCTATTACAATAACGCCAACGTGGGCGGTGTTTATGGCTCGGTGAACACCCGTCCCAATCCCACCCTGCGTTGGGAGAAAACCACCACGACCAACATCGGTCTGGACTTCGCAGTGCTGAACAATCGCCTGAACGGTAGCATTGAGTTCTACAACAAGATGGGTACTGACCTGCTGGCCAACACGATGGGCGTGCCTACCGAGGGTTTCGGTTACACGACCTATAGCATTAACAATGGCAAGATGCGTAACCGTGGTGTGGAACTCACCTTGAACGGTCAGATTGTCCGTACTGCCGACTTCCGTTTTGATGCTACGGCAACCTACAGCTATAACAATAATAAGGTGGTTTATGTCAATGTGGAGGCTCCGGTTTATTTCCTCCAGCTTGACTATCCCGATGCTTATCCCATCGTGGGCAATCCTTACAATGCCATCTATGCCTATAAGTGGGCTGGCTTGAGCGCCGAAGGTCTGCCTCAGGTGCTGGATGCTTCGGGTAATGCAACGGCTTCTAATCCTTCGGACTTGGCCGCTATCATCTATGCAGGCAGCACCGAGCCAATGCACATGGCATCGCTCCACCTCAATCTGGGCTACAAGCAGTTTGACTTGTCTTGTATGTGGCTGTTCCAGGGTGGACACAAGATGCGCAATACCGACCTGCCAATGCTTAACTCGGCTTATAACTACACGCTGTGGAGTTATGTGACCTCTTTGGGTGCAGTCAACAAGGATATAACCAACCGATGGCGTCATCCTGGTGATGAGGTCAAGACCGACATACCCGCAGCCATCTTTGGCGAGAACCCCTTGTTCAGCGATGCGTCGCGCACGATTTACGGCTATGCCGACAATAATGTCATCAGCGCGACCAATCTGCGCCTTGCTAATATCTCGCTGGCCTACAACCTCCCCAACGCTTGGCTGCGTAACATCAGCCTGAGCCGTGCGCGCCTCCAGTTCAATGTGGAGAATGCCGTGACGTTTGCCAAGAGCACCTCGGCCAAGTACCTGTTGGGTGGCTACAATGCACCCAACTATGTCTTCGGCCTCTATCTGGATTTCTAAAAAACCGGAAAATAACAACTAACAACTATAATATTGAGAGATATGAAAACTAAGATAAATAGACTGCTTTTAGGATCCTGCCTGGTGCTGCTTGCATGCTTGTGCAGTTGTGATGATTATCTGAGCAATGTGCCTAAGGGACAGAAGATTCCCACCACGCTCAACGACTTCTCGGTCATGCTTGCCGATGAGTACACTAACTGCCGTGAAGATGTGACACAGGCGATCCTCCTGCTCAACGATCGCTATGTCTCGGATGGCAACCTGTCCTATTATGAGTTGTGGAATGCCAACTACTTCTGGAATGAGGATGCTGACCGCGTTGCCATGAACAAGAGTGATGAGACAACCTATTACAATGGATATGCCGGTATCTCTACCGCCAACCTGCTTATCGAGAATGCGCCCACAGCGACCGAAGCCACCGATGCCGAGCGGGGGCAAGTTGTAGCACAGGCCAAGATCTTGAGGGCCATGAAGTATTTCACCCTCGTGAACTATTATTCCAAGACCTATGACGCAGCGACAGCGGCTACCGATGGCGGTGTGCCCCTGATTACCAGTGCCGAGGTGGGTGCTTCCTACACGCAGCCTTCGGTCCAGGGAATCTATGATTTCATTCTTCAGGATATTAACGAGGCTTTGCCTGCACTGCCCGAAAAGGCATTGAACGTGCTCTATGCCGATAAGGCGACCGCCTATGCGCTGGCCGCACGCGTCCACCTGCAGATGGGCCACTACCAGGAAGCCCTGACCAATGCCGATGAGGCGCTGAAACGCAATAATCAACTGTTTGACTGGGTACAGTTCTACAATGACAATGCTGACATACTGAGTGCCCCTGACGTCTATCAGACGATCACTTCGCCCATGGGCTTTGACTATGTGGAGAACTACATCTTTTGTCATGGTAATAATTCCTACTCGGGCAATGACCTGCAGATGCGTGAAGACCGCGGCAGCCGCTTTGAACAGGGCGATGCCCACTTCATGAGCCGCTGGAAAATCCGCACCATGGCAGGTGCCACCTATTACAACCCCAACACGGGCGGTTACTATAACCGTGGCGGCTTGACGACAACCGAGGTCTATCTCATCCAAGCCGAGTGCCTGGCCCGCACGGGCAATGTCGCTGGCGCGATGGAGGTGCTCAACAAGGTGCGCCAGAAACGCATCCTTCCCGAGTTCTACCAAGACTTGACCGCTGCCAGTGCCGATGCCGCTATCGACTTGATCGTCAAGGTCAAGGATGATGCCTTGGTACAGACGATCATCCCTTTCTGTGACGCTCGTCGCTTAAACCTTGAGCCGGCTCATGCCCGCACCTTGACCAAGGTCGAGGGTGGCAAGAACTACTCGCTCTCGCCCAACAGTCACATGTGGGTAATGCCCTTCCCCATGGGTGCTGTAACTAATTCAGGCAATGGTACTGTAACCCAGAATGTTGAACGTTAAATGATTATAGAGTAATGAAGAACGTATTATTCGCATGCCTGTTGTGCATGCTCGTGTGCAGTTGTAATTCCCGTCAGTATAAGGTCGAGGGTAATGTTGCCGGACTTGACGATGGCGCCATTGTGCAACTCGTGCCTATGAGTCACGACAATGAATCGCCTATTGCCGAGGCTACAGTCAATGGCGGTAAATTTACCTTCAAGGGTGAGATTGGCGACAGCCTGCCGATGCCCATTTGTGTCAACCTCATGGTCAAAGACTCGTATGGTGTCGAGACCTTTATGCTCGAGAAGGGAGATATCACTATTGAGGGCAAGGCCACCAAAGGTGAGCCCGACCAGAACGGAGTAATCAATTACACTTGGGACGTCACTGTCAAGGGATCACCGCTGACCGACAAGTTCAATGTTTACAAGCAGCGTCGCGCCGATCTCGACAAGCTCTTCAATGACTATCACGAGCAGCACGCCCAGATTATCCAACAGGTTAACGAAGCCCGAATGGCTAAGGACAGTGCCCGAGAGAAACAGATTATGGAGACCGAGGAATACAAGGCCTTCGATAAAGCTGAGAAGGATTTCTTTGCCAAGGTAGAGGAGACCTACAAGGGCATCGTCGATGAGAACAAGGATACTTATTGGGGCCCGATGATGGCCATCTATCTGTGGACCTATTTTTCAGCCAATGATAAGCCTCTCTATGAATCTCTATCGCCCGAGGCACAGCAGAGCTGGTACGGCAAGAAGATGATTGACGAGATCATGCCAGCCGGTGATACTGGCCAGAAAGCCAAGCAATTGACCGTAAAAGGCGATGACGGCAAGGAACTGACACTTGAAGACCTGGCACAGGGCAAAAAGTTGTTGCTTATCGACTTCTGGGCATCGTGGTGTGGACCCTGCCGCAAGGAAATTCCCAATGTCAAAAAACTCTACGATCTCTACAAGGATAAGGGATTTGAGGTCGTGAGCATCAGCATCGACAAGAACGAGGCTGCATGGCGCAAAGCCCTCCAGCAGGAACAGTTGCAATGGCCCAATTTCCTGGACACTATGGGCGCTGCCGATGCTTACAAGGTGCGTTCTATTCCGGCCATGTTCCTTATTGATGCCGAAACCCTCACCGTTATCGAGTCGGGAGAATATGCCCGTGGGGAGTTCCTTGCTCAAAAACTCGCCGAACTCTTCGGAAATGAATAATAAGTTTTTTCATAAATTCAAGTGATGTTCATATTGGAGATTCGGGTGGAGGGTAATAAACCACCCGAATTTCATCAAAAACGTCATTTATAGATTATCAACAGCAAAAATGAAAAAACTATTATCGGTATTCATTAACCCCCGAGGGTAAAATAACACGCATTATATTAGGCGAGGATCCCACTTTCTACGACTTCCTGGATGAAGTGCTAAAGTAGTTTTATTAAACCGTGGCTCAGCCACGATCCACACAACAACTTACAACTTACACCAAATGAACCATACCCAATCATTGATTATCGGATCCGGCCCTGCCGGATACACTGCTGCGATTTACCTGGTGCGCTCGGCTATCGACTGCTTGCTCATCGAGGGCTTGCAGGTGGGTGGCCAGTTGACTCAGACGACGACCATCGAGAACTTCCCGGGTTTTCCCGAGGGCATCGACGGTTTCCAATTGATGGACAACATGCGCCAGCAGGCCGTGAACTTAGGAGCGAAAATGAAGTCAGGCCTCGTGACGGCTATCGATATGAGCCAGCGCCCCTTTCTCGTTACTCTGGATGGCGGTGAGCAACTCACAGCCGACACCATCATCGTGGCCACGGGTGCCACGGCCAAATACCTGGGCCTGCCCGACGAGACGAAGTATGCCGGGCAGGGCGTATCGGCCTGTGCAACCTGTGACGGCTTTTTCTACCGCAAGAAGGTCGTTGCCGTCGTGGGTGGAGGTGACACTGCCTGTGAGGAAGCCGACTACCTGAGCCACCTGGCCAACAAGGTCTATCTGATTGTGCGCAAGGACTACCTGCGTGCCAGCGAGGCTATGCAGCTGCGCGTCCAGGAGAACGACAAGATCGAGATCCTGTTCAACACCAACACCGTGGGCCTCTATGGCGAGAACGGCGTGGAAGGCGCCCACCTCGTGCGCTTCAAGGGCACCGACAAGGAGGAACTGTTTGACATCGCCATCGACGGTTTCTTCCTGGCCATCGGCCACCGTCCCAACACCGAGTTCCTGGGCGGGCAGATCGACCTTGACGAACAGGGCTACATCAAGCTCAAGGGGCATAATACAGCGACCAACGTCGAGGGCGTGTTTGCCGCCGGCGACGTGGCCGACCCGCACTACCGCCAGGCTATTGCCGCTGCCGCAGCCGGCTGCCGTGCCGCCATCGACGTCAAGCAGTACCTTTCAAGGTAAATAGGGCATTGAGAGAACTGTGAAAGAAGCGACCTCGCCAGGGGGCCGCTTCTTTATTTGCTGGTGGTTATCGGCATTCTCTGAGGATTTGCTCGATTTCGTCGGGAGTCAGGCGCTTGCAGCAGCCAGGAGTGATGACGGTAGAGTCTGCGATAGCCTTGATGGTGTCATCGGCAAGCATGATGCCCATGTCGGCGAGGCTGGCAGGCCCCAGCCGTCATGCGATATGTGCCGTTATTAAACTCAAATGTGCATGCCCCCTGATGGCAATAGGCGTGGCACAGATAGCCGACATAGGCGCTAACTCCCGTCAGCCGATCCTGGATAATAATGTGTTCTGTCCCATTCATCGGCTGCAAATTTACTCATTTACAACTAAAAAACAAAATTCCCACCCGTGGAACCGAAAAAAAAAGAAGTAGCGACGTCAATGCTTCTCCAGCACTGATATCACTGCTTCAATCGGACTCGCCAATGAAGGTAACAGTGTAACGTCTTGAGGTTACGGTGTCACTCCAATGGGTCATCGTCCGTGATGGTGGTTGTCCATGCTAACTCCTCGCCAGCAGGTCCATACCATCGGGTTATATATTGTCTTTGCCCCTCTTGCCGCCGTGCTCATTGTTGCCAGCGGTCCTCTCGGGGGCATGTGTTTCTCTTACATATAAGGGTTCTTCCGGCTCATAATTACCAGGTATCCACACGCGATGATGGCATGCTCGCGGGTAGGGTGGGGCGTGTTCATCTTGTTCAAATGTTCAAGTTGTTCACGTGCGGAATGACTGAACGCTAATTAATCAGGTCAACCGCCTTCTTCTTAGCCTCACGCTCAATTTTGCGGTATCTGGCGAACTCCCTGCTACCTTCGACATGGCCTGACATCGAGCTGATCAGGTTGGGGTCCTGAATCTGATTGTATAACAGACCGACGAACGTACGTCGCGCAAGGTGGCTGCTGGCAATCTCGTAGAAGGGCTTTTGGGCTTGCTCACCTGATACGGGGTCAAGAACTGTGACCATACGATCTATACCACATATCTTGAACACCTCCTTGATGGCTTCATTGTATTTCTGCGAGCTAATGAACGGCAGTAAAGGGTTGCTGTTGACTTTACTCTTATAAGGCGATAAGTCAACGTTACGGTACTTCTCGAGGATAGCGGTGGCTCGGTCATTCAAGGGAACCTCTGCTGTTACCGGCTTGTTATCTTTGGTCTTTCTTGGGATATACTCGATCTGACCGTTCACAACATTGTCGGGCGTCATCTTCAGCAGGTCTCTTACACGGCAACCTATCAAGCATTGGAATATGAACACGTCTCGCTGGCGCTCCAGGTGCGGCTTGCTCGATAAGTCAAAGTCGGCAATCTTGTTGCGCTCCTCTAGAGTGAGGATGATGGGAGTGCCGTATTTCTCTGCCTTAATCTCAACGCCGTCGAATGGGCGGTTGGTGCTGTATCCCTCCTTGTTGAGCCACAGGAAAAAGCGCTTCAGCTTCTTCTGCAAGTTTACAATATGGTTGTCGCCGCGCTCCGTAATCTTAGGCGACTTGTGTTTTTGTGTGATCTCGGCTGGATAATCCCGCAGGAGCTTCTCAAATAACTTTGGATTCTTCTGAGCAAGCTCGTGCTCCCGTCTGAAGTAATCGAAGAAGTCAATGATAGTCTCCTTGGATATGGTGTCGATATCGAGTGTGAAGTCTTTGTTGCGTTTGCGCTTGTAGCCCTGGTAGCGTCCCAATGCCCGCTCCAGCACCCTGAAAGACTTGGTACTGCCGAGTGGATAGTTTTTGGTCTTGAGGAACAACTCAAACCAATCGAAAAACGATTTCTTCTGCTTGGGCTTCGGCTTGGCTGTAGTGGTGACGGCAGGAAAGTTGAAGTCATGAATCAGTTTCTTCAACCAATCGTTAGGCACGTTGCCCTTGTCTATCTCCTGGAAGGATGATTGAACTAAAGACGTGATGGCGGCAAGGCGTTCGCTTTTCTGTTGCAGCTCGTCCTTCAGTTGCTTGCGTTCCTTGCTAAGCGTGCGCCATTTCGGGATAATAATGCTCTGAGTGGCATCACTCCAATGATCTGGGTGAACAAAGACATTGGTCTTCGTTCGTTGGTTAACATGCTTTCCGTGAAAGAAACGGATCAATACCTCGTGCTGCGAGGTGACTTTATCAGATTTCGTTGATAATGATAGAATAATCGTTGCCATATATACTGCTTTTTGTGAGATATGCAAAGGTAGTAATTTTTAGCGATATGACCATAATTTTTGGCGACTTATTATTAAACAAGTGTAACAAGGTGAACTCAACTGTAATGTGTCTGTTTATTATAAATGCAATATAATCAGTAAGTTAGAAACGTAAATCGCAGATTGACGGTAAGAATGAGAAAACACGTTATTTCATAGAAAGTAAACCCCACGGGTTCACTTCTGTTGTCGCTAAGTAGTTAATAGATAACTATTTGGCGATTTTTCTTTATCCTCATATCCATCCCCATAAAATTGGCCATTATTCTTCCTGCATTAGATGTTATCATATTATGAAGCGGCTGATGGTCTTGCTGATGGAGCGAAGCGCAGGCCGAAACGAGAATGACCGCAGCAGCCGGCTGTGAGGGGTGTCGGCGCGGACAGTGAGCCTGACCAGGCACTCTCCAGCCGACCGGTCAGTCATTCGGAGCGGACGCAGACGCAGCGGATCGGTCCATCGCCATCGGGGCTCGCGGGTGGGCCGATCGCCGCAGGCGATGAAAAGATTACCTAATGGCCGAAGGCTTCAACCTTGGGATTAATAGCCATGCCGCAGGCTGCACCGACGGCGACCGAGCGTAGCAAGGTTTGCTATCGGTATGGGGCTTGTCCCCTGGAGCCTTAGCCGACGTGCCAGGATGAACGTAGTGGACGAGTGTGGCATGGGGCTGGCAGCATCGATACCTCCGAGCGGAGCGAGAACGCTGGGCTTGATTGAGGAGCGTGCATCAAATCGAGCGTAGCGAGACCTGATGCGTCAGCGACGAAACGAGCCGTGCGTGTGAGGTCTCGATGCGGACAGACAGCCCGATAAGGCACTCTCGGTAACGGAGTGATCCCGACACGGCAAAACTGGCGGCATTACCATCGATGAGCGGTGAGAGCAGGGCGATTTCCGCCAGCAGCATGAGGCTACAGCGGATGCAGCTCATCCTATCAGCGCAGCAGGTTGATTGTGTAAAATGTAAAAAGCCTCCTTGCTCTATTCAAGAGAGGAAATGGTTCACGCTATGGTTCCTACAGATTAGTCAACTAATCTGGAATAACCCACATTGGTCTCAATGAGCGCTAAAAGATGCGGTTTCCTTATCCTTTTTGAGAAAAACAGATGTTTTTTGAAGAAAAAATGAAGATTTTTTTGGAACGAAAAAAGACTGCGGTCGGCCATATTTCCTTTGCAGCGTCAAACGGATAAATGGCTCCGTAGCTCAGTTGGTCAGAGCACCAGGCTTTTAATTTGGGGGTCCTGGGTCCAAGTCCCAGCGGAGTCACCAGTCAATTCACATGAGTAATGTTTAGACAATTATACATAAGATGGTTGGTTAGGCGGGGAAAGGCCATAGATATATGGTCGCACAGCGATTATCCCGCACAGGTGTTATCCAACCTGTGTAGCAATCCGTTCACATTTGACGGGGTGCTGTGCGGCAGCATGGAGGGGTTTCTCCAGTCGCTCAAGCAGCAGGACCGCGACAAGCAGCGGCAGATATGTGCGATGAAGGGCCGCAATGCCAAGAGGGCGTCCACCACCCGGTGGCAGACCGACCAGATCGTCTGGTGGAAGGGCGTTGCCATAGACCGGCAGTCTGAGGATTTCCAGCAGTTGATACGCCACGCCTATCAAGCCATGTTCGACCAGAGCGAACGGTTCCGCGCGGCGCTGATGGCGACACGGGGCATGAGGCTCTACCACTCCCGTGGCAAGAGCAACCCGTTCAAGACCATCCTGACAGAACAAGAGTTCTGCCAGATACTCACCGACCTGCGCGACAAGTATGACGAACGCGACAAGGGCTTGGGACACCGCCGCCTCATCTTCGTCGAAGTGGAATACGAGCCCTCGTCATCGAACGGTGAGAACTAAGTTTACCCAAAGCTACTCCTCACGCCACGTGAGACCATGAAAGCAGAAGAACAGTGTGAAACTCTATTGAGTTGGGATCCACACTGTTTTTACGGATTTAAACAGAGACATCCTTCTATACTTCCGTCAGAAGAAATGCCATAAACATAGGCAATGTCAACAATCCTTCATTTCTCCCGATATTGTAATCACCAAGTTTAATGGCGCGTGAGACATGATATTTCTCGGGGTGTTTCAAAACTGTTTTCAAAGATTTGGCGTTACCTGTGGTTGCCTTGCATTCCACGGGGGTGCAATTGCCCTTATAGCGGATAAGGAAATCAAGTTCAAGACGGCTGTCCTTATGATAATAATATAGTTTTCTGCCCATCTTTCCGAAAATGTCAGCCACAAGGTTTTCAATGATGGCACCCTTATAGCTGAGCAGGTCACCTTCCAAGATGCTTGACTGCGTGCCTTCTTCCAACATTGAGACAAGTAAACCGATATCAGCCATATAGACTTTAAACTCACTTTGGATTCGGTTTCCATCAAGTGGAAGTTCGGTAATCATCGTATTATAGCACCTGCGAATGATACCAGCATCTTCAATCCATTGAAGGCTCCCAGTGTAGTCCCGTCCTCTGCCACCGGGGCGCACTGCCGAGTAGTTGAATTTCTTGTACTCACGTGCAAGTTGTGCGGGTATAGACTCAAAGCATTCACGTATTCGTGATTTGTCTGCGGGAAGGGCATACTTAACCATGTCCGCTTTATAATCATCAACGATACGCCTCTGCACCGCAAGCACCTTTCCTATTTGTCTCGTCTCAATAAAGGTAGAAACGACTTCAGGCATACCACCAACAACAATGTACTGATAAAGCAGGTCCCAGAAGCGGTCATTCAGCGCCTCTTCAATTGGCGTTTCATTGTTCAAGCAGGTTTTCAAGTATCCAATGTGCATGTCTTTGATACCATTGGCCCAAAGCCATTCTTCAAAGTCCATCGGGTACATGTTAACTATGTCCTCAAAGCCGACTGGAATAGAGGCCTCCGCTTCCTCGGCCTTTTCTTCAGGAGTCTTGTATCCATTAACACCAAGCAAAGACCCCGTGCAGATAACCTCGTACCTACCATCCAGGTGAAAGTATTTCAATGAGCCTCTTGCTTTGGGACAGTCCTGTATCTCATCAAAGACAAAGCAAGTGTTTCCTGTTTCGACTTCAATGTTGGGCATGGCCGCGGTGATCCTCATGATGATAGAATCCACTTCCAAATTCGGGTTGAAGAATTTCTTATAGTCAGGATGCTCGCGAAAATCCAGATACACAACGTTTTTAAAATGCTTGCTGGCAAAGTCCATCACACTGCTGGTTTTGCCACACTGGCGGACACCTTTCACAACAAGAGGTTTGTGAGAGCTGTCATCCAACCACAATTGGAGTGTCTTTTCTATCTTTCGTCTATACATAACTACACGTTTTCCTGCCGACTTTTGTATGGCTTACGCACATTTTCATGCCGACTTTTGGCGCAAAGTTACACATTTTCTGCAAAATTCCAAATATATTTGCACCAGATTCTTTTAATTGGCACTGAAAATTGCACCAGACCTTCAAAGTCGATACAGAGTGCCCCGGCTTCATCCATCGGTTGCCTGATGGCTTCCTCTGTCACGACTTGGCAAAGTGCTTGCAAGCATGACTTTGCGCTCGCTGCTCCATCGGTTGAAGTCGGGGCATCGTTCTAGCCGTAGTTCAACAGGGCGGTGAGCCGCTCGCGCACGAGCGAGAGCACGTCCCGCATCTCGTTGAGCGTAGCCTTGCCGTCCTCGTCAAGCATCTCAACGGCCTGACGGAGCAGACGGCAGTCCTCCTCGGTCAGGGGCATCCCGTTGATCGAGTAGTCGGGGTCGGCGTACCGGTAGTAGACACGGTCAAAGACCTCGATCGGGGCATTGTAGCCCAACTTGTCGGACCGCATCATCTGGAGGTCGCCCTGCACGGTCCGCACGGACACTCCCTTGGTGATGCCCTCCATCTCCCGCAGGGCAGCGGAGCAAGCCTCGGTCAGGTCGTCTATGGTCCACAGGCGGAACCTGTTGCGCAGGCAGCGGTCTATAGTCTTGTAGCGTATTAACGCGTTCTTGTTTGCTGGCATGAATATCTTGTGTAATTAATTTGTCCATAATGATTGTTGGTTAAAAGGTTACGCAGCGCAAGGCATGGCGTTTAATCGCCATGTGCTGCTGATACTTGAATGAATAACTCGTTGTTTTCAACACCTCTCTAAGTCTCATGTGTCTTAATCTGTCCATCATGATTGATTGTATTGTGCGCTATCATCGGCGCCAGTTAATAATTGCAGGCGGATGCCCAATATAAAAGTTGTTTCTGTTGTTCCCCGTTGTACGAGTTGTTTGAAAGAATGAATGAGGATGCCATCAGAAAAATTAGATGATTCAGTTGTTTCCCCAAACAAGAAAAGCGGTTGGAACGTCTTGCTTTGCTCGACTTTCCAACCACTCTTTATCGTTTTTGCTTGAGTAGTGTCTCGGGATATGGCTACATGTTACATCACTTCGTGAGTGTCATGCTGGCACCGATTCCCTTGAAAGTCGTTGAGCATATTGCTTTATCTGATGCGCAGATATGGCGAAAGCCTTCAAACCAACTCGTGGCTTGAATGCGTTTGCCCTTCAATATGTCAACTCTCAGTGTCAGCATGATAGCCTTCCTCTAAAATTGGTCGCAAAATTACACCTTTTCACTTAAACCGCCAAATTCCCAATGGATTATTTTGATTTCAAGTTCGCGCTGTTAATCGGGATGTGTTCACCTGGGACGTGAAAAAACCTTGTTGGCCTAAACACAATCGGTCGCTCTTTTCCCATCAGCCTGGTTGACCTGCTGAAAAAGGGCAGAACGAAATAACATTAAGAATTTCGTTTCGGCCTGCATTAAGAATGCGACACATTATCTAACTGTTTATCAGATAAATAACTATTATTCCGAGATTCCGGCAGTCCTGATGGTTTTTTACTTTAATCTGTGGGTCATTTCATCTCGGCGTCAATCCAGCCCAGAAGCGATACCAACGAGGCATTCCAGTTGATGGCGATTTCGTTGCTGGCATAGGAGCCTGTAGCGTCGATGTAGGACTCATCGGGTTGCTTGGACGGGTAAGGCAGACTGCCGTCGTCGTTGTCCTGTTGACCAGGATTGGGGCCGCCGGCGAGCAGGCCGGGCATGGGGGCATCAATGCCGTCGGCCGACGAAATGCGATGGTGGATGTTCTTGGGGGGCTTGTGGCCATAGCCGGTCACATAGCAGTAGCCGGTGGCATTACGGCCTAAAACATAATCGGCATTCTGGAGGGCTGCTTCAAGATATTTCTTGTCGCCCGTGGCACGGTAGCAGTACAGATGAGCAAGACCGCTGGTGCAGAAACTCTCGGACAGGCAGCCCCAACCGTAGTCATTGGCATGATTACCGACGGGTGTATTGAACGACGAGGCCTTCATGGTCGACAACTGATAGTCGCAGAAGCCCAACAACTTGCCCTGCATGAGGTCATGCATGCCGGTTTTGTCGTCGCTGCAGATAATCCATGAATACATGGCAAGTCCGGTGACATTTCCCCAACCGGGCTGTGAGAATCCGCGCTCACGCAAAGGCTGGGCGGCTTTAAGGAAGAACTCGTCGCCCGTGAGCAGGAACAACTCGGTAGCAGCCCACAAATGTTCGTCGCTGGCATCGTTGTCGCCGTAGGTGCCTGTGGTCACATCAGGGTCAAACTCCTTGTTCATCTTGTCTTGGTCATAGACGGCCTCGGGATTGAGTTCGGCCCAGTTATAAGCAGCCAAAGCGGCTTTTTGGGCCTGCTCGGCAAATGCAGGATAATCTTTGTTGCCCTTGTAGATGCGTGCCGCAAGTGCCATTACAGCAGCAAAGTCATAACTGGCGGTCACACTCTTTTGTACCACATAGCGCTGCTGGTGACAATCGGTCGGCATGACAAAACCTTCAAAACTGGGAGTTGTCAATTTGTGGTAAACGCCACCGTCATAGGGATCCTGCATGGTGATCATCCACTTGAGATTAAACATGAGTTCATCAAGCAGGTCTGCAGTGCTGTTGCCGCTCTCGGGAATGTCGGTGTTGAGACGATTGAAGTACTCTTTGTTCTGCTCATAGGCCATGAGCATCAGTCCCACCGAATAGGATGAGTTGACGATATACTTGTTGTAGTCGCCTGCATCATACCAGCCCAGTGGCGACGCTATGATGGTGCCTGCAGGGCGGCCAGGCGAAACTGCCGATGGATGAATCATGACCTTTGTGTCGGGATGTCCTAAGGGACGGGCATAAACACCGGCATATTTGCCGTCAATGGCGATGCCCGAGCGGTTGAGATAGAAGGCCTTTAACGCAGCACGAGCAATGTTGTTCAATGCGTGAGGTTGCACGTCAAAGTGGGTCTTCTGGCCATCGACGCTCAACTCATAGGAGCCAGGGGCGGTAATACCCGTGATTTCGACGATGGTGCGTTTCTTGTTCGACCACGGCGAGGTGTTGGTCCTCAAGGCCTTGACTTTGCCCATGCGTTTGCCGTATGCCGTGCTTTTGATGGTCATCTTTTGGGCTTTAGAGCCCTCGATGACTGCAATTTTGGACTGTTGCGGATAAAATGCAACTTGATTGATTCGGATGCTTTCGCTCTGGGCAGTCAACGTGATGGCCGTCAAGGCTGCAATGGCGAATGTTAACACTTGTTTCATGATTCAGTTATATTTCGACACAAATATATAATAATTATGTCAATGGCTGCGAATGAGATACAAATATTTTCCCGAATAGGCTGCAAAATGAATGATTCTAATGATGCTTTGCCAGCGATGGCCAGGTAAAACAGAAAAAAACACCTGCCGTCTTTTTCTTTTTAACGTGATTTCTACGATAATAAGATGCTGATACTGAACTCCTCCCCTATAATAGGGGAGGTGCCCGTTAGGGCGGAGGTGTATGATATTACCCTCAAAGCACTGCATCACGGGGTATCAGCGCCCCCTAACCCCCTCTAGCCTTAGAGGGGGAGTTGCTAACGCACTGATTGACAGTTAACAAATTAGGCAAACTCACGTTATTTATATATACAATACATAAGAATATGATTGACATGGAAGAAAAATTCAGAGACATTCAAACACATCGTCCCTGCGGTACACATAGCAGTGCATGCAGCCCTCGCTATTCCTGTGGCATCCGTGCCACAGGTTCCACATCATGCCCATCATGCCGCTATCTCCCTTGGGTTTACAGCGACTTGATGTCCCCTGAACTTTCGGGCATCAGGTAGCGGGTGCCGGTGTCCTTGCTGATCTGCTCACGGTATTGCTGGTCATAGCCGGGAGTGGTATAGCGACCGGGAACGACGGCGCCATTCTCTGAGGGTTTCATGATCTGGTCGTTGTGCTTCACTGCGATGAGGCGGAAGAGTTTGTCCCAACGCTGCATCATCATGTCGGTGTATGCGGCACTCTTGTTGGTGAGGTAGTTGACGCGTTCGCGCTTGGTGAGCGGCTCGATGTCTTTCAATACCTGCGCCTGGTCGGCGGCATAGAAGTCCTCCAACTCCTGCTGCGCCTCGCGCAGGTCGCCTATCATGGCGCTGTAACGCGGATAAATCATATTGGCCACCACATTGTTCATCCAGAAGGCGCTGTGCTCGCTGAACGTGCTGCTCACGTTGTTCTCACGGCGGAAGGCTTCGGGCACCTCATTCACGCAGCAATACACTGGCACATAGGCAATCATGTTGGCATCGTCGCAGTTGAAGTACATGATGCCTCCCACCTCATCGGGCAGCCAGTTGCGTAATTGTGATACCAGTGTGAATCCCGACTGTGGTGTGCCGATGGCTCGCTCACGGAAGTAACTCTTTCCGTCGACCTCCCAGTTCATGGGCAGCGGACGGTAGGGAGAACTCCAGGGGCCCGCGCTCATGTCGGCTGTCATGTCAAGCGGCGTGCCCTCGTAGTGGTCGCGCATGTCATTCATGATGTCGCGCACAGACAGTTTCTTGTCGGGCTTGATATAGAGCGGCAGATGGTCACAAACGTCATGCTGGCCGTTGATGTAGGGCAGGTACTTGTCCATCTCGGCCTGGTCATAGTGGTGGCGGAAGAAACTCCACACGCGTGCATCGGCATAGCGTACCGACGAGAAGGAGATAGGACAATAGGCATCGCGGAAACTGAAGTCCTCGTTCTTGCCGTTGAAATAGCCTTTCTCGCGCGCAAAGGAAATGACGTCCTTGGAGTACAGGCAGTTCTTGGGGTCATTCAAGGGAAACTGGCGTATGCGGGAGAGATTGGCATGGGCACAGATGCAGTCGTCGGGGATGCGTACGGCTACCCACACTGCACCTTTCACGCCAGGCCCCTTGCCGATAATCTCGAGAATCCAGGCCTCGTTCTTGTCGCACACGGTGATCGTCTCGCCCGTGCTGCAGTAGCCGTATTGTTGCAGGAGGTCGGTCATGATGATGATGGCCTCACGTGCCGTTGCGGCACGCTCCAGTCCCAGATACATCATCGTGAAATAGTCGAGCAGACCTTCGGGATTCTGCAACTCCAGGCGACCGTCAAAAGTGGTTTCCACGATGCTCACCTGCTTCTCATTAATATGGCCGATGACGTCATAGGTGTATTCCACTTGAGGGATATAGCCTCTCACGGCCCCACGGCCCCACTCGCGGATGGCAATTTTCTCGCCTTTGTCGTGTCTGCCGCCCGGAGTGCGCGACAGGGAGCCGGCAAAGCCATAGCCATCGCAGTTATAAGTGCAAATCACGGAGCCGTCAACAGACGCCGCCTTGCCAACAATGAGGTTGGTGCATGCCCACGACGGTGCGACTGCCAGAGTCAACGCCACCACGAGAAAAGAGAGAAATAGTTTCGTTTTCATAATGATATAAATTCTGGTTATCTTTCTGTCACAGGTGCAAAGGTAGTGATTTCTTGTGACACTCACTAGTTAGGCTACAGTAATGTGACGTTAATCGATGGCTGCTCCACGTTAACCGTTTCTCTAATTGGGGTGAAAAGTACTGTCTGTACTGTATCGTGACGAGCATGCCGCTAGGCCATAGACAGGCCACCTCGTTAACCACATCATGATGAAGCACGCAGCGGCTCAGTGGCCTGCGTGCTTCATCAGTAGGGCTTTCATCATGGCGATGATACAGATGTAGGCCCGAACCCTGCGGGGCTAATGCGAATTACACGAGTTGGTTTTTAATATTTTTCGTGAAATACATTTTTTTCTTATCGAAATTAGCATTAAAAAACTTTTTCAGGGCCAACTGCTGTATCAATCCCCTTCATTATTGGCCTGAGTCAGCAATTCTTCTTCAATGTGTCGCTTTCAAGTACTGCAAGTCGCCATACCAGTAGGACGCCGTGCAGCCGCCATCAATGAGCAGGTCGGCACCGCTGATGAAGCGGCCGCGGCTCGACATGAGGAACTCGGCCAGGTCACCCACTTCGTCGGGGGTGCCGGCGCGGCGGGCTGGCATGCCCTCGATCATCTTCAAGTAACCGTCCTTGCGGGGACCGTGCAACTCGTCGTTGGCCAGCGGGGTGATGATGATACCGGGCGAAATCGAGTTGATGGTGGCACCACGCTTGCCCCAGCGGGTGGCTTCGTACATCACGCGGAGCACATTGCAACGCTTCGAATACTGATAGGCTTTCAGCGTGTCGTTGATTTCCTTCAAGAACGGCAGTTCCAGCAGTTTATCCGTAGGTGTTGTAGCCAAAGCCTCGTTCTGCTCATGAGGCAGTGCCGGCAGACGATGGCCGCTCTGCGAGGAGATAATTACACCCGAACCGCCCTCGGCTATCACCTTGCCAAACTCCTCCAGCAATACGCTTGTACCATAGAGGTCAACGCGCAGTATTTCTTCAACGGGAGCTTGTGAGGGTGACACGCCAGCAGCATTCACTACATTGGTCACTTCACCCTTGCAGGTGGCAAATTCCACCAACTTCAGGATATCTTCCTTCGAACCAAGGTCACACTTGATGGTCGAGCACTCGAAGCCAGCGTTCTCCAAAGTCTTTGCTGCCTGCTCGGCATGTTCCAGACTATAGTCTGCCAACACAATGTGCTTGCCAGCCGACACTCGGCGGATAATCGCCTGTCCAATGCTGCCAGCACCAACCAATACTACTACTTGCTTCATTTGAATATTTGAGAACTTACGATTAAACGATCTACTCCCCCTCGCCCTTTGGAGAGGGGCAGGTGGTGAGGCTCATATCTGCAATCTCACGAGCCTCGCTGTCGGCATAGGCTGCTTCGGCTCCGTGAATGGGAGTCCCGTCCTCTACATTTGCCCCTGGGCAGAGCTTCTTGATGAAGCGCACGCTACTGCCCATACCCGATCCTTCGTTGGTGCAGAAGGGAATGATGGTCTTACCCGTAAAATCATACGACTCCAGGAACGTGTAGCACACCATCGGCATTGTACCCCACCAGTTGGGATAGCCCAGGATAATGGTGTCGTACTCATCTATCGACTCCAGCGGATTCTTCACCTCAGGACGAGCCTGGTCGTGCAGTTCCTGCTTGGCCTCCTCGATGCAGGTCATGTAGGATTTTGAATACTCGTAGGTCGTGTCAATCTGAAAAACATCGGCATCGGGCAACAGGGCCTTAATCTTCTGGGCCACCACCTCGGTATTGCCAAGCTTCAGGTTCTTGATACTTCCGTTCACATAGTTCTCTCCGCGACGAGAGTAGTACGCAATCAATGTCTTTCCCATTATCCCAGAGTTTGATTGGTTGACCACTCGAAGTGTTGCTCACGCTCGGCTATCCACCAGCGGCCTTCTATCTTCACGTACTTGTCGTAGTAGCGAACGGCGTGGGTGGTCAGCACGTCCTTTCCATCCTGCTCTGTAACCAACGTGGCCAAAGCGTAGCAGGTACCAGTGGCATGAGTCTCGTCCACGAAATCCACGTTCTGCTGACCGTTCATGTGGAACGACACCTTGGCGGCACCGAAGGCCTTGTACTGACGGATCATGTCCTGCACGTCGCGGGCCTGCATACCCAGCTTGTCGCCGAAATACACGTCAAGTTTGATGTCAGGACGGAAAATCTCCACGTAGCAGTCCTGGTTGTTCTTGTCACTCTCGGTTGCATAGTAGTCTACTAATGCCTTCAACTCCATGCGGTCTTGCATTCTGAATTCCATTGTTGTTCTCTTTTATCGGTTTGACAATGCAAAATTACAGCGATCCCCCGAAACTGCTTTAACACAATTTTCGGGGGATTTTACCAAATTCCGATTTCATGGCATTTAGGGCTTCGCCTCAGCATAGTTCAAGTAAACTTGGCTCTGCATTCGGCTTGCGCCTAAATTCCGAAAAAAACCAGACTTCTAGCGCCTCATTGTGGCTTGTTCACTCTCTGAAGTCGCTGGGTTTTGCCCCCAAGTTGGTCTGCACATAGCGGGTGAAATGGGAGGCCGATGAGAAGCCGAACATGTCGCTGATGTCAGTAAACGAGAGGCTGCGGTCACGCAGCAACCGGCTGATGTCGAGTGAGGTGTATCGGGTAATCCAGAATGCGGCAGGCAGGCCGCTGACCTTCTTGCACACCTCCGAGAGGTACTTGGGAGTGACGCAAAGTTTGTCGGCATAGTATCCGATGTCGCGGTTCTGCCGATAGTCGCCCCGCTCCAGCAAGCCGAAAAACTCCTCCATCATCTGGTGCTGTTGCGAACTGATTTTGTCGGCAGGAAACAATTGTGCATGGAAGTCAAAGAAGTCGATGATCATGCACTCCACAGCATTCATCAACGCGTCATGCCTGAAGCGGTGATTGGTCTGAGCGAGTCTGCGTTTCACTGCATCGAAATTGGAGCGGCACACCTCCTGCTGCTCGGGAGTCAACTTCATGATGGGATTCTGGAACAGCGACAGGTGCCCACGCATCCCGTAGTTGCTCTGAGGCGTGCTGATTTCGATGAACTGCTGGGTTACATAGATGACATCCACCTTGAAGTCATCACTCTCCTCGAGGTTCTTCACGAGGTCGCCCCTTCGGGCAATGATCATGCAATCACCAGCCTCAAAGCGGAATTCCTGCCCATTCCTCTCAAACGTGCAATGCCCGCTATGGCAGTAGGCATGGCACAGATAGTCGGCAAACGTGTCATCGCCGATTCTCTTCAACGTGTTATCGATAATAATGTGCTGAACGGTCTCCATTGTCCTCTACTGTTTATGACTTCATTATATCGGCCCTCAATCTCTTGGGTAACTTGCTCACCACCAGGTCATAGGAGGCCTTGATGTGCTCTCTCACGAAATCGTCGCTCAAGAGTCTCAACACCAGGTCGCTCCAGTGGCGCTTGTTCATGTGATAGGCAGGACGAACGCCCTCGTAGTGCTCCCTGAGCATTTCACCCACCTCGGGTTCCAGTTTCACGGCCACCCAGGGATCGGGTGTGTCGAGTTCGGTGAGCAAGAACCATTTGCCGCCAATCCTCCACGATAACCACTTGTCGGCAAATAGTCGCTCTGTCACTTGCCCATTCATGCTGAGCGCATAGTTTCTTACTTCTTCTATGTTCATTTTACCATAGTGAGAATCATTCTGCGTGCAAAATTAACAAATTCAAGTTAAAAAATGAGCATTAGCGCAGTAGAAACTAGAGGAAAAAAGTCCACTTAAGATAACGGGTTTCTGCCAGCCTGATAACGAATTAATCGATACGGATGAATGATTTGTCCTCAATTATATTGATATCCCTTGTCAACCTGTTTCTGACAAAACACTTGATCATGATGCTATTGGCCCTCTACAAGGCACGAGTCACCGGGATGGGATGAAATGCAGGCCTCTCACTGGCATGCATGGCCCGGAACAAGCAGGAGGGTGCCGCGCTATTCAGTGCGGCACCCTCCCGATGATATGTGATGGCTGTCCTTACCTGAGTGTGAAGGTCTTGTGCTGCACATCACGGCTATTGGGGCCAATCATGACGTCAAACTCACCGGGCTCGCAGACGTACTCCAAGTCCTTGTTGTAGAACTTGAGCAGGTCGGCATTGATGGTGAAGTTGACGACACGGCTCTCGCCCGGCTTGAGGCTGATGCGCTCAAAGCCCTTCAACTCCTGCACGGGACGGGCAATGCTGCCCACCATGTCGCGGATATAGAGTTGGACGACCTCGGTGCCCTCACGGTTGCCAGCATTGGTCACTGTTACCCTTGCGGTGATGTTGCCGCTGGGCGTCATCGAGTTGCTGCTCAGTGTCATGGGACCGTAGTTAAAGGTGGTGTAACTCAATCCGTAACCGAAGGGGAACAGCGGGTCGTTGGGCACATCCAGATAGTTGGAGGTGTACTTGGAGAACCACTTGGGGTTAGGACGGCCCGTGTTCAGGTGGTTATAGTAGATGGGAATCTGGCCCACGTTGCGGGGCATGGTCACGGTGAGTTTGCCACTGGGTGAAACATCACCGAAGACGACGTCACAGATGGCGTCGGCTGCCTCGCTGCCACCAAACCACACGTTGAGTATTGTGGAAATGTTCTCCACCTCCCAGTCCATCACCGTTGCGCGGCCCGAGAAGTTGAGCAGCACGATGGGCTTGCCCGTGGCCTTGAGTGCCAGGAGCAGGTCCTTCTGGGCATCCAGGATGGAGAGGTCGCTGCGCGAACTGCTCTCGCCCGACATCTCACTGGGCTCGCCCATGGCGGCGACAATCACGTCACACTCCTTGGCAATGCGCACTGCCTCGTCACGCATGACGTCAACAGGACGCTCGTCACGCATCTCGCGCCCGAACATGGTGGAATTCTTCTCCAGTTCGGCATCATAGCACACGTTGCAGCCCTTGGCATACATCACCTGGGCCTTGTCGCCGACGGCGCGGCGCATGGCCTCGAGCAGGGTGCTGTAGCGCTCACTGGCGGCAGCCACGCTCCATGTGCCGGGCATGTTGGCGCGGGTGTTGGCCAACGGGCCCACCAGGGCGATCTTGCCCGTGCGCTGCAACGGTAGCAGGCCTTCCTTGTTCTGCAGCAGCACAAACGTCTCGGTGGCCAACTTGCGGGCGGCGGCACGGTGCTCGTCGGTGTAGATGTCCTTCTTGGCACGCTTGGCGTCAAGATAACGATACGGATCATCAAACAGCCCCAACTTGTACTTGGCCTCGAGGATGCGGCGGCAGGCCTTGTCGATGTCCTGCATGGTCACCTTGCCCTCACCAAGGGATTTCTCAAGGGTGCCCAGGAAGCCATCGGCCACCATGTCCATGTCGGTGCCGGCATTGAGGGCGAGGGCGCTGACGGTCTGCAGGTCGCCCATGCCGTGGTTGATCATCTCGCTGATGGCGGTGTAGTCGGTCACGACAAATCCGTCAAATCCCCATCTGTCCCTGAGCACCTCGGTCATGAGCCAGCGGTTGCCCGTGGCGGGGATATAGTCGATGACGTTAAATGAAGTCATGAAACTGCCGGCCCCGGCATCCACACCGGCCTTGTAGGGCGGGAAATACTCGTTGAACATGCGCACGTGGCTCATGTCCACCGTGTTGTAGTCACGGCCAGCCTCGGGAGCGCCGTAGAGCGCAAAGTGCTTCACACAGGCCATCATCGACGTCTTGTCGGCCAGGTCGGCACCTTGATAACCCTCGATCATCGCGCGGCAGATGGCCGAACCCAGGAAGGGATCCTCACCGTTGCCCTCGCTCATGCGTCCCCAGCGTGGCTCGCGGCAGATGTCCACCATGGGGCTGAATGTCCAGCAGATGCCGTCGGCAGTAGCCTCGACCGAGGAGATGCGGGCCGCATTGCGGATGGCGTCCATGTCCCAACTCATCGACATGGCGAAGGGGATGGGGAACACCGTCTCGTAGCCGTGAATAACGTCCATGCCGAAGATCAGGGGAATGCCCAATCGGCTCTGCTTGACGGCTACCTCCTGCAAGGCGCGGATGCTTTGCACGCCCTTCATGTTGAACAGGCCACCCACCTGGCCAGCCTTGATCTTGCTCACAACGTCGCCGCTGACGCTCGATCCCGTGATGATGTCGCCAGTGACGGGCAAGTTCAATTGTCCGATTTTTTCTTGCAGGGTCATCTTGCCCATCAAGTCGTCAATGAACTGGTTCATCCTGGACAGGTCGGCGGCCAGGACTTGACTGGACCATGAGAGTAACGCTATGGCCAGCACAAGGGTCGATAATCTTGATTTAATCATTTTTGTCATATCGTTTTATGGATGTCATTATCGATTTATTGCACGGTGAGAGTGGCCTTGAGAGGCAGGTTGTCGCTGGCGGTGCCCACGAGGACCGTGCGCTTGCCCAGCGAGGTGGCCCAGTCGCCCTTGGCCTCATCCCAGTACTGGAAAGCGCGGCCACCGATGGTGATGGTGACATCGCGGCTCTCGCCAGGCTCGAGGGTGACCTTCTGGAATCCGCGCAGTTCCTTGACGGGCATGTCAACGGCCGTGTTGTGGTCGCTCAAGTAGAGTTGGATGACCTCGGCGCCTGCACGCTTGCCCGTGTTCTTGACGGTAACGGTGGCGGTCACGGTGCCGTCGGCTGCAACCTCGTTGCGGTTGAGGCGCAGGTTGCTCACGGCAAAGGTCGTGTAACTCAATCCGTGGCCAAAGGCAAACATCGGTTTCCTCTTCTGCTTGTCGGCCCAGCGGTAGCCCACGTAGATGCCTTCCTTGTACTCCTCGTCGATGATCTTGTGACCATCGCGCCAAGTGCCCGGATAAGTCCCGAGGGCGTGGGCAGCCACGTCGTTGAGGTTGACAGGCCAGGTGAACGGCAGTTTGCCCGAGGGGTTGGCGTCGCCCATGAGGATGCTGGCAAATGCTGTGCCCGCCTCGCTGCCGATGAACCAGCCTTGCACGATGGCGGCAACCTTGTCGCGCCAGGGCATGGCCACGGCGTTGCCCGAGATGTTGACAAACACGACATTCTTGTTCACACGGGCCAGTGCCTCGACCAATGCGTCTTGGCCATAGGGCATATCCATGTGCTTGCGGTCATGACCCTCGGCATCCTGATAGTCGCTCTTGTTCAAGCCGCCAAAGATGATGACATAGTCGGCCTGTCGGGCCTTGGCAACGGCCTCGGCAATCAATTCTCTGGCTGGACGGGTGTCGGCAAGCGATTGCTTGGCCACCACGCCATTGTACTCGCCCGTGGTGTCGCCCACATAGCCGCGGGCATAATCCACCTCGATGCCAGTGCCTGCCAGGCGCGTCTTGAGGCCGTCCAGCGGCAGGATTTCGTGCTGGGCCTTGAGCGAACTGCTGCCACCGCCGACGGTCATCATCTTGATGGCATTCTCGCCGACAACCAGGATGCGCTTGGCCTTGCTCGCGTCGATGGGCAGCACATTGCGCTTGTTCTGCAACAGCACGATACCGTCCTGGGCAATCTTCAATGCCGCGTCATAGTGCGCTTCACTGCACAGGAAGCCACGGGCGCGCTTGTCGCTCATCGTGGTGCGGAAGAACAGTCGTAGCACGCGGCGCACCTTGTCGTCGAGTTCGCGCGTGGTCAATTTGCCTTCCTCGATCAGTTTCTTGTAGGGTAGGGCCATGTAGTAGGCATCATAGGCGTTGCTGGCGCCCCATGCCAGGCCATCGGTCCAACTGCCGAACTCCATGTCCAGTCCGTTCTTGATAGCCTGCTCGGTGTCGTGTGCACCGCCCCAGTCGCTGACGACCACTCCGTCATACTTCCAGTCACCTTTCAGTATCTGGTTGAGTGTGTACTCGTTATGGCAGCAGTGCTGGTCTTTATAGAGGTTGTAGGAGCCCATGATTCCCCATGTGTGGCCCTCCTTGACGGCGGCCTCAAACGCGGGCAGGTAGATCTCTCGCAGGGCGCGGTCACTCACGATGACGTTGACCTGATGGCGGTATTCCTCGTCATTGTTCAGGCAGAAGTGCTTGACGCAGGCTGCAGTGCCCGTGCTTTGCAGTCCCTGGACATAGGGCACCACCATGCGGGATGCCAGCAGGGGATCCTCGCCCATGTACTCAAAGTTGCGGCCGTTCAACGGGTTGCGGTTGATGTTGACGCCAGGGCCCAGGATCATGTCCTTGCCGCGGTAGCGTGCCTCCTCACCCAGGCTGCGCCCGTACAACTCGGCCAGCATCGGGTTCCACGAGGCGGCCAGGCAGGTCAGAGCGGGAAAAGCCACACACGAGTCGTTGGTCTGGCCGGCCTGTTCCCATTCGTCCCACAGCACATCGGGTCTCACGCCGTGAGGCCCGTCGTCAGTCCAGAAGTCAGGAAACCCCAGACGCTTCACACCAGGGGAAGAGAACTTGCTCTGGGCATGGATGACCGCGATTTTCTCATCTAGCGTCATGCGAGCCAACGCATCCTCGACACGTTGCTCGATGGGCGCGTTGTCGTTGAGGTATAGCGGCAACTGTTGTGCGCTGGCGCTCGCAACGATTGCCATCGCTATGACCAGTAGAGTGAAATGAAAATACTTCATGAATAACAATCTTTTTTATCAAAAGAAGTTTTCAGGCAGCCAGGACAACTGTCCATGGTTGCCTGAAAACTAAAGCAAATATATGGAACTATTTCTTCTGGAAAACGCGCACGTAGTCCACTTCCATCGTGACGGGCAGGGCATTCTCGTCAACTCCCATGGCGCCGCCCCAGTCACCACCCCAAGCGAGGTTGAAGATGACATAGAACGGGTCGTCATAGGGCCAGTCGTCGCGACCCAGCCCGCGGTTGTCGTAACTCAGTTGAACCTTACCGTCAACATAGGTGGTGATATTCTGGCCTGTCCACTCGATGGCGTAGGTGTGGAACTCGCCCTCGGCACCCTCGCAGTACATCTCGTGGGTCACCTGGGTGCCATTGGAATGAACATGGGCATTGGCATGCAGGCTCGACGACACATAGTTGGGGTGATAACCCACCTCTTCCATGATGTCGATCTCGCCGTCGGCGGGCCATGACCTGAAGTTCACGGGCATCATCCAGAATGCGGGCCAGGTGCCTTTGCCCTTGGGCAACTTGATGCTGGCCTCGATATAGCCATACTTCCACCCGGTGCTGCGCTTGGCATAGACACGTCCGGAGTACACCTTGCCGTTCTCCTTGAGCGCCGTGATGCGCAGGTGGCCATTCCTGATCTGGGTGACGGGAGTGCCGCCAGGGGTCAGGTGGTTCACATAGTTCTGCAACTCATGATTCACCCAGCCACTGTTCTGCACCTCATGGGTCCAGTCGTTGGGATTCAACTCCGAGCCTTCGTCAAACTCATCATGCCACACCAGTTGGTAGCCCTCGGGAGCGTAGTAGGCCGCTTGTGCGGCAGCCTCCTGGCTGATGCTGATCGACTTGCGGGCGGCTCCCGACATGATGGTGACCACGCCCGTGCGGGCATCGGTAACCGGGTTGGCGGGGACCGTAATCGTCAGCGTGCCCGACTGTGACAGGGTATTCCGGGTGTCGATCGAGATAAAGTCGGTCTCGCTATAGGCTCCCCATTCCTTGCCCGTGGTGTTAACGTTGATGGTGTAGGTGCCGCCAGCGGCAGGAGCGCTGATGCTCTCCTGTGAGACGGTGATGGTCACTGCGGCAGGCTCATCCTTGCCGTCCCCACCGCAGCCCCACAGGACTGCGGCGAGAGATAGCAATAGTGTATAAAGCATGTACCTTTTCATTTTAAAGGATTATTGCGCTTTGTGCTTCTGGATAATGATGTTGCTGACCTTGGCCTCAAATCCGGCGGGACAACCACCGAAGTCCACGATGAACTTGCCCTGGTCAAACTCAATCTCCTCATCACCGTTCTTGGCAACGACACCGACGAACTCAAGCACGTTTTCTCCGTCCTCGAGCGCGAAGTCACCCTTGTAGCAGAGGGTGTTGGGGTCGTTGGTCACGTCGGGATCCTTATTGACCTTGACAGTGGCGCGTCCCAGTTCCATGTTGGTGGTGATGGTCACACGCACGTCATACTGCTGACCCTTCTCGATGTGCAAGGGCACACCATTGATGGAGCACTGGGCCTGCCACTCCGAAACGGTAGCATTGTTGGCCGTGATGGTGTAAACACCGTTGGCATAGGAGAAGCCGGGATCGGCAACCTGCTGCCAGCCGGCATCAGCCCACCAGAAGGTCATCAGACCTGCGGTATTGAAACCGGCGCCCAGGTTGTCGGGGGAGTTCACGTCAACCCATTCAACAGCGGGCTCGTCGGGGATAACGGGCAGCACGGTGCCGTCATCGTTGGCATGGTCCTTGAGCACGATGTTAGAGATATTGACGGTGGTACCGGCCTGGCAACCGCCAAAGTCGAAGAACAGGTTCACGCGCTCCATGTCGATACCGGGCATGTCGCTCTTCCAGAAGATGTAGTCCTCACCGGCCTTGAGGTTGATGCGGTCGGCAAAGTAGAAGACGTTGTCGTCGCCGTCCATCACGAGTTTGACGGTTACACCGTTCAGGTCCTTGTCGCTGTTAAGGATACATGAGAAGTCGTAGTTGTGGGCTGCCGAGGTGGAGATGTTGGTGGTCTTGAAGGCCATCTGAGCCTGCCACTGGTCGGTAGTAGCCTCGGGAAGGGTGACGGTATAGTCGTTGCCGTTGGCCTCAAAGCCCGGGTCGGCAATCTGTACCCAGCCGGGAGCGTACCAGAAGAACATGCTGTAATCCACGTTCTTCCACATGTTGAAGTCGCTGTTGGGATCAAATCCGGTGAAGCCCTTCTCTTCCTCCTCGCTGGTGAAGACAAAACGCCAGGCGATGCCGCGGTCGGGAGCGTCATAGACGAGGACCATCTTCTTGGCCGTCAACGACTCGATACGGAACTTGGGGTTCTCGTACTGGGCATCCGAACTGATGTAGGGGAAAGCCGTGTTGGGGGCCAGTTGGATATAGGTCTGCTTGGTGACGTTGCCATCGGCATCCTCCCAGTCATAGACCTCAAAACTCCAGGCGGCAGTCTGGTTGCCGATGGTGGCATCCCAGTCAGCATCCTGGTGACCCCACTTGGTGGTACCCGTGTTGACATAGGTCAGGCCGTCCTCACCTGCATTGTAGGTGAAGGAGCCGCCCTTGCGGGTCTCGGCGGTGAAGGTCAAGCGGTCGTCATAGACGCCGAAGTCCTTCTTCTCGCCAGGCTGTGCCGACCACCATCCGGTACCTGCCGTTCCAGCGGGACCGCAGGCCAGGTGAGCCACCTCGCTGTAGTCGATGCGCCACTCCTTCTCGGTAATGCGGCGGAAGTCGTTGGTATAGTCAATCTTTGACTCGTTGAAGGTGTATTCCTTCTTGATACCAGTCTGGCTGATGCCGTTGCGGTTACCCAGGCGCAACTCGATGGTGTGTGAGCCGGCCTCGCTGTTCTTGTAACCCACCTCTTGCAGGGTGGAGTAGGATGTGCCGTCAAGAATCCAGACGGGATAGGTGCCCGGCTCCGGAGTGTAACTGGCTATCATCTGGTTGGTCTCCTGGTCAACGGAGATCTGGAAGTCCACACCGCTCACCGTGGGGATGCCGTTGGGGTCTGCGCCTTCAAATTCATCGGGCGAGCAGGCGGTAAAGCCGATAGCCAGCAACATGATGGCTATTGCGCTGCTTATTTTGTTTATCTTGGTAATCATAATTTTGTAGTCTCTAAATTACTGATTATTAATAGTTGTTCTGAACCAGCGTGGGGTCAGCATCGAGTTCGCTCTGAGCCAGAGGAATGTGCTTCTTGCTGGGAGTCCACGAGTTGGTACGGTAGCCGTAGGAGTCGGGAACCAGAACGGTCGAGGCCTTCTGGGTGGCACCGGCGATACCCTCGGCGCGCACGAGGTCGAAGTAGCGCTTGCCCTCACCGCAGAATTCAAGGTGACGCTCGGTGAAGATGTCGTCGATGGTGACGGTGTTCAGGCTCTCAAGACCGGCGCGGTTGCGAACCTGGTTCACATAGCCGGCAGCCTCGGCTGCACTGCCGCCCGTCTGGAGCAGCAACTCGGCTGCGTTGAGCAGGGTCTCGGCATAGCGGTAGATGCGCTTGTTGTTGTTATAGTTCAGGTTCTTGCTGGTGGGACAATCCTTGTTGTTCTCGCTCTGGGGGCGATACTTGCCGTGCCAGATGTGAGTGTCCTGATAGCGCTCGGTGTAACTGTAGGCGCGCAGGTCCCAGCAAGTGACGTCACGGCGCAAGTCATTCTCGGCATACATGTTGTAGGTCTCGACACGCATGGGCAGGAAACCCCAGCCATCGTTGCCGCTGTCCCAGCCTTCGCCACCGCCCCAACCATTGGGCGAGCACAGGGTGGGGAACACGGTGCCACCGGCATTCATAGCGGCGGCACCCCAGTCACGCTGAGCCTGATCGTCGTTGTAGTTGATCTCAAAGATACTCTCGGAGCACCACTCGCCGCTCTCCTGCCACAAGTCCTTGAAACTGGGGTTGAGCGAGTAGTTGGAGTCGGCGATGATCTGCTTCATGTAGCCCAGGGCGGTAGCATAACGCGAGTTGTCGTTCTGGTACATGACCATCTCGGCATAGAGCATGTAGGCAAACGCCTGGCTCACGCGGCCACTCTCGGCGGTCGGCCAGCGCATGGGCAGCACGCCGCTGGCGATAATCTCCTCGAGTTCGGGCAGCAACTGGTTGTAAATCTCGTCGGCCGACAACTGCGGGGCAGTGTAGGGCTGTGAGAGGTTCTCCAGGTAGAAGGGCACGTTGCCGTAGTAGTGCCACAGGATGTTGTAGTAGTACACGCGCAGCAAGCGGGCCTGCATCTCCATCGAGCGACGGAAGTCGGCGCTGGCCTCGCCAGGCCATGAAGCGTACTTGATGGCGTCGTTGCAGCGCTTGATGCCGCTGTAGAAGTCGCCCCACAGGGTGGCCAGCGTGTTGTTGCCGTCGGCCTCAAAGTTGAACAGGCGGTGCCAGTGCTGGTTGTCGGTGTTATCGGCACCGCCTACCCAGAAGTCGTCGCCCATGATCTCGCCGTCGATGGTGAGGTCGTTGTAGGCCGCATTGTCCCAGTCGGGCCAGTGCAGGGGAGCATAGGCTGCGGTGAGAGCCTCGTTGAGGGTCTCCTCGGTGGTGTAGTATTCCTCGAGGGGCTCGCCCGTCGGGTTTTTCACCTCAAGAAAATCGTCGCTGCAGGAAGTCAGCGCAAGAAATGCTGCGCACAGGCCTGCTATGATAGAAATATGCTTTTTCATATTGATAATTCTTTATGGATTGGTTAGAATGAGACGTTAAATCCGACAGTGTAGGTGCGGGCCTGCGGATAGACACCATAGTCAACACCCAGGCTGGTGGAACCGGAACCAATCTCGGGATCGAAGCCCCAGTACTTGGTCCAGGTGAGGAGATTCTCGGCGCGGCCGAAGATGCGCAGGCGGCTGATGCCGATCTTGCTGGTCAAGCGCTGATTCAAGGTGTAGCCCAGCGTGATGTTCTTCAAGCGCAGGTAACTGCCGTCCTGAATGTACATGTCGCTGACTACCCAGTTCTTGGAGTCGCCCAGGGTGGGCACGGTGTTGCTGGTGCCCTCACCGGTCCAGCGCTGGAGCACCCAGGTGGGATAGTTGCCCGAGGCAATGTCCTGACGGTAGGTGGCGTCAAACACGTCGGCACCGCTCACGCCCTGGAAGAAGACGCCAAAGTCGATGCCTTTCCAGTCAACGTTGAAGGTCAGACCATAGGTCCAGTCGGGCACGCCGTTACCGATGTTGGTGCGGTCGTCGCTGGTGATCTTGTTGTCATGGTTGGTGTCAACAAAGCGGAAGTCACCAGGATTGGACGAGGTGCCATACATCTTATTATAGGCGTCGGCCTCGGCACGGTTCTGCAGGATGCCGTCGGTCTTGTAACCATAGAAGAAGGGGAAGGGCTGGCCGTTCTCGGCACGGGTGCCACCGTCGCTGAACTGGTTGATGCCGTAGTTCAGGAAGCCAGTGTCGTTACCCAGGTTCTTGAGTTTGTTCTTCAGATAGGATGCGTTGCCCTTGATGGCGAAGTGAACGTCCGACACGTTCCAGCGGTAACCCAGTTCAAACTCGACACCACTGTTCTCCATGTCACCCACGTTGGCCAGCGGGCGAGCCTCACCGACGTAACTCGGGATGGGCATCTCGATGATCATGCCATTGGTCTTCTTGATAAAGTAATCGACACTGAAGGTCAACTTGTTGTTCCAGAAGCCGAAGTCGATACCCAGGTCGGTCTGTTCGCTCTCCTCCCACTTCAAGTCCTCGTTGGCCAGGCGGTTGGCCTTGGAGCCATAGACCATGGCAGCGGTCTGGCCGAAGTAGTAGTTGCTGGTGTTGCCCAGGGCAGTCAGCGTGGTGTAGGCAAAGTCGCCGATGTTGTCGTTACCGTTCTTACCCCAACTGAAGCGCAACTTCAAGTTGTTGAGCCAGTCGCGCTGGTCTTCCATGAACTTCTCGTTCATGATGTTCCAGCCCAGTGAGAATGACGGGAAAATACCGTAACGGTGGTTGGCACCGAAGCGGCTCGAACCGTCGCGGCGCACGGTAGCCTGGAACATGTAGCGCTCGTCATAGTTGTAACTCAAGCGTGCAAACAGTGACGAGAGGCGGTGCTCGGTGTAGGGACCGCCCCACACGCCGACGAGGCTCGTGGCGCCCGTCATCTTGCCATCGGCATCGGTCGAGATTTCGATATCGCCGCCGGTGGTGTAGTTGATGCTGGGCTTGTCGGGGTTCACGAGATACCAGTGTGAGCCACCCAGTTCGTCGCCCTTGAACTTCAACGCGCTCTGGCCCAGCACGACGCCGATGGTGTGCTTGCCGAAGGTCTTGTCATAGGTCAAGGTGTTCTCCACCTGCCAGGTGTTGTTGTTGCCCTTGAAGGAAACGGCCGAGGTGTGGTCGGCATTGTTGTTGCCCGAGAGGTAGAACTCCTGCTTGGTGGCGCCACTGTAGCCCCAGAAGGAGAGTTCGGCGCTGTAGGTGAAGTGATACTTCAACGCATCCCACAATTGCAGGTCGATCGAGAACTTGGGCATGAACTTGTGGCTCCAGTTCTTGTTGGGAGTGCCATGCATCATGGCGATGGGGTTGTTCTGCTCATTGTAACTGCCGATGTAGCCGGGGATGGTGTAGGGGTTGCCATTCTCATCCTTGTACAGGTCATAGGCGCTGTAGTGGTCGATCATGTCCTGTGCCACGTCACCCTTGAGGACAACGGGCAGGGTGGGAGCCAGATACAGGGCCGAACCCAGAGGTGAACCCCAGGTGGAGTTGGCTTCGATGCCCGTGTTGTGCACGCGCATGTAGGAGAGGTTGGCGCCCAAGTCAATCTTGTTGAGGAAGTTGCGCTCCTTGGTGGCATCCAGGATGTTGAACTGGTTGTTGGAGCGGATGGTCAAACGGTCATAGTTGGACTGGCCATAGTTGCCGCCCACGATACCGTCCTGGGTGAAGTAGCCCAGCGAGAGGTAGTAGTTTACCTTCTCGGAGGCACCGCTGATGCTCACGTCGTGCTGCATGATGGGGGCATTGTCGTTGAAGATCAAGTCCTGCCAGTTGGTGCCGAAGCCCACGATCTTGTCGCCGTTGGCGTCAGTCAGGTTGTAAGGATCCTGATAGAGGGGAGCAAGGCCGTTCTGCACGCGGCGCTCGTTCTGCAGGATGGCATAGTCGGTGGCACCGGTCACGTCACGCTTTCTCCAGGCGCTCTGCCAGCCGTAGGAAAAGTCGTAGTTGATGCTGGCGCGGCCCATCTTGCCTCTCTTGGTGGTAACGAGGATGACACCGTTGGCGGCTCGTGCACCGTAGATGGCGCCCGAAGCGGCATCCTTCAGTACCTCAATACTCTCGATATCATTGGGGTTGACGCTCTCCATACCATACTGGTCGGTGGGCATGCCGTCGATGATGTAGAGGGGATTGGAGTCGTTGATGGTGCCGATACCGCGGATGCGGATCATCGACTGCGATCCAGGTTGACCCGAAGATGAGGTGACGTTGACACCGGCGGCCATACCCTTGAGGGCGTCCTCGGCGCGCAGGCGGGTCTTGCCAGCCAGGTCCTCGGAGGATACCTTGGCGATGGAGGCCGTCACGACGCTCTTCTTCTGCACACCATAACCGATCACGACGACCTCGTTGAGCAACTCGGAGTCCTCGGTGATGATGATGTGCATGTTGTCACTGGCAAGCACGGTCTGCTTACCATAACCCACATAAGTGATTTCCAACTCGGCACCGGCGGGTGCGTTGATGGAGAAGTTGCCGTCGAAGTCCGTTGCGGTGGTGTTCGACGTTCCCTTTTGCACAATGGTAGCGCCAATCACCGGTTCGCCGTTCTGGTCAACGACGGTGCCAGTGAAGGTCTGGTTTTGTGCAAAGGCTGCTATAGACAGTATGACTGTCAACAGCAGTGAAAGTAATCTTTTCTCTTTCATGTCACATTGTTTATTGGTTGTTAAAAATATATATGGTAATAATCTTTATTGGTTATGTCCTGCATTATCGTGAGGCAGGAGTTGCGAGGCAAAAATATATAATAAAAAGATGTGTAATGAGACTGAAAAGCAAAAAAGTGGATAGTTTTGGATGCTGAAAAAATGTATGTTATTGATTATTAGGCATTTGTTAGAATTTGTGAATCGTTAAAAAGTGGTTAAAATATAGGACTACCGAAAACGCTCAAAATGGCGGATTCAACGAACATTTCCCCCTTTTTGTTGCCTATGTTGCTTTTTACGTTTACTTTTGCAACGCTTAATTGAATTGACGATTATTGTGATGAAACGACATCTGTTTTACTACCTTGCGCTGGTGATGATAATGCTGTTGTCACCTGCGGGAATCTATGCCCATGAAATTGATCTGGATCAAGTCTATCGCCAGTTGGATGATGCCATCATGCACAGCGAGCAGTATGTGCAAGAGAGGGAGCAACGCATCTCGAAGTTCAAGGCGGCCCTGGATGTGGCCAGCGACGCCGGGATGCAGTATGAGATGAGCCGTCGTTTGTATGACGAGTACAAGCCCTACATGAATGACTCGGCTCTCCATTACATCGGGCGCTGCATCACGCTCGCCCGCCAACTGGGCAACCAGGCCGATGTTGACGAGTGCTCGATACTGCTTGCCTACCAGTGCTCCGAGACGGGCATGTACCAGGAAGCCATGGATATCTTGAATTCCATCGACGAGAAACAGATCGGCGATACCGATAACAGGTACCGTTACTATACCGCGCTGGAGCACTTGTATTCTGAACTCGGTTACTACTGCAAAGTGCCTGAATTACAGCAGCAGTACTATGCCAAGCGTGCTCACTACAGCAATCTCTTGACTGGCGCGACCGGCTTGAGTAGCGACCAGGTCCTGCAGATTAAGGAAATTGAGCGCTATGCGGCCGGGGATGCCCAGGGTGCCCTGCACTATAGCGATATGCGACTCAAGCAGGTCAAGGAGGGAGCGCGAGAGTATGCCATTGTGGCCTTCTACCGTTATCTGGATTACAGCCTGCTCGGGGATTCGGTCCAGACCCGCTACTGGGTGGCACAGTCGGCATTAAGCGATGTCAAGAATGCTGTCATGGATCAGGGAGCGATGTGGGAACTGGCCAACAAACTCATGGGCGACGGGGATATGGACCGTGCCTATCGCTACATCCGTTTCGCCTGGCAATGTGCCGCCAAGTTCAACGCCTTGAAGCGTAATAATCAGATTTCTCCCGTCTTGACGGCCATCAGTGATAATTATGAAGCGTCGCTCAAGCGTGCCAACCGCATGTTGCTGGCCCTGGCCGTTGTGGCGAGCCTGCTGGCGGGCCTGTTCCTGGTCATCCTGTTCTACAGCAACAGCCAGCGCAAGAAACTGGCGCGTGCGCGCAACGAGTTGAGCGAGGGTAATAGCCGCCTGGCCCAACTCAACAGCCAACTCTCGGATCTGAACCGCCAGTTGAGCGATACCAATCTCAAACTCAACGAGTCCAACCGTGTCAAGGACGAGTATGTGGGACGTTTTATCCATCTGTGCTCTTTCTATATCGACCGCCTGGACGAGATGCGCAAGCGCGTGAACAAGATGGTGAAAAGCCGCGACCTGGACGCGCTATATCAATTCACGGGCAATAGTGAATTGAGGGACAAGAACTTATCGGAACTGTATGAAATGTTCGACAGCACCTTCTTGCACCTGTTCCCCAACTTTGTCAACGACTTTAATGCCCTGCTCAAGCCCGAGAACCGCATCTGCTTGCCCGATGCCGGCGTCTTGAACACCGATGTCCGCATCTTTGCCCTCATCCGACTGGGCATCGAGGACAGCGGCCGCATTGCCGAGTTCCTCCATTACTCGGTTAACACAATCTATAATTACCGTGCCAAGATTAAAAATGGCGCCATCGGTGACCGTGACGCCTTTGAGTCGCGGGTCAAGGCCATTGGGATGTAAGGGAATAAAAGAAGGAGCCTTCTGTCGATGTTATGGAAGGCTCCTTCAATTTATGTTCTTGAGAGAAAAACTGTCTCTTTTAGTCGTCGTCTTGACCGTTCTGCTTGGCGATGCGCTTGCGCTCGAGTTCGTCAAGGACAATCTTGCGCATGCGGATGTGGTTAGGTGTGATTTCCACATACTCGTCGGCCTTGATGTACTCCAGTGCCTCCTCGAGGCTGAACACGATGGGGGGCACGATTTTGACCTTGTCGTCGGCGCCGCTGGCGCGCATGTTGGTCAGTTTCTTGGACTTGGTGACATTGATGACCAGGTCTTTCTCCTTGGTGTGCTCGCCCACGACCTGTCCGCCATAGACTTCCTCCTGCGGGAAGATGAAGAAGCGTCCACGGTCCTGCAGTTTGTCGATGGCATAGGCATAGGCCGTGCCACCCTCCATGGCCACGAGTGAACCGTTGGTGCGGCGCAAGATTTCACCCTTCCAGGGCTCATAGTCAAGGAAACGGTGTGACATGATGGCCTCGCCGGCACTGGCGGTGAGCACATTGGTGCGCAGGCCGATGATGCCGCGTGACGGAATCTTGAACTGCAGGTGGATGCGGTCGTTCTGGGTCTCCATCATGGTCATCTCGCCCTTGCGGCGGGTGACCATGTCGATCATCTTGCTGGAATACTCCTCGGGCACGTTGATGCTCAATTCCTCGATGGGCTCGCACTTCACGCCGTCAATCTGCTTGATGATGACTTGGGGCTGGCCCACCTGGAGTTCGTAACCCTCGCGGCGCATTTCCTCAATGAGCACCGACAGGTGAAGTACGCCGCGGCCAAAGACGTTCCAGGCGTCCTCATTCTCGGTGCGCTCGACGCGCAGGGCCAGGTTCTTGTCCAACTCGCGCTGCAGGCGGTCCCAGATGTGGCGTGACGTCACATACTTGCCGTCCTTGCCGAAGAAGGGCGAGTCGTTGATGCAGAATCGCATCGACATCGTGGGTTCGTCAATCGCGATGCGGGGCAGGGGCTCGGGATTGGCGGGAATGGAGACGGTGTCACCGATCTCAAAGCCTTCCAGGCCGATGATGGCACAGATGTCGCCGCTGCTCACGCTCTCGACGTGCTTCTGTCCCATGCCCTCAAAGGTGCGCAGTTCCTTGATCTTCTGCTTGACGACCTCCCCGTCCTTCTTGCACAGGGCAACCTCCATGCCGTCCTTCAAGGTGCCGCGGTGCACACGGCCCACGGCGATGCGCCCCACGTAACTGCTGTAGTCCAGCGACGTGATGAGCATCTGGGGGTCACCATCGAGCATCTCGGGCTCGGGAATGTACTTGATGATGGCGTCGAGCACGGCGGTGATGTTGTCGGTGGGCTGCTGCCAGTCGTCGTTCATCCAGCCTTCCTTGGCCGACCCGAAGATGGTGGGGAAGTCCAACTGGTCCTCACTGGCGTCGAGATTGCACATCAGGTCAAAGACCATCTCCTGCACCTCGTCGGGACGGCAGTTGGGCTTGTCGACCTTGTTGATGACGACGATGGGCTTGAGGCCGAGTTGCAAGGCCTTCTGCAAGACGAAACGAGTCTGGGGCATCGGGCCTTCAAAGGCATCCACAAGCAGCAAGCAACCGTCGGCCATGTTGAGCACGCGCTCAACCTCGCCGCCAAAGTCGCTATGGCCCGGGGTGTCGATGATGTTGATCTTGTAGCCGTTATAGGATATGGACACGTTCTTGGACAGGATGGTGATGCCGCGTTCGCGTTCCAGATCATTGCTATCGAGGATCTGGGTGCCCATCTGTTGGTTATCGCGGAACAGGTTACCTGCCGCTAACATTTTGTCTACCAGAGTTGTTTTGCCATGATCGACATGAGCGATGATGGCCACGTTGCGGATGTTTTGCATATTGCCTTATTAAATTTGGCTGCAAAGGTACTAAAAATTGCCCTCATAACAAATTAACTCATTAATTTTTCTGACTTTGCCGGCACAGCGAGAGTTCTCTGGGATCGGAAACACTTCAGGGGGCCTTCCTGTTGTGGAAATAAAGTTGTAACTTTGTGGGCGAGAATCCAAGTTTAATTGTATTAACAGACATGAACAAGATTGCATTAGTGACTGGCGCGACAAGTGGCATCGGAGAGGCCTGTGCGCGCAAATTGGCTATAATTGGCTATAACATGATTATCACCGGCCGCAGGGCCGAGCGCCTGGATGCGCTTGCCCGTGAACTGTCGGCATTGGGTGTTGGTGTGATTACTCTTGAGTTTGATGTGCGTGACCGCGAGGCGGCCACCGCGGCCATCAACGGCTTACCCCCCGAGTGGCAGGAAATTGACGTGCTGGTCAATAATGCTGGCGGAGCATGGGGCCTCGAGCCCGAGTATGAGGGCAACTATGAGGATTGGGACACGATGATCGACACTAACATCAAGGGCCTGTTGACGATGACCCGTCTCATCGTCCCCGGCATGGTCAAGCGTGACCGGGGCCATGTGGTGAACATCGGCAGTGTGGCTGGTGATGCCGCCTATGCCGGCGGTAACGTGTATTGCGCCACCAAGTCGGCCGTCAAGGCGCTGAGCGACGGCTTGCGCATCGACGTGGCCCATTCCAGCGTGCGCGTGACCAACATCAAGCCCGGACTGGTCGAGACCAACTTCTCGGTCACCCGTTTCCATGGCGACAAGGAACGTGCCGACGGCGTCTATAAGGGCATCCAGCCCCTCACGGGTCAGGACATCGCCGAGTGTGTCGCCTTTGCCGTAAGCGCTCCCGCCCACGTCCAGGTTGCCGAACTGCTTGTCTTGGCCACCCACCAGGCCAGCGGCAGCGTCATCCACAGGAGTTAGCCGTGGTGATAACGTGGAATAGCATAAAAAAAAGGAACGATATAGCAATTGACCCTAAAAAGTTTTTTAATGCTAATTTCGCTAAGAAAAACATATTTCACGAAAAATATTTAAAATAATTCGCGTAATTAGCATTAGCCCCGCAGGGTCAGGGCCAACATCTATATCATCGCCTAAAAAATAGAGTTGCCGAGGTGTTTCCTTTGCAACTCTATAATTTTTCTCAGTTAGCCCTTACTTCTTCATGGCCTTGACGATCTTGCCGATGTAGAAGGAGTGGTAACCGGCCTTGAAACCATCGTAGAAATCGCGCGGCACGTCGTCGCGGAAGTTGGCGGGATCAAATGTGCCGCTGTACATCGTTTTGCACTCGATGACACACTCGGCCTCCTCATAGTAGGGGGTGCCGTTCTCGGTATAGGCCACGTGCAGCCCCAGGGCGGCAGCCTTGTCGCCGTCACGGCCGCTGTGGGTGCCCATGTAGCGCAACACGTCCATGTCCTTGAAGGTCATGATGGTGAAGTAGTCGCACTGCTCCATGAACTCGCGGGTGTAGCGGGCCTGGGCCACATAGACGGTCACCGTGCTGGTGCCATGGCCCCACAGGTTGCCCAGCGCGCCCCAGCCGATGGTCATGGCGTTGCTCTTCTCCCTGTTGCCGGCACACACGAGCATGCCACCAGGCTGAGAAAAGTAATTGAAGGGGTTAAGCAGGAAATCCTCGGTCACGGTGAACTCGCGCAGGGTGCGTTCGGGTTCAATGATCTGGGGTTTCTTGCCGCCATAGGTGTTGTAACTGATGTTGCCCTCGTCCCACTTGTCCTTGGGGGCCTGATAGCGCTCGGGATAGCCGATGACGATGGTGCAGAAGGGGACGATGTGCTCGGGCAGGTTGAGCACGGCGGTCACTTTCTCGACACGCTCGGTGGTGGGATAGGTGCCTGTCCACACGGCTCCCAGGCCCATGCCCTGGGCGGCAAGGAGGATGTTCTCGGTCGCGGCGGCAACGTCCTGCACCCAGTAGTCGGGCACGCGGGTCAAGGCCCGGGTCTTGTCGCCACACACGACGATAGCCAGCGGCGCACGCGCGGCCATGCCGGCATTGGGATTGGCCTCGGCCAGTCCGTTAAGCACCTGGCGGTCGGTCACGACGATGAAGTGCCACGGCCTTTTATCGACGGCCGACGGGGCTGCCATGCCGGCGCGCAGCAGGTTCTCGATTTTGTCTTGTTCCACGGGCCGGTCCTGATAGGAGCGGATGCTGGTGCGGGCCAGTATATTGTCAAGTATGATCTGTTCCATACCGATTGAGTATTGTCTGTTGTTCTGTGCCATGGTGGACGTTGTCGTCGCGAGGGTTGATGCAACGAGTACCGCCGCCATGAGCAACTGCTTGATTCTCATAATGAATTGTTGGTTATGTGAATGTTAATTGTTAACGATGTTGGGATCTTCAAGGCCGTAGTGGCGACGACGGTCGAGCCACAGCAGGGCCGTGGCCGTGATGATGGCACACACGCCGATGATGGCAAAGATGATGAGCGACATGGTGTAATCCACGTTGTCGCCCACGGTATCCCGCTCCAGTACCTTGCCGATGAGCACGGGGATGAGCATCAGGCCGATGTTCTGGATGTAATAGATGATGGAATAGGAGGTGCCCAGTTGCTTCATCGGCACGATCTTGGGCACGGCGGGCCACAGGGCGGCGGGCAGTAGCGAGAAGGCGATGCCCAGCACGCACATCAGTGTCACGGCCAGCGCGCTCGAGTTGCCCGGCATGGCAAACACGGCCAGCACCACCGTGAGCATCACGCTGCCGATGACCATCATCGTGGCGCCGCGGCCCTTCTTGTCGCACCAGCCGCCGAACAACGGCGTCAGCACAATCGACGTGAAGGGGAGAATGGCGGGAATCATGCCCGCCAGGCCTGCCTCGACGCCATACTTGGAAATCATCAGTTTGGTCGCGAAGTCAAGGAATGGGTAGAGTGCCGAGTAGTAGAACAGGCACAACAGGGTGATGAGCCAGAAGCCCGGGTTCTTGATGGTGAGCATCATGTCGGAGAAATGGAATTTCTCGTCCTCGGCCTCCTCGGCGCTTTGCCGCTTGCCCAGTTCCTTGTCCAGGCGGCGGTCCATCGTGCAGTAGTAGAGATAGGCGATGAGGCCCACACCGACGCAGAACACGCCGATGAGGATGGGACGGGGAAGACCCCACTTGAGGGCAATGATGGGGCTGAATCCCAGCGCCAGGGCGGTTCCCAGGCGGGCCATAGCCACCTGCAGACCCATCGCGAGTGCCATCTCCTTGCCCGAGAACCATCGCACGATGGCCTTGGACACAGTGATGCCGCACATCTCGTAGCCGATGCCGAAGAAGGCAAATCCCAGCGCCGCCAGCACGACCTGGCGCTTGATGGTGCCCAGCAGGGGGACGGTCATCATGGGCTCGGGCGAGACCAGCGTGATCGCGCCATAGACGGCGGCCGAGCCTGCCAGCATCAGCACACACGAGAGGATGCCCGTGAAGCGCACACCCATCTTGTCGAGGATGATGCCGCCCACAAAGAGCATCAGCAGGAACACGTTAAAGAATCCGCGTGAGCCGGCAAAGATGCCAAACTCGCCGCTGGTCCAGCCCATGCCGCCGTCGCTGGCCGCCCGTTCGAGCATGAATTGCAGCGGTGACATCTCCTTGGCGACGACATATCCCGCCATCATCGTGAACGACACTATGGCGAGCACCGTCCAGCGTGCCCACGCCCTGGTCGCTATTGTCTCTCTAACCTGTTCTCTCATTGTTTTTTCGGTTTAAACTTAAAAAAGGGGGACCTTAAAGTCTTTAAAGTCCTTAAGGTCCCTAAAGTCATTATCAGTGAATGGATTCTTACTCGGGCTTGATGTTGGGCTCCTCGAGGCCGAGGTGCTTCTGACGGTCAACCACCTTGAGGTAGAGGCCGATGAGCAGGGCTGCGATACCTAGGCATGCCAGCATCACGAGCGGCCAGGTGTAGTCATACTGTGTCGGGTCGGTAACACCGGGATTGGTATTGTCGAGCACCTTGCCGATGGCCAGCGGGAAGAGCCACAGGCCGATGTTCTGAATCCAGAAAATCAGCGCATAGGCACTACCGATGATCTTGGAGTCCACCAACTTGGGCACACTGGGCCACAGTGCGGCGGGAACCAGCGAGAACGAGGCACCCAGCACGAGGATGGTGACATAGGCGATGATGATGCCGCCGACGGTGCTGCTCTTGAACATGGGAAGGATGAAGGCGAACGTCAAGTGGCAGAAGATGAGCAGCAACGAGCCCAGTACGAGCATCGATGCGGCTTTACCCTTGTGGTCAACATAGTTGCCCAGGATGGGGGTGATGCCCACTGCCAGCAGAGGGAATACGGCAAAGACGCTCTCGGCCGACTGACGCATGTAACCCATGTAGCAATAGCAGATCAATGCGATAATCGACACGCACAGCAGGCCGTACTTGGCACTCTTGCTCTTCTTCATGAAGTTACTAATGAATGCCGTTGCGGCAACAACAAGCATGATGATATATTGCCAGATGGCAACCGAATCACCTGCCCAGAACGAACCCTCGGCGGGCTCAACGAAATTGATGTTGCACTGCAACATGTTCACGGCATACTTCTGGAAGGGGAAGATGGCGCTGTAGTACAGCACGCATAGCAGTGATACCAGCCAGAATCCCTTGTTGGTCAGGATCTTGCCGATGTCGCTCACCTTGAAGGGGTCGTCCTTCTCCTCGGCCTCTCCGGTCTGCTTGTCGAGTTTGCTGTCCATGAAGAAGTAAACGATGAACATGATCAAGGCGATGCACATTAGTACCACACCGAAGGCAACGGCGCGGCTAACGCTGATGTTGCCGCCCAACTTGGCGAAGTAGGGCGAGAAGATCATGCAGGTGGCCACACCCAGGCGGGCCAGTGCCATCTCGCTACCCATGGCCAGAGCCATTTCGCGGCCCTTGAACCACTTGACGATACCGCGGCTGACGGTAATGCCGGCCATTTCAACACCGCAACCGAAGAGCATGAAGCCGCACGCTGCCAATTTGGCACTCGCGGGCATGCCCTCATAGAACGGCGATACGCCCAGTTCGTCAAACAGGGGGATGTAATTCAGGTGGTTGTTGAACCAGGTCTCAAGGCCTGAACCGACAAAGCCGTCGGTCACGGCATACCACTTGATGATGGCGCCCACGAGCATCACTGCACCCGAAAGCACGGCAGTGAAGCGCACGCCCATCTTGTCAAGGATGATACCGGCGAAAATAAGGAAGAACACAAACACGTTGAGGAACACCTCTGCGCTCTCTTCGGTACCAAATGCCGTTGAACTCCATCCGCGTGTCGATTCCATCAAGTCCTTGATGGGCGACAGGATGTCCATGAAAATGTAACTGCAGAACATGCCCAGGGCGAGCAACAGGAGCGCCGTCCAACGCATTGCAGCCGAATCTCTTAAAGTCTGAATTTTTTCTGACATAAATCGATGTTTTTTTTTTTTAATTTTTATTGTTTGGTTTATTGATAATGGTTTCTTTATTTAGGTTTTAGAGTATAATAATCTAACTCCTAACCCCCAATCACGCGATTCCCAGCGACTGGCAGATGCGGTCGATCTTCTCATCGGCCCACTCGTTCTTGGCATCATAGTTCTCCTTCTTGTCGAGGTGGTCATGCACCTCGATGTAGAACTTGATCTTGGGCTCGGTGCCCGAGGGACGGATAGATACCTTGGTGCCATCCTGGGTGTAGTATTGCAGCACATTGCTGGTCACGGGCATGTCGAGAGGAGTAACCTCGCCGGTGAGCATGTCGCGCTGCTCGAGTTTCAGGAAGTCCTTGATGAGCACCACGGGCGAGCCATCGATGGTCTGCTGCGGGTTCTCGCGGAAGTTGACCATCATCTGGGCAATCTCGTCGGCTCCGCTCTTGCCGGGACGCACGACGCTGATGCCGCGCTCCTTGCTGTAGCCGTAGTTGATGTACAGGTCAATGAACAAGTCGTTCAGGGTCATGCCCTTGTCCTTGGCCCAGGCTGCGATCTCACACATCAAGGGAATCGACGATACCGAGTCCTTGTCGCGGGCGAAAGTCTCGGGCAGGAAACCGTAACTCTCCTCGCCACCACCCAGGTAGCGACCCTTGCCTTCCATCTCGCGCATCACTGTGGCAATCCACTTGAAGCCCGTGTAGCAGTCAAACATCTTGATGCCTTCCTTGTCGGCAATCTTGCGGATAGTCTCGCTGGTGACGATGGTCTTGACGATGTACTCGTCGCCGGTGAGGCGGCCCAACTCGCGGTTGCGCACCATCAGGTAGTAGAGGAAGATGATCTGGATCTGATTGCCGTTCACGAGTTCATATTTGCCCTTGGTGTTCTTGATGACCAGGCCGATGCGGTCGGCATCGGGATCGCTGGCCAGTACCAGGTCGGCATCCACTTCCTCGGCCTTCTTGATGGCCATGGCCATGGCGCTGGGCGTCTCGGGGTTGGGTGACTCCACGGTGGGGAACTCGCCGCTCATCACGTCCTGTTCGGGCACGTGGATGATGTTGTCAAATCCCCAGCGCTCGATCGAGCGGGGCACCATGTAGCGTCCCACACCATGGATGGGCGTATAGACAATCTTCATGTCGTGATACTTCTTGTTGACCTCGGGGCTGAGCGACAGGGTGTAGATGTCCTCGATGTAGGGGGCATCAATGTCCTCACCGATGCTCTGGATCAAGTCGGGATTGCCCTCAAACTTGATGTCGCGCACGTCCTCGATGGCGTTAACGTGATTGATGATGTTCACGTCGTGGGGGGCTACCACCTGGGCACCGTCATCCCAGTAGGCCTTGTAGCCGTTGTAGATCTTGGGATTGTGTGATGCGGTGATGTTCACGCCGCTCTGGCAACCCAGGCGACGGATGGCATAACTCAACTCGGGAGTGGGGCGGGGACCCTCAAACAGGTACACCTTGATGCCGTTGGCGCTGAAGATGTTGGCAACAGTCTCGGCAAACAGGCGGCTATTGTTGCGCACGTCATGGCCAACGACCACTGCAATCTGGTCCAGATCCTTGAACGCCTCGTTCAAGTAGTTGGCAAGTCCCTGTGTAGCGCTGCCCACCGTGTAGATGTTCATGCGGTTGCAGCCGGCACCCATGATGCCACGCAGGCCGCCAGTGCCAAACTCCAGGGTCTTGTAGAACGACTCGACAAGGTCGGTCTTGTCTTCCTTGTCGAGCATGGCCTGAACCTCGGCGCGGGTCTTCTCGTCATATCCATCACTGAGCCACGTCTGGGCCTTTGCGGTCACTTCTTGAATTAATTTCTCGTCAAACATAATTTGTCTGGTTTATTGGTTGTCATTTATTGATTTCTCTTCAAACTGCCAAAGTTACGGCATTTTCCCCAATCGTCCAAATAAAAACCGACTTTTGAAGCAAAAGCACGTTTTAAAAAGCCCTACCTGCGGTCCTGTTGCTGGCCGTGGCGCTATAAAAAAGAAAAGCAATGATATAGATGCAGGCCTGAACCCTGCGGGGCTAATTCGAATTTTACGAATTAGTTTTAAACATTTTTGGTGAAATACGTTTTCAATAGTGAAATCAGGGCTCACCCGATAAAGGGTGGGGGGATGAACGTGGGGCTGTGCCATAAATGTCGACAGGAACTATTCATCGCGCTACGCGCGAGAAATCAAGCGAAATTATAAATAAAATTGAAATAAAAATTTACTGTGTTTAATTTTATACAATTTTTTATTTGATTTCTCGGCCGTAAGGCCGATTTAAAACAAGCGAGTGAATTATGATACAGCCTCTCACTACAGCACTTGGCGGTGTTCCGCTGAACAGAAATCAGCATTAAAAACAATGATGGGCCAACTGCTATATCGTTCCAAAAAGAAAAGCGCCTCGTCTCACGACGAAGCAGCCTTGCTAGGAAAAAAGTATCATATTGATGCAAAGATAAGCGAAAAGTGAGAGGTGTGCAAACATTTTAGACAATTTCTTCAGATTTCCTCGTGTTTTTGTTGAAAATGGTAGTCTTTTCGGGCCTTGGCGGGGTTTTATGGCGGTCTCTAGCCTCTATCCAGCCTTCCGGTGTGCTTGGGCCTAACAGGGATGTGATTGCAGTGGAAAAGTAAACAATTCCTTCAGAACTGCGACTATTTTTCAAAAAAACACTATCTTTGCCGAGTTGAAACAATTTAAAAACAAAAAAAGAATGAAACAATTCACAATGAAATTGATAGCGCTCTTCGCGCTCCTGCTGGCCACCCCCGCGGCCCATGCTACTGATTGGTTTGATGTCCTGTCTGATGGTGGTGAGACCTTAGCGGTCAACCCTGATATCTCTACTACCGATGATGGCAAGAGTTTCCTGGTGTGGGTGCGCAATTCGTTTGACTTGCCCGAGTCACGAGCCTATTATACCCGCGATCGCGGCTATGACAAGACCGTGGCCTATAAACTGACGCTCTACAAGTTCACCGAGGACTGGAACAACTTCAACATCGTGCAGGTGTCGGTCTATGGCGAGGATGGTAGCATCATTGACCAGTATGCCAATCCCGACATGGCTAACACCGAGAGCGTCATCCCTGCCGGTTCGCCCATCGAGACCGTCGCCGAGGCTGCCAAGGTCATCTACGAGATCAAGACCAACCCGGAATAAGGTTTAAAAGAATCAATTATAGCCGAAAAAACAGTTGCCTGGAAACTCCTGGGCAACTGTTTTTTCAACTTAAGTGCATTAACTGTAAACTATTAACTTTTAATTTCCCTGATAGGTTCCCATAAAGAATACTGTGCGGGTGCTCATTTCCATGATGTAATAGACAAACGGACGGGTGGCGTGGAAGTCCACCTTCTCGTATTGTCTTGGCCCTGGATCCATTGCCATATCCATCTCGGCGATAGTGACAGCGGCGGCTTTGGTGCCTTCTTCGTTGACCTCGATGCGGGCTTTCTGTTTCATCATCGATACATACAGGGAATGGCCTTGTGCCATATGGGGAAACTGAGCATTATAGGGGTCGAAGGCCAGTGGCATACCCATCGACGAGAGCGCTTGCTCAAGTTTTGTCTCGCTGCTGGTTGAGAAACGGGGCATCAGGATATCCACCTCGTGGGGGTACATTTCTAAGAGTTGATGATCAAGCCCCTCGGCCGACAGGCCCTGGATGACGTCATCCACCGTCTTCCCCTCGTTGGGCAACAAGACATACATGGCATATCCATTGCTGCCGTAGGGCAGGCACAACGTCTGGTACAGGCTGTTATGCCCGTATGCAGCCAGGGCAATGCGGTGCATCATCTGGCGCTTTGCAGTGGTGCCGCCTGCCATGGCGAAGTCCATGTCGCGGGTGTCCTTGGGATCAAATCTTTCGGTCCAGGTGGCCTTGAAGTAAATGGCGTTGAGCAGGTACATCACCGCGTCCCCCTTGATTTTGTCCAGTATTGTGGGGATCATGCCGTCGGTGTGGCTGTTGCACCAGTCATTGATTTTCTTCAGGCTGCCACTCTGGGTGAAGTCGAGCGCATCGACCTGGGCATTGTAGTATTGCTGCATGTCGCTCTTGTATTGCGGGTACAGGCTGATTCCCATAGCCGAATTGACATCGATGCAGTTGGCGATCTTGACGGTTACACTCGGGTCCACATAGGGGGCCTCGTCAATCATCTTCTTGCAGTAGGCATTGATGGCGGCCGGGTCGTTGCCCAGTCCCAGCACGTCCATGATCTGCTGGCGGGTCTCGCCATCGGCACCCGCGTTGAGCATGCCTAGCATGTAGGTCACGCTGATGGGCGACGAGATGATGCTGCCGGGCTCATCTTGCTGCTGGGTGATGGTGCGGAACAGTCGGCAGGCAAACTCGTTGTTGTTGTCGCGCATCTGCTGTTGTTCGGCAGTGAGGGTGATGTTGTTCTTCTCGGGCAGCATATAGGCGACCTCATTATTGCTCGTGGAGGTGTCATCGATTGTACATGCCGCCAGGCTAGTCATCAGCACTGCTGCCATGGCGATAGGTTTCCAAATCTGTTTCATATCCAATTCAGTATTAACAATGATTTTTCTATTCTATAAACGGTTTTGACTCCTGATTCTTGCATGAATGATTGCTCTATTGCAGGGTGAGGCGCAGACCGGCATTGATGTTGACGTTAAGCGGCTTGTGCTTGAAGTAATTCTGAATATCGCTTCGGTTGTCGATATAGTAGCGGACTGTGGGCTCGCAGTATATGCCAATGCCGCGCGACAGGTCAAGTTGCACGCCCGGTCCCAGCATGGCCGAGAACTGCACGCGGTCCTTGTCTATTGACATTTTATCGGCCTTGCCGTTTTGTGTGAGCGTGGCCTTGACGTTGAAATCGGCCTGCACGCCACCGATGGCATAGGTGCGAAGCCGCTTGTGGTCCCATATCTTGAAGGTGAGGCCGACGGGCACGCCCATGTAGTGGAGCGTCTGCACACGGGTGCTGCTGGGTGAGGTGTAATCCGATTTCACCCGGGTATAAACCACACCGCTCGTGAGTGCCCATCGGTCATCGAGTGGCAACTTCACACTCAAGCCTATTGAGTAAGGCGCGTGATGATGGGCCTGGTAGATGTCATCGGCAAAATAGGTGTTGGGCTGCTTGGGCGCTTTATAGTATTTATACAAGGCATCGCTGGCAAAGGCGATAGGCTGGCTGCCGATGCCGTCATTACTTATGCCATTGGAAGCATGCAGTCCCATAGTTACAGGCCTGTGCCGTTGCCGTAAGGACTTGACAGGTGCTTCCCCGATGTCATGATTGGGCTTGCTGGACGCCAGCAGCGGCTCATCTTTTGGAGCGGGAGGCATGGGTCGCTGTGGTTGCTCGATTACTTCTTGCCGCTTCTCGTCGGGGGTATCCGTCGCGGCTTGTTGGGAAAGTGATTTTGCTTTTTCCTCGAGTGTGGGCTGCTGCGTGGCGGGCTTGAGGGAATGAACGGTGTAATGGTGTGGCGCATGCGCGTCAGGAATGACTGTGTGGGAACGGGATGGCCCATCACCGGCCGTTTCTGGCGTGATAAGATCATTCACGGGCTCATCCTGGACGGTCGCCGAGGTGATGGCTGGTTGACTGACGGTCTTGTCGGTCTTGTCGGTCTCAGGCCACAGCATGTATCCCCCGATGATGACCAGCGATGCTGCCGCTGCTGCGGCAATGCGTCGCCATGCCACCGACGGGCGCCGGGGTGCCCGGTGTTCGGGCAATCGGGCCTCGATGTCCTGCCACAATCCGTCGGGGGCGGCCTGCTCGTGCCGTTCCATCATTGATTGCAATTGCTTGATCCAGTCGTTGTCAGTCATCGTGCTCTTGTTTATATCGGTTAATCATCTTGGCCAGCATTCGCTTGGCTCGCAGCAGTTGGGATGCTGAGGAATCTTCCTTGATGCCCAGTGATTGGGCGATTTCCTTGTGGCTCTTGTGCTCAAAAATGAATTGGTTGAACACAATGCGGTATCCCGTTGGCAGTGAGGCTATCATGCGGTTGATTACCTCTGGAGGGATGTGGGCGACATCGGGGGGCGGGTCATCGGCGGGCATCTCCACGTCCTGGATGTCGATGATGGCGATGTGTGACCGTTGTTTCAGCAGGTTGATGGACTCGTTGGCCACGATGCGCGAAAACCAGGCCTTGAGCGACCCCTCGCCCCTGTAATTGAAGTTGCCCATGTGGGAGAAGGCCTTGAGGAACCCCTCTTGCAGCACGTCGCGGCAGTCGTCACGGTTGTCGAGGTAGCGCATGGCGGTGGCCATGGCATGCCCTGCCAGCAAGTCATACATCGCGCGCATGGCTTTCCGGTCATTGTTCTTGATGCCGTTGACAATCTGTTGCTCGGTCACTTATAGGTTCTTTTATACTCATTAAACGCGGATTTTCAGCAATCTTGCATCAATCGCCCGGGTAAAGTGCAAAAATAATCCGCAGCGCCTGGCATGGGGACTGCGGATGTTGTGTGATGTGAACTGCCACGTCAATGGCTTTTAGCGGCGTTTCTTGGACGATTTCTTTTTGGTGGCCTTCTTGGTGGTCGATGAGGACTTGGCTTGGTCCAGTCCCATCTGGATGTTTTGGATGATGGCCTTGCTCGTGTAGGTCGCGCCGGTAGCGATGTCGGCGTCGAGTTTCTTGGCCTCGGCGACGGTCTTGCCGATGTACTGCGGCAGCACCTTGGCGGTGGCGCGCTTGAGGTAGCCGGGCGACTCCTGGTTATCGAGCACCTCGATGTTCTCGATTACACCGTTCTTGACGGTGATGTTGAGGGGCACGGGTCCGTTGTAGCCAATCACCTTCTTGGCAATTTCGCCGGTGTAGATGACCTGGGAGGTGCTTGCCTTGGATTTAGAGGCCTTCTTCTTGGTGCGGGCATCAAGGGATGCGGTGCCTGCAACGAGCAGCATGATGGCTGCGATGATGATAGTCTTTTTCATTTATTCAGTTGTTAGTTTCTAGTCCCTGTTTTTAGTTTTGATTGACAATTGGCTCAAAAGTTTAAAAGAAAACTTAGCGCTTTTGCGATTTAGCGTGATGTGCCTGGATGAGGCAATAGAAATTCCTGTGCCTGGGCCAGCGTCTCGGGTTTGCCGATGTCTAGCCACTGGTAGTCGCTGTCGGGATGGTAGCCATGAATCAGATGGTGCTTGCACTCGCTGACGTAGAATGGGATGATCGAGAACTTTTCTCCCTCCTGGCGACGGTAGCGTTCCAGATAGGGGAAGATGCGCGGTGAGATGACGTGCAGCCCACCGAAGGCCATCTCCTTCAGGTCACGGCCCTTTAACTTCTCGGCATCGGGCTTAAACTCGCCGGTCGCCTTGTTGGTCCAGCCGCACAGGCGGTCGTTCTCGTCGAGCAGCAGGTAGCGCTGGGTCTGGCGCTCCTTGACCAGGATGGTGGCCAGGGCGTCGTGCTCGACATGATAGTCATAGAATGCCTTCAAGTCCAGGGTGCTGATGATGTCGGTGTTGTGGACCAGGAAGGGTTCGTCGCCATCCAGCCACTGGCGGGCCTTGAGGATGCCGCCGCCCGTGTCGAGCAGCAGGCCCCGCTCGTCGCTGATGTGCATATTCAGCCCGAAGTTGCTGTTGCTCTCTAGAAAGTCGATGATCGTCTGCCCGAAGTGGTGGATATTGATGGTGATGTCGTCAAAACCCGCTGCCGCCAGTCGCTCAATGACATGTTGCAGCATGGGCTTGCCTGCAATCTCGACCATGGCCTTGGGCCGGTCATTGGTCAGCGGGCGCAGGCGTGTGCCCAGGCCCGCGGCAAAAATCAGCGCTTTCATCGTTCAATCGGGTTAAGGGTGCGTTCGTGATCGGGTTGTTCGCGGTGCGAGAGTTCGACGCGCACGTTGAATTTCTCGTGGATGTGCTGCGCCAGGTGCTCGGCGGCATAAACCGAGCGGTGCTGGCCTCCAGTACACCCGAAGCACACCATCAGGTCGGTGAAGTTGCGCTTCACATAGCGTTCTACCGACTCGTCAACCAGGGCATAGACATGCTCCAGCCACTTGTCGATGGTGCTCTCCTTCTGCAGGAACTCGATGACATTGGCATCCAGGCCGGTGAAAGCCTTGTACTTGTCATACTTGCCCGGGTTGTTCAACGCGCGGCAGTCAAACACAAAGCCGCCACCGTTGCCCGACGGGTCGTGGGGTATGCCTTTCTTGTAGGCAAAACTCATTACCCTGACGGTGAGTCCCTTATCCTCGCTGACAAAGTCCTTGAGGTTCACCAGTTCGTCAATGACCAGGCTCAGGTAGGGATAGCGGGTGAATGGCTGGTTGATGACCAGTTTGCGCAGGTTGGCAATAGCGGGAACGATGCTGTTCTTCATGAAGTCGGGTTTCTTCTCAAAGTAGCCGCGGAAACCGTATGCGCCAAGCACCTGCAACGTGCGGAAGAGCACAAACAAGCGCAGGTTCTCATAGAAATCCTTATCGTCAAGATCGGGCAAGTATTCCTTGAGTTTCAGCAGATAGGCCTCGACAAGTTCCTTCTTCAGGTCCTCGGGGTACTTGGCGCGCGCCTGCCACACAAACGATGCCACGTCATAGTAGTAGGGGCCCCGGCGGCCGCCCTGGAAGTCGATGAAGGCCAACTTGCAGTCGGCGGGATGGTCGGCATCGCCCACGAGCATGACGTTGCGTGACTGGAAGTCGCGGTACATGAAGGTGTCACTGGGTACCGTGAGCAGGTCCTGGGTCAAACGCTCGAAATCATTTTCGAGTTTGGCCTCATTGAAGTTGATGCCGGTGGCCTTGAGGAAGCAATACTTGAAGTAGTTCAAGTCCCACTTGATGGAGCGCTCGTCAAAGCAACTGGCAGGGTAGCAGTTGCTGTAGTCAAATCCTTGAGCCCCACGGAACTGGATGTCCACCAGGTCGCGCATGGCGCGGCGCAAGAGTTCTTTCTCTTCGCTGGTGAAGGCATGGGTGATGGAACTGCGGCGTATTTTGTTCCACAGGATATTCTCGGGCTTCTTGCCCAGGTCCTCCTGGATATAGGCCATGTGGTCCTCGCTCACGCCATAGACCTCGGGCACCGATAACCCTTGCTCGCGGAAGTGGCGTGCCATGTAGATGAACGCGTCGTTCTCTTCACGTGACTCGCCGATGACACCCACGATGGTGCGCTCGCCGCTCAGGCGGTAGTACTGGCGGTTGGAGCCCGCCTTGTCCATGAGTGCTACCTGGGTGGGCTCGCTGCCCACATATTGCTCATATAATCTTTTAAGTCTCTCCATTGCTGTCTTCTTGATGTTAAATGTGTTGTGTTATGATTGTGGATGATATTAGAATTCACTGGTGAAGTGGAAGGTGATCTTGGGAAAATCCTGTTGAGCCATCTGCAGGACATAGTTGGAGTCGGCCAGGAACACATCGCGACCCTCGGTGTCCAGCGCCATGAACTGGTGCTTGCGTTTCTTGAAGGCATCGAGCGCTTCCTCGTCGTCACTCTCGATCCAGCAGGCCTTGTACAGGTGGATGGGCTCCCAGCGGCACTGGGCTCCGTACTCGTGCAGCAGGCGGTACTGGATCACCTCAAACTGCAGTTGACCCACGGTGCCGATAATCTTGCGGTTATTGAACTGGTTGATGAACATCTGGGCCACGCCCTCGTCCATCAACTGCTCCAGGCCCTTGTTGAGTTGCTTGGTCTTCATCGGGTCGGAATTCTCGATGTACTTGAACATCTCGGGCGAGAAACTGGGCAGGCCGCGGAAGTGCAGGTCCTCGCCCTCGGTCAGCGTGTCGCCAATCTTGAAGATGCCGTTATCGGGCAGTCCCACGATGTCGCCCGGATAAACCTCGTCGATGATTTCCTTCTTCTGGGCCATGAACGCCGTCGGGGCGCTGAAGCGGTAACTCTTGCCGCTGCGCACGTGCTTGTAATTGCCGTTGCGCTGGAACACGCCGGAGCACACCTTGACAAAGGCGATGCAACTGCGGTGATTTGGATCCATGTTGGCGTGGATCTTGAACACAAAGCCCGTGAACTTGTCCTCGCCGGGTTCGACAGTGCGCTCGATGGCGCTAACGGGGCGGGGCGAGGGGGCGATGCGCACAAAGCAGTCCAGCAACTCCTTCACGCCGAAGGTGTTCAGCGCCGAGCCGAAGAACACGGGAGCCACCTTGGCATCCAGATAGTCGAGCGTGTTGAACTCGGGATAGACGCCATCGATGAGTTCGATGTCGGCGCGCAGTTTCTCGGCATCGGCCTTGCCCACGGCCTGATCGATGGCCGGATCGTTGATGTCGTTGATAGCGACGCGGTCGGTCACATGCTGCTTGTCGGGCTTGAACAGGCTGATGTTGTGCTCATAGATGTTGTACACGCCCTTGAAGTGGGCGCCGATGTTGATGGGCCAACTCAGGGGGCGCACGTCAATCTTGAGTTCCTGTTCCAACTCGTCCAGGATGTCAAACGGGTCGCGGCCTTCGCGGTCGAGTTTGTTGACAAAGATGATGACGGGCGTGTTGCGCATGCGGCACACTTCCATCAGTTTGCGGGTCTGGGTCTCGACACCCTTGGCGACATCGACAACGATGATGACGCTGTCCACGGCGGTGAGGGTGCGGTAGGTGTCCTCGGCAAAGTCCTGGTGACCAGGCGTGTCGAGGATGTTGATCTTGTAGTCGCCATAGTTGAATCCCATGACCGAGGTGGCAACCGAGATGCCGCGTTGCTTCTCAATCTCCATCCAGTCGCTGGTGGCGGTCTTCTTGATCTTATTGGATTTCACGGCGCCTGCCACATGGATAGCGCCACCAAAGAGCAACAGTTTCTCGGTGAGCGTGGTCTTGCCGGCATCGGGGTGAGAGATGATGGCGAAGGTGCGGCGGCGGGTGATTTCGGTTGTCAGGGACATATTGAGTTGTTTATCTAGTAGTGTTATTAATAGCAGAGTTACAATGATTTGATGGTGGCCTCGAGGCTGTCGAGCCAGTAGGGGACACGTGTGCCAAAGGTGGCTTTGAACTTGGTCTTGTCCAGCACGCTGTAGGCGGGGCGATGGGCCTTGGCTGGGAATTCATCGCTGTGACACGGCTGCACGTCACATGCCGTGATGCCTGCAATGCGGTGGATGGCCAGCGTGAAGTCATACCATGAGATGACGCCCTCGTTGCTGTAGTGGTAGATGCCGGGATGCCACTCGCCAGCCGTGACTGCGGTGACGATGGCGCGGGCCAGGTCGCGGGCACAAGTGGGCGATCCCACCTGGTCAAACACGACCTTCAGTGCCGGCTTGGTCCGCCCCAAGGTGAGCATCGTCTTGACGAAGTTCTTGCCGTAGGGCGAATAGAGCCATGCCGTGCGCAGGATGATGGCATCGTCACCCAGCGTGTCGATTAACAGGCGCTCGCCTTCGAGTTTGGTGCGGCCATAGGCCGACTGCGGACAAGTGGGCATGTCCTCGGTGTAGGGGATGCAGCCGTTGCCGTCAAACACGTAATCGGTCGATACATGTACCACGCGGGCGCCGTGACGCTTGGCGACACGAGCCAGGATGCCCACGGCATCGGCATTGAGGCGCGCGGCGGTCGTCTCGTCGTCCTCGGCGGCATCAACGGCGGTATAGGCCACGCAATTGACGATGACCTGGATGGCGTTGCGGCCGACCATTTGCTCGACAGCGGCCTCGTCGGTGATGTCGAGCAAGGTGACATCGTCGCCAGCCACATCGGTATAGATGGCCTCGAAGCGCTGGTCGCCGGCCAGCACGTTGCGCATCTCATGGCCCAGTTGGCCATTGGCGCCAGTAATGAGTATGCGGATGATATCCATTGTGTTAATTGTCGTTAAGGTCATCACCGAACAGGGGCGTTTCCTCGTCGCGCTTGAAGTAGGCGGCGAGCAGTCCGATGAAGTGTGAAATCTGTGAAATCGCTGCTGCTGTGTCCTGGCTGATCTCCTTGCCCTGCAGGTGGAGCATCATCACGCCGTAGAGGGCGTTGAAGCAGGTCTCCAGTTCGCTGGGGCGCTCGTCCTGGGGCAGGGTGGCGCGCAGTTGCACGATATAGGGCAGGGTGCGGTAGTAGTCGGCATGATAGTCAGGAAAGCGGCTCTGGTCGGCCAGCAGTTGCACGTGCAGGTCATTCAGGCGGATGAGCACGTTGTGGCACACGCGGATGTGGCCCTTCTCGCGCACGTTCTCCAGTTCCATCATCTTGATGAGTGACTCGTACCACTCCTTGATGTCGTGACGGGTTTTGTCGTCCACGTCATAGTGGGCAATGACCGTCTTCTCGACCGTGTCGATGTCAAGTCGGCAGGCGCGCAGCAAGTCCTCGACCTGCCACAGGTAGAGGAGATACTCAGCGATATTTTCCTTGCGTTTCTGTTGAGCGATAATCATAGCGGTTATCCAAAGCGGCTGATGTTGCGCAATGTGGGCTCATCGACGATGCGGATGCGCCGGCCATCAACGGTGATGATACGTTCCTGGGCAAAGGTGGAGAGGGTGCGTATGGCATTGGCTGTGGTCATGTTCGACAGGTTGGCCAGGTCCTCACGGGCCATATAAATCTTGAGCGTCCTGCCGTCGTCCTCATAGCCGTAATTGTCAACAAGGATACACAAGGCCTCGGCCAGGCGGCCGCGGATGTGCTTCTGGGTGAGGTTGACCACCTTGGAGTCGCTGCCGCCCAAGTGCTTGGACAACTCGTGAATGAAGAACCACGCCAACTTCATGTTACCGTCGATGAGTCGCTTGACCAGCGTCATGGGCAGGGCGCCCACCTGTGACGGCTCGATGGCCATCGTGCTGGCCACATAGGGCTCGCTGGCAAACCACGCGCGGTAGCCAAAGTACTGGATGGGACGGTACAGGCGCAGGATCTGCTGCTTGCCGCCGATGCCGTTCTTGAAACGTTTCACCTTTCCCTTGATGAGTACCCACAGGAACTTGGGCTCGTCTTTCTCGGCATAGATGATCTGGCCCTTGCGGTAGGTGTGAACGACAAAATGCTCGGCGATGAGATGCTTCTCCTCGCTGTTCAAGATTGACCAGATGTCGGCCAGGTCTTCCCTGATGATGTCCTCTATAGTACCCTTAATGTCCATTCAATAGTGGTTTAACGTGCAAAATTACAACAACTTTGCCACCTGCCCAAAACTATAACCTAAAAAATCCCTAAAACCCGAAGAAATCAGTGGCGGAAGGCGTCGGGGATGGGCACTGGGCTGTTGGGATTATAGCCTGGCTGACTGAGGACAGCCCCGGGCGCGGTCACGGGGCGGTAACGCGGATCGCCCCAGTCGCGGTTGTTCTTGCCGCTGCCGAACAGGTTGTTCAGGACTTGGTAAATCAAGGGTCCCGCGTCAAATGAGATGGGGGCTCCCAGCAGGTTGATAGTGGGCTGCACAATAGGCATCGTGAGCCACTTGCCGGTGTAAGGGTCATAGAGACGGCGGGCACCCACGTCGAGCGAGAACTTGTCGCTGGCTTTCCAGCCTAGCGTGCCGCCGTAGGAACTGCTGCCCAGGAAGGGCATTGCCGCTATCGAGTGGAATTGCTGATTGACATAGTATTGACCGAAGGCATTGAGCGAGAAGCGGTCGCTCAGGCGGAATGAAGCGTTGCCAAACACGCCGTAGTCGTTCCACGCCATGCGGTCAAAGTGATACTTGCTGCCTGTCACGCCCGCGGTGACCGACAGCCGGTCGCCCATCGGCATCGTGAATGCCACGCTGGCGCTCGTCGTGTTGCCCATGCCGGGATAGGTCGTGTGGGAGCCCGCACCGGTGAGATAACCGCCGCCAATGCGGGTGATGACCCCGCTTGACGACCAGTCGTGGCTGTAAGGATTGGTGTCGTAGCGGAAGTGGGGCAGGCTGGCGCCGGGATTACTGTGCCAGTCCTGCTGGTAAATGGCCAGAGAGTCGGTTAGACGGCTGGCCTTGAACTCCAACTTGAGGTCGGCCGCCGTGGGTGGATTGGCATTGAAGGTGGGCTTGAGATTGGTGGCGGGAAGGGCCGTGGCGGGCAGTTGGGGCATAGTGAACTGCGGACTGATTTTGGACTGGTCAAACTGTAACCTGAGGGGCTGGCTCTCCTGGGCCACCCCGATGAGGGCGACGAGTGCCATGACTATGGTGATGACCCGCTTCATGACGGCAAAATTAGGCGTTTGCCCTGGATTGGGCAAGTGATTACCGTTAATTAGTCTTATCGTTCTTGCTCGCTGGGCATGTTGTCCCACACCGAGCGCAGGGTGGCAATGATGTCGTCATAGTCCTGCTGCGTGAAGGGCTCGTCGCTGCTGGTCATGATGGTGTAGGAGACGCCGTCATAGGTGCGCTCTGTCGGTGTGTCTTTCAAGCCATTGCGGCGATAGAAGGCGTGACGGCGGCGCCGCTGTTCCGGGTTGGGCGCATCTTCCTGCAGGGGCGACTCGATGTCGATGATGAACGGATGGGCACCTCGGTACTTTTCCAGCAATGCCGAGAGGATGTCTTGCCCGTAACCCCTGCCTCGCAGGTCCTCGCGCACGGCAAAGTACCACCCCCAGTTGTATCGCGGCAAGTGCAGCACCATCGTCAGCCCGACGAACAACTCGCCGTCAAAGTAGGCCGTGTAGTCGATGTCCAACTTGTCCATCAGGTAGATGAGGTCGTCATATGGAATCTGCTCCTCGACGGGGAAGGCTGTCTCGTAGAGTCGCCTCAACTGCTCGTTATCGGCATTGCCGCTATTGATTTGGACCAGTCTCATAGTGGTTGTCATGATTTGCTCACTTTCTCTAGTTCGGCGCTGGCCTCTTCCCACTGGGTCATGACGTCCTCGAGTTCACTATTGATTTTGGAGTGCTTGTAGTAGATGTCGGGGTTGTCGCTGGTGGCCCTTGACAACTGCTCCTCGATGTCGGCGAGTTGCTGCTCGAGTTCGGCAATCCTGGCCTCACAGGTCTTCACCTTCTTCTCGGCCTGGCGTATGCGGCGTTCACGTTCCTTCTGCCGCTGGTAATCCATCTTGCCTTGGCTGACGGGCTCGGAAACGTCGATGTCGGCTGCGGGTGAGGCTGTCGCGCTCTTGACCTCGAGTTGCTGCAGCGAGTCAAGTTGTTTCTTGTGCAGGAAGTCGTAGATGCCGCCCAGGTGCTCGCGCACACGGTGGTCGCCGAACTCATATACCTTTCCCACGATGCCGTTCAAGAAGTCGCGATCGTGCGAAACGACGATAACCGTGCCGTCAAAGGCCTGAATGGCCTCCTTCAGCACGTCCTTGCTGGGCATGTCCAGGTGGTTGGTGGGCTCATCGAGGATGAGCAGGTTGACGGGTTGCAATAGCAGGCGTATCATCGCCAGGCGGCTTTTCTCACCGCCACTGAGCACCTTGACCTTCTTGTCGGCATTCTTGCCGCCAAACATGAAGGCTCCCAGGATGTCGTTGATGCGGGTGCGGATGTCGCCCACCGCCACATAGTCGATCGTGTCGTGGACAGTGAGGTTCTCGTCGAGCAGTTGGGCCTGGTTTTGGGCGAAGTAGCCAATCTTGACGTTGTGGCCGATCTGCAGTTTTCCGTCATAGGGTATCTCGCCCATGATACACTTGACAAGCGTGGACTTGCCGGCGCCGTTCTTGCCGACAAAGGCAACCTTCTCGCCGCGCTTGATGGTAAATGTCACGTCGTGGAACACGTTCAAGTTGCCGTAGTCCTTGCGCAGGTCCTCGGCGATGACGGGATAGTCGCCGCTGCGGGGCGCGGGCGGGAACTTGAGCCGCATGCGTGAGCGGTCCACCTCATCGACCTCGATGCGCTCCAGTTTGTCGAGCATCTTGATGCGGCTTTGCACCTGCACGGCCTTTGTCGCCTTGTAGCGGAATTTCTCGATGAAATCCTCGGTGTCGTGGATGAGTTTCTGCTGGTTTTCCCATGCGCGCATCTGTTGCTCGACGCGCTCCTTGCGCAGTTCCACAAACTGGCTGTAACTCACCTTGTAGTCATAGATTTTTCCCAGCGAGATCTCGATAGTGCGGTTGGTCACATTATCTATAAACGCGCGGTCGTGCGACACGAGCAGCAGGGCGCCGTTGCGGTTCTTCAAGAAGGCTTCCAGCCACTGGATGGACTCGATGTCCAGGTGGTTGGTGGGCTCGTCGAGCAGGAGCACGTCGGGCCGTCGCAGCAGCAGTTTTGCCAGTTCGATGCGCATGCGCCAGCCTCCGCTGAACTCGCTCGTGGGACGGTCAAAGTCGCTACGCTCAAATCCCAGTCCCGTCAGCGTCTTCTCGATCTCGGCCTCGATATTCTCGCTCTGCATCAGGGCGCGCAGTTCCGTCTTCTGGGCCACGCGCTCGATGAGTTCCTGGTAGTCCTCGCTGTCATAGTCGGTGCGCTCGGCCAGTTCCTGGTTCATGCGGTCGATGGCTTCATCCATCTGCTGCAGTTGCTCGAAGGCTCTTGCCGCTTCCTGCTTGACGGTGAGTTCGTCCTTGAGCCGCATCTGCTGGGGCAGGTAGCCGATGGTGATGTCGGCCTGGCGGGCAACCGTGCCGCTGGTGGGCAGTTGCTCGCCGGTGATGATTTTTAGCATGGTGGATTTGCCCGCTCCGTTCTTGCCAACCAGCGCGATCTTGTCCCGCTTGTTGATGACGTAACTGATGTTCTCAAACAGCACCTGGCTGCCGAATTCCACCTTGAGTCCCTGTATCGAAATCATGAGTAAAATGTAATTTTGGGCACAAAATTACAAAAAAATCCAGATATTCTGGAGTATCTGGATATAGTAGATGAGTTAGAAAAGGCTGAGCGGCTTCTGCTCGATGCTCGCCTTGGCCCGCTTGATGTAGTCGGGATTGATGTCGATGCCGATGCTGCGCAGGTTCATCTCGTAGGCAATCTTGCAAGCCGTGCCCGTGCCGCAGTAGGGATCCAGGATGATGCCGCCGCGGGGACAGGTGGCCACCAGAGGCAGGCGGTAGAGCGTGTCGGGCGCGACGCAATAGTGGGCGATGCCCGAGCGCTGCACGCCGATGGTCCACACGTCGGCAGGAATGAGCCCATGCCCGCCCTCGGGCTGCAGGTAGTGTTCCTTGATTTTGTCATTGCGCTTGCGTCCCTTGTCATCGTTGCGCACAATGAGGGCGAAGGTGTGCCGCAGTTCATCGTCGTTATAGTAGAAATTGTCGTCCTTGACCAGGTGGAACATGAACTCATGCACCTTGCGCAGGTGGTCCTGGCTGCCCTGGGGCGACGTGGTGGTCTTGTTCCACACCACCTCATTGACCAGGTGCCAGCCCTGCTGGTCGATCATGGCAAGCACAACACGCCATGGAATGCCCTGTACAAAGCCGTCGGTGGTGTCGTCCCCCATGTTGAGCCACAGTGAGCCCTGGGGCTTGAGCACACGCTTGGCCTGGGCCATGGTCTGCAATAACTCGTTGACAAACTCCCCGGCAGTCGTGGCTGTGATACTCTCGGTGCCCTGTGAGCGACGGCGCCAGTAGGGTGGTGTGGTGACGATACAATCAATGCTGTCGTCCTCGATGCGCTGCATGACGGTGGCGGCGTCACCGTTCACCAGGTGAGGCATGACCGAGTGTCCCATCATGGTGACCATGTTGCGGTCATGCTGCTGGCCGGACGGTGGGATTATGTCGGGCTTCTTCTCGCCGGCAATGCTCTGTGCTGGTGTGCCGTCGAGCATGCCGCTGAGCAATGTGGCGGCACGGTTGGCCATCTTGTCGTGGGCGATATGGGAATAGGCTTCATCGGCGAGCCACATGGCGACCAGTTCGTCGGCGTCGGTCTTGAAAATGCGCGCTAATCTGAGCACTTGTTCGCGCTTGGGACGGCGTTCGCCGTGCTCATAGCGGCTATAGGCCGGCACATCTACACCGATGGCCTTTGCCAGGTCCTTTTGCCGCTTGCCGCTCTCGATGCGCAGTTGCTTGATTTTGTCCGAGAATAACATAATACAGAGAAGATTTGTTTGAATCGGACAAATTTAGGCAATATTTTTGCGTAAACAAAAAATATTGCCTAAAAAATATGATTTCAAACCCGCAGTTGGGTTACAGTTTGAACTTTTTGTCTGACGATTTTTTCTTGCGCCGATGCTGGTAACGCCAGTGGTGTTGCACCGTGTGGTACAGGTAGTGACGGAAGGGGTGGTACAGCCAGAAGTGGTAGAACAGGAAGGCTATTGTCGCACCCACAAACGCGGCATAGACATTGGAGATATCATAATTGAAACCATGAGTGAAGATCATGAGCGCGATTTCCATCACCAGTGCCAGCGTTGCGGCGATGGCCGCAAGCGCGATTTCCTTGTTGACCTTGCTGTGGTGGGGCAGGCGCGCCTTGGCATAATCACAGATGAAGACCATGGCGGTAACAAAATAGAGCACAAGATGACCCAGTTGCTCAGCAAAGGGGAATACCTTGAGTGAATTGATATAGAAAGGGTTAGGGGCAAATGTGAAGTAAAGCACTAACACTACCATGATCACTGAAGGCAGACCTTTAGGGATGGATAAAAGGAACGATTTCATATATCTCTTTATGGTTTCTTCAAAATTTCAACTTGCAAAGATAATCATTTTTATATTATGAAACTGAATTTTCAATAAAAATTGTCAAGAATCGGTTTTAAAGTCACCAGAAACAGTGTCCCATTGAATGACCAGAGTGTTTTTTGTATTATCTTTGTAGGCGGTAAATAAGGGAATGAGCGGACTCAAGGATTTCCTGGCCATGACACGACATGAGCGCCGCGGTACCATAGTCGTGCTTGTCGTCATTGCATTGATACTGGCAATGACCGCCATGGTGCGCTCATGCCCCTCGGACAGCCTTGATGCGGAACAGGTGAGCGAGATGCAACGGTTTCAGAACGAGGTGGATACGGTCTCCATAACAGTTGATGGTCAAGGGAAATCCCGCAAGCCGAAGGCCGGGAAGAAAAAGCCTCGCCGCCCTCGAGCCAAGAAGCCCAAGCAAGTGAAGCCTGCACCTCAACCCCGTCGCATTGATCCGGTCCCGCAGTTCTGATCTATCGCCCCACCGATTCTGTGTAAAGGGGCGCAGGGCATCGTTTTTTTGTGAAAAAGGGGGCTGATGTTTGAATAATCCACTGGAATATGTTACTTTTGTGCAGATTCTTAAAGAGTGTAAGACTATGACAAAACGAGTTGGATTTGCTACACGCATTGGAGCCATTGCTGCAGCCGTGGGCTCGGCAGTGGGATTGGGAAACATTTGGCGTTTCCCCTTCGAGGCAGGCCAGAATGGTGGCGGTGCCTTTATCCTGGTTTACATCTGTTGCATTCTGGTGATGGGCATCCCGGTGATATTGAGCGAGTTTATCATTGGCCGTTCCACCCACAGCAACATGAAGGCTGCCTTGAAGAAACTCTCTCCCGGCAAGAAGTACTACCTGTTTACCTATATCTGCATCTTGGGCAGTTTCATTGTCATCGGCTTCTATAGTGTGGTGTGTGGTTGGATCATCGAGTACTTGTATCAGGCCTTGATGGGCAACTTGAGCGGGCACACGCCTCAGGAGTACAGCGACATGTTCACCTCGCTGGTGGCCAGCCCATGGCGCTGCGTGGGGTGGACGATATTGTTCCTTGTCATGAATTTCCTGGTGATGAGCCGTGGCATCGAGAAGGGTATAGAACGGGTGGCGAGCATCATGATGCCACTGCTGTTTGTCATTCTCCTTATCTTCTGTGTCAACTCGCTGTTGCTGCCAGGAGCCGGCAAGGGACTGGATTTTCTGTTCTATCCCGACTTTTCCGACCTGACGATGCACGGCGTGCTGGCCGCCTTTGGCCAGGCGTTCCTGTCGCTCTCCATCGGTATTTCTTGCCTGGTGACCTATAGTTCTTATTTCAAGGACGACACCTCACTGACCAAGGATGCCATGACGGTTGCCGTGCTCGACACGCTGGTGGCCATCCTCTCGGGTGTGATGATTTTCCCTGCCGTTTTCTCCTTTGGCGTCGAGCCAACTGCCGGCCCGCGGCTCATCTTTGAGGTGTTGCCGGGTATTTTCCAGCAGATGACGGGCGGATATGTGTGGGCACTGCTGTTCTTCCTGCTGGTGTTCTTCGCCTCGTTGACCTCGACCATCTCCTTGAGCGAGATACCCATCACCTTCATGATCGAGGAGCACAAGACTTCTCGCCCCCATGCCATCGTCTGGACCGCGCTGTTCACGTTGGTACTGGCCACATTGGCGGCCTTGTCATTCAATGTGCTGGATGACGTCAAGTTGTGGGGCAAAAACATCTTCGACATGATGGATTATGCTGCCAGCAATATCTTCATGTTGTTGGGTGGCCTGTTCACGGCTGTCTATGTGGGATGGATCATGGACCGCAAGATCATTCATGACCAGTTGACCAACGGCGGGCGCCTCAAGGGCACGATGGAGCCCTATCTCATCTTCTGCATGCGATATGTCGCGCCCGTTTCCATTGTCTTCATCTTCCTGTACCTGACGGGCATCATCTGATGGCCAGCGGGTGCATGCAGCGATAGGACTATCTGTCATTCAGGATGCAATCCACAATGCAATTGACGTCGGCGATGTTGATTGCACCGTCGTTGTTGACGTCCATCAGCAGGTCATAATCACAGCCATCGATGATGGCGTGGATGCACCGGTTGAGGTCAGCCAGCGTGGTCTCGCCGTCCCCATTGGTGTCGCCGACCACGACATCAAAGTCGTCGGGCTCATAGTCGACGCTGATACCATAGATATGCTGAAACTCTTTCCATCCCTCGGCGGTTGTGTATTTGTGATAAGAACTGCGGGGAACATAGAGAGTGGCCGTGTCATAGCATGAGAATGCGGTTCCAAATTGACTGGGCGGCTCGGCAGCACGGCAGATGACCGACTTGATATTGTCACAGGACGAGAAGGCTTGATTGATCCAGGTGACGCTCCTGCCGATGGTCACCCGTCTCAAGCCACTACACCCGCTAAATGCCCCGACAAAGATGGTTTTTACATTGTTGGGCACGATGACCTTGGTGAGGCTTCTGCAATTCTGGAAAGCCCACCAGTCGATATAGGTGATCTGGTCAGGCAGGATAACGTCGCGCAGGCTGGTGCAGCCGGCAAACAGGCTCATGCTGATTGTGGTCACACCCTTGCCGATGCTGGCCTTGAGCAGTCCGGTGCAGTTCTGGAATGCGCCTTGACCGAGCAATTTGACCGTGTCGGGAATTTGAATGCAGGTAATCTTGGGGCAGTCCCTGAATGCGCCCCACGAGATGGCTTCCACACCGCTGCCCACGTTGAAGTTACCCAGGTTGATGCAATGGGCAAATGCCTGTGAGCCGATGGCCTTGAGTGTGGGTGGCATGTTGATGCCGGTGATGCCATAACACTCGGCAAAGGCATAGTCGCCGAGAGTGTCAACGTCGGCAGGAACAATCAGGTGGGTCACTTCCTCACCATTCAGGAAAAGATGGTGGGCATACAGCAGCGGGTTGCACTTCTCGTCGTTGAACTTGATGCGGCACCACCGCGACAGGTCCCTGATGTCAACGCGTGTCAAGCCGTTGCAGTCACCGAACGCATAGTAGGCAATAGAGTCGATCGTACTGGGGATGGATACTGTTGTGGCTGCCGAACACCCGAGAAAAGCGTGCGAGGCGATGCTTCTCACTCCCTCGGGGATTGTGATGCTGGTGGCCGACTTGAGGTTGACAAAGGCATAGTTCTTGATCTTGTCCACACCATCAGGAATGACAATAGAGGTGATATCCTCTCCATTGACAATCAGATGCTTGGCGTACCATACGGGATTGGCATCAATGGACTCGAATTGGATGTCGCACCACGAGCGCATGTCGGGTGTGGTGACCTTGTTGATGGCATGGCAGTCGTGGAACGCATATTCTCCCACGCTTGCCAACTGATTGCCAAACTCTACCTCGGTCAGACTGGCGCACTGGTAGAAGGCATACTTGCCGATGGCGGTCAATCCATCGGGTAGCGTGATGCTTTGTAACTTGCCGCAACGGTAGAAAGCCATCTCTCCAATGGATGAAAGGGTCGCAGGCAGGGAAATGGTGGTCAATTCCTTGCAATACTGGAACATCCCATCAGTGATCTCGGTAACACAATCGGGTAGGGTGATGCTCGCCAGTGCCGTGCAGGCCGAGAAGGCTCCGTCGCCGATGCTTGAAACGCTGTTGGGAATGTAGAGTGAGGTGAGGCCGGAGCAACCGCTGAAGGCGTCGATACCGATCGAGGTAACCGTCTCGGGGATGGTGACGATGGTAAGGCCGGTACAACCCGAGAACGTGTAGTTGCCGATGGCTGTCACGGTGCTGGGAATCAACAATTCAGTCACCTCCTGACCGTCGATGAAAAGATGACCGGCTGCACCCAGTGGCGTGGCATAGGGGTCGGCAATCTTTACATGACACCATGATTCCACACTGGGGACGTTCAAGGCCGTCATCGCATCGTCGTAGTCAAATGCCCCGGGGGCGATGGAGTCCAGCCCGGTGCCCACAGTGACACTCGTCAAACTGTCGCACTCGGCAAAGGCACTCTCGCCGATGATCCTCAGGCTGTTGGGCAAAACGACCTCCTTGAGTCTCTTCATCTGGTAGAAGACGCGATCGGCAATGGCGGTCACCCCCTCGGGGAATGTGGTCGTGTGGCAAGCCGCAATCAGTTTGCCCGTAGCCGTCTCGATAATGGCGTTGCAATCCTGGCGGGAGTCATAGCAAGTGTTGTTCGGGTCGATGCTGATGGTGGTGAGGTTGTCGCATCCGCTGAAAAGGTTTGTGCCGATGCTGGTCACTGCTGCGGGAATAGTCATGCTGGTGAGCAGGGAACAGTTGTTGAATGCCTCGTCGCCGATGCGGGTTACCGACTGCGGGACAGTGATCTCGGAGAGGCGGTAGCAAGAGACGAAGGCCCTCGAGCCGATGGTGCGGATGGTGGCGGGCAGTGAGAGCCGGGTCAGGTAGAAGCAGCGCACAAAGGCCTCATCGCCGATGGCCGTGACCGTGTAGGTGCTACCGTCAATGGTGATGCAATCGGGAATACTCACTTCGTCGCGGTACTGCCCGGGTTGCTTGCCATTGTCGATGACAGTGGCCTCGTTGCCCTCGATGCTGTAACGGATGCCATCTACCATCACGGTTGTTGCTGCGATGATCTGGTTGTAGCACGAGGCTAGTGTGATGAAGGCGAACAACATGTTGGCTCGTAGCCAGTTGTGAAGTTTTTTCTCCTTGTCCATAGTCACGATATCATTTTTATGGTTTATAGAAGCAAATTTATATAATAGAAACATGAGAGGCAATTATTTTTATGTAGCGGGGCAACATTTGCATGGTTTTAACAATAAATAACAATTGCGCCACAGCATGTATCTATTCGCCCAAAACACATAATCACAAATTCACGCCAAGTCGCCAAGCCGCTAACTTTTTAATATTGGGAACGATATAGAAGTTGGCCCTAATAGTTTTTTAATACTTATTTCGCTAATGAACGTGTTTCACGAAAAATATTGATTAATAATTCGTGAAATTAGCATTAGCCCCGCAGGGTTCGGGCCAACAGATATATCATTGCCTTAATATTAAAGATTTTATCATTTGCTGCTGACAGGAAACAGAGAGTTGCGCATCAGTATCAAGAAATAAATGAATAACAGGAGGATGCAATGTAAACCCCTTATAAATAAGATCTTAGCGGCTTTGCGACTTTGCGTGAGTTGAAAACGCTGAATAGTTGCCGCAGTGAATGCTGTAGCGGTTCGGCCATCCTGATCAGGCGTCAGGGAGATTAGTGGTTGGCGAGGTGGTCGCGGATGGTGGCAGTAAAGGGGCGCCAGTACTTCTGGCACTTCATCTCGCCCACACCGTAGATGATGGCAAACTCGGATTGCGTCGTGGGTTTCTCGATTGCCATGGCCGTCAATGACTTGTCGCTGAATACCATGTAGGGGGCTATGTGGCTGGCCGTGGCAATGGCCTTGCGCAGGTCGCGCAATCGCTCGAACAGGGCTTTGTCCATCTGCTTGGTGGAGGTGGCTGGCGTGTCGGGCATGATGGCTGGCTGCTCGGCAGGACGCTTCTTGATGTCGCGCCGCTGGAAGCGGTTGAGTTCTATCGTGCGGCGGCCATAGAGGACCTCGTTGCCAAACTCGGTGATCTTCAGGTGATTGTTCTCGTCATAGGCAACCTCGAACAGGCCCAACTGCAACATCTGCAACAGGTAGGCGTTCCACTCGCCTGAGGTGAGGTAACGCCCCACGCCGAAGGTCTTCAACCTGTCGTAACCCTTGTCGATGATGTCGGCCTTGCGCCATCCGCGCAGGATGTCGGTCACCATGTACATGCCCGCCTGCTCGTCGGTGCGCTTGATGGCGCTGAGGGCCATCTGGGCCAGGCGTGTGCCGTCAAATCGCTCGGGTGGGTTGTCACACACGTCGCAGTTGTGGCAATCGTGGTCAAACCGCTCGTTGAAGTAATTGAGCAGGACGCGCCGGCGGCAGACACCGCTCTCGGCAAACTGCTGCATGCGGCGCAACTTGTCCATGTTGACCTGCACTTGGCCCGATTGCTTGGCAAAGAACTGCAGGGTGACCATGTCGCCGTAGTTATAGAACATCAACGCATCGGCAGGCAGGCCGTCACGTCCCGCACGGCCGATTTCCTGATAATAGCCCTCGATGTTGCGGGGCATGTTGCTATGGATGACATAGCGCACGTTGCTCTTGTCGATGCCCATGCCAAAGGCGATCGTGGCGCACACGACCTTGAGGTCATCGTTGATGAAATCACGCTGGACGCGTTGTTTCTCTTTCACGCTCATGGCGGCATGGAAGGGCTCGGCCTTGATGCCCATGCGGGTGAGGTCGGCCGCCATCTTCTCGGTGTCCTTGCGCCTCAAGCAGTAGATGATTCCGCTCTCGCCCCGGTGCAGATTGATGAACTGCACAATCTGGCGGAACTTCTGCTTGCCTGTTGAGCCCTGCACGACATTGAGCGAGATATTGGGCCTGTCAAATGAACTGATGAACAGCCTGGCCTGGGGAATCCTCAATTGACGGGCAATGTCGTCGCGGGTGATGCGGTCGGCAGTGGCAGTGAGGGCCATGACGGGCACGTGGGGAAAGCGTTGCTTGAGAGCCCCGAGTTGGGTGTACTCGGGCCTGAAGTCGTGCCCCCACTGCGAGATGCAGTGGGCCTCATCGACGGCAAACAGACAGATGCGGCTGGTGATGCCCTGTGACCAGCGGTCAATCTCGCTGAGCAGTTTCTCGGGCGAGATGTAGAGCAACTTGACCTTGCCCTGCATGAGCAGTTCGACGGTCTGGCGGTTCTCGGTGTCACTCTTCTCGCTGTTCAGCGCCAGTGCGGGCACGCCGTTCTGCTGCAGGGCGTCAATCTGGTCATTCATGAGCGCCAGCAGCGGCGAGATGACGATGGCAAACCCGTCCTCACTCATCAGGCCGGGAATCTGGTAGCACAGCGACTTGCCGCCGCCTGTGGGCATGAGCACGATGCTGTCGCCGCCGTCCAGCGTGTGGCTGATGATTTCCCACTGCTGGCCGCGGAAACTGTCGTATCCATAGCAACTGCGGAGCAACGCAAGCGCATATTCCTCTCGCGGCATGTCCATGACTTGATAGGTGCTTAATAGGCGTTATCCTCACCAGTGAGGGCGTTCCAGATGGTGCGGACGATGATTTTCAGGTCCAGGAAGAAGGTCCAGTTCTCGGCATACCACACGTCGAACTCGACGCGCTTTTCCATCTGCCACAACTCTTCGGTCTGGCCACGGTAGCCGCGCACCTGAGCCCAGCCGGTGATGCCCGGCTTGATGGTGTGGCGCAGCATGTACTTGTCGATGAGTTCGCTGTACATCTCGGTCTGGGCAACCATGTGCGGACGCGGCCCCACGATGCTCATCTCGCCCCTCCACACGTTGTAGAACTGGGGCAACTCGTCGATGCTCGTGCGGCGCAGGAAGTTGCCGAAACGGGTCACCCGCGGGTCACCCTTGGTGGCTTGCAGCGTGTCGCTGTCGTCGTTGAGGCGCATGGTGCGGAACTTGTAGCAGTTGAACGCCTGGCCGCGGTAGCCGGTGCGCTTCTGCACAAAGAAGATGGGACCCGGCGACGACAACTTGATGCCGATGGCCACGGGGATGATGACCAGTGGCGAGAGTATCAGCATCACGGTTGACAAGAGCAGGTCAAAAGCCCGCTTCACCAAGCGGTTGATGGGATTCTTCAGGGGGTAGGGGTGTACCGCCAGAATCGGCACGTCGCCCACCGAACTGAGTTCAAACTGGCGGGTTACCGTGCGCCCGAATTGCGGCACATAGTAGAAATCGACGGCATTGTTGTCGGCGATGCGGATCATCCTTGACACGTTCTGGTTGTCCTCGATGTCGGGGACAGCGCAAAACATCTCGTCCACCTGATGGGTCTTGACAAACTGTTCCACGTCGTCGAGCGTGCCTTGATAGGCGGCCGAGGCCGACCGGGCCTTGGGGTTGTTGTCAAAGAAGCCCACGATGTGGTAGCCGTAGCCCTGGTCGGCTACCATCTCATTGATGAGCCGCACACCCACCGTGCCACCGCCGATGACGATGACCCGCTTGAAGTTGAAGCCCTGGTTGCGGTAGATCTTGAGCACCTGTCTGGACAGGACCCACCAGGTCGCCAGCACCAGGAAAAAGATGACATAGAATAGCAGCATCAGTTTCCAGGGCCAGTCGAGGGGCTCCAGAAACGAGGTGAGCGTGACAAAAATGCCGGCATGGGTGAGCGCCAACTTGAAGGCCTGTCCCACGACTTTCTCGGCATAGAAGACACGCCTCTCGTGCACATCGCTGTAAAAATACAGGCAGACGAGCATCGCCACGTTCAGGACCAGCCATGCTGGGCGGGAATTGAGTTCGGTATTGACGTTAAAAGCGTTGTGATGCCACGCGAGGACAAGATAATAGACAACATTGACGATAAGCACGTCGATGCTGCTGAATATCCATCTGATGAATTGTCCGTAACGGCCCTTGCTCTTCATGTGGCTATGCTAATGGTAGTTTCTTGCGGTAATGCTATCGTTGAAAGCAGGGGGAGCAATGTTGCCCCCTCTGCATCATGAATTATGAATTGTGGCAGTTGATGAGATGCTCACTGCACGATCATTCATTGTCAAGTTCCTTGATCTTGTCCTCCAACTCGGCGATTTCCTCCTTGAGGCGCGCGATGCGGCGCTCCATCTCCTGGACGAGCGTGTTGCCGCTCTTGGTGTTGGCGGTGAGGAATCCCATGTTGTTCTCGAAAGTCTTGAGTTCGCTCATGCGCTGCTCATAGGTGCGCACGAGGCGGTCGCGCTCGCTCAGGCCACGGTCGCTGCCCGACTGGCGTCCTGCTCCGCGCGATGAGCCACCCTCGCCCGAGTAGCGAGAGCCGCGCATGTTGAGTGTGTCAAACGCCTTGTCAATCAACTCACGGTACTGGGCATAGATCTTGTCCTTCTCCTTGAAGGGGACGTGGCCGATCGACTGCCAGCGCTCCATCAGTTCGCGTACCGTCTGGGCTGCACCCTCGGCGGCCTCCTCGATGGTGCTCTTGAGGGTAGCGATGACCTCCTTCTTGGCCTTGAGGTTCTCGTGCTCGACGGCATGGACATTGACGTTTTGTTTCTTCTTCTGTTCAAAGAAGTGGTCACAGGCGGCGATGAAGCGTTTCCACACGTTGTCACTGTATTTCTTGACAACGGGGCCGATGGTCTTCCACTCCTTCTGCATCTCGACGAACTTGTCGGTAGCCTCTTTCCAGTCGGTAGAGTCCATCAGGGCTTCGGCGCGCTCACACAGGTCGACTTTCTTGGCCAGGTTGGCGCTGAGTTCCTCCTTCATCGTCTTGTAGAACTCGGCCTTCTTGGCAAAGAACTCGTCACAGGACTTACGGAATCGTGCAAACAGGGCAGCATTGGCCTTGCGGGAAGCGTAACCCAGTTTCTTCCAGTCCTCTTGCAGGGCGATGATTTGCTTGGTGACCTCGTCCCACTGTGCGTAGGTCTTCAGGTCATCGGTCGTGATCTGCTCGATCTTTTCACACAGTTCGGTCTTGGCGTCAGCGTTCTCCTTCTCCTTGCTCTTGCGGTCCTCAAAGAAAGTCTGGTATTTCTTGTTGATGGCACTGGAGGCAGCCTTGAAGCGGGTCCACAGTTCCTCGCGCAGTTCCTTGGCCACGGGGCCGATCTCGCGCCACTTGTTGTGGAGTTCCTGCAACTTCCTGAAGGCCGACACGATATCGCTCTCCTCGTCGAGCGCCTCGGCTTCTTCACACAGTTGCTGCTTGAGTTCCAGGTTCTTCTTGAAGTCGTAGTCGCGCAACTCCTTGTTCATCTTCAGCACGTCATAGAAGCGCTCGGTGGCACGCTGGAATTCTTTCCAGATCTCGGTGTCGGCACTGGCGGGCACCTCGCCGGCATCCTTGAATTCCTGCTGCAACTGCTTCACGCGGTTGAACTGGCGATTGATGTTGTCGGGGTCATTGGCGATCTCGTTGATGAGCGCGATGATCTGGCGTTTTTTCTCCAGATTGGCCTCGCGGTTGGCCTCCTGGGCCGCGTTATACTCGGTGCGCCTTTCCTTGAGCACATTGAGTAATTCTTTCAAGTTGTTCTCGTCGGCATCATCCTTGGGCATGAAGTCGCTCTCGTCATTGCCGTTGGCAAGGAAAGTCTCTTTCTCCTTGGCGACCTCATCGCGGCGCAGGGCAAAGAAGGCGGCCTTGATGGCTTGCACCTCTTCCTTGACCTCCTCGATGGGACGTGCTGCGGCCTCGCGCATCATGTCCACCAGTTCGCTCTTGGTTTTGCCATTCAGTTCGAGTCGCGGAGCGGTGTGCGCTTCCTTGGCCCCTTCGGCAGCCTCGGCTTGAGGTGCCTCGGCGGCGGGGGTGGCGTCCTCGGCGACTGCTGTCTCCTGAGTAGCGGGTTCCTCGACTTTAACTTCTTCATTCACAACTTCCTGCGGCTCATTCTGGGCCTCAGTGTTCAAGATTTGATCTTTCTCGAGATTGTTCATCGATTCAGATTGTTCACGCGGTTCCATCATAATAAGAAATTTTAGTTCATGCACATCAATGAGCATGATGTTTATATTCAAACTCCAAATTTAGTCAATATTTTCCAATTACAAACTCATTTTTCGGTTTTTTTTCGTTTTTGGCTTGATTTTTTTCAAAAAACGAGGGCCTATAAGCCCGTTAGGTCTTATAAGCCCGGTGTGAAATTTATTCGGGATAGACGTTACCCTGAAGTGGCAATCACAGGATGCGTGCCTTGATGATCTTGACGTCGGTGGTGGGGCGGTCGGCCTTGCCGGTCTGGACATTCTGGATCTTGTCAACGACATCCATGCCCTCAACGACCTCGCCAAACACGGTGTACTGGCCATCGAGATGGGGCGTGCCGCCGATGATGGTATAGGCGTTGATCTGTTCATCGGTCATCTTGGCGGGACCCTGTTGCGCGGCCTCGGCCTCGGTTGCCTGGATGAGTTCGTTCTGCAACGTCTGCAGGCCGGCATTGTCTTGCTGCTTCTGCAACTCCTCGATGCGGGCGCGGTTCTCGGTAATCAGGCGGCGGAAGATCTCCTGCTTCTTCATGTCGGCCATGCGCTTGGCCATCATCTGCAGGTCATCGCTGCTGTAGATTTTGCCGGTGACAATATAGAACTGGCTGCCACTGCTGCGGCGTTCGGGATTGACCTGGTCGCCGGTGCGTGCTGCGGCCAGGGCGCCGCGCTTGTGGAAGTACTGCGGATAAACAAACTCGGCGGGAATCGTGTAGCCCGGGTCGCCGTCGCCCAGCATGGCATCGGGGCCGGCGGTCTTGGAGTTGCCGTCACCGGTCTGGATCATGAAGTCCTTGATCACGCGGTGGAACAGCACGCCGTCATAATAGCCATCCTTGACCAGTTTGATGAAATTGTCGCGGTGCTGGGGTGTCTCGTTGTAGAGTTCGACAACGATGTTGCCCAGTGAGGTTTGGAGTTCAACTTTTGTCATTTTGCTCTTATCGTTCTTGACTTGCTTGGGCGCGCTCTCGCTGCTGTTGCTGGCAGAGCATGACAGAAGGGTCAGCGCAACCAAAATAAAAGATAAAATATAATTCCGTCTCATAGTCGTCATTTATAGTGATTGAATGATTATCGGTGTGGCTGCATCGCTCGGTATCCGCCTTCAGATGCCGATGGGAAAGAGGCGCTTGTAGATGCGGCGGAAGTTGTCGTCGGTAGCGCTGAGTTCGGCAGCACGGTCCTTGAAGTCGTCACCCCACAGCGAGGCGGCCAGGTAGGACAGATAGACGTGGTCGCGGTCCTTGGCGATAGCGGCCTTGACCAGCAGGTCGATGCTGTCGGCAAATTTCTCGCGGTCGATGGCGTTGAGATAGCGCGCTGTGCTCACGACAAACTGGCCGGTGCGGTCTTTGAGGATCATGTTGTCAACCAGTGCGGGCATGTCGTCGTCGATACTGCCCATGTTGTTGGCAATGTACTCATAGGTTAACAGCCCGTTAGTGTCGTTGTCCAGTATTTTTTTTGTCGAATTATCCATAAACTTTTATAGTGATGTCTTCATTTATATCCCGCAAAGATAATGCTTTTTTCTATAGCACAGCCGATTTCATTGAAAAAATCCCCAAAAACGGATTTTATGCCTGGGTCAACAGCGGTTGCCGACTCAGTAAATGGCCCCCGGTCTTGCGTCAAGAGATGGTGACCGGCCGTGATGCCATGTCGCGCTTGGAACTTAAGTATCTATATGGTAAAGGTTTGCCTTTTCATGTAAATGATATGGTCACAATGTGTAACATGCGGTCAGGTTATTGGTGGCGGGTGGTTGCGGTTTGCAAAAGGCTGATGCGGCCTGATCCTGTGATAAACTGTAATGAATTATTTGCTCTTTTGTTGCAAAATGTAACAAATTTGCAAGATAACAGGCCGTTTAAATAAAAAATGTGTTTTTTAATGACGTTTATGCTAATGTTTGGCGCAAAATAACTATCTTTGCACCGCAAAACCGAAAATACATAAATATTTGCAAATATATTCAATAATTAAAAGTAAATGAAAGCGATTTACACTTTTGGTAACGGCCAGGCAGAAGGCCGTGCCGACATGCGAGACCTGCTGGGTGGCAAGGGCGCTAACCTTGCCGAGATGAACTTGATTGGCGTGCCCGTTCCCCCGGGCTTCACCATCACCACCGAGGTGTGCCGTCTCTATAACGAGAAGGGACGCGAGGCCGTTGTTGAGATGATCAAGGACGACGTGAAGAAATCCATCGAGCACATCGAGAGCCTGACAGGCAACAAGTTTAACGATCCCAGCAATCCCCAGTTGGTATCGGTTCGCTCGGGTGCTCCCGTGTCGATGCCGGGTATGATGGACACCGTCCTCAACCTGGGTATCAACGATGCTGTGGCTGAGACTCTGGCACAGAAGTCGGGCAACGCCCGCTTCGCTTGGGATAGTTACCGCCGCTTTGTGCAGATGTACGGTGACGTGGTGCTGGGCATGAAACCCACCAACAAGACCGACATCGACCCCTTTGAAGCCATTATTGAGGATGTAAAAGAGAAGAAGGGCGTGAAGTTTGACACCGAACTTGATGTTGAAGACCTCAAGGAACTGGTGAAGCGCTTCAAGGCCGCTGTGAAAGAGAATACCGGCAAGGACTTCCCCACCGACGCCTATGACCAGTTGTGGGGCGCCATCTATGCCGTGTTTGACAGTTGGAACAATGACCGCGCCATCCTGTACCGCCGCATGAACCAGATTCCCGAGGAGTATGGTACGGCTGTCAACGTGCAGGCCATGGTCTATGGCAACATGGGCAACAACAGTGCCACGGGCGTGTGCTTCTCGCGTGACGCCGGCACGGGTGAGAACCTGTTCAATGGTGAGTACCTCATCAATGCCCAGGGCGAGGATGTTGTGGCTGGTGTTCGCACCCCGCAACAGATCATGACCGAGGGCAGCCGCCGCTGGGCCAAGTTGCAGGGCATCAGCGAGGAGGAGCGCGCTGCCAAGTATCCCTCCCTCGAGGAGTCGATGCCCGAGTGCGCCAAGCAACTCGTTGACATCCAGCAGAAACTCGAGGAGCACTACCACGACATGCAGGACATGGAGTTCACCATCCAAGATGGCAAACTGTGGCTGCTCCAGACACGTAACGGCAAGCGCACCGGCGCCGCCATGGTGAAGATCGCCATGGACCTGCTGCGTGAAGGCGCTATCGACGAGAAGACCGTCATCAAGCGCATGGAGCCCGGCAAACTCGACGAGTTGCTGCACCCCGTGTTTGACAAGGCTGCCGTCAAGACCGCCAAGGTCATGGCCAAGGGTCTGCCCGCCAGCCCCGGTGCCGCAACCGGCCAGATTGTCTTCTTTGCCGACGACGCCGAGGAGTGGGCTTCCCGCAAGAAGAAAGTCATCATGGTGCGCCTGGAGACCTCTCCCGAGGACCTGCGCGGCATGAGCGTGGCACAGGGTATCTTGACCGCCCGTGGCGGTATGACTTCCCATGCAGCCGTTGTTGCCCGTGGTATGGGCAAGTGCTGCGTCTCGGGTGCCGGTGAAATCAAGGTGGACTACAAGGCCCGCACCGTCGAGATGGGTGGCAAGACCTATAAGGAAGGTGACTGGATTTCGATCAACGGTAGCACTGGTGAGGTCTATGACGGCCTCGTGGCAACTGTTGACGCTGACCTGAGCGGTGACTTCGCAGCCGTGATGAACCTCGCCGAGAAGTACAGCAAGATGGACGTTTACACCAATGCCGACTCGCCCCGCGACGCCAGTGTGGCCCGCAAACTGGGTGCCCACGGCATCGGCCTGTGCCGCACCGAGCACATGTTCTTTGAGGGTGACCGCATCAAGGCCATGCGTGAGATGATCATCGCCCCCGACGTGGCTTCGCGCCGCATCGCCCTGGCCAAGTTGCTGCCCCTGCAGCGTGGCGACTTCGAGGGCATCTTCGAGGCCATGGACGGCTATGAGGTGACCATCCGCCTGCTCGATCCCCCCTTGCACGAGTTTGTACCCCACCAGTTGGAGACCATGCGCGAACTCGCTGAGCAGACTGGACGCACCCTCGAGGAAGTGAAACTCGTGTGCGACGGTCTGGAAGAGTTCAACCCCATGCTGGGTCACCGTGGCTGCCGTCTGGGCAACACCTATCCCGAGATCACCGAGATGCAGGCCCGCGCCATCATCGAGGCCGCACTCAATGTCAAGGCCAAGGGCGTTGACGTTCACCCCAAGATCATGGTTCCCCTGATCGGTGTCAAGGCCGAGATCCAGATGCAGGCCGACATCATCAACGAGACCGCACAGAAGGTATTTGCCGAGCGTGGCGCCACCGTTGCCTACAAGGTGGGCACCATGATTGAGATTCCGCGTGCCGCTCTCGTGGCCAACCAGATTGCCGAGGTTGTGGACTTCTTCTCATTCGGTACCAACGATTTGACCCAGATGACCTTTGGTTACTCGCGTGACGATGCCGGCAAGTTCCTGTCCGTCTATAAGAACCTGGGCATCTTGAAGGTTGACCCGTTTGAGGTACTCGATCAGGAAGGCGTTGGCCAACTTGTTGAGATGGCATGCCGCAAGGGTCGTGCTACCAAGCCCGAGTTGAACCTGGGTATCTGTGGTGAGCATGGTGGTGAGCCCAGCAGTGTTAAGTTCTGCGCTAGCCTGGGCATGAACTACGTTTCCTGCTCGCCCTACCGCGTGCCCATCGCCCGCCTCGCCGCCGCGCAAGCAGCCGTTGAGGCCGAGTAAGTTAACTCTGACATGTTAAATTAAAGGGATCTGTTTGGGCAGGTCCCTTTTTGTATCTCCAAGAATGCTTTCGACGTTTTGGAGACAAAAACGTCGCATAATATGCGATTATTTGCGGATTTGTTTGGCTATTCGACAATAATTTCGCATTTTTGCCGCAGAATTTGCGGCGTTATATATAATATTTTGTCGCACAAAGTAGGAATGCGTTATGTATATACACGAAAGAGACAATTGGACGGACTTCCGTTGGGACGCTTCTGAGGTGTCACTCCTTCAGGAAAAAGTATTCCGTAAGCAGGGCTTGCTTTACGGCAGGCTGAGTTCGCTGGGCTTTGACAGCAAACTGCGTGCAATGGCAGAGAACCTGACATACGATGTGGTTTTTTCTTCAGAAATAGAAGGCATACGGCTGAACGTTGAACAAGTTCGTTCTTCCATTGCCCGGAAACTTGGGATTGAGAACGTGAAATATACCGCGCCTTCACACTATGTTGACTCCGTAGTAGGTGTCATGCTCGAAGCGGTGCAGCACTATGACATGACCCTCAGCAAAGAAAAACTGTGCGCATGGCAAGCGGCTTTCTTTCCAACAGGCTATAGCGAAGGCAGCCAAATAGAAATAGGCCAGTACCGTACAAACGAGGAGCATATTGTCAGCGGGATGTTTGGACGCGAGAAGATTCACTATATTGCTCCTTCGCCAGACCGTGTAGAAGCGGAGATGGGAAAATTCCTTGCCTGGTTTAATAGCGAGGAACCTGTGAGCAGCGTCATCCGTTCTGCCATTGCTCATTTCTGGTTTGTAAGCATTCATCCATTCGAGGATGGTAATGGGCGGTTGGCCCGCATCCTTTCAGACATGCTTCTTGCTCGTGGAGAAAAGAGCGAGTTCCGTTTCTACAATGTTTCATCACAGATTAACAAGGACAAGAATCACTACTATGACATTCTGGAGCGGATGCAGCATGGCGATGGCGATATAACGGAGTGGTTGGTGTGGTACATGCAGAAATTGGTTGATGCACTTGACGAGGCAGACACCATCGTCACCACAATCCTGAATAAGAGCTTCTTCTGGCAGAAGGCATCGGCAGTACCAATGACCGAACGTCAGACCCAGATGCTCAACCTCTTTCTAGACGGTTACGAGGCTAAGATAACGTCAAAGACTTGGGCAACATTGGCAAAATGTTCTAAGGATACGGCCATTCGTGATATACAGGACCTTGTGGAAAAGAATATCCTGATAGAAGACATTCCGGGAGCCAAACGTCCAAGTTACTCCATCGTCTATGATGCTGAGGACATGACGCAATTCTTCACAGATATAAACATCACTGAAGAAAATGGCATTCCATATCTCAATGCTTTATATAAAGGTAAGAAAACTATCTGCGAAAGAATTCTCAAACTCGATGCTGACAGATACCAGAAAGGCGATTTGCCATTGTCCAATCTGCTCAGCAAATACTGCTCATATATTGTTGCAGGCAATAGAGAATAGCATAATAAACAGATAAATCGGTATTTATGCTTGAAGTAGATCCAAAAGACACCAGTCGCGCCTGAGCCTTAGAGTTGTGGATGAAGGCCCCAAATCCGATGGTCACATTCTTCAAGACGATTGATGTTACGCGATTGGTAAGGATAAGCCGGAAAAAAGGATACAAGTTCAACGTGCTGCTTGACTGGCGTGTTGGCAAAGCCGCTTCCTCGGTCAAAGAGTTCTTCAGGTGCGAACTCCCCATATCCTACCAATTCCACCATGCACAGATGGATGGTGCTCACGCAGGGTTATTCTTGGCAAGACTCCAAGAAGTGATTAATCAGTTATAACGGTATTGCGACAGTAATAACAGCGAGCGGTTGGACCCCATGTTGGTGGAATCCAACCGCTCGTTGTTATCTTGAGAAATTGAGGGTCACTTCAAGGCCTCGGCGAGTTTGGCGGCCAGGGCGTCGCCAGTGAGGCCACGCGACAGGATCGTGCCGTCGGGGCCGAAGACGATGATGTGAGGAATGGCCTTGATGCCATACAGGTCGGTGGGCTCGGTCAACTTGTGGGTGCCGACGATGACGGGCCAGGTGATATTGAGTTCCTGGATGGCCTTGCGGGTGTCCTCGGGGGTGTCCCACACGGCGATGCCCAGGACATCAAACTTGTCGCCATACTTTTGCTTGAGGGCCTGCAACTTGGGAATCTCGGCACGGCAGGGAGGGCACCAACTGGCCCAGAAGTCAACCACGACGACCTTGCCCTTGCCGACGTAGTCCGACAACTTCTGCATGGCACCGTCCTCGGCCTTGACCTCAAAGTCGGTGAACTTCTGGCCCTCGGCGGTGATGGTGAGTTGGTGGGCGGCGTTCTTGGCCTTAGCGACACGCTTGAGGTGGGCATACTCGGCGGGCGCTTCCTTGACGAGTGCATCGATTTCACTCTCGCTGAAGTCTTTATACATCAAGTAGTTGCAGAATGCCCACGGGCCGATGGCGTTATCCTTGTTGCCCTCATAGAGTTTCTTGAGTCCCTCGGCATAGCGGGCGTCGTTCTCTTGCTCGGTGAGCGTGGAATCGTCGGCAATGGTCTGCATCTCCTTGCTCCAGGCGGCAATCTTGTCGTTCAAGGGGCTCACGGCGGTACCCTCGGCGATGTTGAGTTTCACCTCACCGGGTTCAACGATAAATCCGTAAGGGTTGCCGCCAACGTAGAGGCGGGCAAAGAAGCCGCCTGCGGCATCGCCCTCAAAGGTGCACATCTGGTTCTCGACGGTTGCGGTGGCGATAGTGTCGCCTGTGTCATAGTTGGTCAGGAAGGCGGTTTCGCCATTATTGCTGTCATCGGGCATGGTGACGGTTACCTTGTAGCCCTTGCTGCATGAAGCGAGCAGCAACAACACTGTGAAAATGAATGAAAACTTCTTCATTGTTATCAATTATTTATTGGTTATGGCTCTAGATTTCCAGAGTAATCGGGATTGTCTAGAGGTGATTAGTCGCGGATGGCCTTGTAGATGAGTGAATTGATGTGGCTGCGTGCGCTGATGCGGCCAAAGTTGGGGTTGTTGCGCGTGGGGCTCACACGATTGCTCAGGAAGATGTAGAACATGTCGTTCTTGGGGTCAACCCAGAAGCACGTGCCCGTGAATCCCGTGTGGCCGTAGGTCTCGGGTGTGGCCTCGGGACAGGTGTTGCTGGCCTCGGGGTCGCCCACGACGGGCTTGTCGAAGCCCAGGCCGCGGTGGCTGTTGGGACTCTTTTGGGTCGTGAAGGTCTCGACGGTAGAGGCCTTCAGCATGCGCACGCCGCCATAGGTGCCGCCGTTCAGCCACATCTGGAACAGTTTAGCCAGGTCGTTGGCGTTGCTGAAGAGTCCGGCATTGCCCTGCACTCCGCCCGAGAAGGCTGCGAGTTCGTCGTGGACATAACCGTGGATGTGCTGTCGGCGCAGGAAGGTATCCTTCTCGGTAAAGGCAATCTCGTCGCGCGAGAATTTGCTCAAGGGGCGGTACAGCGTGTGATAGGCACCCAGCGGAGCAAAGATGTAGTTGTTCACATAGTAGTTGAGCGGCGAGTGGGTCATGCGCTGCACGGCGTCGGCCAGGAGGGAGAAGTTGCAGCAACTGTACAGGTACTTCTTCTTGCCCAGTTTGACGTGGTACATGCGGTTCATGATGGAGTCATAGGTCACGCGGCCGCCCCAGATGCCGTCGGCAATGGCGATGTTGAACTTGTCAGTCTTGGTGGTCGAGAGGATGTCGGTGCGCAGTTTGGCGTCCTTGTGTCCCCATGCGCCGTTCATGACCTTAATGGGGTGATTGGCATCCTCGGCCCCGGCGATGAGCACTCCGCTGTAGGTGTTGGGATCCATCATCATCTGCCACATGTTGAGCGACGCGGGCATGCCGGTCTCGTGATAGAGCAGGTCGCGGAAGGTGATGTCCTGCTTGTCACCGTCGCGCAGTCCGGGAATATAGTGGCTGGCCTTGTCATCAAGGCGGAACTTGCCGTCGTCAAAGGCCTTCATCACACCGCTGATGGTTCCGGTGGCCTTGGATACCGATGCCAGGCCAAACAGCGTGTTGTCGTTCACCTTGACGGTGCTGCCATAGTCGATCGTGCCGAACGAGCCCTTATAGACAATCTTGCCGTGACGGGCCACAATCACCTGGCAGCCGGGGAAGGCATGCTGCTGCACGCCCAGGCGGCACACCGAGTCGATCTGGGCCGTCAAGCGGTTGTCCAGTCCCACCTCGGCAGGAATGGAGTATCCCAGGCGGTTGGCGTCATAGTGGATGCCGTGGCCCGCGTCATATCGCGTCTTCTTGCCTTCAAAGGCCAGCGAGATGGGCAGGTTGCCGTTGGCGGCATTACCGCCGAAGATGGTCTGTGCGGCATAGTCCTCGGCCAGCGTTGAGTTCTCGTAGGTGAGAACCACGGCCTTGACGTGCTTGTGGGTGATGGCCATGCCGTAGTTGCGTATTTCATAGGGCTTGCAGGTAATCACCACAATCACGTTCTTGCATTTCTTGACTACCGTGTTGAGAGCGGCGCGGTTGTCCTCATTGTCGGTGCCCACCTCGACGATAATCGTGTTGAAGTGCCCGTCGTGCAATTGCTCGGCGAGTGCGCTGGCCGAACCGGCCTTGTCAAGGTCAAAACGCTTGACCTCGGCATAGTCGGCGCAACGGCGCTGGAACTTGGATGCCGTGCCGTTCTCGTTGCCGATGGTGGCTACAGCGATGCGGCGGCTCTGCAGGTTGTGGATGGGCAGGATGTTGTCATTGTTCTTGATGACCGTGATGCTGCCGGCGGTGAGTTGGCGCTTGAGCACCGCGGCCTTCTGGGAGTTGATGTCGCTTTCCAGATTGGCCGTGTTCACTTGCTGGCGTGAGGTTAGGTCAAGGGCATACTTGTACCTCAGGATTTTCTTGCAACGCTCGTCGATCATGCTCTGTGAAATTTTCCCGCTGGCGATAGCGGCCTTGATGGCTGCGATCTCGTCGGTGACATTATCGGGCATGAGCAGGACGTCGTTGCCGGCCAGCAGGGCGTTGACACAGGGCGAGCCCTTGAGTATCTGTGTGGCGCCCTTCATGTTGAGCGCGTCGGTGAAGATGAGGCCATTGAAGTCCATCTCGTTGCGCAGCAGGGTGCCGATGCACTCGTGCGACAGACTGGTGGGAGCCTTGCCGCCATCAATCGAGGGAACCAGCAGGTGGGCCGTCAGGATACCACTCAGTCCCGCATCGATAAATTTGCGGAAGGGCACCAGTTCGCAGGTGTTGATTTCCTGCAAGGTCTTGTTGATGACGGGCAGTGTCTTGTGCGAATCCTCGCTGGAATTGCCGTGACCGGGGAAATGCTTGCCCACGGCCATCACGCCGCCGTCCTCCAGTCCGCGGGCAAAGGCGATGGCGTGCCGGGCGACCAATTCGGGACTCTCGCCGAAGGAACGGTCGCCGATAACGGGATTCAGGGGATTGTCGTTGACGTCGAGCACAGGGGCAAAGTTGACCTGGATGCCCATGCGGCGGCACTGTCGTGCCACTTCGCGGCCATACTCATAGAGGAGCATGTCATCGTTCAGGGCCCCCAAGATGAGGTTGCGCTGGAAGTTGGGCACCTCCTTGAGCCTCATGCCCAGCCCCCACTCGCCGTCGATGGTAATCATCAAGGGCACCGCGGCCAGGGACTGAGCCAGGTTGGTGACCTCGGCCTGCTCGGCGATGGTGCTGTTCTCATAGATGAGGCCCCCCACGAGATTCTGGGCAACGAGGCGCTTCACCAGGTCGCGGGTTGCATCGTTGCTGCGTGGCGTAACGGCTGCGACAATCAGTTGCCCGATGCGAGCCTCGGGAGACAGTGAAGCAAACACACTGTCCACCCACTGCTCCATGGCCACCTGGTTCACATTGTTGAACAGATTGGGCAACTTGGCGTTGCCGCGAGCCATGGCGCTCAACGAGAGAGCCACTGCTGCAACAGCCAGAAGAATACGTTTGAATTTGGTCATTACTATTGTTTCTTTAAGGGAGGGTGTCTTGCAATCGCGACTCGCAAAATAACCGTGCTATCGCACGGGAAATTATTCAAATTAAATATAAATCAAGTATTAATTTTGTTTTAAAAATTTGATAAATTTCCCGCCCGCAGGGCGGTTATTATTGCGGCATCTGAATTTTGACACACCCTCCTGTGGTCGGATGTTACTTTTTCTGGATTCTCACTTCATCGGTGGCGTTGATTACCTTGCCCTTGGCCTGCAGGTTCCTGAGGTAGGTCAAGATGTGGTTGCCATACTTCTGGGTATCGACAAACAGGCGCTTGCAGTGCTTCATGGGCGTCATGTAGTCACCGCCGTTGGCCAGATAGTCGATCGTGGCGACGATGTAGGTCTTCTTGGGGTCAATTTTCTTGCCCTTGATGGTGGCCTTGATGAGTTCGCCCTTATCATTATAGGTGGCGCGCAGTTCCTTGCTCACGGCGTCACCGCCGCGGCCGCACATCAGCCTGATGCTCTCGATGAGGTCGGTACCGGGCATCTCGAGCACGACAAAGCGGTTATCGAAGGGGAACATCGAGCCGATGACGCCCTCGGTGACGGTGCCCTTGGGCATGTCGGTGCGGATGCCGCCCTTGTTCATGATGGCGCAGTCGATGTTCTTGATACCCGAGAGGTCCTTGATGATTTCCATTGTGGCGTCGCTTACCCAGTTCTGGGCCGCATCACTAGAATTCTTCATGAAGCGGGCGCTGGTGGCGATGGGGTTGTTCATGATGCTGTCCACACCGTGACGATAGTGGTCGAGCCACTTGTTCATGGCCGTGTAGCGGCTGGCGGCCTCGTCCCAAGCCTCATCGACGGGGATTTGGTTATAGACGATGTCGCCAGTCTCGAGGTCGAGGTCATAGGTGGCGACCAGTTTACCGCTCTTGCCGTTCTGGCCGATGGGAATCATCTTGCCGTCGGCATTGGCGATGCGGTCCATGCCGCTGCCGGGCTTGATGGTGGTGTGGGAGTGGGAACTGATGACCATGTCGATATAATGGCTGTGGCCGATGATGAGCGTGTCATTGGGTTCGGTGGGCTCATAACTGCTGTAGCCGATGTGCGAGACCATGATGGCATAGTCCACACCCTGCACTTCCTTGAGATAGCGGGCGGTGGCGTCGGCCACGTCGGGGGCGTTGCGGTAGCCCAGGTTCTTGCAGTTCATGTCGGCAATGAGGCCCGTGGGGTTGACGTTGATGCCGAAGAAGGCGACGCGCTTGTCCCCCACGGCCTTGATCCAGTAGGGCAGGAACAGCCCGTTGAGCGGTGTCGCGCTGAAGTCATAGTTGGCGCTCATCTTCACGGCATCCACGTTGCGGTAGTGTGCGGCCAACTCCTCCATGCCGTTGTCAAACTCATGGTTGCCCAGGATGATCGCGTCATAACCCAGCGAGTCCATCAACGCATATTCCACCTCGCCGCGGTAGAGCGAGAAGAATAAAGTGCCCTGAACGGCGTCACCGGCGTGGATGAGGGCCGTGTTGGGGTTGGTGGCACGCAGGTGGTCATAGATGGCGCGGCGCCTGGCCACACCGCCCTGGCCGTCACTGGCCGGGTCAACCTGGCTGTGTGTGTCATTAACTGCGATAATCAACAAGTGCTCGGCACGCAGGGCGGGTACCGTCATCAGCGCGCACAGGCACACGAGCATGAAGTTGCGGATCTTAGTCATAATCGTTAAAAAGATAAGTTTTAGTTTCAATCGGCAAATTTACAAAACTATCACGAATGGCGCAAGACTAGTTGTGCCCATAAACCCAAAAAAAACGAGGTGTGTCATAATATTGGTGGCACACCTCGTTACTGGTTATTTCTTGGCCGCGGGTTTCTTTTTGGCGGGAGCCTTTTTCTTGGCGGCCGGTTTTTTCTTGGCGGCCTTTTTCTCCTCAGGTGCGGGCTGTGGCTCGTCATCGACGGGGAAGTCGCCGGTGGTGTCCTTGACGATGTTGTTGCGCATCAGTTCCACCTCGCGGTGCAGTTTCTCGATTTCCTGCTCCTGGTTGCGGATGGTCAACAGCAGCGAGTTCAACTCCTCGTTGTCGATGCTGGCGGGGTACTGCTCCTCGACGCGCGTCATGAAGTCGCTCAGGACGTTCATGTAGTTGGTGAACGCGGTGTAGGGCGAGTCATAGGGGCTGTAGTGGCTGTGTACCGAGCCGTCGTCGTTGTGCTTGGTGGACATGTAGAAGAAGTGGTCGCTGGCCTGCAGGTAGTTCCAGTCCTGCTTGATGCGGCGGTCGGAGCACAGGCGCACGCGCTCACCGATGGAGTACAGTTTCTTGACGGCTTCCTGTTGCAGGGTATTGCCCAGCCAGGCGCTCGTGTCGCGGGCCTCGTCGGTCCATGACATGGGGTAGGGCACGGCGAGTTCGGCCACGGGTTTGAACTTGGAAACCACCTCGCTCGGGGTCCAGAACTGGATATCGTTCTCGGCGGCAAAGCGGGGCAGGGCACGCATGAACTCAAAGATGCCGCTCTCGCGGGGCTGCAATTCGCCCAGGGCATCATAGTTCATGAACAGGTTCACCAACTGCTCCTCTTGGGGCAACTCGTTGATCCAGTGGATGTACTTGTCGGCCGTGAGCGGGTAGGAGGCCCACTCGGGATTGCTGAAGCGGAAGGAAATGTCGTCGCTCAACTTGCCGTTTTTCAACAACAACTTGAGTTTGGGCGCCGAGGCGCTGCTATACAGGAAATTGGGTGAGCGCCAGCCCAGCACGTGCTTGGCATCGGCTGTGATGGCGGCCTTGAATCCCATGGAATAGACCATCGAGGCGATGTCGTCGTCATAGATCAACTCGGTGTTGCGGAACACCTTGGGCCGCTGGTTGAAAAGTTGGTATATCTTCTCGTCATGAGCCTTGACCTGGGCGACAAATTCGTCGGGGTCATACAGTGCCGACAGGCTGTGGGCATAGGTCTCGCTCAGGAACTCGACGCAGCCGGTGTCGGCAAGTTCCTTCATCGAATCGATGAACTCGGGCACATACTGTTCCAACTGCTCCAGCGCGGTGCCGCTGATGGAGAAAGCCACCTTGAATTTCTTGCCATTCTCACGTATCATGTCGAGCAGCATCTGGTTGGCGGGCAGATAGGACCGCTGGGCGATGCGCGTGATGATGTCGTCGTCGGCAAAGTCATCGTAGTAGTAGTGGTCGTTACCGATGTCAAAGAAACGGTAGTGCTTCAGGCGGAACGGCTGGTGGATCTGGAAATAGAAACAAATTGCTTTCATATCTTTTAGTTGAGTTTTAGTCCATGATTTTTATTTATTACCGGTTGATGAGACGGCGGTAGATGTCGATAACCTTGGCACCGGCCTTGTCCCATGTGATCTGGTTGACCTCGGCCAGGCCCTGGTCACGCAACTCGTTGTACATCGCCGGGTACTTGATGATGCTGTAGATGGCATCGGCCATGGCGTTGATGTCCCAGTAGTCGATCTTGATGACATTGTCCAGAATCTCGGCACAGCCGCTCTGCTTGCTGATGATTGACGGCACGCCCATCTGCATGGCCTCCAGTGGTGAGATGCCAAACGGCTCGCTCACGCTGGGCATGATATAGACGTCACTGGCCTTGAGCATTTCATACACCTGCTTGCCCTTCAGGAAGCCGGTGAAGTGGAAGCGGTCGGCGATGCCGCGCTTGGCGGCCAGGCGTATCATCTTGTTCATCATGTCGCCGCTGCCGGCCATGACAAACTGCACGTCGTTGACCTTGTGCAGCACCTGTGCGGCGGCTTCGACAAAGTATTCGGGCCCTTTCTGCATCGTGATGCGTCCCAGGAAGGTGACGACCTTGTTCTGCTTGCCCGGCGGGATGGGCAAGTTGAGCAGTTCCTCGTTGAGCGGCTCCACAGCGTTGTGCACCGTGGTCACCTTGTCGGGGCTGATGCCGTATTTCTCGATGACCGTGCGTCGCGTCAGGTTGCTCACGGTGATGATGTGGTCGGCATGGTTCATGCCGTCCTTCTCGATGCTGAACACCGTGGGGTTGACGTTGCCGCGCGAGCGGTCAAAATCGGTGGCGTGCACGTGGATGACCAGCGGCTTGCCCGTCACCTGCTTGGCGTGGATGCCGGCAGGATAGGTGAGCCAGTCGTGGCTGTGGATGATGTCGCAGTCGATCGTGCGGGCGATGACGCCTGCCACGATGCTGTAGTTGTTGATCTCCTCGAGCAGGTTGTCGGGGTAGCGGCCCGAGAACTCGATGCAGCCCAGGTCGTTGGTGCTCATGTAGTTGAAATCACCGTAGATGTGATCCCGCAGGTTGAAGTACATCTGCGGATCCATCACGCCGCCGATGCGGCTCTGCACATAGTCCCAGTTCACGTCTCGCCATGCAACAGGCGTGCTGTTGGCGCCGATGATGTGGGCAAAATCCTTGGGCTCGTCGCCCCAGGGCTTGGGGATGACAAAGGTGATGTCCATGTCACCATTCTCCCACATGCCCTTGGTGAGTCCGTAACTTGCTGTTCCCAGTCCTCCCAGGATGTGAGGCGGAAATTCCCAGCCAAACATTAATGCTTTCATATCTCTGTTTCCTCCTCTCTATGGTTATTCGTCGATGATGTGCAGGTTCTTGAAGGTGCGCAACACACGCAGGATGCCGCCCACGTTGGGGGCGAAACTGACGGCGCCGCGGCCGATGAAGGGCGGGTTGCCGTCATAGAGTTCGCTCAGCGAGCCGATGCAGCCCTCCTTCATCTCGTCCTCAAAGCCGATCATCATGCGCTCGATGAACGAGATGCTGTTCAGGCCGAACACGCGGATGTAGGCCTTGCTGTAGAAGTCCATCAGCCAGGGCCGGGCACTGCCGGCAAAGTAGGCCGTCTGGCGCTCCTCGGGGGTGCCCAGGTACCAGGGTATGTAACCGTAACTGTTAGGGCTCAGGGTGCGCAGGCCCTTGGGTGTGAGCAACTCGCGTGTGGTGATGTCAAGCACGCGCTTGCGCTGGCGGCGGTCCAGCGGGCTGTAGTCGGTGGCGGCGGCGATGATCATGTTGGGCCGCACGCTCAGGTCGGTGTAACTGCCGTTCACATAGTCATAGAGGTAGCCATAATCGGTCATGAACGTGTCGATGAAGGCCGGCTTGCACTTGGCAGCAATCTCGTTGCAGCGGGTGACAAACTGTTTTTCCTCATCGAGTTCACCGAATAGTTCCTCAACGGCAAACCTCAATGCGTTATACCACAGCGCGTTGAACTCGACCAGATAGCCCGTGCGGGGGATGAGCGGTGTGCCGTCGGGGTGGGTGCTGTTCATCCATGAGACGGGACGCTTGGTGCCGTCGGTGGTAATCAGGCCGTTGGAGTCGAGTTTCAGGTTGGGATGGTGGCCGTCGGCGATAAAGTTGATGATGTCCTTGACCAATTGGCCATATCGCTCACGGGCTGCCGTGGCGTTCAGGTCGTGGGCATAGCGCTGCACGGCCCAGATGGCCCACAGGGGCACGTCGGGCAATTCCAGACCATCGAGGTGCTTGTCGAGCGTGCCGTCGCGCATCCAGTCCTGAAGGGCCCGTTGAGCGGTGTCCATGATGAGTTCAAAGTCCTGGCGGTGGTGGACCGACAGCGTGCAACCCGGCAGGGCGATGAACTCGTCGCGGGCGCGTATCTTGAACCACGGGTAGCCGGCCAGCAGGTAGTGGCCCTCCTTGTTGGTGATATAGAACTGCTTGGCGCTGTTCTTCATGCAGTTGTAGAAACTGGTGCGGGGCGTGCGGGGCTTGATCTCGTCCTCATACATCTTGGTCAGCGTCCTGGTGTTGACCTCCTCGATGCCAGCCGAGAAGATTAAGGGTTCGCCCTTCTTGATCTCGACCTCAAAGTAGCCGGGCACGTAAAGGTCCTCGCTATAGGGGATGCCGCGCTCCTGGTCCTTGGTGTACTCGATGTTCTTGTACCAGTGCGGGTCAAACACGAAGCGGGGCTTGTGGTTCATCTGCATGTATAGTTTCGGGTAGCCGTCATACATGCAAGTGGCGATGCCATTGCTCACCTCCTGATAGTCACGGCTGGCCACGGCATTCTCGACACACAGGTCGTTGGCGTTGCGGAAGGCCAGGAACGGCCTGAACTGCAGCGTCGTTGCCGAGTGGGCGTCAACCAGCGTGTAACGGATGAGGATGCGGTTCTCGTGGGTGATGAAGATCTTCTCCTTCTTGAGAATCACACCGCCCACGCGGTAGGTCGTCGTGGGCACACGCTCACAGTCATACTCGCGGATGTACTTGTGGCCGTTAGGGCTGTAGATGTCTCCCTTGTAGCGGTGCAGGCCCAGGTTGAAGGGGGCACCATGCTGGATGACCGTCTCGTCGAGCGTTGACAGCAGCACGTGGTTGTTGTCGTCCAGTTCGGGCACGGGAATCACCAGCAGGCCGTGTTGCTTGCGGGTGTTGCAACCCACGATGGTGGTGCAATGATAGGCCCCCGACTGGTTGGTGCGCAACATCTCCTTGGGCAGTGACTGCTCCAAGTTGATCATCAGGTTCTTATCAAACTTC
>CAMKOE010000007.1 GCA_946414395.1 uncultured Porphyromonadaceae bacterium | reverse complement strand
GCTTGTAGTGCACGGTGTTGCCGATGCAAGGACCGGTAATGATGTTCTTGCCAGTTGTAAGTGAAGCCGACACCTCATTCCTGTTCTCGCCGTCAAACGTGTGGTCACCGCTGTAGTATTGGGCTACGGCGGTGCTTGATGCCGTCACGAGCACGAGCAGCGACAGGACTAAACGTTGTAGTGAACTCATGTCAGTAGTATAGTTAATGCTTGTAAAATTCGATAATATACATGTAAACGCGATTCCGATGCCATCGGCTGTCGACATGTATTAATGGTTTCCGATACTGCAAAGGTAATAAATAATTCTGTTATGCAGGCACAATTTATTACTGTTTTTGTAGCCCTGATGATGTTCCCTCCCCTGGTGGAGAGTTCAGTCATGCCAGCGGCCTAGCGGAGGGTGGCCACCGCGCCAGCCAGTTGTTCCATGCCTTGTCGCAGGATGCTGCGGGGCACGGCCACGTTGAGGCGCATGAACCCGCTGCCGCCGCGGCCGAACATCGCACCGTCGTTCAAGCCGATCCGTGCCTTGTTGACAAACAGGTCGATCAGGGCGTCATGCTCTAGTCCCAAGCCCGTGCAGTCGAGCCACACCAGGAACGAGGCCTGCGGCTTGATGGCCTTGACGCCGGGAATGTGCTCACGGCAATAGTCCGTCACCATGTCGATGTTGCCCTCGATGTAGTCCAGACACTGACCGAGCCACTCGCCACCATGGCGGTAGGCCGCGCGTGTGGCCGTCATCGACAGGAAGTTGGGAGCACTCTGGCTATTGGTCGTCAACCAGTTGAAGAAAGGCTTGCGCAGGTCCGGATTCTTGATCACACACCACGAACTCACGATGCCCGCGATGTTGAACGTCTTGCTCGGAGCACCCATCACGATGCCCACGGCACGCGCGTCGTCGCTCACGGTGAGAAATGACGTGTGGCGGTGCCCCTTCAACACGAGATCGCCATGAATCTCGTCGCTGAAGACCACCACATCATACTGCCTGGCCAACGACGCCACTTGACGCTGCACGTCGGCAGGCCACGCGATGCCGATGGGGTTGTGAGGGTTGCACAGCACCATCATGCGGGGACGCTCGGTCTTGAAGATGCGCTCCAGCCCCTCCAGATCCATGCGGTAGAAGCCATCGTCGGTGCGCACCAGCGCATTGTTCACCACCATGCGGTTATTGCCCGTGATCAGCATCCTAAAGGGGTGGTACACCGGTTCCTGGATCAACACCTTGTCGCCAGGACGAGTGAAATAGTTAAGCGCCAGCCCGAAACCGTTGACGATGCCGCCGATGAAGCAACACTCCTCTTGGGTGAACTCCAGCCCGTTGCGCTCGCGCTGCCAGTCGATGATCGACTGCCAGTAGTCATCCAGCGGCACGCTGTAGCCATAGATGGGATGCCCCGTCACACGGTCGGCCAGCGCCTGCGTGATCTCGGGACAGGCGGCAAAACCCATGTCGGCCACCCACAAGGGCAACACATCCTCGCGCCCGAACATCTCCTTGCACATGTCATACATCACGCTGCCGGTACCCCGACGGTCTATCACTCGGTCAAAATCATATCTCTTTTCCATCACGTCTTGTAGTCTTAGCGTTATTATCGACGACAAAGTTAGTGCTTTTACAGAAAAAAACAAAAAAAACCAAAAAATGAGAGTTATTGTATTGCGCTGTTTTACAGCGAAATATGTAGAACGCCAAAAATCCGCTCATTCAAAAATGCGTTTTTTTTCAAAAAAAATCGCCAAAAAAGTTGCTGGTTCAGAAAAAAGCAGTACCTTTGCACCGCAATTGAATGAGCGATGACTCCGTAGCTCAGTTGGTAGAGCAATTGACTCTTAATCAATGGGTCGTGGGTTCGAGTCCCACCGGGGTCACGATTTTGAATGCCAAATGGTTAATAATGAAGCCATTTGGCTTTTTTGTTTGGAAACGTTGCCGTGGGGGGCATGGCCGAATCATTGCGGCTGAACCAGGCCCACTCGAAAAAGACTGGGGAAAGTTTGCTTGAGGATTGTGGTCTAGAGCACTACTGGCGATCAAGGGGCCTTTGATGAGAGCACATAATTCTCTGTCCAAATGCGATTATCTGAGGTGATGCCGCGATTGTTCTCTGCGTCTAGCGGATATTCCAGACAATAAACACTGTCATTCATGATGGTGTAATAGAAGATGCCACCCTTGTAGAGGTAGCATTCATCATCAACATCTATCCCGATTTCGCTCAAGTCCTTCGGGAGAAAACCGGTTTTTTCCTTGTGAGAGTCGATTTTTTGCATCAGTTCATATCCGAGTTCATCCATCCGAGTGTTATATGTAAGCGTTCTGTAGGTGAGCACTGCAACACCTATCAGCGCTAGAAGCGTTATTGTCAATAATATCTTTTTTCTCATTCTGTCTAATCATTATTTGTTGCAAGAGATGCCCTGAGCCTGGGGCGTCTGTTTTCCTCTTGTGCAAGAGGGCGGGTCTTGATTCCGACTTGTGATGCAAAGTTACACATTATTATATTACCCAGACGGGTTTTGTCTCAAAACTTCAAGGTGCCTTCAAGGCAATTAGAGTGCGGTTGTCCTGTTTTTTTGTGTAATGTCGAGTGGTGTGTGAGTTATTTGTTGTAACTTTGTGGTGTGAAAGTTGAATGCCCCATTCCCCGCAGGGGACTGAATGTGACACCCTGACTGTATTTTAATTATTATTAATCAATTAAAGTTTCGTTTTTTTATGAAGAAATTGTTGTCTCTCCTCTTTGTTGCCCTGTTGTCGATTTCGGCATGGGCAGACATTACTGTGACCTTTGTTCCTGGTCAAACCACGGGAAATAATTCGTCGGCCAACGCGTTTGACGAGATGTCGCTCGATGGCGTGACCATCACGGGCACCAAGGCTGCGCTTGCAGCGAGCACCTATCGTTTTGCCGCCGGTAGCAAGGCTACTGTCACCTCGACGGTGGGTAATATCAAGAAGGTTGAATTCACTTGCGATGGCTCCTATAGCCAGGCTTATGGCCCTGACCAGTTCTACGGTGACGGCTACACCTGCCAGTCGGGTAGCCGGGTGGGCACATGGCAAGGTGATACCACGACGTTCTCGCTGAATACCGCGTCCCAGGTGCGCTGCACCCAGATTGTGGTGACCATTGCCGAGGACGTTGTCGAGGAACTTGTCGCCCCCGTCTTCAATCCCAATGGTGGCGACTTCACCGGTAGCCTGGCAGTGACCCTGAGTTGTCCCACCGAGAATGCTCAGATTTTCTATTGGGAAGGCACCGCCGACGAGCAGGGCGAGTGGATTCACTACAGCGCTCCGTTCTATGTGACCGAGACCAAGACCTACACCGCCGTTTCAACCAAGGGCAGTGAGATGAGCGACTATGTCACCGTAACCTTTACCAAGGTAGAGCAGACCGTAGAGGCTCCCGTCTTTACTCCTGCATCTTGCAGTTTTGCCGACCGTCTGGACGTGACGCTGGCATGTGCTACCCCCAATGCCAAGATTTACTACAGCCTGGACCAGGAACTGTGGAGCCAGTATGTTGACGCCATCCCCGTGACCGACGACATCACCATCTGGGCCAAGGCCTCGGTTGGCGACGTGGAGAGCGAGGTCGTCAGCGCCACCTATACCAAGTTGCCCGCCACCACTGTCGAGGTGACCTTTGACGGCGCCGTTGACAGGGGCGACGGCGACGGCACGCGTCACCATTTCACTGTCGTGAAGAATCAGGTGACCATGTACGTCGGCGATGGCATGCTGGGCACCAACCACTACCGCGTTTACAGCAGCGACTCCACCGCCTTCAACTTTACCTCGGCCGGCTCGCCCATCATCAAGATTGAGTTCAACGGCATGAGCGGTTACACGGCCAGCAACATCTCTAAGGCCGAGGGTAACGAGGGCACTTATACCACTAGTGGCACCGACGGCGTGTGGGAAGGCAGCGCCAACTTTGTGGCCTTCAAGGTCAACAAGCAGGCCCGCTTCACCACCATCACTGTGACCCTGGCCGGCAATGAGGAACCCACCTATCAGCGTGGCGACGTCAACCATGACGGTAACGTCAACATCAGTGACGTGACTGCACTCATCGACTACCTGCTCAATGACGCGAGTGCAGCGCCCGCCGAGGCCGACATGACTGAGGATGGCCTGATCAACATCAGCGATGTGACCGCCTTGATCGACTATCTGCTCAAGTAAAGCCTTCAATAGAGAGGGGACATACTCCTCATCATGGATTTCCGGGCAGGCTCCAGTGGCGGGGCTTGCCCGATTTTTGCTTGGATTTGTCGATGAATATGATTACCTTTGTCGGCAAACTAATCTCTAAGCGTTGATAAGATGGAAAATTGCTTGAAAATAGGCATGTCATTTTCAGGTGGCGGATACAGGGCAGCCACATTTGACCTGGGTACATTATCTTTTCTTAACTCGATTCACCTCGATGGCGGACGGACACTGCTGGACTGTGTCGTGGCGCTGTCGTCGGTGTCGGGCGGCACGATTCCCGCGATGCGCTACATGCTCGCCAGGGCGCGCGGTGAGGGTGTGGACAAGATGGTCGAGGAACTGTTCGGTTTCCTGTGCAACGAGGACTTGATGACCGATGCCTTGCAGCGGTTGAGCGACGAGAAGGCCAACCGTGACGCGTCAAGTATCAAAATCATGGCCGAAATTTACGACCGCCTCCTATTTGGCAACTCCACGATGGCTGATATCATTGACAACTTTGACCGCAACCCCGTCAAGGACTACACGGCACTGGCGACCGACTTTGACAACTCGTTGCCTTTCCGCTTCCGTTTGACCGAGGGCAAGATGTCCGACGGCTCACGGATGACCTATGGCGTGTTCGGCAACCAGAAGCACAGCATCGGCCGCAGCGTGGTGCGTCACATCACCCCTGGCGAGGCCATGGCCTGCTCGTCATGTTATCCCAGCGGTTTTGAGCCCATGATGTATCCCGATGATTTCCAGGTCATGCGTCATGATGAACTGGTGTCGGGCATCAAGTCGCGCTTTGGCCTGATGGATGGTGGCCTCGTCGATAATCAGGGCATTGAGCCCATCTTGCTTGCCGAGGAACGCATGCGCAAGTATCGGGCCGACAAGAGCCGCACCGACAAAGCGCTTGACTTGATAATCGTTAGCGACGTGTCCAGCCCCTATATGGAAGGCTACGCCCCCAGCGAGCAGGCACTGCCCGACAGCGTGGGCCGTTTGACCTTGGGCCGGCTGCGCAACTATGGCCTGATCAGCGAGGTCGTGGTGATGCTGCTGTTTTTAGTCGCGCTGGTGCTGGGCAGCAACTTCTGGCTCGGAGTGATGTCGGTGATTCTGGCCATCGTCACCCTGGCCAATATCATCGGCGCGGTGCTCAAGAGCAAGATGTTTGCCGCCATCCGCAAGACCTTTGTCGGTGATAGGGCCGCGTTCATCAGCCATCTGAAGTTTGCCACGATCGAAGCCATGCTGATGAACCGTGCCAAGTCGGTCATCATGATGAGCAGTGAAATTTTCTTCAAGCGCATGCGTCAGTTGAATTACGGTGCCATCTATGACGACAAGGAGTGGCACAACCGCGTTGTGTCCAGCACCGTCTATGAACTGCGGCCTGGCGAGCGATGGGAGAGCATGAAGCGGAACGGCACACTGGCCGACTACCTCGCCCCGAGCGAGGCCGTCCAGCAGAATAGCGCCCTCGCTGCCAGCATGGGAACCACATTGTGGTTCACTGCCGAGGATAAGGCCCAGGGGATACCCCAAGCACTGCTGGCGGCTGGCCAATATGGCATGTGCAACAACCTGCTCGACTATATAGATGCAATAGAGAAGGATGGAACTAACCTCACCGAGGGGCACCGCCTGCTCGTGTCCTGCAAGCCTCAACTCCTTGCTGCCTGGCAGAAGTTCCAGGAGAATCCTCGCTGGATGGTGCCTGGAGTCACCCGTTCTTGAACAGTGGCCCCATCGAGATAATCGGCGGGGCGCATCACGGTCTTGATTTCACTTTGTCAAGGAGGTGCCGGTGGAAACGGCAGTCTCCTTGAGATTATCACCCTTTTTCTCAATAGATTGAGGCTGTGTTATAAATTGCGATTGGAACTATTAATCGCGCTACGCGCGAGAAATCAATATTATAACTAAAATTGAAATAAAGATTTATTTTGATTTCTCGGCCGTAAGGCCGATTTAAAACAAGCGAGTGAATTATGGCACACCCTCTGCCGCAATAATTCAGCCCTTACCGGAAAACGGTAATCTGATTATTGATTAACTGAAAAACACAGCCGAGGGGGGCATATTGTCATTTTTTATATATAATGTGAAGGAAGAGGCTTAAGGCTTATGGAATGTGATGAATATGTCATTAAAATTCAGTGATTGGCTGTATTTTTTGATAAAAAAGTCAATAAATATGTTGTAAGTAATGAAAAATACATTACCTTTGCATGTCTAACCAATATTTTAAGTATATATTTCAAATGGAGACTACAACATTAACAAAGAAACCTAGAAAAAAGAAAGTACTCGTGAAAAGAAAACGTGACCGTTTACAGTTGATCACCGACTTGATCAAGACAAATTGCATCGGTAGTCAGAGTGAACTTGCCGAGATGCTGCGTGAGCACAATATCAATGTGACTCAGGCCACCTTGTCGCGCGACTTGAAAGCCTTGAAGATTTCCAAGGTGGCTACCGACCGTAATACTTACATGTACATCATTCCAGATAGTAATCAGTTGCAAGACAGATTGCTGAGCATGCGCCAGACGGATGCTCATGCTGCCAAGCAAGTGGGACTGGTGTCAGTGACATTCTCGGGTAATCTGGCTGTTATCAAGACGCGCAATGGCTATGCGCCTGGTTTGGCCTATGATATTGACATGAGCCGTCCCCCCGAAGTGCTCGGCACCATTGCTGGAGCCGACACCGTGGTCGCCATTCTCGCCGAGGGCGTGACCCACGAGCAAGCGACAGCGGTATTTGAGCAGTTCATGCCCAAGAATTCGCCTCACAGCATCGGCGTGATACAAACCCCTGTTGCCGATGATTAAGGTCGGTATCATCGGATGTGATAACCTGCGTGCCGCCGAGTTGGTGCGCATTCTCCTCAACCACCCCGATGTGGAGTTGAAGTGGGTGAGTGATGGGGAACTGTCGGGGAAGCGCATCGATGAAGTCGTCCCTGGAGTCGTTGGCGAGTGCGATCTCACGATTGATGCAGCCCCATCTCTCGACGAGGTTGACCTGGTGTACCTGTGCGGCAGTCGTGAAGTAGTGGCAAGGCAATTATCGTCAATGACCCTGCCCGATGGGCTCTCGGTCATCGACTTGAGCGGTTGCCACAATCTGGATTATGGAGAGGGCTTGCCGTGGACCTATGGCCTTGGCGAGATGCAGCGACGGGTACTCGTGCATGATGCCCGCCTGGTGACCGTGCCGGGAAATGCAGCGACGGCTTCCTTGCTGGCGCTGATGCCCATGGCGCGCAACCTGCTCCTTAATCATCCTGTGACCCTGCATGTGGCGATAGGGCTGAGTGCCCTGGCCGGTAATGGCGCCATGAGGACAGCCGACGGCTTTGACCTGGAATCATGGGCGCGCGACCAGCAGCGTGAAGTGGCTTTTGCCTTGCGGCAATGCCAGTCCAGTTTTGACCAACCGGTGACGATGACCGTCACGCCTCTGGCCGAACGCCGCACGCTGGCGGTAGCGGCCCGGTTCAAGTGCCGGGTTGACAGTGAGATGATCAGGCAACTCTATGAACAATACTATGACGATCACAACTTTGTTTTCCTGATTGACCGTCCCATTGTCACAGCCGATGTCGAGAACACCAGCAAGTGCCTCATTCATCTCGAGAAGGATGATCGTGCGGGACTTCTCACCATCCATGCCGTGACCGATGTCCTGCTCAAGGGGAGCGCCGGTAATGCGGTTCATGTGATGAACCTGATGTTCGGCTTGCACGAACTGGTAGGGCTGGCCTTGAAGGGAACAGGCTGTTAATGTGAATATAACTTCAATACATAATACATATATAAATACCATCAAATCTTATGTCAGTCAATAAAGTCATTCTACTGGGCCGTGTGGGCCGTGACCCGGATGTGCGCTATGTCGCACAGAATCAGCCCGTCGCTTCGTTCACGCTCGCTACCACCGATCGCGCCTATACCAATGCCAATGGCGTGCAGGTGCCCGAGCGCACCGAGTGGCACAACATCGTCATGTGGGGCAAGAATGCCGAGGTGGCCGAGCGCTATATCCGCAAGGGCACACAGATTTATCTGGAGGGTCGCCTGCGCACCCGTGCCTGGGAGGACCGCAACAAGGTGAAGCGCTACACGACCGAGATTTATGTGGACACTTTTGAATTGCTGGCGCGTCCTGCTGCAGCGGCTCCCGCTCAGCAGCCTCAACAGCCTGCCGGAAGCCAGAATGCGGGCGACGCCCCGTTATAGGCTTGACTGCCTGATGACAGATAATGAGTAACAGTCACGGGACCCATGCTTGCCGCGCGGGTCCCGTGACTGTTATTGGCATCCTCCGGTTGGGGGAGGGGTAGCGTGATAGGTCTCGATTAGAGGTATTTGTCGCCGAACTTTGCTTTCACCTCATTGACATACAACTTGATTTTCTGTTCCTCGTCGAGGGGAACGATGAGAAGCGCATCGTCCACGTCGGCCACGATGTAACCTTCAAGGCCCGAGGCCACTACGAGTTTGTCGCCCTTGACGGCAACAATGTTGTTGTGGCTGTTGAACATCAGAGCCTTGCACTGCTGGGTGACGTTGCCGTCCTTGTTCTTGGGCGAGTGGTCATACAGCGACCTCCAGGTGCCCAGGTCGTTCCACCCGAAGTCAACCGTCTCGACATAGACGTTGGGTGCCTTTTCCATCACGGCAAAGTCGATGCTGATGCTCGGGCAGGCCTCGAAGTGGGTGTTGATGTAGTCTGTCTCCTGGTCGGTGCCAAAGTACTGCTTGCCGTTGTCAAACACGGCGGTGACCTCTGGGGCGCAGGCGCTCAGGGCCTTCAAGATGCTGTCGGCACTCCAGAAGAACATGCCCGAATTCCAGAAAAACTCTCCCGACTTGAGGAACTCGTTGGCCAGATATTCGTCGGGTTTCTCGGTGAAGGTCTTTACCGATGAGAAATTGGCCGTAACAGGTTCTCCCACTTGGATATAGCCATATCCGGTCTCGGGGCGGGTGGGCTTGATGCCCATGGTCACGAGCGCGTCACGGGACTCGATGAAGTCAAACGCCTTGACCACACTCTGCTTGAATTTCTCCTCGTTGATGATGAGGTGGTCGCTGGGAGCCACCATCATGCGGGCCTCGGGGTTGATGGCCTTGATGTGGTGGGCGGCCCATGCGATGCACGGGGCGGTATTGCGGCGGGCGGGCTCCAGCAGGATCTGGCTGTCCTTGATATCGGGCAATTGCTCCTTGATGAGCGATTCATAACTCTCGTTGGTGATGAGCAGGATATTGTCCATGGGGACGATACCTTCCATGCGGTCAACAGCCATCTGCAGCAGGCTGCGTCCGGTGCCAAAGAAATCAATGAACTGTTTTGGCTTGGCCGATTTGCTGAAGGGCCAGAAGCGGCTGCCCACGCCGCCACACATGATAACGCAGTATCTGTTGTTATCCATTTTTATATCAGTTGTGATTTTATAATAAACGGTAATTATTGAATTAATGTGGCAAAGGTACAAATAAAACCTTTAAGTCATTCTCTTATCACGCACAATTCATGGAAATCGTATGCGTTTCGGGGGGGGGACTCAGTTCAATCGGCACAATGGTAGTGCGCTCCGGTACATTAATTTATCGAAGCACCCTGGGGTGGCATCATTTATCGGTTAGTCATTGTAATAGATGGGCAGTGTGCGGCTGATGCTCTGCTCGAGGGAGATGAGGGTCTCGGTGGCGGCGACGCCCTCGATGTGCTGGATGCGGTCGTTGACCAGCGACATTAGGTGCTCGTTGTCGCGAGCGTAAACCTTAATCATCATCGTGTAGTGGCCCGTCGTGAAGTGGCACTCCACTACTTCCTTGATTTTCAGCAATTCAGGGACTACGGTGCGGTACATGGAACCGCGCTCCAGCGTCAGTCCGATAAAGGTGCAGGTGGAGTATCCAAGTAACTTGGGATTCACGTTATATCCCGATCCGGTGATGACGCCATCATCTATCAGGCGCTGGATGCGTTGGTGTACTGCAGCGCGCGAGACACCGCACACCTGTGCGACGTCTTTGCTGGGAATACGCGCATTATTCATCACAATTTCAAGAATTTTTTTGTCTAGATTGTCAATCTTTTCCATGAACCAAGATTTTTATATCATAATGCAAATGTAACCCTTTTTTTTGATGTTGCTATAGGTTTCGGTAATAATTTTTTGATTTTTTTTCATATATTTCACTTAACGTCTTGTGAGATAATAAGATAAGCATTGCTTTTTGAGCCGTCTTCAAGGATGGCTCTTTCAGGGGGCGGGACGATGCCAAATTTTGTGAAACTCCATCAATTTTGCACTTGTAAATTTACTATAAGTAATTATCAATCACTCGTTTAAAACTTATTAACAGGTGGTGTTAATAAAAAATTTTCAAAATTGTAAATTTTTTTTGTTTGAGATTGTAAATAATCGCGAAAAATGTTGTACCTTTGAAGTCCCTAAAAAGTGGGGTAGGAGAGAAACACCCGATAGCATTACAGATAGCAATGGAACAGACTGTATATCACATACCTGCATTGCTCAACGAGAGCATTGACGGGCTTGTAACCAAGCCCGATGGCGCATATGTTGACGTCACCTTTGGCGGCGGCGGGCACAGTCGTGCCATCATGGAGCGCTTGTCGCCCGAGGGCAGGCTCGTCGGCATGGACCAGGACATGGATGCCTGGGCCAACAGGTTGCACGACGACAGGTTTGCATTTGCACACGGTAACTTCGCCTATATCAAGAATTTCCTGCGCTATTACGGCTTCTCGGGGGTTGATGGCATCCTGGCCGACCTGGGCGTCTCGTTTCACCACTTTGATGCGGTGGACCGCGGCTTTACCTTCAGGGCAGATGCCCCACTCGACATGAGGATGAACCGCAGCGCCTCGTTCACGGCGAGCGAGTTGCTCAACACCTACAGCGAGGAGCGCCTGGCCAATGTCCTCTACCTCTATGGCGAGTTGAGGCAATCCCGCAGCCTGGCAGCCGCCATTGCCAAGGCCCGCCCCCTGTCCACGACCGGCCAACTCGTCGATGTCGTGCGCCCCATGCTCAAGCCTTCACAGGAGAAGAAAGAACTCTCCATGGTGTTCCAGGCACTGCGCATCGAGGTCAACGGTGAACTCAATGCCCTGCGCCGGCTGCTCCAGCAGTCGCTGGAGGTGCTCAACCCCGGAGGGCGGCTGGTGATTATCACCTATCACTCCCTCGAGGACCGCATGGTCAAGAATTTCATGCGCTCCGGTAACGTCGAGGGCAAGCAGGAGAAGGATTTCTATGGCCGCGTCATCACCCCCTGGCGTGTGGTGAACAACAAGGTCATCGTGCCCACGGCCGAGGAGGTGGAGCGCAATCCCCGTTCCCGCAGCGCCAAGTTGCGCATCGCCGAACTCGTCGAGCGCCCGACACACAACAAGAAGTAACAATAACATCACAACAGCAATCCAAGCGTTAACCAGCAATGAGCGAGAAAAAAAATTTCACAACCACATCAGGCAGGAAGGCGGGCAAGGATATCATCCAGGGCCGTTTCTTCTCGCTGGACTTCTTCAAGCGTAATGCGGTGTACATCATCGCCCTTGTCATCATGGCACTCACCTATATCGCCAACAAATTTGTGTGTCAGAGCAGCATGCAGGAGGTCATCACGCTCAAGACCGAACTGGCTAATGCCCAGACCGACCTGGTGAACGCCAGCGCCAAGTACAACTCGATGATACGCGAGAGTGAGATGACCAAACTCATGCAGGAAAAGCGCCTGGGCCTGGCCGCTCCCACCGAGCCCCCCTATTCGCTGAGAGAAAAGTAAGATTGCCCCTCCCCAGTTAGTTGAATACACCCATTGATCAGCAAGACAATGAAACAGAACAACAAACGACATATCCTTGCGCGCTATGCCATCGTGGTTGGCTTGATGCTGCTCTTCTCGTCCGCAATCGCGTGGGACCTGTTCAAGACCACAGTCGTGCAGGCTGCCGAGTGGAACAAGAAGGCCAACTCGGTGCTCACCAGCACGTCGGCCATCGAACCCGAGCGCGGCAAGTTGCTGGCCGATAACGGCACGGTGCTGGCCGCTAACCTGCAGTACTATGTGCTGCGCATCGACTGGTTCACCGAGGGTATCAAGGTTGATAGCCTGATGAAGGACATCGGCCCGCTCAGCGACAGCCTAGCCGTGTTTGACAACTCGATGACAGCCGCCCAGTGGAAGCAGAAGATCCTGAGCGACCGCAAGAGTATCCTCGATGCTGCCGAGAAGGTGGGCCCTGGCGGGAAGAAAGGCAAGAAAAACCGCGCCTACAAACTCTTCCCCTACATGCTCACCCACAAGGAGTATGAGCGCGTGAGGCAGTTCCCCTTCCTGCGTCGTGCCAAGAACAAGAACGGCTTCTATACCGAGAAGCACAACCGCCGCATCAAGCCCTACGGCGACATGGCTGCGCGCAGTATCGGCAATGTGGGCCAGAACGAGACGAGTTCCAGCATCCACGGCCATTCCGGCCTGGAAATGGCATTGGACTCGCTGCTCTATGGCCGTCCCGGCGTAGCCAGGAACATCCAGTTGACCCACGGTATCGTCAGGGCCGAGAGTGTCCCTGCCGTCAAGGGTTATGACATCACCACGACCATCAACGTCCAGTTGCAGGACATCGTCGAGAACGAACTCAACAAGATGTGCATCGAGACGGGCTCCAAGTGGGGCACCTGTGTGCTCATGGAGGTGGCAACCGGTGAGATCAAGGCCATCAGCAATCTGGAACTCAATGAGGAGACCGGCAAGTATGTCGAGGGCATCAACCACGCCGTGCTGGGCTATGAGCCCGGATCGGTGGTCAAGACCATCTCGATGATGGTGGCCCTCGAGGACGGCATCGTCAACGACATCAACGCGCCCATCGCCACCGGCTCGGACTGGACCTATGCCGGCCGCAACATCAGCGACAGGCCCCACGGCGCGGCAACGCGTACGCCGCGTGAAATCATCGAGACGTCGTCCAACATCGGCATGGCCAAAATCATTGTCAAGGATTATGGCCAGAATCCCGGCGGTTTCCGCAAGCGCCTTGAGGAAATGGGCTTCTTCGAGCCCTTCCACACTGGCATTGGCGGTGAGACGACCCCCAACTTCCCCGTCCTGGGCAACAAGAACTGGGATAAACTGTCACTCACGCGTCAGGCCTACGGCTATGCCACGACCATCCCGCCGCTGTACACGCTGGCCATGTACAATGCCATCGCCAACGACGGCAAGTTTGTGCGCCCGCATCTGGTCAAGAAACTCTCGCGCGAAGGCGAGCCCGATTCCATCATCCCCGTGACCTACGTCCGCAAGCAGGTGTGCTCTCCCGAGAATGCCGCCAAGTTGCGCCAGATGCTCTATGACGTCGTGTGGGGCTCTCACGGCACTGCCCGCCACTGGGTTCAGGACGAGAGGGTGAAAATCGCAGGCAAGACCGGAACCGCGTTTACCAACGCCGGTGGCCAGTATGGCGGCCAGAAGCGATTGGCCTTCTGCGGCTTCTTCCCCTATGAGAAGCCCAAGTACTCCTGCATCGTGCTCATGCTGGGTGCCGACCGTGGCGCTGGAGCCAGCAGCGGCATGGTCTTGAAGAACATCGCGCTCAAGATGTATGCCAACGGTCTGCTCGACATCACGTCCGACGACCTCGCTGCCGGAGCGGCCGATAATGACAAGAAGAACTATCCCACGCTGTTCGCATCGTGGAACGATAACGCCATGAACAACATCAAGCGAGGCTTGAACGTGAACACGGCCCACCGCTATGCCCGCCCGCCCAAGGTGACCAAGGGTGTGCCCAACGTCATCGGACTCGACATCCGCCAGGCCATCAAGGTGCTGGAGGATGCCGGCCTCACCGTGAATTTCACGGGATCGGGCATGGTGACTTCACAGAGTCTTGCCGCCGGTTCGGGCTTCACACGCGGACAGCGCATTAACTTACATTTGAGAAATTCCTAATTACCCATCATCATGAAAAAGTTATCACAATTGCTCACGTCTATCAAGCCGATTCAGGTAATAGGCGATACCCAGGTGGAAATCACCGGTCTCATCAATGATTCCAGAGAGGCCCGGCAGGGTGTCATGTTTGTTGCCGTCAAGGGCGTCAAGGTGGATTCTCACCGCTTCATCCCCAGCGTCGTGGCTGCGGGTGCAAGCGCTATCGTGTGTGAGGAACTGCCCCAGGAGTTGAGTGAGACCGCAACCTACATACAAGTCGAGAACAGCATCGTCGCCCTGGCACACATCGCCGACGAGTGGTTTGACCATCCCTCCAAGGCCTTGAAACTGGTGGGCGTCACCGGCACCAACGGCAAGACGACCACTGCGACCTTGCTCTATGAGATGACCCGGCTCATGGGCCACAAGGCAGGCCTGCTGTCCACGGTCAAGAACATCATCGACACGGTTGAGCAGCCTGCCAAGCAGACCACGCCCGACCACTTGACGCTCAACCGCCTGCTGCACGAGATGGTACAGGCTGGTTGTGAGTATGCGTTCATGGAGGTGAGTTCCCATGCCTGTGTCCAGCGGCGCATCGAGGGCATCACCTTTGCCGGTGGCATCTTCACCAACCTCACACGCGACCACATGGACTTCCACAAGACGGTGGATAACTACATCGCTGCCAAGAAAATGTTCTTTGACGCGCTGCCCAAGGGGGCATTCGCGCTGGTCAATGCCGATGACAAGGTGGGCGAGGTCATGCTGCAGAACACCGCAGCCGACAAGTACCGCTACTCGTTGCGCTCGATGGCCGACTACAAGGGTCGCATCATGGAATCGCGCCTCGACGGCACGACGCTCGAACTGAACGGCAATCTCGTTGAAGTGCTCTTCACGGGCCGCTTCAATGCCTACAACCTGCTGTCGGTCTATGGCGCATCGCTGCTGCTGGGATTTGACCCGCAGCAGGTGCTGGTCAACATGAGCCGTCTCGAGCCCGTTGCCGGACGTTTCCAGACGATGCGTTCTCCCCGCGGCTACACCGCCATCGTGGACTATGCCCACACCCCGGACGCCCTCGTCAACGTGCTCAAGACCATTCAAGAGGTCGTGGGCAAGACGGGTCAAGTCATCACCGTGTGTGGCTGTGGTGGCGACCGTGACCGCGGCAAGCGCCCCATCATGGCCCGCGAGGCCGCAACGCTGAGCGACCGTGTGGTGCTCACCAGTGACAACCCCCGCACCGAGGATCCGCTGGCTATCCTCCACGAGATGGAGGAAGGCGTCCCCGTGGAGGCCGCTGGCCGTGTCATCACCATTGCCGACCGTCGTCAAGCCATCCGCACCGCCTGCCAGTTGGCACAGCCCGGTGATGTGGTGCTCGTGGCTGGCAAGGGTCATGAGGACTATCAGGAAATCCAGGGCGTGAAGCATCATTTTGATGACCGCGAGCAGATTCTTGAGGTCTTTGCAAGTGAGCCTCAATAAACCGATTATTAACGAAATACAGATAGATTATGTTGTATCATCTTTTCCATTATCTGCAACAGTACCACATCAGTGGAGCGCGCCTGTTCGAGTACATCACGTTCAGGTCGGGCTTTGCCTTCATCCTGTCGCTGTTCATCGGCATCGTGATTGGCCGTCGCATCATCTTCAGGCTCAAGAACCACCAGATGTGTGACAAGGAGAGGGATGAGAAACTGGGAGGCAATTCCGCCAAGCAGGGCACACCCACGATGGGTGGTATCATCATCATCATCTCCATCCTCGTGCCTTGCCTGTTGCTGGGCAAACTCAACAATGTTTACATGCTGCTCATGATCGTGTCCACCCTGTGGTGCGGCGCTCTGGGCTTTGCCGACGACTACATCAAGGTCTTCCACCACAACAAGGAAGGCCTCAAGGGCAAGTTCAAGATTGTCGGCCAGGTGGGCCTGGGCATCATCGTGGGTCTGACCATGTACCTGAGCCCGGCCATTGTCATGAACGAGAATGTGCATGTGACCAGCCGCAACGAGACTCCCGAACTCGTCGAAGTCCACAAGTCCCAGGCCGTCAAGGCGACCAAGACGACCCTGCCCTTTGTCAAGAACCACAATTTTGACTACGCCTACTTCACGGGCTGGATGGGCAAGTACAAGCAGGCTGGCGGCTGGATCCTGTTCATCCTGGTGACCATCTTTGTCATCACGGCGGTGAGCAATGGTGCCAACCTGACCGACGGTGTGGACGGCCTGGCGACAGGCACATCGGCGATTATCGGCGTTGCACTGGCCATCATGTGCTATCTGGGAGGCAACGTCATCTACTCGTCCTACCTCAACATCATGTATATCCCGGATAGCAGTGAACTGGTGGTATATGCCGCCGCGTTTATTGGTGCCACAATCGGCTTCCTGTGGTATAACTCCTATCCCGCTCAGGTCTTCATGGGCGACACGGGTAGCCTGTGCCTGGGCGGCATCATCGCCGTGTTTGCGGTGCTGATACGCAAGGAGTGGCTCATCCCCCTGCTGTGTGGCATTTTCCTCATCGAGGAGTTGTCGGTCATCCTGCAAGTGTGGTATGTCAAGCGCCATGGCGCCGGCCATCGCCTGTTCAAGATGACGCCGTTGCACCATCACTTCACGATAGACCCAGCCAAGATCACCTGGGACTACAAGGTCAAGACCCCCGATCACCGCATCCCCGAGGCCAAGATTGTGATGCGATTCTTCCTGGTGAGCATCCTGCTGGCCGCATTGACGTTTGTAACCCTCAAGATTCGTTAACCCTCAATTTTCCATAACAACAATAAAATATGATGACTAAGCGTATCGCAGTTTTAGGCGGAGGCGAGAGCGGCGCGGGTGCCGCGGTGCTTGCCCGGGTAAAAGGCTTTGACGTGTGGTTGAGCGACGCCGGCAAGATCGGACAGACCTACAAGGACCTGCTCGACAAGTATGACGTCGCCTGGGAAGAAGGCGGCCACACTGCCGAGAAAATCCTCAATGCCGACGAGATCATCAAGAGCCCCGGTATCCCCGATACCGCACCGATGGTGGCAAGCGCTATCGAGAAGGGCATTCCCATCGTGAGCGAGATTGAGTTTGCCGGCCGATATACCGATGCCAAGATGGTGTGCATCACCGGCAGCAACGGCAAGACCACAACGACCAAACTCACTTATCATATCTTCAAGAAGGCTGGCCTGAACGTCGGCCTGGCAGGTAACGTGGGTCGCAGCCTGGCGCTGCAGGTGGCCACCGAGCACCATGACGTGTACATCATCGAGTTGAGCAGTTTCCAACTCGATAACATGTATGACTTCAAGGCCAACGTGGCAGTCTTGCTCAACATCACCCCCGACCACCTTGACCGCTATGACTATAAGATGGAGAACTATGCTGCCGCCAAGTTCCGCATCACCCAGAACCAGACGGACGAGGATTCCTTCATCTTCTGGAAAAACGACCCTGTGATCGCCAGCCAGTTGAACCAGCACAAACTCGAATCCCGCCAACTCAGTTTCACGGCCGACGATGATGACAGCAATGCGGCTTGGGTTCATGACGGCGTACTCAACTTCGACATCGATGGTGACAAGTGGGATATCGCGCGCGACGACTTGTCGCTCAAGGGCCTGCACAACGTCTATAACACGATGGCCGCCGGATTGTCGGCCCAGGTGTTTGACATCCGCAAGGACGTCATCCGCGAGGCGCTGGCCGACTTTGAGGCCGTGCCCCACCGCCTGGAGTATGTCGATACGGTCGATGGCGTGCGTTACATCAACGATAGCAAGGCGACCAACGTCGATGCATGCTGGTATGCCCTCGAGAGCGTCAATGAACCCTGCGTGCTCATCCTGGGTGGCATTGACAAGGGCAACGACTACAGCCAGATCGAGCCCCTGGTCAAGGAGAAGGTCACTGCCATCGTGTGCCTGGGTGTCGATAACGCCAAGTTGCACGCTTTCTTTGACGGCAAGGTGCCCGTGGTGACCGACGCCTCCAGTATGCCCGAGTGCATGGAGAAATGCCGCAGCCTGGCCCAGGAGGGCCACACGGTGCTGCTGTCGCCCTGCTGCGCCAGTTTTGACTTGTTCAACGGCATGGCCGACCGCGGCAACCAGTTCAAGGAATGCGTCAAGCAGATGAAGGCTGCCCGACAGTGACAATGCGCCAGCAGCCGATAACCGTCTTTCATTGATAACTTAATCAATCCATCTACTTTATATATCATCCATCCCGTCTATGCCTCACACCGAGAAGACAAATAAATATACCGAGATATCCCAGAAGTATGGTGATCCCTGGATCTGGGGCATTTATATCATGTTGCTCATCATCTCCATCGTGGAGAGTTACAGCGCTTCGAGTCGCGAAATCGCGGCCCAGGGCATCTATCTGCCCATCATCAAGCAATGTATCTACCTGGGGGTGGGTGCCCTGATTGTGGTGCTGCTCCAGCGGGTGGACTATAACAAGCAGCGCTTCCTGTACATCATGATACCGGGACTGGCGGTTGTTACCGTCATGAGTCTGTTGTATGTGATGTTCTTTGGCGAAATCATCAATGGCGCGCGCCGCGCGATGACGCTGGTCCCCGGATTGATCACGCTGCAGCCCGCCGAGTTGGCCAAGTTGTCCATTGTCACCATCCTGTCCTACATCTTCGCCAAGTCGCAGAAGAACCAGGACATCAGCAACGGCGGACTCATGGCAGCCGCTCTGGCCGTGGCCATCTATGGCGGCTTGATGATACGCAGCGGCTTGACCAACACCTTGCTGCTCATTGCCATCAGCGGCTCGATGCTGCTCATCGGCGGTGCCCGGTTGAAGAAAATCGGCATCCTGATGGTCTTCTTTGGCATCATGTTCGGCTTCTTCTTCATCATCAAGCATAACAACGACAAGAAGGAGGAGATGTTCAAGGCCACCCAGCAGGAGATGCAGGTCGTGGTACCCGCCGATGGTGAGGATAACGTCAGCGGAGAAACGCGGGAGGAAGTCGCCCGCTCGGGCACCTGGAAGAAGCGATTGCACGAGTGGTGGCACAGCGACTCGCTGGTCTATGCCCCCATCACGGCCAAGAATCAGCAGGAGATGTTCTCGCGCATGGCCCAGGCCCATGGCGGCCTGGTCGGCGTGGGTGTCGGCAAGTCGCGTGAGTGCAGCCGCCTGCCGCTGGCCTTCAGTGACTATATCTACTCAATCATTGTCGAGGAACTGGGCTTCTTGGGCGGCATCTTTGTGTTGCTGCTCTACTTGTCGCTACTGGGACGAGCGGCCATGATCGTGCGCCGCAGCAAGCGTGTGCTGCCATCGCTGCTGGTCATCGGCATGGCATCGTTCATCACCTTCCAGGCCTTGTTCCACATGGCCATCAACGTGGGCGTGTTCCCCGTCTCGGGACAGCCGTTGCCACTCATCTCCAAGGGTGGTACCTCAATATTTGTAATCAGCACCGCCTTTGGCGTCATGTTGAGCGTCAGCCGCACAATCGCCAATTACGGGAATAAGAAGAATAAGGTTGAAGAGACCCCCATCATCGAGGGCCTCGATGCCGAAAACCCAACCGAAATACCTGTTAGAAATGTCTGGAAATAATCAACAACTCAATGTACTGGTGAGCGGTGGAGGTACGGGCGGACACATCTTTCCCGCCTTGTCCATCGCCAATGAGGTGCGCCGCCGTCATCCCGACGCAAAAATACTGTTTGTGGGGGCCGAGGGCCGCATGGAAATGGAGAAAGTGCCCGCCGCGGGCTACAATATCATTGGCTTGCCGGTGAGTGGTTTTGACCGCAAGCACCTGTTGCGCAATTTCAAGGTCGTTGCCCGCCTGCTCAAGAGCATGCGCCTGGCCAAGAATATCCTCAAGGATTTCAAGCCCGACATCGCTGTCGGTGTGGGCGGTTATGCCAGCGGCCCGATGCTCAAGGAGGCTCAGAAACAGGGTATCCCCACCTTGCTGCAGGAACAGAACTCCTATGCCGGCGTGACCAACAAGTTGCTGGCCGCCAAGGCCGACTGCATCTGTGTGGCCTATGAGGGCATGGAGCGCTTTTTCCCGCAGGAGAAGATTGTCCTGACCGGCAATCCCGTGAGGCGCAATCTGCTCGAGTGTGGCGCTACCCCCGAGCAGGCGCGACAGGCGATGGGTGTCGATCCCAACAAGAGGACGATTCTCATCATCGGCGGCAGTCTGGGAGCCCGCACCATCAACAATGCCATCATCGATGGCCTGACAAGAATCGGCGAGGCCTATGACGTGCAGGTCATCTGGCAGACGGGTAAGATATATGACAACCAGTGCCGCGAAGCCCTCGAGGCTTCGGGCGTGAAGAATGTGGTGCAGATGCCCTTCATCAGCAACATGGACATGGCCTATCGTGCCGCCGACCTCGTTGTCTCGCGCGCCGGGGCAAGTTCGATCTCGGAATTACAGTTGCTGGGCAAGGCTGCCATCCTTGTGCCCTCGCCCAACGTGGCCGAGGATCATCAGACCAAGAATGCGCAGGCCCTCGTCAAGCGTGGTGCCGCCATCATGGTCGCCGACGCCGACGCGGCCACTTCCCTGGTGGAGAAGATGCTCGTCACGGTGACCGATGAGGTTGCGATTGCCGACCTGTGCAAGAACGTGTTGCAGATGGCCTTGCATGACGCCGCCGGACGCATTGTTGACGAGATGGAGAAAATCATCGCCGCTAAGAAATCGTGAACTCTTGATAGAATGAACCGACAATGAAGGACTTTGATTCATTATACTTTGTGGGCGCTGGCGGCATCGGTATGGCCGCGCTGGAGCGCTATTTCCTGGCCCAGGGCAAGCAGGTCGCCGGCTATGACCGCACTCCCAGCGACCTGACACGCAGCCTGGAACAGGAGGGTGTGCACATCGACTTTGATGAGGATCCCGCCCTCATTCCCGACTACTGCCGCGACCCCGAGCGCACGCTGGTGGTTTACACGCCTGCCGTGCCCAACAGCCATGCGGGGTTGACCTACTTCCGCCAGAACGGTTTCCAGGTTCTCAAGCGTGCCGCATTGCTGGGTATTATCACGGCCCACAGCAAGGGTCTCTGTTTTGCCGGCACTCATGGCAAGACCACGACGTCGAGCATGGCAGCCCACATCCTGCACAGTTCAGGCATCGGCTGCAACGCCTTCCTGGGCGGCGTGTTGCGCAATTACGACAGCAACTTCCTGCTGTCGCCATCCAGCCCTTACTCGGTTATCGAGGCCGACGAGTTTGACCGCTCGTTCCATCACCTGCGTCCGTTTGTTGCCGTCGTCACCTCGACCGACCCCGATCATCTGGACATCTATGGCACCGCCGAAAACTACCTGGAGAGTTTTGCCCACTTCACCGAGTTGGTTCAGCCCGGAGGCGCGCTCATCGTGCACACGGGCCTCGCCCTCAAGCCCCGAGTGGGCCAGCAGGTGAAGACTTATACCTACAGCCGTGACGAGGGCGACTTCCATGCCGCCAATATCCGCAAGGGCAATGGCGAGATCACCTTCGACCTGGTGACACCGTGGGAGACGGTGAGCGACATCAGGCTAGGCGTGCCCGTTGACATCAATATCGAGAATGCCATCGCTGCCATGGCCGCATGCCGACTCATTGACACGCCTCTCGAGGCAATGCGTGCCGCCATCGCGACATTCATGGGCCCGAAGCGCCGTTTCGAGTTCTGGCTCAAGGAGGACGGCGAGCAGGGTAGGGTGATGATTGACGATTATGCCCACCATCCGGGTGAACTGCGTGCCAGCATCTCGTCGGTGCGCGACCTGTATCCCGGCCGCCGGTTGACCGTGATTTTCCAGCCTCACCTGTACACCCGCACCAGGGACTTCGCGCCGGAGTTTGCGTCAGCGCTGTCGCTGGCCGACGAGGTGATCCTGCTTCCCATCTACCCCGCACGCGAGGAACCCATCCCTGGAGTGACCAGTGAAATGATACTGGAGCAGGTCACCAGCACAAAAAAAACAATTTACTCTAAAGAAAATTTGATTAAGTCAATACATTTGAGTAATTTTGACGTCTTATTGACAGCGGGTGCCGGCGACATCGCCAATCTGCTGCCACAAATATGCGATGAATTCAAGAAACAAGAGCGTTGAAACGACTGATACAAAATAGCATTCTGGCGGTCCTCGCGGCTCTGCTCGTTACCGGTGCACTCTGGGCGCGCAGCAAGTCGCGCGGTGAGGTGTGCACCGCGGTCAATGTGCAGGTCGTCAATGCCGACAGCACTTCCTTTGTCACGCCCGAGGGAATCTTGAGCGACCTCAAGAGCCAGGGCATCAAACTCGAGGGCAAGCGCATGGGGGATATCAACGCCTCGGATGTTGAGGAAGCCCTCAGGTTGTCCCCCTATCTGGAGAATGCCGACATCGTTAAGTGCCAGGATGGGCGGTTGCTCATCAGGGTTTACCAGTTGGTGCCGGTGCTCAGGGTGTTTGACGGCGACGACTCCTACTATGTCAACCGCATGGGCAAGCGCATGGCCGCCTCGTCGTTCTACCACTGCGACGTGCCTGTGGTGCAGGGCCATTTCACCAAGAAGTACCCGCCCACGCGCCTGCTGCCGCTCATCGACTATGTGGAGGGCGATTCGTTATTGCGCTCGCTGGTGACGATGTACTGCGTGCGTGATACCAACAACATCATCCTCGTGCCGCAGTTCAGCGGCCACGTGGTCAATATCGGCAATGCCGATGGGTTTGAGAACAAGTTTGACAAACTCAAGTTGTTCTACCGTGAGGTCATGCCCAAGAAGGGCTGGAACACCTATGACACCATCTCGGTGAAGTGGAACCACCAGATTGTGGCCACCAGGCGGGTCAAGGCCGTGCAGCAGATCATCGAGTATGATCCCGATGACGACGAGCAGGCACCCGACATCGAGACCATGACCATGGGCTCGGCTGCCGAGGCCAATAAAGAGCAGGACAAGAAGCCGGCTGCTGCCGGTGAAGCCGCCAAGGCCGAGCAAAAGGCCACCAATGATGACAAGCAAAACGACAAAAGCAAGAAGAATAACTAACAAAAAATAAATCAACAAAATAAAGTATATCAAGCATTTTTATGGAAAAGAACCAGTACATTGTAGCACTTGAAATCGGAAGTTCCAAGATCGTTGGAGCCATTGCCGAGAAGACTTCGGCTGGATACTTGAGTGTAAGGCACCTGCAAGAGGAAAAACACCTCAACAGCGTGCGTTATGGCATCGTGCAGAATGTCGAGAATATCAAGAGCAGCATCAACCGCATCCTCAAGAACCTCGAGGGTATGGTGGATGGTCGCATTACCCAGGTTTACATGGGCGTGAGCGGCAGGTCACTGCACAGCAGCCTGACCGAGGTGAACCGCAGCGTGGGCTCTACCGAGCCGATTACCAAGGAACTCATCGACCGCATCATCCACGATGCAACCAGTTCCCCCATCAAGAATCACGACACGGTGGATATCGTGCCTCGCGCCTTCTATGTGGACAAGGTAGAAACCCCCAATCCTGTGGGCCAATTCGGCTCTTCCATAAAAATCAAGGTCAACCTCATCGTCTCCAAACCGGCTCTCAAGTTGAACCTGAACCGCTTGATGACCTTCGGCATCCCCGTCAAGGACTACATCGTCACGCCGCTGGCCGTGGCCGAGCAGATCCTGAGCGACAGCGACCGCGAATTGGGTTGCATGCTCGTCGATATGGGCGCCGAGACCACTACCGTCTCGATCTACAAGAACAAGGCGCTCATCTTCCTCAATACACTGCCCCTGGGCGGACGCAACCTCACCCGTGACGTGATGAACGGCTTGAGTATTCTTGAGGAGACTGCCGAGAACGTGAAGAAGAATATCAACAATCCGCTCGACCCGAGCAACGTGAGCAACGTGGTCATCGAGGGTGTGAGCGCCCGTGAGGCCTCTAACTACATCGCTGCCCGCACGGGTGAGATTATCGCCAATATCAACCAGCAACTCGCCGACGCAGGTGTGTCGTCCGACGGTATCCAGAGCATCGTGCTCATCGGCGGCAGCGCCCACCTGGGTGGACTGCAGCAGAAACTGGAGGAGACCATCAAGATCAAGGTGCGCATGGGACAGAATCCCTCAACCCTCAATATCCTGAACCCCGACATCAACCGTCTGGAATACATCGAGGTGTTCTCGTTGCTGGCCAAGGCCGCTGAGCAGATCGAACAGGGTGAGACCTGCGTCGAACTCAACAAGTATGTGGACGGCCCCACCTTTGACGGCCCGATTCCCGTGCAGCCTGCTGCAGCCCAGCAGCCTGCTGAACCCAGGACATCCAAGCCCGCCAAACCCAAGAAAACGGGTGGCCGCTGGGAATTGTTGAAGAGCAAATTGTCCCGTCTCATGTCTGAGGATGAAGAAGCCGATGACGAGCAGTAACCGGTGTTAAGAACTCAATCCCCTAACTCAAAACAAAAAACAACACAATATGGCAGACAATAATATTAAATTCGGTGAGCCTAACCAGGGTGCTAGCGCGTCTAGTCATGATATCATGTCAACACTGGATCAGAACTCAGGCTTCCAGGATAAAGAGAAATCTCGCACCATCATCAAGGTGATGGGCGTCGGTGGCGGTGGTAACAATGCCATCAACCACATGTATATGCAGAACATCGAGGGTGTCTCGTTTGTCGTCCTCAATACCGACCGTCAACAACTCAACGAGTCACCCGTGCCCAACCGTGTGCTCCTGGGCCCGAACACGACCCATGGCCTGGGTGCCGGTAACATCCCCGAGACAGCCAAGCGTGCTGCCGAGGAGAGTGAGGCCGAGATCGCGCAACTCTTTGACGATGATACCAAGATGGTCTTCATCACCGCCGGTATGGGTGGTGGTACCGGTACTGGTGCCGCTCCTGTGGTGGCCCGCATCGCCCACGAGAAGGGCGTCCTCACCATCGGTATCGTCACGATTCCCTTCTTGTTTGAAGGCCCCAGGAAGATTCTCAAGGCACTTGCCGGTGCCGACGAGATGGGCAAGTATGTCGATGCGTTGCTCATCATCAACAACCAGCGCTTGACCGAGATCTACAGCGACCTTGATTTCACCAACGCGTTCGGCAAGGCCGATGATACCTTGACCACTGCTGCCCGCAGCATCAGTGACTTGATTACCGTCAGGGGCGTCATCAACCTTGACTTCAACGATGTCAACACTACCCTGCGCAACGGTGGCGCTGCCATCATCAGTTCGGGTTATGGCACTGGCGAGCGCCGCGTGACCAAGGCTATCGAGGATGCCCTCGAGTCGCCTCTGCTCAAGAACCGTGACGTCTATGGTTCGCGCAAGATCTTGATGAACGTCTATTTCAATCCCAACAGCGGCTCGCCCCTGTTGATGAAGGAACTTAACGAGATCCAGGAGTTCATGGCCAACTTCGATCAGGAAGTGGACGTGATCTGGGGTACGGCCCATGACCTCTCGCTCGAGGAGCAGATCAAGGTGACCGTGCTGGCAGCCGGTTTCAACGTGTCGCTCGACAAGGAGGCTCCCACGCCTTCCTTCTCGACTGCCCGTCGCGAAGTAGCCTCAACCCACAGCACAGTGTCCAACTCGGACCGCCTCGTGCGTGAATATGGCGAAGAGGCCATCACCAAGCAGGCCCTGGCCCAGAACCGTGCGCGCTACATCGTGCTCACGCCCGATGAGATGGACGATGACGACGTGATCGACATGATCGAGAAGACTCCGACCTACAAGCGCAAGCCCGACTTCCGCAACCAGATCAAGGAACGCCAGCAGGCCGTCAACCAGGAGAAGCCCGTTGAGGTGCCCAAGGTGAACAAGCGCAATGCCATGGGTGATTCCCAGACCATCGACTTCGGTGAAAACTGATTTTCAAACCGTTTGCACGAATGGAAAAAATGAGCATTTTTGATCAAGTGAACAATGGCATCAAGGAGGCCATGAAGTCTCATGACAAGGGCCGCCTTGAAGCCCTGCGTGGCATTAAGGCCGAATTCCTGCTCATCAAGACCGCTCCCGGCAACAACGGCGAGGTGACCGACGAGAATGCCCTCAAGGTGCTCGTCCGCATGGCCAAGCAGCGCAAGGAAAGTGCACAGATCTACACCGACCAGCAGCGTCAGGACCTGGCCGATGTGGAATTGCTGCAGGCTGCGGTGATAGAGGAATTCCTGCCCAAGCAGATGACCGATGAGGAACTCACCGCCCACATCCGCTCCATCATCGAGCAGACCGGCGCTGCGAGCATGAAGGACATGGGCAAGGTCATGGGCATTGCCACCAAGCAACTTGCGGGCCGTGCCGAGGGCCGCGCCATCAGTGCTAAGGTGAAGGAACTTCTTAATTAGGGACTATAAACTAGTGACTAGATATCAGAAATAAGCAAAAGTATAATGTTAACACTACAACTCATCAATCAGGATCCCGAGGATGTGATTCGCAGGCTTGCCATCAAGCAGTTTGATGGCCGTGAACCCATCATGCGCATCGTGGAACTGGACAAGCAGCGCCGTGCACTGCAGAAACAACGCGACGACAACGCCGCTGTGCTCAACAAGATGGCAGCACAAATCGGTGCCCTCATGAAGCAGGGTAACCGTGAAGAGGCCGAGAGCGTCAAGGCCCAAGTGGCAGGTCTCAAAACCTCCAATAAGGAAATCGATGACAATCTCTCCGCTGCCCAGGACGAGATAACCAACATACTGCTGAGCATCCCCAACGTGCCCTACAGCGGTGTGCCCGAGGGCAAGAATGCCGACGATAACGTGGTCGAGAAGACCGGCGGCAAGATGCCTGAACTGCCCGCCGATGCACTGCCCCATTGGGATCTGGCCAAGAAATATAACCTTATCGACTTTGACCTGGGCGTTAAGATCACTGGAGCGGGATTTCCCGTCTATGTGGGCAAGGGCGCGCGCTTGCAGCGTGCGTTGACCCAGTTCTTCCTCGACGAGGCCGGCAAGGCAGGCTATGTGGAGATTGAACCGCCCTTTGTCGTCAATGAGGCTTCAGGACTGGGCACTGGCCAGTTGCCCGACAAGGAAGGCCAGATGTACCATTGCCAGGTCGATAATTTCTACCTGATCCCCACGGCCGAGGTGCCCGTGACCAACATGTACCGTGACGTCATCATCCCGCAGGAGGAACTGCCCAAGAAGAATTGCGCGTTCTCGGCATGTTTCCGCCGTGAGGCCGGTTCCTATGGCAAGGACGTGCGTGGTTTGAACCGTCTGCACCAGTTTGACAAGGTGGAGATTGTGCGCATCGAGAAGCCCGAGGACTCCTATGCCGCGCTCGAGGAAATGAAGGATCACGTGCAGGGGCTGCTCGAGAAGTTGGAGTTGCCGTGGCACATCCTGCGCCTGTGTGGTGGCGACATGAGTTTCACCAGCGCCATCACCTTCGACTTTGAGGTGTGGTCCGCCGCCCAGCAGCGCTGGCTCGAGGTGAGCAGCGTCTCCAATTTCGAGACCTATCAGGCCAACCGCCTCAAGTGCCGCTATCGTGGCGATGACAAGAAGACGCACCTGTGCCACACCTTGAACGGCTCGGCACTGGCTTTGCCGCGCATTGTCGCCGCCCTGCTCGAGAATAACCAGACGCCCGAGGGCATCCGCATTCCTGCAGCCTTGCAGCGATACACGGGATTTGACATTATCAATTAAAGTTGATTCAAAGTACAAGAGGCACTGTCCGCAACGATCAAGGGCAGTGCCTCCTTGATAAAAATCACCCTTGCGGACCATCGACCGGGTGTGTCCGCTATTAACAAGATACATGATTATGGCACAGAGGAAAGTTTGGCTCGATTACATCAAGTTGATAGCGATGTTTCTTGTGGTCGTTTACCACACGCCTCCCCGTTGCGAGTGTGACGGATATGTCCACGAGTTGGCGCTCTTTAACATGGGTGCTCCTGTTTTCTTCTTTGCCGCCGGTTACCTTTTCAATATCACACGCCAGGGCGGATTTCTCGCCTTCTTGCTCCATCGTGCCCGTCAGTTGCTGATACCCTATGCCTCATTCTCGGTCATCTTCTATGCCCTGTGGCTAGTCGTCGGTCGCAAGATGGCCGGTGGTCAGGAGATGGATATTGACTCGTGGACGCCCGTTTGGCAATTTCTGCAAGGCGCTCCCGACGTGGTGCTGGGCACCTTCTGGTTCCTGGTCGCACTGTTCACGATGCAGTTGATTTATTACCCAATCAGGAAGTACCTGCCTGGCTATTGGCCGCTGGGCGTCGCCGTGCTGCTGAATCTCTCGCTGTTTGTCATTCCCGACACGCCTGTCATGCATCTGTGGAACCTGGATAAGGCCTTGCTCTACATGCCCATCTATGCCATCGGCAATTGTTGCCGTCCGCAAGTGGACAAGTTGGTGTCAATGGTGCAGACAGGAAAATGCGGCCTAGATGTGCGGGTGTTTCATCGGTGTGTTGCGGCAGCGGTGTTGGGCCTCGGGTTTCTCATTCTCGCCCCGGTGCATTGGAACCGTGAGCCGGCTTATGTCCTTGCTCCTCTCGCCATCATCCTTGTCTTGCCGTTGTACACAATGATCTGTAGGGGCTTGGAAGCCGTTCACAGTCCCGCCATGGACCGCATCGCGCGCACTGTGGCCATCAATGGCATCTCCTATCTTGCCTTGCAGAACTACCTCATCGGCATCATCAAGATGGTGATAGGAAAACTGGCGGGGCCGGCAGCCTTTGATGACAACATCATCCTCAAAATCGTTATCGCCCTCGTTGTCATGGCGATATTGTATCCTCTTGCACTGATAATTGAACGCTACCTTCCTTTCCTGCTGGGTAAACCCTACAAGAAACAATAGACCGTAAAATGACTCAAATCTGCTCCGAAATCCAGAAACTGGGCTTCGGGGTGGCTAAACTCAAATCTTTTTATTAACTTTGCAACTTAAAAGCAATCAAAAATCATAATAACGACATAACATGAACGTACTTGAATTGAGCGAACAAGAGATCATTCGCCGCAATAGTCTGGAACAACTCAAGGCGATGGGCATCAATCCCTATCCCGCCGATGAGTATGTTGTTAACGCCTACAGTGATGACATCGTGGCATCCTTCAACGATGAGGCCGAGCCGAGGCAAGTGAGCATTGCCGGCCGCATGATGAACCGCCGCATCATGGGCAAAGCCTCTTTCTTTGAATTGCAGGACTCGAAGGGCCGTGTGCAGGTCTATGTGAGCCGTGACGACTTGTGTCCCGGCGAAGACAAGGAAATGTATAATGTGGTTTTCAAGAAACTGCTCGACATGGGTGACTTTGTCGGTGTGCAGGGATTCGTTTTCCGCACCCAGACGGGTGAAATCAGCGTTCATGCGCAGTCCCTCAAGTTGCTGAGCAAGTCCTTGAAGCCTCTGCCCGTTGTGAAGCAGAAGGATGGTGTGACCTATGACGCCTTTGAGGATCCTGAGTTGCGCTACCGTCAGCGCTATGTTGACCTGGTGGTCAATAGTGGCGTGAAAGAGACTTTCCTGAAGCGTGCCCAGGTGGTGAAGACCATGCGCCAGGTGCTTGATGACGCGGGATATACCGAGGTCGAGACGCCGACGTTGCAGGCCATTGCCGGCGGTGCGACAGCGCGTCCATTCATCACCCACTTCAATGCGTTGAACATTCCCATGTATATGCGCATCGCGACCGAACTTTACCTCAAGCGACTGATTGTTGGCGGTTTTGAGGGCGTGTATGAGATCGGCAAGAACTTCCGCAACGAGGGAATGGACCGTAACCACAATCCCGAGTTCACTTGCATGGAACTGTATGTTCAGTATAAGGATTATAACTGGATGATGTCGTTTACCGAGCAGTTGCTCGAGAAAATCTGTGTTGCCGTCAATGGCAAGCCCGAAACCGAAATCGATGGCCAGGTCATCAGTTTCAAGGCTCCCTATCGCCGCCTGCCCATCCTCGAGGCTATTAAGGAGAAGACGGGCCATGACCTGGAAGGCAAGAGCGAGGATGAGATCCGTGCCGTCTGCAAGGAACTCAATCTGGAGATTGACGACACCATGGGCAAGGGCAAACTGATTGATGAGATCTTCGGTGAATTCTGTGAGGGCACCTTTGTGCAACCCACGTTTATCATCGATTATCCCGTGGAAATGTCGCCGCTGACCAAGATGCACCGCTCCAAACCCGGCCTGACCGAGCGATTTGAGTTGATGGTTAATGGTAAGGAATTGGCAAATGCCTATAGCGAATTGAATGACCCCATCGACCAGGAGGAGCGCTTCAAGGAGCAGATGCGCCTTGCCGACAAGGGCGATGATGAGGCAATGATTATCGATCAGGACTTCCTGCGTGCTCTGCAATATGGCATGCCTCCCACGAGCGGCATCGGAATCGGTATTGACCGCCTGGTGATGCTCATGACGGGAAACAGTTATATCCAGGATGTGCTGCTGTTCCCGCAGATGCGCCCCGAGAAGGTGCCTGCCCGTGACAAGGTTGAGGCCTTCACTGCACTGGGCATTCCCGAGGAATGGGTGGCACCCATACAGAAGGCTGGCTTCCTGACCGTTGCCGCCTTGGGCGCGCTGGAGAAGCCAGGAAAACTTTTCCAGGATCTGCTCGACATCAACAAGAAGTACAAACTCGGGTTTAAGGTTCCTGTCGTTGACGAGGTAAAGAAATGGGTGGAGGCCGCTACCGCTGCAGCAGCACAGCAATAAGCAGGTAATCACCAGTAAATGAATCAATCGAGAGGCACGGGTCGTCCATGGAGGCGGGTCGTGCCTCACCTTTTTCGGGAATTTGCAATTTTTAAGAAAGTTTTTCTTATCTTATCTGGCGTAAAAGAGTCGTTGTTTCGTTATAATTTTATAATTTTGGAGTTTGATTCGGTGGCATTAGTGTGGATGTCCGTATATGCTGCTGATTATCATTGCGTTATCAATTTTGATAATAATATTAAATTTACTAGATATGTTAAAAAAACATCTTCTTTTTGTGATGCTTTTGGTTATGGCCGTTGTGACTGCTAACGCAGGTACATGGAAGATTCACAATTCCTATGTGACCGCCAATATCCAGAATGTATTTGACACGGGTGATAAGGTTTATTACTTGAATAGTAAATGCTTGTTCCGATTTGACAAAGCGACTCAAGAAACGGTCGCCTTGAATAATCAGAACATCTTGTCTGATAATCACATCTCTCAGATTTACTATGACTATGACAACGAGTTGTTGTTTGTCACCTATTCCAATTCAAACATCGACGTAATCGATGCGCAGGGTAATGTGAGGAACATCAGCGGCATTAAGGATGCGATTCTCAGAGCCTATAACTTTGTGTTAGAGGGCGATGAACTCAGTGACTATGCCAGCAAGGAAATCAGCGACATCACGTTTGCCAATGGAATGGCTTATGTCGCCATTGGATTTGGCTACGTTATCATTGATGAGTCCACGTTACAAATCGTGCGTAGCCATATTTTAGGTCAGAAGATATCCATTAACTCTGTTGCGGTGATTGGAAGCAAGTTGCTGGTTCTGTCTAACGGTAATGTGTACTATGGCCCCGCCGACGAGGAGGATCCCACTCACGCATTTCCCAAGTATGCCGGCACTTTTACTGGAGGCCGACTTTATCCAATTGATGAGAATTCGGCATTTGTAGTTGGCGCTTCGGCATTATATCACTTCGATTTCTCCACTACAACCCCAACGGTAACAACACTCGTATCGGCTCAAGCAACCAGCATCCAGAAGACACCGACGGGCTTCTTGGCCAATTTTGCCGGCAAGTCTTTCTACTATACGTTTGATCCTACTGGCAAAACTGCGACCAAGGCCTCCTCGGCCGTGGGCTTCGCATCCTGTCATCCGTTGTCCGATGGCACTGTTTGGCTCAGTGATGCCAATGGCCTCCACGTTCAAGGTAGCACTCAATATTACAAGATTAACGCAATGACCACCGATGCTCCCTATTGGCTCAAGTATAGCGCAGCCTGGGACAAACTCTTTGTCGGTGTTTCGGCTCCCAATCAGAATACCGTTGTTGCTGCTAATAAAGTGTCTAGTATAGTTAATACTTACGATGGCTCAAAATGGGAGAATGCTTCAGCATATTCTCTTCTTGGTGCTGGATGGGAGTTCGTCTTCAATCCGCTTGATCCCACTGTATATGTTAGGGCAACTTGGACCAGTGGCGTTTATAAGGTTTACAACAAGTCGGTAAGGACTATCTATAATAGTTCCAACTCACTGGTGGGAACTTATAAGGCACATCCCGCCTTTGACAAATACGGAAACATGTGGGTGGTTAGTTCATTCGGAAATGCTGCTTGCCCGGTTGCTGTCCTTCCTAAGGACAAGGTCGCTCTCAATACAGTGACCAAGGCCGATTGGTTCCAGCCGACTGGTTTCCTCTCATTGAACACCGGCACGATGCAGCGTTCACGTTTTGTCATTTCCAGGAAAAACAATGCCAAGATTTACAGTGACTGCGATTACCTGAGCACTCAGGTAATGGGACGAATCATCTGCTGGGACAATGAGAATGAAGACCCCACCGTGGATAATTACAAGATGTCAAATATTTCCCACTTCACCGATCAGAATAACCAGAAGGTGGATTGGACCTACCTCTGGCACATGGAGGAGGACAACGAAGGTCTTGTCTGGGTGGGTCACACATCGGGCTTGTTCGTCTTTGATCCCGAGACTGCATTTGAGGATCATCCCAGGGCCTTCCGTCCCAATGTGACAAGCGCTGCTTCAAACGATGAGAAGGGTGTCCTCTGTGAAGGTTACTCTGTCTATGACGTCGGTGTTGACCGCGATAACAACAAGTGGGTGGCTTCCAACAACGGTTTGTACTTCGTGTCGCCTGATGGTAGCGAACTCTATAACCACTTCACTACCTACAACAGCGATATTCCCAGCAATGTCATCTACAGTGTGGAATGTGATACGGTCAACAATCGTGTTTACATTTTCACCGATAACGGTTTTGCCGAGTATGTCGAGAATGGTGAGTCGGCAGCGCTCAGTTTTGACAACGTTTACGCCTTCCCCAATCCTGTAGAGCCTGATTTCACCGGCATGATCAAGATTGCTAATCTGATGGACAACTCCTATGTGACCATCACCGATCACGACGGCAACGTTGTCGCTCAGATGGGTCCCGTGACCGGGTGCGCATTCTGGGATGCAAGCAATGCCAGTGGCGGGAGGGTTCCGACCGGTACCTATAAGATTTATGCCGCCCAGGGTGGCCAGCCAGCAACTACCGGCGAACCTCGCGCAACAGTCATGGTAATTAAGTAAGGACTAATTTAAGTTACAAGGTATTTAATCAAGAGGGCGCACCATCGATGTGTGCCCTCTTGTCGTGGTACAATTGCAGGTCGGTTGATTTTATTGTTAATTAAGAAGAAAAGGCAACAAAAGGTCACTATTTCCGTTTTATTTTATATCTTTGACATTTGATTTAGTTATCTGCAAGAGTGCGATGTGGCGCAAAGCGCTGATAACTAGATTGTTTGTTGGAAAATGATAAATAAGAATCATGGAGTATGAAAAAAGATAAGTTACTACTTGTGCTGTTGCTGACACTGGTATATGCTGTATCCAGTGCCGGAACTTGGAAACTTCATAACTATTACATGGATTCCAAGATCCAGAATATCTATGATACCGGCAATAAGGTTTACTATGTAAATGGCAATGCACTATACCAGTTTGACAAGGCCACACATGCTACCCTGGCGCTCAATAACCAAAATGTATTGTCCGATAACAAGGTGAAGCAGATCTATTATGACCATGAGAACAAACTGCTCTTTGTCGCCTACGTCAATTCAAACATTGATGTTATTGATGAGCAGGGAGTCGTGAGAAACGTTAGTGGTATCAAGAGCGCGGTTGCCCGTGTGTTTAACTACACCGTTACCAAGGGTGTGCTTACCGATTATACGGGTAAAGACATCAATGACATCACTTTTGCCAATGGCCTGGCCTATGTCGCCATTGGCTATGGTTATGTCACGATAGATGAATCGACGCTGGCCGTGATTGAGGATAAGGTTTTGGGACAAAAGATCACGATCAACTCTGTCGCGGTCATCGGTGACATGCAATTGATATTGTCCAATGGCAACTGTTATTACGGCCCAGTGGGAACCGATGAGCCGGTGCGTCAATTCCCCAAGTATGCCGGTACGTTTACTGGAGGCCGGATTTTTCCGATAAGCGACCGCTCGGCTTTTGTGCTGGGCACCAGTGCTTTGTATCGTTTTGATTTTAACGCGGGGACGCCCACTGTCAAAACGCTGGTTAACACTCCGCCGTCCAATGTGCAGAAGACCTCGTCGGGCTACATCGCAAATTTTGCAGGTAAATCTTACTATTACACCATCGATCCAACTGGCGGTACCGCAACCAAGGTTTCATTAACGTCCAAGGGCTTTGCCTCTTGTGATCCCGCTGGAGACGGAACTGTCTGGATTAGTGACAAGGATGGCCTTCACATTAAAGACAATGCTACCGTCTATGCCTTGAATGCGATGACGACCGATGAGCCCTATTGGCTGAAGTACAATGCCGAGATGGACAAACTGTTTGTGGGCGTCAGTGCGCCTAACCAGATCACGGTTACCGATTATACCAAGGTGTCAAGCATAGTCAATACCTATGATGGCAAGCAATGGGAAGATGCCACAGCCTATTCTGTCCCGGGAGGAGGATGGGAATTTGTATTCAATCCGCTGGATCCGACGTCATACATGCGTGCAAGTTGGATGAACGGCCTCTATAAAGTCAAGGATAAAAAAGTCAAGACTAATTATACCAGTTCCAATTCCCTGGTGGGAACCTATAAGGCCCATCCGGCATTTGATAACTACGGTAACCTGTGGGTTGCTAGTTCCTTTGGAAATGCCGCTTGCCCTGTTGCCGTGCTCCCAAAAGATAAAGTTGCAAAAAACTCGGTGACTAAGGCTGACTGGTTCCAACCCAGCGGACTGCTCAATCTCAATACCAAGACGATGCAGCGTTCCCGTTTCCTGGTCGCCAAGAAGAATAATGCCAAGATTTATTCGGATTGTGATTTCCAGAGCACGAAACTAAGGGGCTCCTTCCTGTGTTGGGATAATGACAACGAGGATCCTACGGTAGATAATTACAAGTTTGTGAGCATTGCAAAGTTCAGCGATCAGGATAACAAACACGTTGATTGGTCCTATCTCGCCCACCTGGAGGAGGACAAGGATGGCCTCATCTGGGCAGGACACACCCTGGGCTTGTTCGTGTTCGATCCCGTGTGCGTCTTTGACGAGCATCCCAAGGCCGTCCGCCCGATTGTGACCAAGAGTGAAGACAATTCCGACAAGGGCCTGTTGTGTGACGGCTATACCGTCTTTGACATCGGTGTGGACCGCGACAACAACAAGTGGCTGGCGACCAATAACGGTGTGTATTTTGTTTCGCCCGATGGCACCGAAGTGTTCAAGCACTTTACCACCTATAACAGCGATGTGCCCAGCAATATGGTTTACAGCGTGGAGTGTGACACGGTTCACGATCGTGTTTACATCTATAGTGACAACGGCTTGGCCGAGTATGTTGCTAACGGGACTACTGCTGCTCTCAACTTTGACAACATGTATGTCTATCCCAATCCCGTTGAGCCCGATTATACGGGAATGATCAAGATTGACAATCTGATGGAGGATACCTATGTGATTGTGACCGATGGCAATGGACAGACTGTGGCCCAAATGGGTCCGGTGATGGGCCGTGCTCTGTGGGATGGCTGCGGCGCCAATGGCGACCGGGTTCCCATGGGCCTCTATAATATATATGTGTCGCAGGGGCATCAGCCCGTAGTGGTGGGCACGCCCAGGGCGACAGTTCTCATCCTCAAGTAATCGTGAATCTGATGTTGAACAATTGATATTGGCAAGAGGGTATGTCGTTTCATGCCCTCTTGTCTCGTCTATAAGAATCGTCTCAACCTCATGGACTTTACCTCAGTGGAATTTTACACGCTTGCCTTTGTCGTGGCGATGGCCCTGATCGCGCTGCTCATGGGCCGCACCGAGAAGGGCACCCCCAGCACCCACATTGTACAGTTGGGCACGGTGCCTGATGATGGTGCAACGGATGATGTGTTGACCATGCAGGCTATGGGTAACGGACGAGTCGCCATTTCCCGCACTGGCATCATGCTGTTGCCCGAGGAAACTGTGAATCTGGTCTTCACCATGAGGGGCAGCGAGTGCACAATACTTGAGAAGAAGGGCGTGAAACGCCGTGGGACCCCGGGCGTTCCAGTCTCCGGGCATGTGGTGGTCAAGTGCTTGAAACCGATCAAGTACCGTATCCGGTACGAGAGCCAATTGACAAGCGCGTGGGCAATGTTTGACTTTGATGCCGCTTCGTCACAGCCAGTGGAAGTCCGGTTGAAGTACTAGAGTCAAGCGCCATGGCTCGACTGGGCGACGAACTAGCCTTGGCCCAAAACTAACATGGATGGCACACAATTTAATGGCGGTAGTTACGTTTATTTAATACGATAAGTTTTTAATTGTGATTCCCAATGACAATGAAGAAGATATTATTGCTGTTGGCTGTTTTCCTGCCGTTGTGTGCCATGGCTCAGAATGCGGTGGGAGATTGGCGCATCCACACGTCTTTTGTAGGCAATAAGGCCCTTACTGTTGCCGATGCCCCCGATTGGGTTTATTATCTGTCGGGAACCGACCTCTTCCGCTTGGATAAAGAAACCCAGGAGAATGAGGCCCTGAGCAAGGTCAATCAATTGAGCGACATGGGCATTTCGGGCATTTACTTTAACAGTGATAAGAATTACCTGGTGGTCATCTATTCCAACACCAATATAGACATCATCAAGCCCGACGGATCTGTTGTGAACATGTCCGAGATCAAGGACGCGGTGTTGACGACCAGCAAGACGATTAACGACGTGTCATTTGCCGACGACGAGATATATCTTGCCACCGACTTTGGCTATGTGGTGATTGACGACAACAGGTTTATCGTCAAGGAGTCTCATCTGTATGGTGAATCCATCGCGTCGGTGGCGCAGGTGGGCGAACTGCTGATACTCACCACTAAGGATAAATTCTACTATGGCGATGCCGATGAATATCACGAGCAGTTGTCGTCATTCTCCACCGCGTCGATGAAGGCAAATTGCCGCTTCCGTCCAATCAGTGATAATGAATTCTACTGCCTGACGAGTAGAGTTACCCATGTGACCATCACGGTAAGGGACGATGGAACCATGAAGTTCGTTCAAGAGGAAGTGATCAATAAGAAGGCATCTGATGTGCAGAAAACTCAAGGCGGTTACTTGATTAACCTGCCATCCAACAACCAGTATATCGTTACCGATGAACACGGCAAAACGATTGTGCGCACCGTCGATACCGACGGTGAAGTGTGCAGCAGTCATCCTGATGGCGGCGGCACGGTCTGGGCAGTAGGTCCCAAGGGACTGCATGAGTTTGGCAACAGCAGTTATTACCTGCCCAATTGCTTGTCGTTTGGCACGCCGTTCTGGATGGCCTACAACAAGGACAAGGACTTGCTCTATGTCTCCACTACCGCCAACAATCATTTCTTCAGGACCTGTTTCCCTACCGCCATCAATACCTATGACGGAATGCAGTGGACCGATGTCACCCCCGAGGGGGCTCCGGTTGACGGTTCGTTCCACATCGAATTCATGCCTGGCGATCCCGATACCTATCTGTTGAGCACCTGGAGGGAAGGATTGTTCAAGGTCACCGACAACAAGATTGTCCAGATTTATGGTCTTGACAACAGCCCCATGGCCGAGAAATGGGCCATCCACCCAATCACCAGCATCGACCGTAACGGCAACCTGTGGGTAATCCAGTCCTTTGAGAACCCTGAGCATCCCGTGATGGTGCTTCCTGCAGCAAAATTGAAACAGGATAATGTCACGGCTGCCGATTGGATCCTGCCCAACATTGATGGATTGAATACCGGCCACACCCAGCGCGAGAGTTTCATTTCAACCAAGAACGGCAATCATGACATCAAGATCTTCACCGACGGTGATTACCAGATGCCCGTTTTCATGTGGAACAGCGCCGGGGAAGTTTCAGGCCGCCCCAACCAGGTCTCCTTCTCGCAGTTTGCCGACCAGGATGGCCAGATTGTTTCTTGGACCTACACGCTGTGCTTGACCGAGGACCTCACCGGACTCGTGTGGATGGGCACTACCGAGGGCGTCTGCGTCTTCAATCCCGCATCGGCATTCTCGGGCAGCGCCTTCAGCGTGGTGCGGCCTAAGGTTCCCCGTAACGATGGCACCGGCATGGCCGATCGCCTTATGGATGGTATCCAGGTCAACGACATCGCCGTGGATGGGGCCAACCGCAAGTGGATCGCTACCCAGTCATCGGGTATCTTCCTCGTCAGTGCCGACGGCACCGAGGTCATCAGGAAGTTTAACACCAGCAATAGCCCCTTGGCCTCCAATACCGTTTACCGCGTGTGCTGCAACCCCAATAACAATTCCGTATATCTGACCACACCGGCTGGCGTGTATGAGTACTTCAGCGACAGCGCCCCGGCCGAGAACAACTATAGCGAAGTTTATGCTTATCCCAATCCCGTTCGGCCGGACTATGGCGGGGATGTGACAATCGTGGGACTGATGGATAACTCGTTGGTCAAAATTGCCGATGCCAGCGGTAATGTCATCCGTCAACTCAAGTCAACCGGCGGCATGGCGACATGGGACTGCTGTACCCAGAGCGGTGAACCTGTAAAGACAGGCGTCTATCTCGTGCTGTGCTCACAAGCCAATGGCGGCGGTAACGCCGTCGTGACCAAGGTGGCCGTCATCCGTTAATGATAATAAGTATAACCAGTTGAAATCAAGATATTAGGATGAACAGGGTTTATTCATTGTTTGCAGCGCTGCTCATGGGCATGACACTCCTGTCATGTGGCACAAGTAACGGCTTGACCAAGGCCGAGCAGCAGGCCCTTGTGGTCCGCCAAGTCCAGAATGCGGTGGATAACCGCCAGTTCACCATTGCGGTTGACTGGATGAAACCGCTGGGTGGCATGCCTCGCCACGTGAGTTCAACCTATGAGTTGAAGGTCAGTGGCGACGATGTGGACAGTTATCTGCCCTATGTCGGCGAGGCCTATCGTCTGCCCATGGGTGGCGGCAAGGGGCTTAACTTCAAGGGCAAAATCAAGAACTATGTGGTGAGCCGGAGCACGAGCAACCGATATGTAATCGAGTTTGACGTGACAAACGAAGAGGATGCCTATCACTACCGCATCGACCTGTTCACCAACGGCAAGGCTGTGATCGACGTCATCGCGCGCGACCACGATGCCATCTCGTTTGACGGCGAAATGACGGGCCTGGATGTTTGAGGGCATAGTTTTTTTTCGTGTTTTGATTAAACTTTAAGTATTGGCTCGAGTCATCAATAATGAATGAGTTCACTTAACTCCTTTAACCCGATTATCAGTTCAATCGAAAAAACTCTAGAGATATGGAAAAAAAACTACTGATTTCATCATTATTATTGATGCTGATTCTTGCTGCATGTGGCTCTAGTAATAAGGTTGTCGATCCCCAGCGTGCCGAGGCCATCAAGCAACTGCTGGAATCTGGGCAGTACTATGTGATGGTGGGTTCGATGCGCCCCTTGTCGGCCCCCACGATGAGCGTCAGCCTGGGGCAGAAGATGATTGTGCGCGATGGCTCGGTGACGTGTTACCTGCCCTATGTCGGCTCGGGCCAGAATGTGGGTTATGGGGCAAGCGGTTACAAGGCACTCAACTTCACTAGCCCGATGCTCGATTACAAGGTGGAATACCCCAAGGCCGACCGTGCCCGCGTGACGTTCCGTGTCGATAATGGGGACGACCATTACCGGTTCCATGTCGAGGTGTTCATGAACGGCAAGACAACCATCGATGTGGATCCGCGCGGCCGTGACGCCATTTCCTACAGCGGCATGATTCACACCCTGAATGAGTTGTAGCGCTCAATGTAGTACCTCTTTTTATCACAAGAGCCCCATGTGAAATCGCGCATGGGGCTCTTGCTACAAATATCGGTTCTAGAGTGTGACAATGTTGACGCGGCTCACGGTGTTGTTCGACGGGTCGCGTTGCACTTGAATCTGGGTCGCAACGCGTTCCTTGAGCATCTCCACGTGGCTGATAATGCCCACGCGCCTGCCGCCCATCTCGTACAGGCGGTTGAGGGTTTCCATGACGTTATCCAGATAGTTTGGACTCAACGAGCCGAATCCCTCGTCGATAAACAGTGTGTCCATGCTGAATACCTTCCCTGACATGCTCGACAAGGCCAACGCCAGGGCGAGTGACACCATGAAACTCTCTCCGCCAGACAGTGTGCCCACCGAACTGAGGTCTCCGTGTTGCAGGTCCCTCACGAGGATGGACAGTTTGCCGGGATTGGCAATCAGTTCATAGCGGTTGTTGAAATGCTCCAGGTAGCCATTGGCCCGTGCCAGCAGATCCCCCAGGATGTAACTCTGTGCGATCTTGCGGAAGGTCTTCCCGTCGGCGCTGCCCAGTTGTTTGTCAAGTTCAGCCCATCGCATGTAGGTCTCCTCGGCCTTTTCCAGCAGTTGTCGAGTCTTGCCCATGCGGCGTGTGCTGTCTTCATCGGCCTTGAGGATGGCCATGCGCTGGGCGATTTCATTGCCCAGTTTTGTCATCCGTTCACCGCTTTCTTGTTGCACTGTGGCAAGTTGTTGAGGATCGTCCTCGTCACCCTCGGGCCTGGCGGCTGCGATGGTGTCCCTCTGGCGGGTCAGTTCGGTGATTTGGCCCTGCAGTGTGCTGATGGCGGTGCCTAGGCTATCGTGCTTGGCCTTGATGTCCCCGATTTCCTTTGGATCGATGTCGTTGAGGTTGGCCAGCCGTTGCACGGTGATACCGGGGTTTTGGCTCAGGTAATCCTCTAGTGCTTGTGCTGCCTGCCTGGCGTTGCCTTGCTCGTTGCGCAGTTGGGATTCCCAATCCAGATAATCGTTCTCGAAGTGTCGCCAGCGCTTATCCAGATTCTCGGGAATATCGCTGGTGGTGAGGCCGCTGTCCTTGAGCCCCGCGATGTTGCCCCGTGCTTCACGCATGGCGGGTAGGGAGGCATTCATCAGTTTGATGGTCTGCTCCAGTTGCTGACTTGAGGTGACGTTGCGCTGATAGGCACTGGCTGCGGCCTCCATCTTGTCGATGAAGCGGGAATCGGCGGCGGCCTGCTGTTGCCAGTCCCGCATGACAAACAGGACGTTCAGTTCATCGGTTAGGCTGTTGACTTTATCGCGGCTGTTCTTGATGACGGCCTGCTGGTGGGTGATACTGTCGTTGACCTGGTTGAGTTCGATAGTGGCCTCGTTGTGGGCCGATGATGCCCGATTGAACAGTTGCTGCGCATCGTTGATTTTCCCGCCCAATTCATCCGCTTGATTGAGGATGCCGTTGAGGCGGTTCATTTCATCATCAATATCGGCAATCAGGCTGTCGGCAGCGTTGTTGTCAGTTACTTCACTGGCGGTTTTGCCGCATGTCGCCAGTAATTGGCAGGTCTGTTGCCAATGCTTGTCCCGCAGGCTGGCTTTTTCCTCGACTATTTTGCTGGCTCGATCGATCTGCTTGCCATAGTCGGCGATCAGGCCGGTGGCGGCCTTGATGCGTGCTTCGGCTTGGCGCAGGTTCTCCTCGGCCTGCTTCAATTTCTCTTGCAGTTGATCCAGCCTGCTGTTGCCCTGTGGCAACAGTTGGCCGATGACGTTGCCGCACACGGGACAGGTGTCACCCTCATGAAGGGTTTTGTGGGCCTGTGCCAGCAGTTCGTTCCAGTTCTTTTGCTGCTCAACGTCGGTGCGGGCTTCCTCCCAGTGTTTGCGATGAGCCCCGATGGTAGCGTGCTCGGCGTCCAGCGCTTGTTGCTGGCCGGCCTGTTGACCCTTGAGTTCTGCTAGGGCCTCTTCGGCCTGAGCGACCGCTTCATTCATGCCCTTGAGCGACAGGAGGCTCTGCTTGAGGTTGACAAGGCGGTCCTTCTGTTGCCGTGCTTCGGCCACATGCAGGGCCTCAAGTTGCTGCTGCAGCCGCTTGACTGCCTCATCACGCTCGTTGCGCGTCTTGAGGGCCTCTTCCACCTTGGTCATGACGGCAGGCAGCCGTCGTTGCTCGTCCTCGAGCCGGCGGGTGAAATCGGTCACGTTGCCCTGTTCCTCGGCCAGGTGTTTCATGTTGCTCTTGATCTGCTTGATGGCCTCATACATTGCCCTGTTGGGCTCCTCGGCGCTGAGGGTGGCTGTGATGTCCCTGAGCGATTGCTGTTTCACTTTCAGGTCGTCCTCGGTGGCCCGCAAGGCGGCACACAGGCCGTCAAAACGTTGCTGCATGCTCTCCCGCTGGCTCTCGAGGTTCTTGGCCTTGACGAGGTGCGCGTCCCTCTCCTTGAGTTTGAGCCGGGGCTCCACGGTGTCGTTCCAGTCCTTGACCAGCGCCTGTTCGGCCAGGTGGACGTCGGTGTGGATGATTTCCTGCTTTTCCTGCAACAGACTCCGGGCGCTGGCCAAGTTCTGCTCATTCTGGCTCTTACGCGTTATCCAATCGATCATGGCCTTTGCCAGGTCGTTAGTGCGTCGGGCCTGCTCCTGCTGTTGCTGCAGTTCGGCGATTTCGCCGTTGATGGCAGCCTTTTGTTCGTCATTCAGCAGGGTGTAGTTGTCGAGTTCGCTCTTCAGCAGGTCGCGATCGGCCTTCTTCTGCTTGCAGACGTCATTGATCTTCTTGCTGATGTCCGAGTAGATGCTCGTTCCCGTCATTTTCTCGAGCAGGTCGGCCTTGTCATTGTCCTTGGAGTTGATAAACTCGGCAAACTTGCCCTGAGCCAGCACGACAGTGCGCAGGAACTGGTCCATATCCAGCCCCAGCAACTCCGAGATGCGCTCGTCTATCTCGTCCTGTTTCCTCAGGAATGTGGCAGGTTCAACACCATCATCGGTGCTCAATGTGCGGCCCACACTCTGCAACCTGCCGTTAGGCTTCTTGCGGGCGCGCTGCAGGTGCCAGGTGATGGTGTAGGGGACGCCCTGGTTGTCGTCAAAGGTGAGCACAATGTCGGCCTCACCGCTGCCGCGGCGCATGAGTTGCCGGGGGTCGTTGATGCCGATTTCGTCGGTTGTGCCTTCTACCACAGTGTTCTGGTAGCCGTTATCCTTGGCATTGACCACCGACGACAGCCTGGGGGTGTTGTTGAACAGTGCGAGACACAGGCAGTCGATGATGGTTGACTTGCCCGATCCAGTCTCTCCGGTGATGAGGAACAGGCGTTCGTTGGCCAGCGGTGCGGCGTCAAAGTCAATCACGGCGTGTTCGATCGACGCGATGTTATCGATGGTGAGTTTCTTGAGTTTCATTTGCTTTTATCCTCCATGACAAGGCGGTAAACCTCGTTAAACATCTCTTTCTCCTCGGCGGTCATCTCGCGGTGCAGCACTTCGGTGTAATGGCGGTTGGCGACTTCCAGCGGGCTGGCCTTGCTCAGTTCCTCCACAGTCATCTGGCGCGTCTGGCGTGTCGCTGTGTCCAGGCGGGTCTTCTTGATCTCGCAGAAGTAGCATGACTGCTGTGATGCCAATTGTGCAGCCCGTTCGTTGGCGTCAAGCGGTAGTCCCATGTCGGCGAGTACATTGAGGCGTATGTAGGCGTTCTCGCCTTGGGGCTGGTTTTCTAGCAGGGTGAGTGCTTGGTCAAATTCAATGGGTTCACTGGCAGGCAGGGTGTGCAGGGGTTTCAGGTTCTTGATGGCCTTGGTCTCGAGGCGGGGCAGGGCCTCGTGGGCATCAATCTCGACAATGCTGACCGCATGCTCACATTGCTCGTCAAAACTGACGGGGACTGGCGTGCCGCAATAGAATGTGTGCTCGTCCAGCCGCTGGGGGCGGTGGATGTGCCCCAGTGCGGCATAGTCGTAACCCTCGCCCAGCGTGCCTATCTCGACATATTCCATCATCAGGTTGGGATCATGGCCGGTGATGTCGCTGTGACTAACGGCCAGGTGGGCCATGAGCACCACGGGCAGGTTGTCGTGGTTGATGGCCTGGGCCTGGTCGAGCAGGGCCTGGAAAAATTCAGGCATGCGCTGGTCTCGATGGGTGTCGTGTCCCTTGAGGGGAGGGAAACTGGCGGGATAGGCAAACGGGACAGCGGCCACAATGCCCTTGTCGCCCACCTTGATGAGGTGGCGGCCGACGTCGGCATGCCCATCGGCGTCACGGGCGATGCCGCCCAGGACGTTCACGCGGGCATACTTCCACAAGCGGCTGTCGCTCTCGAGGCGTGCCGCGCTGTCATGGTTACCGGCAATGACGATGATCGACATCCCGGGGCATGCCTCATGAATGTCGATCATGGCATTGACATAGAGGCTGACGGCGGCGCTCGACGGCGCTGCCGTGTGGAAAATGTCACCGCTGACGAGCAAGGCGTCGGGCTCTTGCTCGCGCACGATGTCGGCCAACTGACGCAGGAAGTCCCGTTGCTCCTCGCTGCGGTCATAGCCATAGAAATTCTGGCCCAGGTGCCAGTCGCTGGTGTGGATGAACCTAAACATGGATGAGTGTGTACAACTGATTAATGGTTAGCGGCTTGTGTCCTGATTTTCTTGCCATTCTTGTCCCAGGTGTAAACCCAACCGCCCTTCTTGCTGGTGAAGTTGTCGCCGATGGCATGGAGGACATCGCCCACTGTGCTCACCGCAAACGTGTGCAGCCTCTTGCCCCGGGCGGTGTAGGTGTAGTACCAACTGCCGTGCTGGACGATGTAGAAATTCTCGCTATAGGCCACGACTTTACCCTGGGTGGTGCTGAAGGTGTGCACCTTCTTGCCGTTCTCGTCATACACGTAGTGCCACGAGCGGGTCGTCTCGATGTGACTGATCTTCTGGGCCTGCATGCCGGCTATCGAGCACAGCGTCAAGGCCATGATGATGATGATTCTTTTTATCATAATCAGGGGTGATGTTATATTATTGGATGATTTTGATGATTTGCCTCTCGGTGGCTTGTGGCAGGATGCGCTTCATGTGGTCCATGATGCGCTCCAGCGACTGCTCGGGCGTGCGGCCGCAGGCACAAGCCTCCTTGCCCAGCAGGTCCTCGGGCGTCGTCAGCAGTGACCAGCCCCAGCCGTACTCGTGCCCGTGCTTGTCGCGGGGATAGACAAAGTCCTGGGTGACGATGCGGCACGCCATCTGCAGGCGCGTCACGTAGCCGTCAAAGCGACTGCGCATCTTCGTTCCCGTGAAGCCGCAGGCCGACCGCAACTCGCGCGTGATGAGGCTGCCATGCTCGCGCAGGGTCAGCACGATGGCCTCCTCGATGGAGCCCTCGGCCGGGGCAGGGTAGGCGTGGCGGCGGTAGTTCATCAGGTCGGGCCACCAGTCCATGCTCACGTAACCGGCCTTCTTGTTGAAGAACTTGCCGTACACGCAACCGCCCTCGGTCACAATCGGGCCCTTCCACTTCCACATGGGCCAGTCCCAGCCGCCGTCGTCCAGCACGACATAGCGGCAATCGTCGTCCACAACATCCTCGGCCGAGTAGCCGCCGATGCCGCTATAGAGCAGCGGCAGGAACCCGATCTGCTGTATCAGGTCCATCAGTTGTGTCGCGTTGTGTATCATTCCTCGCTGTAGCATGTGATTACTGTTTATTATTTGATTTTTCTCTTAACTTTCTGTAAATCATCATGATGAATAGCACGATGATGATGCCGAGGTTGACAAACATGGCTATCGACAGGGAATCGATGCGCATGTAATAAGTTTCATCGATCTGACTATTCTGCCACGGCTCGATCAGGTACTTGCCATCAATGTAGGCGTTGATCCAGAGTAGCAGGTCTAGCACGATAAGGATGAGCAATCCCAGCACTGTCAATATGGTTTTGGACTTTTTCATTGTCATGCCGTTTTATTCGTTAGTTCTTGTAAGTCTTGTTGAGGTACTTCTGGAGGGCTTCGGTGTTCTCGCCCTCGTAGATGCGGTTCTTGTCAAACACTGTCCAGGACACGCCCGGGACGGCAAAGTCGATTTTCTCGAATGTGGCAGGATCGGCACCACTGATGATGGAATCGCGGTAGAAAACATGCCGCGCATCCTTGCCGTAGTTGAAGTCGCAGCCGGATACTTGCTCTTTCCTGCCTGTGGTGAAGGAACTGCTGTATATCGGCTCAAACGACCGTACATCGGCACCTGGCACCAGCGTTTCCTGCCACCAGACATGCCGTTTGTCGGCATACCAGTTGCCGCCCACGTGGTGGAACGTGTTGATGTCGGCGTCATTAAAGGTCTGCAAGTCGCCATTGTACAGGTGCTTACCATCAGTAAACATGTCACCGACCTGCTTCAGTTTGCTATAGTCCTTGACTTGGCTCGGGTGCCATTCATGATAGGCGCGATATTTGTCTTGGCCAATGTAAAAATCCACCTCGCGGAATGTCGCGGGGTCGGCGCCCTCAACGACGTGGCCCTGGAAATACACCTGGTGCTTATCGGCTGCATAGGACCCCGAACCGTATCGGATGCTGTTGATGGGCTTGAAAGTCTCATAGTCGGCCAGCGGAACCGATGCAAAGCCCATGAAATAGGCATTCTTCTTGTCCTTGGCCCACTTGGTGTCCCATCCGTCATTGTCGCCCATGATGACAAACGATGCCTTGTCGGCTACCTGGATGGGCCGACCGTCCCAGTAGTAGTCCTTGGCGTCCTCGGTGAGGCTATGGGTGTGCACCTTGAACGTCCTGGGGTCGGCGGTTGGCATGATGGTGTCGAGGTGGAACACGTGCTTGGCATCCACGGCATACCACTTGCCCAGGTAGCGGAACGTGGCACCATCGGCCCCCTCGATGACCTTGCCCTCGAGGAAGGCATGCCTGCCATCGTGGGCATATTCATCACCCAGGTCTTGAAACGTCCTGGGGTCGGCATCCATCTTCCAGGAGCCATGGCCGCTGCCTTCGTTCCAATAATGATAGGTAACGGTCTTCCCGTCATTTTTGTATCCCGCATCACGCGTGGCAGCCGCCATCATCATCACCATGATCATGATGACGATGATACTGATTGAGATATTTCTGGCTCGTTTTGTCATAATCCTATTTTTGTTGTCATCATCGTTCCTTGATCTCGTGGCGCGGCAGCCCACCAGTGACGCATGCGTTTTTAATCTCCCGGTAAAGGTCTTGGCATCGCTGCGCTGGTATGTTTAGATGTGACCACCGGCCGATACCCTATCGGCAATTGTGCGGGGTTCCCTGTCCCGTTTACCGATGTGGCGTGTTCACCGTTGTGGCCTCCCGGTGCACCATGTCAGGTCATAGGCTGGGGCAAGGCAAATATATAAATATTAGTCCAGTCCGCAACTATTATTACTGATTTTTTATTTCATTTTTCTTGAACGGGTTGAGTCTTTCCAGCCTGCCCAGCATTTTTCTCTTCCTGCACCAGTCGAGGATGTAGTCAAATCCGTCTCTATCGACTAGAAAACCACTGTGATACATGCACCCGCCGCCCTTTTTCTTCACCCGCTTGATGAATTCTACGGCTTCATCCTCGCGGCCGTTGTGGATCAGCGCCATCAGCCGCACCATGGCACGGGTGCAATCACGGGTCTCGTCCACCTCAATCTCGGGTATGTAGGCTTCGGCATCGGGATGCTCAGCGATGAATTGCTCCATGTCACGGGTGGCTCTGGCAAGTGTGTCGTTCCAGTAAGATTCCAGCAGTTCGGGGCTGGAGTCATCGGCATCAATGTCACAATCATCATAGTCATTGAGCCTGGCCCCATCGAGCGAAAAGGCCCCATTGCCTCGCAGGCTCATGGGCTCGGACTTGTTCTCGGGCATCTCAAAGATGTCCCACCACAGTTCGTCGGCATACAAGGGCTTGACTTCAAGCCGTGGCGGATACAAATCAAGGAAACAAAAGAAATAGCCTTGCTCTACTCGCCAATTGATGTAATCCCGCTGTTTCCAGCCCAGGGCCCTGGCTGCGCTCCTGCGCGCCGCATTGTTGAGTTTGTCAAATTCCCGTTGTGTCATATGTCATGATGGGTTTAATCCGATTCACATTACCATCATTAAGAGACGTCAACCCCCGTTTTTTTTACACGACTCACCCCAAAAAGCCGATTATTGGCGCAGAATTTGGTCCAGCAGGGGGTAGATCTCGGCCTCGGTGGCGTAAGGATGGATGCGGAAGTAGGGGTTGCCGGAGAGCATGGCCGACAGTTGGCATTTAGACTTGTCGTAGAAGATGTGACAGGGGATCCCGCGGGCCTCGGCATAGGCCAACTCGTAGCCCACGCCCAGCGACGGGCAGGTGCACTCGCCGATGAGCACGTCGCTCTGTCGCAGCCATGCCGTGTCCTGGTCATAGGTGAGCGCGTCCCGCTCTCGCCCCTGCTCCGTCAGGTTGAGGTTGCTCTTGCCGATGTGCCCGGTGAGCACCACGTCGGTGCGCCGGATGTAGGCAATCAGGCGGCGGTACAGGTCGGCATCAACGCGCCCGCCACGGATGGAACCGGCAAAATAGACTTTCTTGTTAGCCATGACGCAATGTGCTATACCTTACTCGCCACGCACGGCAGCGGGAGTCCAGTGCTTGAAGAAATTGAGCACCTTCTCCCTGTTGTAGCCCTTGCCCTCCTCGAGCAGGGCCGAATCCTGGATGTGGAGGACGTTGCCCTGCCCGTCGAGCACCACCATCACGGGGAAGCCAAAGCGCCCCGCGTTGTTCAGCCGCTTCATCAGCGCCTTGCCCACCTCGCCGGCCTTGCGGGGGTGGTAGTTGGCGTGGATATACACAAAATTCTGCTCGATGACGGCATTGATGGTGCTGTCGCTGGTGATGAAGTCGGCAAAGCGCAGGCACCACGGGCACCAGTTGCCGCCCACCTGGCAGATGACGAACTTGCCCTCGGCCCTGGCCTGGGCGATTGCCTGGTCGATCTGCTCCAGCGGGTTGATTTGCTCGTCGTACACCTTCTTGGGGGCGGGCGCCGCCTCGGTCTGGGCGTTGGCCGTCACACAAAACAGGGTCATCGCCAATAGTGCAATCGTGAAAATCTTTTTCATAATCTTGACATGAATTTTTCTTTATCTACAATAAAACGCAGGTGGGAGCCCTCGCCTAGCAAGGTGTCTCCGCAATGCGCAGCAATTTTGAACTCAATTTTCTTGCCATCGACGCGTGTGACAGTGGCTGTCGCCGTGACCGTGTCGCCCACCTTTGATGGCTTGAGGTGGGACGAGGCGATGTGTCCGCCCACGGTGGTGCTGCCCTCGGGCAGATGGTCGGCCACGGCGAGCATGGCAGCGTTCTCCATGAGCGCCATCATCGCAGGAGTGGCCAGCACGGGCATGTCGCCCGAGCCCATGGCAATGGCCGTGACAGCCTCATTGACCGTCAACCGGCTGGTATGTGTTAATCCTTCTTGTAGCATAATTCCATTTTGAATTGAAATAAAACTTATTTTGCGGTGGTGACCTCGTTGACCAGATAGACGATGCTCTGGTAGGGGATGCCGCCGTTGGTTTCCAGGCCCACCTCACAGGTGCGGCTGTTGCTGTAACCCATCTCGATGCGGTTTTTCTCCAGTTGGCGGCGCAGTTTCCTCAGCGCCCAGCGGTTGACCTCGGGATGGGTCCAGCCGCGGTCGCCGGCAAAGCCGCAGCATCCCACACCCTCGGGCAGGAACACGATGTGGCTGCACAGGCGGGCTAGGCTGGTCATCTTGTCCACCAGGCCCATCTCGCGGGTCGAGCAGGTGAAGTGCAGGGCTATGGGGCGGTCGATGGGCGTGAACTCGAGGCGCTCGCGCAGGTATTCCCAGATGAATTCCACAGGCTCATACAGGCGCATGCGGGTGATGCACTTGCGCAGGCGGTGCAGGCAGGGGCTCTGGTCACACACGACCGGGTACTTGCCGTGCTCGCTGGCTTGCCACAGGGCTTCATCGAGTTCGGCGGTCTTGCGGTCGGCGATGTCGAGCATGCCCTTTGATTCCCAGATGGTGCCGCAGCACATGTGCTCCAGCCCCTCGGGGAAGATGACTTCGTAGCCTGCCTTGATGCACAGTTGCACCATCTCATCGACCAGAGTGTTCTTTACGGGCGAGCCCTTGGAGAGACCCATCGTCTGGTTGATGCATGAGGGGAAATAGACTACCTTGAGGTCGCTATTGCCCGCATGGCCCGCACGTGGCTGGCGCGCTTTGCCTGGCATGGCAGGGGTCCATAGGGGCAGTCCCGCCCGGTGCATGGCTCCAGTCACACCCTTCATGACCGACGTTCCCAACACGTTGTGCCCCAGCCGCGCGGTGTCGAGCACTAGCCTCAAACCGCTCTTGATGCCGGCAAAATGCCGTGCTGCCCAGTATCCCGCCTTATAGCCCATCGAGCCTTGCGGCAGATTGTCGTGGCGCACGAGGTGGGTCATGTCGCCCACGTTGATGCCCATGGGGCATGAGGTGGCGCACAGGCCGTCACCGGCACACGTCTGGTCGCCCAGGTAATGATATTGCTTGACGAGTGTCGCCAGACGATCGGGGGCATTGCCTGTCTCACGCAGGTGGGATATCTCGCGCTGAATGGCGATGCGCTGGCGTGACGAGATGGTCAAGCCGCAGGTCAGGCAGTTCACCTCACAGAAGCCGCACTCGATGCACTTGTTGGCCTTCAAGGTGCCATCGACCGTCTCGCGCAGGCTATCGTGCCTGCCACTGTCCGGCCCCAGCGGAGTCTCCAGGCCAGGCATCTTCAATTTGGGCAGCGGCTTGAAGTGCTTGATGAAGCACTCCGGGTCGTCGTTGAAGATGACACCGGGGTTGAGCAGGTAGTGCGGATCAAAAATCTCCTTCAACTCACGCATGGCGGCAAATGCCTCCTTGCCCCACTCATACTCGACAAACGGCGCCATGTTGCGGCCCGTGCCGTGCTCGGCCTTCAGTGAGCCGTCATATTCCTCGACCACAAGACGAGCCACATCGCGCATCATCGCGGCATAGCGGTGCACCTCGCTCTCGTCGCTGAAGAGTTGGTTGATGATGAAGTGATAATTGCCCTCAAAGGCGTGCCCGTAGATGCAGGCATCACGATAGCCGTGGTCGGCAATGAGGCGTTGCAACTTGACGGTGGCCTCGGGCAGGTCCTCGACGGCAAAGGCCACGTCCTCGATCAGGCACGAGGTACCCACGGGACGCGAACCGCCCACGCTGGGGAAAATGCCCGAACGGATGGCCCAGTACTTGCCAAAGACGGCCGGATCGGTCGTGAACTCGACGGGAATATAGGTCTTGAACTGCGACAGGCAACGGGTAATCGTGTCGATGCGCTGCTGCAGGTCCTCGGTTGTCATGGCCTTAGTCTCGGTGAGGATGGCCGTCAGGTTGTGGTAGTCGCCTGGCTCGACGCCCTCAATCTTGCCCGCATCAACGTCCTGCTTGTATTGCAGGTACACGGGGTCGTCCACCGAGGCCAGCGACAGGTAGTCGAGCATCTCGGCACTCTTGACCATGAGGTTCTCCTCGCTCATGGCAATGTCGGCATCGCAGGATTTCAACTGCTTGAGGGCGACAACCGCCTCACAACTCTCGCGCATGGTGTAGAAGTAGAGCATGGCCGAGGCCTTGCAGGGATAGTCATGCAGGGTGCGCATTGTCACCTGGCTCAAGAAGGCCAACGTGCCCTCGCTGCCTACGATGCTATGGGCGATGATGTCAAAGGGGTCGTCATGGGCAAGCAGCGGCCGCAGGTTCAACCCGGTGACGTTCTTGATGCTGTATTTCTTGCGGATGCGGTCTCGCAGGGGACCGTTGGCGCGGACGCGGTCGCGCAGGGCTTCAATCCTGGCGATGAACTCGGGATGAGACCGCTTGAAGGCCTCGCGGCTCGCCTCGTCGCCCGTGTCGAGCACGGTGCCGTCGGCCAGCACCAGGCGTGCCGACAGCAGCATGCGGTCACTGTTGGCATGGGTGCCGCAGTTCATTCCCGAGGCATTGTTGGCAACGATGCCGCCCACCATGGCCGCGCCGATGCTGGCGGGGTCGGGCGGGAACACGCGGCCCAGCGGCTTCAGTATCTGGTTCACCCGGGCACCCACGATGCCGGGCTGCAGGGTGATGCTCTCGCCATCGGGGGCAATGCTGTAGCCCTCCCAGTTGTTGCCTTCGGCTTCAGTGGGCTGCGTCTTGGCATTGTCCGAACAAGTTCGGCACTGCACTCGAGTTGTACCACTGTTGCCAGCCACAATCAGGATGCTGTCGCTCACACTTTGCCCCGACAGCGACGTGCCGGCAGCGCGGAACGTGAACGGCAGGCCGCGCTTGCTGGCCACCTTGACGATGAGCGACACCTCGTGCTCGTCCTTGGCACGGATAACCACCCGGGGCGTCAAGCGGTAGAAACTCGCGTCGGTGCCCCAGGCCAGGGTGCGCAATGGGTCGGTATAAATCCTGTCGGCTGGCAGGTGTGACTTGATTTCTTGCAGAAAACCGTTATAATCTTTTTTCTCCATGTCCGTCGGGTTAAGCCTGGTAATAGGCTATCTTGAAAGTGTTGGTTATGTTTATCTCCTCACCCCTGGCGTCACGATACACGATGGCCATGCCCCGGTAGGCCTCGGGCACCAGTAGCGTCTCGACCCTGGACCAGCGGGGCGGACCGTAGTCAAATGACTTGCCCGAGAGCACCAAGCGGTTGCCAGGGTAGTCAAACTCATAGAAACCGCCACCCAGGCATTGCTCGTGCGCCATGAGCAGGTCGCGGTGCAACGTGACCATGCCCAGCCTCAAGTGGCCTCCACTGGTGATGATAAACTTAGGGTGCTCCATAAACTGCAAAGTTAATAAATAATCCCCCATAAAACAACTCCTGCGGAGAAAAATTCCGCAGGAGTGCGCTATTGTCGGTGGGAAACCGATTATCGGATGTTGTGCAGCAGATAATCGATAAGGCTGGTGATGTCCGATATTGATATCACACCGTCATTATTGAAATCGGCGGCAACCGTGTCAAATAATTCCTGATAGGAACGACGACTGATGAAGTCGATGAGGATAGTGACATCACTGATGTTGACGATGTCGTCACAATTCACGTCACCCCGCAGGACGCGGGACGGGTCAAAGCCCAATTGGGTGTCCATCCATGTGATGCGGTTACGGAGCCAGTACTTGAGATAGGCAATCTCGTTGCCGTAATTGGGCAAGACAATGTAGTTGGGCCACACATATTGTCCCCAGCGGGGCCATGCCATGCTGTTGCGCGCCTCGGCGTCATGGGAAGTGAGAACCGTCGTCAACGAGTCGACCGTGGCCATGAGATTGTCCAGGCGCAGGTTGGTGCGGCGGTACAGGGCCCAGCGCTTCTTGAACTGCTCGGTGTATTGCGGGTCGTTGTTGAGCCGATACCACCAGAAGGGGACCAGATAAGGGTCATCGACGTCCACCAGCAGGTCATTGCACTGATAGACCCATGAGTCGGTCTTCCATGCCTGGTAATAATCGGCGTTGCCATAGGCCAGGTTCATGTCCCACACCACCATCTTGAAGCGGGGATCCTCGCTGTCGCGCTGCTTGAAGAACTTGGCGCTCAACCGGTAGCCGTCCACGTTGTGCCCCAGTTCCATGGCGATCTGGTAGTCGATGAAGGAGTTGACGTCAATGAAGTTCTGGTAGCCGTTATCGGGGTCAAGGTAATGACTCGACGCGAGGATATTCTCCATCTCCTCGATGCGCTTCTGGATGTAGGAGACCTGCGCTTGGGTCATGTCCTCATAGTCGGGCGAGTCATACTGGATGTGGATATACTTGCCTTCAATCACTTCGCCGGTGCTGGTGAGGGGACTGTGCTTAGACACGTAGTGCACCTCGTCGTCGCGGTCCACCTCCATGATATAGCCGCCGGTGAGTTCGTCGCCTGTTTCCCCAGGGTCGTCCAGGTTGATGCGCGTCTTGCCCTTGGACACGACCTCGGTGAGGATATACACGCCATAGTAGGTGCCGTCCAGGAAGAGTTCGCAGTATCGGCCCTCGGGCGTGTATTCCATCCACGGCCGCGAGATCTCAAAGGCCAGCATGTCGCGTATCATGCTCTTGTCGGAGTAGGGGGCGAGCAATGCCCAGTTGTTGTCCTTGCCCATGCCCAGGATGTTCACCTTCTTCTTCACGCCACCCTCCTCGAGCGGCTTGTCGAGCAGGCGGAAGGAGTAGGGCTTCTTGTCGCTGTTGGTGAAGGAACTGTTGCCGCGGTAACGTATCGCGATGAACCCTTCATAGTCCACATGCTGCCCGGGGTGGGCCACCGTGTCGGCATAGTTGAGGCTGCCGTCGCCGTTGTGGATGACCTTCATGCGGGCCGTGATGCGCTCCTCCCGGTCGATGGTTTTGCCCTTGACGTCGATCCACACGATGGGAAGGTTGGTCGAGGACAGGATGACGTCTGTATTGTCGGGCGGATAGTTGTCGGGCCGTTGCGCTTGGGCGGCAAGCGTGACAAGCCCAATCACCAAGAACATAAATATTTGTCGCATTGCTGGAGGCGTCTATTGATTAAATGAAGCGTGCAAAGGTAAATAAAAAACTTTAATAATCAAACCGTTGCACGACTTTTTTCGGATGGACCGCCCGCTTTTCACTCTTGCCAGTTGCCCGAGAGGATAAAGTCAACGAGGCAAGTGACGTCTGCCACAGTGACACTGCCGTCGAGGTTGCAGTCGCCCGTGAGGTCGTAATCATAGGCGAGAATCCTATCGATGAGGGCCGTCAGATCCTTGATCGTGACACTGCCGTCGCCATCCACGTCGCCACGCAGGCGCTCGTTGGGGTCAAAGCCCAGTTGCTCGTCCATCCAGGCGATGCGCTCCACGAGCCACTCCTTGAGGTAGTTCACCTCGTCGGTGTAGTCCTCGGCAATGTAGTAGTTGGGCCACACATACTGTCCCCAGCGGGGCCAGGCGCGGCTGTTGCGGCTCTCGGCGCCATACGAGGTGAGGACGTTGGCCAGCGAGTCCACTGTGGCGAGAATGCGGTCCTGGCGCAGGTTGCTGCGGCGGTACTGTGCCCAGCGGGCCTTGAAAGCCGCGATATAGTCGGCATCGGTGTTGAGTTTGTACCACCAGAAGGGGACCAGTTGCTCGTCGCCCTTGCTGTTCAGCAGGTCATTGTTCTGGTACATCCAGGTGTCGGTTCGCCAGGCGTCATAATAGTCGGCGTTGCCATAGGCCAGGTTCATGTCCCACACCACCATCTTGAAGCGGGGGTCTTGACTGTCGCGCCGCTTGAAGAACTTGCCGCTCAACCGGTAGCCGTCCACATTGTGCCCCAGTTCCATGGCAATCTGGTAGTCGATGAAATTCTGCACATCCAGGTATTCCTTGTAGGTGGCTGTTCCGGTGGGGCGATAGTTCCACAAGGCAGTCTCCATCTGGTCGATGCGGCCGTTGATGTAATCGACCTGGGCCTGGGTCATGTCTTCATAGTCCGGAGACTTGTACTGGCAATTGATATACCGGTTCATGAGGCGCTGGCCGTTCTTGCTCAGGGGGTTGTACCTGGAGGTGTAGGTGACCTCACCGTCGGTGCGGTTGACCTCCATGATATAGCCGCCGGTGAGTTCGTCGCCTGTTTCCCCAGGGTCGTCCAGGTTGATGCGCGTCTTGCCCTTGGACACGACCTCGGTGAGGATATACACGCCATAGTAGGTGCCGTCCAGGAAGAGTTCGCAGTATCGGCCCTCGGGCGTGTATTCCATCCACGGCCGCGAGATCTCAAAGGCCAGCATGTCGCGTATCATGCTCTTGTCGGAGTAGGGGGCGAGCAATGCCCAGTTGTTGTCCTTGCCCATGCCCAGGATGTTCACCTTCTTCTTCACGCCACCCTCCTCGAGCGGCTTGTCGAGCAGGCGGAAGGAGTAGGGCTTCTTGTCGCTGTTGGTGAAGGAACTGTTGCCGCGGTAACGTATCGCGATGAACCCTTCATAGTCCACATGCTGCCCGGGGTGGGCCACCGTGTCGGCATAGTTGAGGTTGCCGTCGCCGTTGTGGATAATCTTCATGCGTGCTGTGATGCGCTCAGACGTGTCGATGTATTCCCCGTCCACGTCAATCCAGACGATGGGAAGGTTGGTCGAGGTCAACCTGACGTTCTCGTTATCGGGGGGATAGTTGTCCCACCATGACCATGCATGGGCGGTTCCTGTGAGCGTCAGTACCGCCACGGCCAGTAATATCAGTCTCTTCATCATTGTTGGTGCGGATGCTTAATTTCGGTAGTCGCGGCAAATTTAATGAAAAATCTCCAAATGGCAAACACTTGCCCTGCTTCTCTCTTCGGTAACGCTTCATTAGTTATTGTTGCGGGGGTGGTGGCTGAGGATCTCGTCGCGCAGGCGGGTGCGGTCGATGTGGACGTAGATCTCGGTCGTGGTGATGCTCTCGTGGCCCAGCATCTGCTGGATGGCGCGCAGGTTGGCGCCGCCCTCGAGCAGGTGGGTGGCGAAACTGTGGCGCAGGGTGTGGGGGCTGACGGCCTTCTTGATGCCCGCCAGTTCACACAGTTGCTTGACGATGTGGAAAATCATCTGGCGCGTCAACATCGCGCCGCGGCGGTTCAGGAACAGGATGTCCTCGCATCCCCGCTGTGCCACCTGGCGGGAACGCGTCTGTTCCAGGTAGAGGTTGATCTGGTCGATAGCGACAGGGGAGATGGGCACCAGGCGCTGCTTGTTGCCCTTGCCCTGGATGATGACATAGCGCTCGTCCAGGAAGAGTTGGGACAGGCGCAGCGTCACCAGTTCGCTCACGCGCAGGCCGCAGCCGTACAGTGTCTCGATGATGGCGCGGTTGCGTTGTCCCTCTGCCTTTGACATGTCGATGCACTCGATCATGGCATCAATCTCGGCGATGGTGAGCACCTCGGGCAAGTGGCGGCCGATTTTGGGCGTGAGTAGCAGTTCGGTGGGGTCGCAGTCCATGTGCCCCTCCAGCCGCAGGAACTTGTAGAAACTCTTCACCCCGCTGATGATGCGGGCCTGGGAGCGTGGCTGGATGCCTACGTCCTGCAGGTCGCAGATAAATCGCTCCAGGTCGTCGGTCGAGGCGCTCTCGACGGCGATGCCCGCATCGGCAAGATAGCGCGTGAGTTTGTCCACATCGTCGCCATAGGCGGCGGCGGTGTTGCGACTCATGCCTTTCTCCATTGTCAGGTGGGCCAGGAAACGCCGCTTGACGTCTGCTATGTCGGTAATGTCACGCATTTTAGATACCCGCTCCTGTTTTCCATTCGACTTCGGCGATTTCACCCCTGATGGTGTCGGTCAACAGCGCGTCATAACTCTCGTTGGCAATCACGGTGACATGCGTGCCCTCGGGGTGAATCTTCAAGCGGCGGTTGTCGCCTCCGTCTAGCCAGTCTGCACGCATCACCAGTGTGTCGCCCTGCCAGGCATAGGCCGCTGCCGTGGTGAACGGGCGTGGGGTGCCCAACAGCGGCTCTAGGCACTCCAGGCTGTAGATGGGCCGCTCGTCGCTGGTGGTGATGCGCCACTCGCCACAGGCTGCAATGGCTCGTAGGGGGCCCCGCTTGTCAATCATGGTGAAGACGCGGTCGTTGCCCGACCGGCTGACCCTGAGGTACTGCAGCCCCAGCAGGTTGTCCTCGAGACCATAGGTGACACGCAACAGGGTATCCTCAAGCGGATGTGTGGCGTTGCCCTGTGGCATCTCGATGGACAGGTGGATCGGGGCGGCCTTCATCAGGGCGCCTGCGTTATCAAGGAAGGGCTCGATAAAGTTATAGTATATCGTGTTGAGTTCGTGGCCATAATTGGCGGCCCGCCCGTTGATGACGATGACAAAGTCCAACTCGGGCACGACATAGATGAGTTGCCCGCCATAGCCGGCAGCAAAGAAGCACTCCGCCCGCGGGTGCTGGATGGCCTTGGTCTGGTAGCCGTAGCCCATGAAATAGTCGTCCGAGTTATAGCCCGTGAACCACGAGCGGACGCTGTGCCAGATTCGCCTCAGGAAATTCAGGAAACGCTCTTTCCATGGCAATTTGGGCAAGGGCTTCTCGGTGGAAATCAGGCGCTGGGTCATGTCGTGAATCCATTGCGCGCTCACCAGTTGCTGGCCGTTCCAGTTGCCCTGATGCAGCATGAGCAGGCCCAGTTTGGCCTCGCTCTCGGCCTGCAGCCTCAATCCCCAGCATCCGGCCTCGATGCTGTCCGGTGCCAGTTCCCAGTCGGCGACGGTGATGTGGAGGGGTGTGAAAATGCGCTCGTTGACATAGTCAAGCAGGGACTTGCCCGTGACTCTCGTGACGATAGCCGCCAGCGCGTGGGTGCACATCGAGTCATAGAAGAACTCCTTGCCGACCCCCTGAAACTCGCCTGCAAACCAAGCCGTGAGCCAGTCGCTCTCATTCTCGGGTTTGTTGTCCTTGTCCTCGACGCGGCCAGCGGCCATCATCAGCAGGTTGCGCACCGTTAGGCTGTCAAGGGCGGGAGACAGTGTTGCGGGCATCTTGTCGCGCAGGTATTTTGACACCTTGTCATCGACCGTGAGCAGCCCGTCGTCAACGGCGAGGCCCACAGCCAGACCCGTCACGGTCTTGCTGGCGCTGTAGAGTGTATGCACGTCGGTGGCTCGATAGGGGGCGGCATGATCTTCATGGATGACCTTGCCGTGGCGCAGGATCATCAAGTGGTGCACGTCCACATTGGGCTGGCTGGTCAGATTATGGATAAAGGACTTGATCAACTCGCCGCTCACGCCTTGTTCCTCGGGTGTGCTGCGGGGCAACTCACCCACCTGCCCCATGGCGGTCAGGCAGGCGCCCAATAGCAAGACAACGGTCAATAAACAGTATTTTATCATGGCATGAATACGTTAATTTCTAAGGCCAAGGAAATGGACGGTCTCGGGCTTGGAACCAGGGAAATTGTCGCACATGGTCACCTCGTTCTTGTCGAAGTCGAAGGTGAATGTCGTGCCGCTGATCCAGTTCACATAGTGAACACGTACCTCGAGCGTCGTGGGCGATGTCCAGGCATAGGCCGACGCGGCCACAAAGTCATGCTTGAGGTCGCGCATGCGGTTCACGGCATTGATGGAGTAGGGTGGGAGGCCCCTCATGCTCGTGTAGCGCCACTTGCCATAGCCACTGCTCAAGAGGTCTTGAGTGCCATCGTTATAGGTAATTAGCAATGAGCCGTCATAGGTGATAGTCAGGTTCCTGTAACCATGCTGATTGGCATCCAACTGCATGATCATGCCTGCAATCTGTTCTCCCCGCTTGGTCTGTTGCTTGCCCTTCGGGAGTGGCAACGAGGCGGTAGCACACAATTGATTCAGGCGTGCCTGCAGTTTCTTCTCGGGCTGCAAGGGATCATTGCTCTTGATGCCCGGCATCAACTGGTTCCAGATGCAGGCCAACTCGGAATGACCGTTGGGAATCACGCCCAGGATGACCACCACGAGGTCCGCTTGGGGCACAACGACCGAGTACTGGCCGAAGGCGCCGTCGGCACGGATGGCTCCAGGCCACTTGCAACGCCAAATCTGGAAGCCGTAGCCCTGATTGCCGTCGGTGGGTGCATCGGTTTCTTTCCTGTTCTGGTAGTAAATGAGCGGCGAGCAGGCCTCTTCAATGTAGGCGGCACTCACGAGTTGCTTGCCTTCCCAGCGGCCCTTGTCCATGAGCAGCAGGCCCAACTTGGCCATCGTCTGGGCCTGGACGCGCAATCCCCAGCCGCCGGTGCTGATGCCGTCGGGGCTCATTTCCCAATCCGCTTGGGTGATGTGCATGGGGCCGAACAGTTTCTGGTTCAGGTAGTCGAGCAGGGTGCGCCCCGTCACGCGCTGCACGATGGCGCTGAGCATGAAGGTGCACATCGAGTCATACTGGAAGTGAGTGCCAGGCGCCTCGTCACATGGCTTGGCCAGCCACACCTTGATCCAGTCGGCGCCTTCCAGGTCACGCATGGCCCAGTCGGGCTTGATGCCAGCGGCCATCATCAGCAGGTCGCGCACCGTCATAGCGGCCAGATTGTCACTGATGGTGTCAGGGCGTTTGTCGGGGAAGAAGGTCACCACGCGGTCGTCAAGCCGTAGCAGGTTCTCGTCGATGGCGATGCCCACTGCCAGCGAGGTGAAGGTCTTGCTGGCCGAGTAGAGCGTGTGGGCGTCCACAGCACGGAATGGTGCCGGGTGCACCTCGGCAATCACGCGGCCGTGTCGCAGGACCATCACATGGTGGATTTCACAATCGGGCAGTGCCATCAGCGAGTCCATCATGTCGATGACAGCCTGGGTGCTCACGCCCTCGGCTGCGGGCGCGCTGCGGGGCAGGTCTCCCACCTGTGCCGCCAGCAGCAACGGCAACAGCGCCAGTAATATAAACAGTTGACGTTTCATTTGCTTTTTCTTGATTTATTGATAGTTCTTGAGGGCTTGCTCTAGTTCGGTGCGGATGAGGGCTTTCAGTTCCTTGGGTTCCAGCACCTCGATGCTGGAGCCGTGGGACATGAGTTCCTCCTTCAGGTCATAGGTGATGCGCATCATGTAGGAGAAAATGGAGTAGTCGTCGTGCACTTCCTCCTGCTGGGAACTGTGCAGTGGCAGGGCTCGGAAGTATTTGGCCTGAGTGGGCTCCACGCGCAGGACGATGCGCTTGGGGCTGTTCTGGTTGGTAATGATGCCAAAGCAGTCCTTGAAGAACTCCGACGGCTTGACGTTCTCGGGCATGGCGAAAGTCTCCTGCATGAGGTTCAGGTGGCTCATGCGGTCCAGCGAATAGGTCTTGATCAGACCATCCTTGATATTGAGCCCGATGACATACCACAACTGCTTGAAAATCTTGACAAAATAGGGCTCAAGGACGATGCCGTCGGTGGGCAGGGAACGGGTGTAACTCTTGTAGGAGAATCGGATGCGGTGATTCTGCTTCAACGCGTCGATGATGACGGGCAGATGCTCGCGGGCCGAGGGCACATTCTCGAGCATGATGCGGTTGCTGATGTCGTGCGCATTGCCCAGCATGCCGCTCATCGACAGCGAGTCCACCAGCCATGACCTGAGGCGGGCATCGCTCTCTCCGCCCGAGTCGTCGATATAGTATTCAAACGTCGCCTTGTCGCACTGGATGTTGATGTCAAACATCTGCTCAATCCCCTCACGGTAATGGAAAAAAGTGCGTCGTGCCAGCGGCTGGCCCTCGCTGATGTCGCTACGCAACCAGACCTCGTTCAACGCCTTGAGCGTGATGCGCCCGTAGCGGCTGATGGTGTCCACCAGCCACACGTAGCGATTGATGAGGTTGCGAGCCATCTTCTTTTAGTTAGGAGTTAGAAGTTAGGAGTTATTATCCTTCTTGATGAGTAGCGCCAGGCCTATCATGGTCAAGGCGGCGTTCAGCAGCAGCAACTCGAAGCCCAGCGTGTAGTCAAACTGGCTCTTCAACCACATCTGGATGAAGAAACTGATGACGGGCGCGGCGATGCACACCACGGGAACCAGACGGTCACGCACCGGGCTCTTGCACATCATGCCAAAGGCAAACAAGCCCAAAATCGGACCATAGGTGTAACTGGCCAGCGTGTAAACCGCACTGATGGCATCACTGTTGCTGATGGCATAGAAAATGAGAATCACCAGCCCCATTCCGGCAGCCATGGCGATGTGCACCATGCGGCGTGTGCGGCCCAGGGTCTGGTCGTCCTGCTTCTTGTCGGCTTCGAGAATATCAACGGTAAACGAGGTGGTGAGCGATGTCAACGCCGAGCCGGCAGCCGAGTAGGCGGCGGCAATCAGGCCGATGATGAACACCACGCCCAGCAACACGGGCATGCCTTGGCTGAAGGCTACCGTGCCAAAGAGTTCGTCGGTCTTCTCGGGCATGGCGATGCCGTGAGCCTTGACGTGGAGCGTGAGCAGGGTGCCCAGGATGAGGAACAGGGCAATGACGATGACCTGCAGGAAGACGCTCACGATGAGGTTCTTGGCCGACTCGTTGGCGTTCTTGCAGGCCAGGCTGCGCTGCATCAGGTCTTGATCGAGGCCTGTTGTGGCGATGACCATGAAGATACCGGCAATGAACTGTTTCCAGAAGTAGGTACCCTCCTTGGGGTTGTCAAAGAAGAAGATGCGCGACGACTCGTCACCGGCCACGGCCTTGCACAGGCCGCCCAGGTCATAACCCAGTCCCTTGGCGACAAAGTAGATGCTCAGCACGACCGACAAGATGAGGCAGAAACTCTTCAGCGTGTCGGTCCAGATGACGGTCTTCACGCCGCCCTGCAAGGTGTACAGGAAAATCAGCGCAATGGTGACGATGACGTTGATGACAAAGGGGATGTGTAGCGGTGAGAACACCAGCAACTGCAGCGTGACGCACACGACATAGAAGCGCACGGCCGCGCCCAGCATCTTGCTGATGAAGAAGAACCACGCGCCGCTCTTGTGGGTGCTGCCGCCAAATCGCTGTTCCAGATAGCCATAGATGGATACCAGGTTGCGCTTGTAGAACAGGGGGATGAGCACATAGGCGATGACAAAGTAACCCACGATGAAGCCCAGTGCCATCTGCATGTAACTGAAGCCCTTGGTGACCACCATGCCTGGAACCGAGATGAAGGTCACGCCCGAGATGGGGGCACCCAGCATGGCGATGGCGACGATGAACCACGGGGCCTGGCGGCCGCCACTCAGGGCGGTTGCCGTGTCGCTCTTGCGCGACGCTGCCCACGAGATGATAAACAGCAGAATGAAGTAGCCAACAATCGTGGCAAGTACAATCCAGGGAGTCATATCTTTTTTTTATTTTTTATTTTTTTCAGTGAATAGGTTTAATTATCTCCACTCGCTACTCTATCGCCTTACTCGGCATACAGGAGGTAGGGGCGGCGCTGGGCCTTGAAGAGTTCGACGTCGGCTTGCCAGGTGGCCTTGATTTCCTCTGCGCTCTTGCCCTCGGCAATCATTTGGCGCACGGTAGTGGTACCCATCAGCAGGTCAAAGAAGTTGCTCTTGAGGTAGAATTGCTTGCCGTTCTTGGTCAGGTTGCGGTAGGCGTCGATGATGTACTCGAGGTTGATGCCCTGGGCAATGACCTCCTCGGCATCGAGGTTGTGAAGGTCCACGCCGTGGCACAATTTGTCCATCTGGGGAGGTGTCTTGGCGCCCGGGCGGCTCTTGGGTGTGAACTCGAAGTCATAACCCGTCATGTCCGGGTGACCATAGACCTGGAATGGCCAGTCGGTGCCGCGGCCCAGGCTCACCGTGGTGCCCTCAAAGTAGCACATCGAGGGATACAGGTAGATGGCGAGCATGTTGGGCAGGTTGGGACTCGGGGCAATGGGCAGCGTGTAGCGCGTCTGGTGGGTATAGTTCTGGCAGGGAATGACCGTGAGGTCACACTTCTTGCCATCCTTGAGCCATCCCTCGCCATTGGCCATCTGGGCCAGTTCGCCCAGGGTCATGCCGTGGACGGTGGGGATGGGCAGGCGGCCCACGCCCGACTTGAGTGTCATGTCCAGTATCGGGCCGTCAACCGTCATGCCGTTGGGGTTGGGCCTGTCCAGCACCATGAATTGCTTGCCGTAGGTCACCGCGGCATCCATCAGGTTGATCATCGTCACATAGTAGGTGTAGAACCTGAGCCCCACGTCCTGGATGTCGGTCACGATGATGTCGATGCCGTCCATCACCTGCTTGCTGGGCATCGGTGACTTGCCGTCATAGAGCGACGCGATGGGGATGCCTGTTTTCTCATCGATACTGCTCGACACGTGCTCGCCGGCGTCGGCATTACCGCGAAATCCGTGCTCGGGCGAGAAAATAGTCACCACGTTCACACCGTTTTCTATCATCAGGTCCAGGGTGTGCTTGTCGCCCACCATGCCGGTCTGGTTGCTCAACAGGGCCACGCGCTTGCCCTTCAGCAGGGGAACATATTGCGCGGTGCGGGCTGCCCCCAGGATGACTTCGCCACTGGTAGCCGCTGCGCTCGCGGTGGGCTGCTGGCTGGCAGTTGTCGTGTTCACGGCTGCCTTGTTGACTTGACTGCTGCACGCATTCAGCGTGGTCATCGACGTCAGCGACAGCCACATCGCCAACATGAGTACATAAGCCTTTGTATTTCTTTTCATTGCAAATAATAGTGATTTTATTGATTTGACATCGCAAAAATAATGATTTACTTTGATAAAACGAACAATCTCCTCCAACATTTTGCCAAAAGGTGCCTCTCAGCGATTTTTTTACGGGGGAGGGGAACAATATAGCAGTTGGCCCTAAATTTTTTTTAACGCTAATTACGATAAGAAAACGCATTACACGAAGAATATTCATGTAATTGGCATTAGCCCCGCAGGGTTCGGGACAACTGCTGTATCGTTTTTTTGCCGCTATGGCAAAAAATTGTATTTTTGCGGTGGCATAATGACATTAGCATGAAGGTGGTGAAGCACATACTCGTCGCATACCTGTCGCTGGTGGCCCTGTTTACCGTGGCCCTGGTGGGGGCCTTCAGCATCCCCTCGCGCGTGATCGAGGACAACGTGCGCCAGTCGGTGCGCCAGGTGATAGACGACGGCGAGGTGTTCAGCGCCCGTGTGGGCGAGGTGAATCCGCTCGCGGTTGACGTCTTCAGCGACTGCCTGATGCTGGGCATTGCCTATTGTGCCGACAGTGACCACCCCTTGCAAGCCGCGATGGATGCCGCGTTCATGATGCAGGACGGCTCCACCATCGAGGGGGGCCAACTCATGATGGACGGGACCGTGGCCGACAAGCCGCCCTTGACCGTCTATAGCCGCTACTGGCACGGCAATCAGGTGGTGTTGCGCCCGCTGCTGTGCGTGGTGACGGTGCACACCATCCGCTGGATCAACGTGGCGCTGTTGGCCGCCCTGCTGTTGGCCCTGGCAGCGGCGCTGTGGCGACGCGTGGGGCGGGGCGAGGCACTGGCCATCTGCCTGAGCCTGTTGGCGGTGATGGTGCCCACGGTGCCCTGGTGCATGAACATGGTGCCCACTTTCTATATCGCCCTTGTGTCGTCATTGCTCATCCTGTGGCGGCCGTCGGTGATTGATGGCACGAGGGCGCTCACCCTGTTTTTTGTCATCGGCGGGTTGACGGCCTTTTTCGACCTGCTCACCACCCCCCTGGTGGCCATGGCCGTGCCTGCGGCGGTTGGCATCCTCTGCCGCAAGCCCGCGCGTCCCTGGCGCGAACTCGTGCTCATGGCCCTGGCATGGCTGGGAGGCTATGCGTTGCTGTGGGCGTCCAAGTGGGCCCTTGCAGGGCTTGTCACGGGTTATTCTGCCCTTGATGACGCGTTTGGGGCCATCAGGATGCGCACCGTCGGCGTCGATGAGCCGGAATACATGCGCTGGTGCCTGGACAAGACCGTGATGATGGCCGCGGCGGTGTGCTGCATTGTCGCGTCGGTTTCCATTTTGTTTGGGCGCTCATGGCGATGCCTGCGCGATCATGCCTGGCTGCTGTTGCTGGCCCTTGCGCCCGTGGCGTGGACTCTTGTTCTGCTGCAGCACACGTGGCATCACCTGTTCTTCACCTGGAGGACCAGTGTAGTGCTGATTATGGCTGTGGCCCTGTTCTGGCACCGCACGTTGTCGTTGCGGCATCCCTTGTCGGTTTTTAAACGTCGATGATGATTCATGAACTGGTCCTTGAGGTCATTATATCAGCGATGGGGTGACACCTTGAAGTTCTGCCTTTGGGGGCTCTTGCTGTCTTTGGCATGCTATTTGCTGGTTCATGTGCTCGTGAATCGTGATGTGACACATCTTGTACCCCTAACCGTTGACGGGCGTGACAGCCTGTTGACGGTGCATGTGCCTCATGTAGTCGGCGACACGCTGGTGAGGCGTGAGGCCTTTGCAGTGCATTTCAACGGAGGGAGGGGCATTGCCAACTGTGCCGAGTATGAACTGCTTGCAAGCGAACTGCATGGCGCCCAGGAGCGTGCCGGAGAATTTGCCCGCGACCAGGGTGTGGCGGGCTGCCCCGACGTCGGGGACTATGCCGGCAGTGGTATGGACCGTGGCCATCTCGTGCCAGTCGCCGACCTCAAGTGGAGCCCACAGGCCATGAGACAATCGTTCCTGCTGACCAACGTGTGCCCGATGCACAAGGCGCTCAACGAGGGTGGATGGGCCAAGTTGGAAGAAAAGGTGCGTGAATGGGTGGTGCGTGACAGCGCCCTGCTGGTCATCGCCGGCCCCATCGTCATCGCCACAGACACGACGCTGGCCAGCGGCAAGGTCACCGTGCCGAGCCACTACTTCAAGGTGGTGATGGCCCCGTGCGTGAGGCCCATGCGCGCCATCGCCTTTATCTACCCCAATGGCCCGTGCGGCGGGCGCTTGCGGGAGTATGCCGTGAGCGTCGATGAGGTGGAGCGGCAGACGGGGCTGGATTTCTTCCCGCTGCTCCCGTCCGACGTGCAGCAGCGGCTGGAGTCACCTGTCAACCTCGATGCCTGGCTCAACTAGGGCAATTAACGATTACAACTATCAATAGCGATAATAGATAATCATGAAGCAACTAGTCAGAATCTGGATTCTTGTAGCAGCAATGATCACTTGCGGGGCCCTGCCTCCTCAAGTGATGGGCGACAGCATGGTCACGACCCAGTGGTCGGCCCAGGCCAAGAGCAAGAAAAAGTCAAAAAAGAAAAAGAAAGCCCGCAAGGCCAAAAAGTCGGCCAAGGGCGCTAAAGCCCGCAAATCAAGGCCCGCGGTGGCCTCGTCGCTGGCTAGTGTGCCTGCCGTCGGCAAGACGCCGCAGGGAGGTGCGCGCTCGGGTGCTAGCGCGTGGCTGGCCGTGGGCATCCCCCGGGGGGTCGATAACCAGGTCATCAACTACCAGGCCATCAGGGTGAACTTCAATCCATCGTTGAGGATCCCCAACTGTGTGGCCTATGAACTGACGGCGACCATGGTCGACATGTCGGACGCGCCCGGTCATGAGATCCGCAAGAACTTCAAGTATGCCCACGACCCTGCCGTGGAGTCCTGTCCCCAGGGGTGGGAATACCGGGGCACGGGCTACAGCCGCGGGCACATGGCGCCGGCGATGGACATGAGGTGGAACAGGACGACCATGGCCCAGTGCTTCTACATGACCAACATGTGTCCCCAGGACACCAAACTCAACAATGACCACTGGCGCGTGCTGGAAGAGAAGGTGCACCGCTGGGCCAAGCGCGACAAGCGCCTGATGGTCTATACCGGCCCCATTATGGGGAAGAACCCCAGGATGATAGGCAAGCAGCAGCAGAACATCGCCGTTCCCGATGCCTTCTTCAAGGTCGTGTTCGCCCCCGACCAGAAGCGTGCCATCGCCTTCATCTATGACAACAAGCCGTGTCCCGGCGACATCAGCAAGTATGCCGTCACCGTGGCCGAGGTGGAGCGCCGCACCGGCCTCACCTTCTCGAGTGCCATGCCCAAGCACCAGTGCAGGATTGAAGATTGGCAATAATGCGGCGGCGGTGTGAGGATTTTTCTGTATATTTGCGGTTCAATAACGATTTAAATGGAAGAACTCGATGAGGAAGCATTTGATTTTTTATAGCGCCCTGTTGCTGTCGATGGCACTTGCTGGATGCCGTGGCGGCAGTGAGCGGGCCGACGAGTCGGCACAGGTGGACTCGTTCTACAAGAGTGCCTATAGCAATGAATTGTCCACCCCACAACCGCGCGACGAGGGCAAGCACTACCAGTCGACGGGCGACGCTTCGCTGCTCGACGTCAGGTTGCCCGAGCGCCTGGATAACCAGACGGTGCGCTACAAGTCGATTGTGGTCTATTTCAACAAGTACTACCGTGTGCCCAACTGTGTGGCCTATGAGTTGACTAACACCATGACGTCGATGGCCGACTCGCGTGATGCCGAGAACAGGGCAAACTACAAGTTTGAACGGGACCACGACGTGAAGGGCTGCCCCGACTGGTGGGAATACAAGGAGAGCGGCTATACCCGCGGCCACATGGCCCCCGCGATGGATATGCGCTGGGACAAGACCGCGATGAGGCAATGCTTCCTGATGACCAACATCTGCCCGCAACTTGACGAGATGAACGACGGCGAGTGGCGCCATGTCGAGGAGGCTGTCCACAAGTGGTCGCGCACCGCCAAGCGCCTCGTTGTCTTCACGGGGCCCATCCTGACCAATAACATGAAGCGCATCGGCAAGCACCAGGACATTGCCGTGCCCGAGCGTTTCTTCAAGGTCATCTATTCGCCCGAGCAGAACAGGGCCATCGCCTTTGTGATGGAAAACAAGAAGATGCCCAACAGTTGGACCAACTATGCCACCACCATCGACAAGGTGGAAGCCCTCACGGGATATGACTTCCTGGCCCTGCTCGAGGACAAAGTCGAGAACGTGATCGAGAGTAAGCAGAATATCAAGGACTGGCCTTCATACTATCCCCGCCGATGAATATCACTGAACTGACCGGTCTCACGGGAGACACAATATGTGCCGTTTCCACCCCGCAGGGTAGGGGAGGCATCGCCATCATCCGCGTCAGCGGCCCCCAGGCATTGAGCATCGTGCAACGCCGCTGGCAGGGCAAGGCGCTTGACTCCATCAAGAGCCACACTGTCCATCTGGGCCGCCTGGTGGATGCTGATGGCGAAATCCTTGACCAGGCCGTGCTCACCGTCTATCGCGCCCCCAACTCGTTCACGGGCGAGGACGTGGTGGAACTGGCTTGCCACGGCTCGATGTGGATACAGCAACAGGTGGTGCAGACGCTCATCGACGCAGGATGCCGGCACGCCACGGCTGGCGAATTCACGCGCCGCGCCTTTGCCAACGGGCGCATGGACCTCTCGCAGGCCGAAGCCGTTGCCGATGTCATCGAGGCACAGTCCCGCGCGGCCCATCATGTGGCGATGAACCAGATGCGCGGCCGGTACAGCGACGAGTTGAAGGCATTGAGGGATAAACTGCTGCACTTCACGGCACTGATTGAATTGGAACTGGACTTCGGCGAGGAGGATGTGACCTTTGCCGACCGCAGCGAGGTGACAGCCTTGGCCCATGAAATCCACACGAGCATTACCCGCTTGGCCGACAGTTACCGCGACGGCAACGCCATCAAGGGCGGCATTCCCGTCGCCATCGTCGGGCAGACCAATGCCGGCAAATCCACCCTGCTCAACGCCCTGCTGGGCGACGAGCGGGCACTGGTGAGCAACATCCACGGCACTACCCGCGATACCATCGAGGACACCGTGGTCATGGGCGGTACGCTCTTCCGGTTCATCGACACGGCAGGTATCCGCCAGTCGAGCGATGCCGTCGAGCGCATGGGCATTGAGCGCTCATGGCAGGCCATCGACAAGGCCAGCCTCGTGCTCTGGGTTGTTGACGTCACCAGCGCCGACACCAGCATGGCCCGTGACATCATGGCCCATTGCAGCGGCAAGGCACTCATCGCCGTGCTCAACAAGACAGACCTCGATGACGATTTTGCCGCCAGGAGTGAACTGAATGACCTCCTGCCCCAGGACACGCCAGTCGTGGCCATCAGCGCGAAGAGCGACAGTGACGTCGAGGCCCTGCGTGATCTCATCGTCAAGACCGCATTCATGCCCAGCATGGACAGCGACGCCGTCATCGTCACCAACGCGCGCCACTATCAGGCCTTGACCCGCGCCCGTGACGCCATCGCCCGCGCCATTGACGGCCTCGACAGCGGCTTGAGCGGAGACCTGCTGGACCAGGACATCCGCGAATGCCTCCACTGGCTCGGCGAGATCACCGGCGAGATCACCACCGACAACATCCTCGGCGAAATCTTCTCCCACTTCTGCGTGGGAAAATAGAGCCTTAGAAACAACTCTGAACAACTTTGAACGACTTGAAGTAAACCGCTAATTTATAGCGGTTTACTCGTTTTTAACACTTTAGGTTGCATATTTTTTTCTTCAACTTTCTCGTACTATTTTTGTATCATATTTCTACCGCGAGTGTAAACTGTGTTCAAATTGTCTTCCAGTATGCAATATTTGGGACAAGCGTAATACACCATGAGAAACCCCAAATACGCTATCGACGGGACAATATGATACACAGTGAGAAATTGCGAGAAAGAGTGAGACAAAAATGGCGGATTTTCCGCAGAGTTAAACCTTTATAATGACGCACATTTATGGAAATAGAGAAACGATGTCAGTGGTGCGGGAAACAATTCATAGCACACAAAATGACGACTCTTTACTGCTCTTCAAGCTGTGTTAACAAGGCTTACAAGGCAAAAAAGAGACAGATGAAGAAAGAGGAAATTGAATCAGAGCAGGACTCAAAATTGCCAACAGTGGAGAGTATCGGACAAAAACCATTCCTTTCACCAAAAGAGGCAGCTTACCTTCTTGGCATAAGTCTGCCGACTATATATAGATATATGGCAAAAGGAATGTTCAAAGCACTGAGAACACCAGCAAAAACAATTATCCGATGGAGTGATCTCGAAGCTTGGTTTGACAACGCTCCTGCATACGTCAAACGGAACAACCGCAGGCATAAGATCGAGCACGATAGCTATACAATGAAGGAGATTTGTGAGAAATATCAAGTGACCCGAAAAGTGGCCATGCGACGGATTGAGCAGTTCGACATCCCAAAGATATACGAGGGACGCAATGTGTCCTTCTCAAAAACTGCCGTTGACAGGTACTTTTCCGAACTAATCGAGGACTTTGATAAGGAGAATTACTACACCATCCAACAGGTTATGGAGAAGTTCAACATGTCCTACTCTGCCGTCATTTCTTTTGCCAAACGGCATAAGTTACCAAGGGTTACCAGGCGGAGGGAAGTGTTCTATTCCAAACCCCATATCGACAGCCTGAAAGGTAATGGTGAAGCTATTGATCCTCTCTACTACACTTTTAAGGAGGTGATGGAGAAGTACGGATTCACAAAAGATCAAGTGAGCCATTATCTCCATACCTATCATATAGACCGCTTCAAACGAGGCACCTTTACAATGATTAACCGGAAGGAGTTTGACAAGACAATCAAGGAACGCATGAATGGATTCACAAGCATCTCTGAACTCAACGCAAAGATTGAAGAAGCAAAGGATGATCGAACAAGAACAGAGCAAATCACACCTCATTCTGGCAGCATTGAAATCATACCAAGTGTGGAATCAGAGAATGATGCAGATGGGTACGAAGGCTATATTAGTGCCGAGGAGATAGCAGCACGATACAAACAAAGTAAAAAGTGGGTTGGCTTCCTGCTGCGTCAGAAAAAAATACCGAGGGTGCAGGTAGCAGGAATCCTGCTCTACGATGAGACAGCGGTTGAAGATGTCTTCAGCAGATATTCGTCACCAGCCTCTATCACAGAATGGTACACCACAGATGATATAGAAAAGATGTACAACATGACACCTGTGGCCAGACGCAGCTTTACTCATCGTCACAATATCCCTACAAAAAAGGAGTATGGCATCACGTATTACTCCAAGCTCCATGTTGACTTTGCACGTAATCCAGGACTCCAATATGCCGAAGACTACTACATGGTCGAGCAGATTATGGCCAAGTATCATGTTGACAGGGAAACTGTGTATGGTATTGTCAGATACAAAAAAATCCCGAGCGCCAAAGACGGCCAGTTTAGAGTGTATCTTAAATCCGCCATTGATAAGTGCTTTTCCGATAAACAAGAGAGAGACAATAAGAAATAATAAGTTCAGACTTATCCCAGCATTATTTTCAATTATAATCCGCTGATTGCCATCAGCATAAAATAAGTAAAGACATTTGCAAACTAATAAAACAATAAAGACATGCAGTACTGCAAGACAATCACACTTCGGAAACGCATCCTCAAATGCGGGATGATTTCCCTCTATCTGGACTATTATCCAGGCTATCGTGACATCATTTCCATGAAGACCATCCGTCGTGAATCGCTTGGTATTTACATTTATCCCAAGCCCCAAAACAAGCGTGAGAAGGACTTCAATAAGGTAATGATTGAAAAAGCTGAAGCCATTCGCTGCAGGCGTTTTGAGTCCATCGTGAACGAACGTTATGACTTTTTTGACAAAAAGAGATTCAACGGCGACTTCCTTGCCTACTTCTATCAGATGCTTCAAAACAAAGACCCCAAGTGGAGGTTTGTCTATGAACACTTCTCATACTTTGTTGGCGGCAAGTGCAGCTGCAAGGAAATCGACGTTGAACTGTGCAACAAGTTCCGCGATTACCTTCTGACAGCAAAGAACATGCGCAACGGCAGACCGATGGCCATCAACTCAGTCGCTGGCTATTGGTCAACATTCCGTGGCTTCCTGAATATTGCTTACCGTGACAAGATGATCCAAACTAACCCCAATGACTTCTTGGATAAAATCAAGACCATTCCTGTTGACAAGCAGAGTCTGTCAATGGAAGAGCTTCGCAGGCTTTACCGTACTCCATGTGACATCGACGTACTGAAAAAGGCATCAATTTTCGCTTGCTTAACAGGTATGCGCCGAAGTGACATCATCAATCTCAGATGGGAAAACATCAAGGAATACGCCGACGGCAACAAGTATGTCGAGTTCTATGCACAAAAGACTAAAACACATAACCTTATCCCAATCACTATGGGAGCATACGACCTCATCTCAGAGGGACGAAAATCCTTATATGGGCCGGTATTTGACGGGTTTGAGATAGACATGGCACGGAAACCGCTGAAAACCTGGCTTGCTAAGGCCGGTATCAGAAAGCGGATAACATTCCACTCATTCCGGCATACTTTCGCATCGCTCCAAGTGGAACTTGGCACGGATCTCTACACTGTCCAGCAGCTCCTGGCACACAAGAGTGTCACAACCACACAAATCTATACTTGTCATGCCGACCCAAAGAGACGGGAAGCTGCCGAAAGAATATCATCCATGCTTCTCGGTGATGATAAAAAAGTAACGGCTCAAACCAAGAAAACGAGGAATTGTGGCTGAAGATTACGAAACCCCTCAATATATTGAGGCAATGAAGAAATAAACCAATTAACCACAAAATCCATAATTATGATGGATTGATTGCTGTTATTAGTGGATAATTCCGTAACTTTGCGCTCAAATTATTGATATTTCATTAATATGAAGAGCAAAAAGGTTACGGAACTTTTCTTTTTGGTTGTAGGCTGTATTGCAATGGGTTTATATATAGCAATGCTTTTCGAATGGATTGATTGTGCCGACTGGTTCATACTTCCCTCAAAGTTCATCAGCGGACAGTATGAGCAAGCAAAAGCCTTCACACCCATCTTATATATTACCCTGGCGCTGCTGGTTCTTATCAGGATGACATTCATCAGTTATGCAATGGGCAAGACGGTAGTTGTTATCCCTCATAGTAAGCAGCAGTTGCGTCTTGTCACTGGATCAAAAAACGATTTAATGACAGAAGAGCCGGAGAAAGATAAGACTGAGGTCATCAGAGAACGCCATCAGCAGCAGCTCATACAACGTAAGCGTCAAATTATGACATGTGTTTTGGATTACGTGGAGCTCACACTGGCCCCCTACATGAAGACCTCTGACCTCCATGTCTTTTGTAACAACATCAAAAATTGGGAGACTTCAAAGGACATTGAACCTTCGCCGTCCATAACCAACGGGCAACTTTCAACATTGGACCTCAGACATTTAGCCTGGAACATCGGAGAACGTTTCAAGTGGAATGGTGAGCAGCGGGCCATATTTATCAAGCGGTCGTTCCCCAATGAGTTCCGAGATCTTGAAATCAAATCAATCCGGCAAAACCTGCGACAACATGGAACTTGCATCATCCCGATAGACATCCCGGACAAAGGCTGTTTCAAGTTTCATACCCCATCCGCCAGCTTGCCATAAAACATTTACCTGCTTGTTACAACTTATTCTGACTTATTCCAAACTTAACTTTTGATGACATCATCCAGCATTGAATCAGTCTGTTACTTTGCCCTCGGAATCATAATAATTTCGACAATATGCAAGAACAGATGACATTCAACGACCTTCCCATGATGGTCTCACAGGTGCTCAGCAAAATGGAGCGGCTTGAACGTGTAATTGAAACCATCAGAGAACGGATAGACGGCAATTCCACATCTTCAGCCGAACATATTCCAATGACTATTGACGAGGCATGTTACTTCCTGAAGATGAAGAAATCAACAATGTACTATCACGTAGAACGTGGCAACATCACAGTCACCAAACGAGGGAAAAACTTCATTTTTTTCAAAGATGAACTTGTGCATTGGCTTGAAGGCGGCAGGAAAAACCAGGAAAGCAGCATGAATCCAGACGAAGAGAATGACATGCGCCTGGCTTCATTTAGACGAAAACCCAAAGGATTCTATCCAAGAAGATGACTCATCCCCACCCAAGATGCGCCCATGCCAAATTTCTGTGTCTTTCTACTTGCCAGCCATTGGCATCGCTTTTGTCCATCACGTCTCGGCCTTTCGTGCAAGCATGAAAGCCTTCGCAGTATTGGACAATGACCAGTGAGAGTCGCCGAGAAACTCTGTGATGTATGTACTGGAGAATGCAAGTCTGACAACAGACATGCCTTCTCTTTTCCGTACATATAACACGGAGTTTCTTTTTCGACGACACTCACAGGTCACCACCATGCAATGGCCTGGCAGGCAGATTCATTGTTGGCATGGACTGCATCACCACCCTCATTCATCTGAAATATAATAGCTTCATATGAGATTGCTTTATTTTCTTGTAGCGATGTAGCGAAGCACAAACAACCCCATTGTTCTTTTTAAATATCAGCGACTTACGCTTCGCTACATGGTTTATTTTAGGTTTTGTTTCGCTACAAAAAACAGGGGCGGCCTGCCAAAGGTGACCCCTGCGTTGTTTTATTAAAAACTAGTCGTATGAAATGAAAAAAGTTAGTTGGTGTTTGTATTGCTGCGGTTATTTGAACTCATTACACTTTGGACAGAACCAGTATGATTGCTTCTTCTTTTTGCTGAACACGCTTATCAGCGGCAGACCGCATATCGGGCAAAGCTTGATGACAGGCTTCATCCGCAGGTCGGCATAGAAGATTGGTTTCAGAGTGGTCGGATGTACACAAGAATTCTCCTGACAGATCCAGAAGTGCTTCTTGGTCTTCGGGGAATACTTGCGTACAAGCGTTTTACGATGGCATACAGGACATTCCCTATTGGGAACCTCCTGGCCTTCAGCTGCTTTGATTGTCAATGACATACGAGGGGAGCTCTCTTCTGCGAACTTAATGTTTTCCCGAACCATCCTCTCGGTCTGCTCCATAAAGTCACCTAACCCCATCTTGCCATCGGCAATGGCCGAGAGATTATACTCCATTTCTGCCGTGAGGTCAGGCTTGGTCAATGATTCGTGAATGTTCTCGATCATTGCCACGCCGAAGTCAGTCGGAACGAGTTCCTTGCCCTTTTTCTGAATACAGGGAAACGAATGAGACTTTCCTGACGATATGGCGAGCAAGTCAGCAATGATGCTATCACGAGTTGCCGGCGTTCCAATGCCTTTGCACTCCTTCAGTTTCTCTCTGTTAGGATTGTCTGGGTTGACAAAACGCCAGATATTGGTCATCGCTGCCAGCAGCGAGCCTTCCGTAAAACGCTTAGGGGGAGTGGTCTTCTTATCCTCTATAATATATACAGGTATAGGGAACTCATCGCCAACCACAAGGTTTGGAATGTCTTTGACTTCATCCTCCTTGTCATCCGACTTAGCAACACTACGCCATCCTGGACTGACAACCGCCTTGCCAGTTCCTGCGAACATACATCCTTGTGCCTCTATTTCGTATTTGATGGCGTTGTATTTACAAGGGGGAAAGAACTGGATGATGTACCGCATGGCTATCATTTCATAGATCTTGCGCTCCCATTCGTCCAAGTTTTTTGGGACAACGCCAGTAGGTATCAGCGCATGATGTGCGCTGACCTTGTTGTCATTGAAGCAGCGACTCTTTATTGTGGAGTCGGCATGGAGTGCAGCCTCCATGCCATAATCGCCAAGGGATTTCAAAATTCGGACACCATCCTGGTGTTGACTTGATGGGATGTAATTACAGTCAGAACGTGGATAGCTCACGAACTTCTTTTCATACAAGGACTGTACCCTTGCAAGCACACTCGACGGAGACATGCCATAACGCTTATTGGCTTCCACCTGCAAAGTATCGATGGAGTAAGGCAATGGCGAACTTTCAGTCTGGCTATGCGTCTCGCAGTGGGCGACCCTTGCGGTTTTATTTTTGATTTCTTCCTTGATCCGCTCCAGATATTTCCGGTCAATGATACGCCCTTCGCAGTCAGTCGGAGCATCCGCTGTCGATGTCAATGTTGCCGTGAAGGGGATGCCGCCCTTTGAGAGGTTAGCCTTCAATTCATAGTAGTTGATGGAATGGAAATCTTTTATCTCCTTTTCCCGATTGACCACCAAAGCAAGCGTGGGTGTCTTCACACGCCCTACACGCCAGACACAACCATTACCGCCTGTCCGGGCACTGATCGTATATGCCCTCGACAGATTGATGCCTACTAACCAGTCTGCCCGTTCACGCGCCATGCCTGCATGGTACAATGAACGAAACCGTTCATTCGGCACGATATTGTCAAACGCCCGTTTCATACTGTCGCTGTCTTTGGCATTGATGAGAATGCGCCGTACATCCCCCTTATAGCCTACATATTCCAATATTTCGTCAATCAGCAACTGCCCCTCACGGTCAGGGTCACCGCCATTGACTACGACATCGGCCTTCTTCAAAACAGTGCGGATATACTCAAATTGTCCCTTGACTGTTGGCGAGGGGAGTTTCTTCCATTCTGTCGGGAATATGGGATATTTCTTAAAATCAGCATATTCCTTACCGTAGGCCTCAGGCATAGCCGTCATCAAGATGTGGCCAAACGCCCATGTCACGATGACATCATCTTTCTGGTAGCAGTGCTTGCTCCTACAAGCGGCATAATCAGTCCACAAGTAAGACGCTATAGCTGTGGCGATGTCCGGCTTTTCTGCAATATAAACTGTCATAACGATTATGTTTACAGGTTCCTTTGAATGATATTTGGTGACTGGTGTCTTGTGCGGACCATCGTTGGGTATTCCAGCTCCACATTGTACATGTGGAGAATCCTGTAGATGTTGCTCTTCCCGTGATAGCCCGTCCTTGACATGATTTCCTTGATGCTGTAACCCGCATTGTACATATTGATGACCATGCGGTATTTCTTCAGTTTCTTCTCCTGGTGCTTATCTGCAATGAGTTCCGCCTCAAAGTCATCAAAACCTTCATCACGCTTGTCTGTACGCACATTGACAATGGCAGAGAGCACATTCCTGGTGCTGCCATTTGGGAACAACTCATCGGAGGTGTCCAAACCATCGAACAAAGAAATAATCCGAATGTGCCGACTTAGGCAGTATTTCAGGAAAAACACCAGATCCGTGTGATTCTTGAAGGCATTGTCAAATGACAGAAGCACCGCTGCGTCGCCTTCATTGAGTTTGCCGAGAAAGCACTTCCATTCAAGACGATCATTGTCATCCTTGTCCTCAATATGGATAGGGGAACATTGAAGCTGTTTCATCTTTGAAACCCCCACTTCAATACTATCAACATATTGAGCATTATTTATATAGCCGACGCAACTCATGTTGTACCTCTTGCTGCAAATATTGAGCGCAAAGTTATATTATAATTATTTAATAGACACTTTATTTGTCAACTTTAACACTTTGTTTTGCAATCAAATAAGCAATTTGGTTCTGTTTGGTTCTATTTCTCAATAAAATGATACCAATAATTAAAATATTGAAAAAAAATATCAATATTTTGAGCAAAACACAGTAGTTTTGCATCCTGTAAATCAACCCAAACATATTTATAAGGATATGATCACATTTAACACGTTCAAAAACTCAAAACATTTGACATTAAAACTATGTTTATTATGCCTGACGGTTTTCCTGTTTTCATCATGCTCCAGTGATGACAAACTTGATTTCAGATCTTCAAATGATGCGTTAAGAGCATATCAGGATTATCTGAGTTCCGTCAAAGAAACAAAGATCTGCAACACTTCATCATTCTGTAAAGAAATCAAGGTATGGAAGGATATCTCAGATACCGTTTACCACTTTCTGATGAAGGATTCCACATTCATTAAAGACTTACATTGTGCAAATGACTATGCATCAATCCACGACTCCATTCGTTTTGAGTTTCTCAGACTGACTGAGACATGGCGGTACTCATACGAGGATGTTCTGCAAATCAAGGAGCAGACATCCATATTCCATGAGGACAATGAGCTGCACGAGGCCGTCATTGAAGCGCAGCCTTTCTTTGTCGCATTAGACAGCCTTCCTGTCATAGAATCCAACAAGAAAGATATTCTTTCTCAATATCGTAGCCTACTGAAGCACACCATACAATCCGGCATCCATGATAAGGCTGCCATGCTTGACTTCATCGGCAGGGAGGATAATTTGTTCCGCTCATTCCTGGTTCACATCTATGAGATGGATAACGAGCCGTTATCTGACATCACACAAGAAACGGAACGGATTTGCCGGAACATCTTTATTGCTGCGAGAAACGGAGAGATTGCTGCACGTGACGCCATGGTCTATATGTCTATGCGGACGGTCAGACGGCTTTTGCAAAACTCCACCGCCTGCATATCGGACATCAACAATCAGAAGACAATGAGCAAGGCTCAGGGAAATGCCTATCTATGGATGATTATTCAGCCGTTCATCAGCATTGACCAGTTTTCGATCGCCACACTCACGCCACAGGAACATAGTCATTTCAACTACATCATCGCACAACTGCCGAAGTCGGTCAAGTTTGCCGAGACATTCGGCATTGACCAACGTGCCTTAAACTATCTCCTTCCTCAACAACTCTTGAAAATGTATGTATTAACACTCTAAATATTCAAGGATATGATTAAAGACGAAGTAACCAGATTTATGGCCTTAGCGCCGCTCATGCTGCCAAAGTTGATAAAAAACACGACAGCCGAAGAAACGGACATCACTGACGATTCCGCCATATTGTATTTCACATTGGAGGAGGCATTGCCAATCAGCCTCGTGATGGATATGCTTGAAGATGACATGGAACTGTCATTGCTTTATCATGGCACAAGTAAGGACAACACAAAGCTGCATCATTGCTGTTTCTTTACAGCCAATGGAAAGAACATGTTTAAGTTCAACATGGTCTCAGATAACCGTGAATATGTCAGTGACCTGACCATTTCCATTTTTGACTCACTTGACACGATGGAGAGTGAGCTGGAATCAGATCTGACGTCACATGCCAAAAGTTTCGACTTCATACAGGCCATGGAGGTTTCTGAAGTGCTTGGCTTATTCTGTCTGTTGGAATGAGAACAGAACTCCTATATAAGATAGCCGACATGATCAACGCCAACAGCACGAAATACCGTGCTGTCATCCCTCGCGCTAAAAGGCAGTATATGACACAACAGGGCAAAATCCTTGTCAAGTCCACTTGTCTTGTCCTTAATGTTATGGTGACGACCCGACCGAAGAACCATGTGAATCGGAGCATCTGGAACATTTATGAAAATGACATTGACAGAATTATCACAAAAATCAGTCGCAGGGATAAGGCGTTTGCACAGCGGATTGACAATGGTGAGCCGACCCTGTTTGACATTGAGGTCATTGTGCGTCGGGCATCATTCCAAGCGCTAAAACTGAAGCTAGTCAGTACGGCCTTCGACATCTACGCAGAGAACAGTTAATTCAATATAATCCATATTACTTGTATTACTGAAATCACATATGATAGCAAAGATCATATTCTTCGTATTTCCCTTATTACTGATATTGCTTCCTTTTTTGCTTTATCGGAAATACAAACCACCATACATCAACGTATGGCTTCGCTTGGCATTTGACAACAATGCCAGAAAGATGGCAACGAATATCACACAACTCGTACTCATTTTCTTTCATGTCACATACTTCGCCGTCTTTCCCGAAGACTACGGTTTTATCTTTTCCTCCTTTATTGTATTCTTCATGTTTGCAACCAAAACATCTGTCCGGCTGATGCTCGCAACCAGACGGAACAAGATCTTGTATCGGCTCATGGCCATTGCAAGCGTTGCTCTGCTATTCGCACCTCACACATTCTCGACTTCTATATCTTTGGCATTGATCCTGGAGTGTGCAACATTCTTTCCATCCAAAGAAGTTGAGGACTTTCAGAAGAAGCATCTTCATGAGGAGGGTATGAACAAGAAATTCGTTGACTCCTATTTTAGTTGAAAATAAACATTAACACCATAATAAAAACAATTCGTCATGAAAAAGAATCAGATAAATAGAACCATCCATAAGATGACGTTTGACATCACTCTCCTGGATATCCTTAAAACGAAAGACAATCACAAGCTGTCTCGTTTTGACGCATTCATGTGGTTAGCGGAGCATATACTTGATGGATTTCCTTTTTCCCAAAAAGAAGGCCAGTTACAACTGTACAAAGTCACAAACAGTGAACTGGCAAAACTATGGCATTGGAGCCGCCCAAGCGTCCAGAAATTCACTCAGGAACTCATCGATCTGGGTTTACTTAAACGGGAGCGTTTCTGCAAATATTTTGCCTATTCGCTGAGTGCCGAAGCAGAGAAATTTATCAAGTGAATTGATAGCATACTCTTCAATCTTCTCGAATATGAGCAGGCAGCCACAATCAAAGATCGGAACTTCACTCTCCCAAATGGGGAGCTTGCTCCTCCGAACAAAGAGATATGATGTCGAACAAAGGGATGGGAGTTTTATAAAAACTCTTAGCCTAATAAGAGTTAACATTCATTAACTCATTAGGCTGCCTCTCCTGAAGGAGTTCCTACGGGGAGCAAGCTCAGGCAGAAGAGCTTAATAGACACAAAAAAATGGCAGAAAAGAAACAAGTAATGGATGTGCGTCCGAACAAGGATGGCATATCAAAACAAGAAAGCAACGAGCAGCAGCGCAACTGGTCAGAAAACCTTTGGGACAGAAAATCCAAAGACAGCCTTGCCAATTACGACTTGACTCGTGCCCATCTGAACTTCGAGGTCACAAAAGGAGGAAAGGTCCAGCCGATAGACAAGTCCAAGAGCATTGACGAGAGGATGAAAGACATCCTCAACTCACGTGGTATCAAGAATCCTAATGCCAGGGCTATGGCACGCAGAAAGCAGCGGATCCTTGCTCAGATGATATTCGGCGGCAGTAGAGGGCGCATGTTGGAAATGGCGTTCGGAGAGCAGGACGTAAATCTCAATAAAGGGGCGGATAACTCAAAACTAACAAGAACCAAGGACATTGAGAAATGGGCGGCTGATGTCTATCGCTTTGTTGCCCGAAAATTCGGCGAGGAAAACATCGTCAGTTTCTACGTTCATTTGGATGAAACGAATCCTCATTGCCACTGTACCGTCCTTCCCATTGACGAAATGAACCAACGGATTTCATGGACAAGCGTTTTTGGGAAGAATCCCATGGAAGAGAAAGCAACTTTTACACGACTTCACAATGAACTGTACGAGGAAGTCAACAGTCACTGGGGACTTGAACGTGGCAGCAATAAGGCTGAAACAGGCGCAAGGCATCGCTCGACAGAGGAATACAAACGTGACCTCATCAACCAGGTGCAGGAGTTGGAGAATACCAGAGAAGGATTACAGAGGCAGATTCGTAGAGCCGAGATCAAACTGAAAGGATTGTCCACGATGATAGCGAACTTACAGACCCGGAAAGAAAAAATAAACGAAGAAATAGAACTTATCGCTCAGCAACTTGGAGAAGACGGACAGAACAAGGAGCAGTTAGCCAATCGCATGGAAGAACTCCGTAAACAGATGAAAGACATCGATCAGAAGATAGCGGACAAGCAACGAATGCTGGACGAAGCGGAATCCGAACTATCGAATGCCAAAACGGAACTTGAAAAAATGAAGCAAGCCCATAGCAAAATGTCTAGATTCATCGGAGATGACATTGACAGAAAGGCTGAAATAGTTCACTCAAACATCAATGCCACGTATTATAAGATGATGGCTTCTTCGATGGAGCCTCTTTTACCTACCCTCAATGCGGAACAACATGAGATTTTAGATAAGTCCGGCTTCTTTGACCTCAGAAACAATTCTCAACACATCATCAACTGCGCCCTTCTGTTGGCCATCAACTACATCAGTCAGGCCACGACCTATGCAGAGTCTTGTGGCGGCGGAGGCAGCGGTAATATGTCTGGATGGGGACGAGACAAGGATGACGATGATGAGCGCTGGTGGATGAGGTGCATCCTACAGGCAGCCGCAATGGTCAGACCTGCGGGTCGAAAAATCAAAAGAAGCAGATAATCATCAATATGAGTAATACAAGTCATATCAGTATCATTAGTAATATCAAAATCAATTACATCATGAAGAAAAGTATTCTGATTTCACTTTTAGCCTTGTCAATGGCGACAAGCGTCCACGCAAGTATGATTGACAGCCTTCAACGAGTCACAGTTGACAACCCGGATTTACATCGTCTGACTCCGACATTGACGACTGACTATGTACAGCTGGGCATAGCAAGTCAGCACTGGTTTGTTGGTGCCCAAGGTGGTGCATCGGCATTCATTGGGAACCCGATAGGATGTGGCGACCTGTTCGACCGCATCATGCCTTCATTCAATGCCTATGTAGGCAAATGGATCACACCTGCTGTTGGTGTGCGATTAGCTTTTCAGGGATTTAAGTACAAGAACAGTAACCTAGACATGGGTGACTACCAGTTGGGACATGCGGACCTGATGTATAACGTCGCTAACTTGTTCCGACTGCCATCGGAACGCTTGTCCAAGTTTGACTTTGCTCCTTTTATAGGTGCAGGACTCGTTCATGGCGCTGACCAGTTCTGTGTCGACGGTAGCAAGGATCGGAACTATTTGTTTGCCCTTACCTATGGCATCCATACACGATGCCATTTCAGGGAACGTTTCTACCTGTCTGGGGAATTGGGGAACTTCACTACATTCCGAGATTTCGACGGCTATGGTTCACATGGAAAGCTATGCGACAACATGCCGTCTTTGACGTTCGGCATCGGATTCAACTTTGGAACGCCACGATGGAATCATGCCGTTGATGCAAATCCTTTCATCAATCAGAACGACAATCTGCTTGCTTACGTAGAACGGCTGGAACAATCCAACAAACATCTTCGTGACCAACGCAATATCGACCGAAAGACTTTAGATGAACTGAAAAAGATTTTGGAGATTGAAGGACTATTGGGCAAGTATGGCTATCTTTTTGATAACAGCGACGATGGTAATGCCAAGAACAATTACAGAGGACTGCTTTCACTGCGTTCTCGCATGAAGGGCATGAATGAATACGCCCCGCCTTACTCATTACAGGACAGACCGAATGTTTTGAACATACCCATATACTTCTTCTTTGAGCTGGGTAAAGCTAAGTTGACAGATAATTCCCAATTGATAAACCTGGACGAATTGGCAAGGGTGGCTATCGAGCATAATCTCAAGGTACATATTGCGGGTGCAGCCGACAATGCAACGGGTTCTGAGAATGTCAATTCCGCATTAAGCAAGGAGCGTGCCAGGTTCATTGCAAAAGAACTGTCAAAACGTGGTGTGCCAACAGATAGGATGAAAGGCGTTTCACTTGGGGGCATACAGGAGTTCAGTAACCCGAAAGACAACAGATACAGCAGAGTGTCACTCTATCTGGAAATTGACGACGAGCAATAGGTCAATTAAATGGACGATTATCGAGTCATCATAGCTGGCAGCCGCTCCTTCAGTAACTATGAGTTGCTGAAGGAGCATTGCCTTTCCCTGCTTCAAGAGAAAAGGAGGACACATCGGGTCATCATCGTGTCCGGCCATGCCCATGGTGCTGATACAATGGGTGAAAGGTTTGCCAAGGAACAAGGCCTAACCGTTGAACTTCATCCTGCAAAGTGGAGAGCCTTGGGCAAGGCGGCCGGAATGATACGCAATGCAGAAATGGCAAGAGCCTCTGATGCTCTGATAGCGTTCTGGGACAGAAAAAGCAGCGGAACGGCTCACATGATCAGTTTTGCCAAGCGAAGAGGATTGAAGGTCTCTGTCGTGGAAGAATTGAATCTGAAATCCTCTTTCACATCACACCCAGACAAACCTGTAACTTCCTTAGTACATGATGAGAAACAGTCATCAAAATCATGGCATCGATGAGTGTTTTTGTAATAATGACAAAACCGTAAAACAAGGTATTGATTGCATGTAATATTAAAATAAGGCCTTGATTGTAAATAGAAGTATCGAATGCCCCGACCAAACAATGTGAATGGTGGTGTTCCAAAGTGCTACAAGTTGCCAAAACTTTGAATGATTATGACGATTTGAATAATTATCCTGCATCGATGAAGCAGGCCCTGACTAACAATCGGATCTCCAATGATGTATTATTTCGTAAAAGGAAGCCTCTCGAACGGTTGGAAGAATTGAAGTGGTTTATACTTAATTAACGTGAGTTTGACTAAAAGAGTCAAAAAATAGTCAACTGGTTATCAATTTCACGCTCCAATTGTATCATCGGTTTCTTGGGAGAGAAGCTGTAGGGAGCTATTCCAGACATAAGGTTATTGATAACGTTATTTAATGACCTGTGCCTTGAGTGCTCAATCTGAGCCATGTTCTTTAACTCGTCATGAACCAATTCGATGATTGATCTTTTCCTGAGCAGCACGTCATCCGAGACGCTCATCCACTTACCTTCAGGATGGTTTTCATAAAGACGGTCAGTTTGATGATAGCCCGTTTCTGCAACTCTACAAAGCGATTGTAGGACAATGTTTTAGGAGACAGATGTTTCATATGCTAGTACACATATTCAAGGTAAAAGTGCTTGGGGCATCAATAACCTGAATTGTGAAACTAGATCAGAATAGTCATATCCTCGGGGTACGACATATTACCGTCACGATAATAGTCATGTTTATTATCGCTATCGCCATCAGTTATCGCATTTTGGATACTTTTGTCAAAAATCTTGCTAAACACATCACACATAAAAAATATTTCTGTAATTTTGCAATTAGGAAACGTAGCGGTTGTTTTTAGTATTTGTTTTTAGCACTATATAATTTCTAGAAATTCCGCTATGTTCTTAATTTTTAGCTAATTAATTTTCAATGGACTCATGTTTATTAAGTTAATGATTTGGGATAATGGCAAGAAGAGGTTTAAACTATTATTACCTTAGAGATCGTTATAACGGCGTACTCCCACGGCCAACGTTGGAGAAACCAAGGGTCTTTATTAGTCATCAGAAGAATGATTCCGATGCAGCGAGGGCTATTGCCGACTATCTACAGGATGCAGGCATCGATGTGTACTTTGACCAATACGACAGTAGCATCAATAGATCCGATCCACATTCAGTGGTTAGTGCAATTAAGAGAGGTATTGAGAATAGCAGTCACATGTTAGTACTGTTCTCACCCAACACTTTTGGATCTATGTGGGTACCTTGGGAAATAGGCTATGCTTATAATTCTGTTGTCACGCTGAATGTTCTCCGCTTAAAAGGCGTTGAGAAAGATAAACTGCCCGAGTATTTGAAGGTAGTAAATACTGTAATGAGTATTTATCAACTCAATAGCTTGATCGCAAGTATTAGAAGAACTAACAGAGACCAGTTTATATTAGAAAACCGTTCGTTCTCTGAGAGTAATGCATCGCATGTACTTAACAAAATTATGGATTCATACGCATGAAAAAGAATTTAGCTGTATACGTTTTGTTTCATAGTCAGTATGAGCAAGGCAAAGCCACTTATAGTGATATCTATAAACTACTTTGTCGTGATGCAAACCATCCTTTTGAGGACGGCTTAGACATCCCTGTTTATCTGCGAACTGGAGATGACGAGAAAATGAGCGATATAATGTCAATCAGTTTGGATAATACAGACAAAACATTTATCTTACTATTAGTAGATGACGAAATGTATTGTAGTGATGTGTGGAAAAAGTATTTAGGAGAAGTAGTGGCACTAGAACATGATAATCCTGATAAGGTACAGATTGTTTGTGTTGAATTGAGCAAATTTGCCTTTGACATCGGTCATGGTCTATCTGACAAACAGTTTATACGCTTGAAGTCATTCTCTATACGAGATAATTGGGAGGAATTTCAGATACGATTATTTGACAACATTATCCGTTTTATTATCAGAAAAGAACTGACAAAACTAAAGATTTTTATCAGTCACTCAAAGAAAGATGAGAATAAAATTGGTCAAAAACGTGCAATAGAATTCAGAGATTTCATTCGCTCAAAAACAAAGTTGGATTCATTCTTTGATGCTAGTGATATTCTCGATGGACAGGACTTTGAAAATCAAATAAAGAACAATGCAGCAGGAGAACGATCACTACTCGTCATCTTGAATTCAAATACCTATTCTGAAAGAGAATGGTGCCAAAAGGAGGTCCTCCTTGCAAAGAGTAATAAGATACCTGCAATAGCAGTGAGCCTACTTGATGGTGAAGTGAAACGTTGCTTTCCATACATTTCTAACATACCGTATATCCGTTTCAACGACAACTGGGTAGATGTTCTGATACTGATATTACGAACAGCATTAGATCAATATTGTCAAGCACAGTATTTGGAGAACCTTCGTAAGGAAATGGAGGAACCAGACAGAAGCACATTTAAGGTATTACCATTTTCACCTGAGGCCTATTCTTATGTATATGAAGAACTTGCATCGAATATCATTTATCCTGAGCCACCTCTTACTAAGGATGAATTGGATGTCTTGAAGAAGATAGCAGGAAAAGAAAAGCTGTTTCTCACTCCGATGCAATTGCTAGCACAAACAGTAAATCTAAAAGGAAAGAGTGTAGCGGTTTCCGTGTCAGAAGTTCCAAATTCAGATGTACTAGGATATGGAACAGATATGATACGAGACTTGACCATAGAACTCTCACGACATTTGCTAATAGCAGGTGCTAATATGACATATGGGGGCGATTTAAGGCGAGATGGCTTTACGGAACTTTTTAGCGACATGTCATTACAGTATAAGAATTATCAAGGCAACGTAGATAGAGAAACATTCTTTTTTCGCAATTATTTTGCATGGCCAATTCATCTTAGTTTTACCACTGAGACAAGATTGCAATATGTAAATAGTCGTGTAAAACCAGTATTCGTAGAATGCCCTGAAGAATACAGTGGAGATAAAAACAAACCAATTGCACCGATCAATAATAATAATAACTATATCTATGCGTTATCATTATTGAAAATGCGAAAGCAGATGGAAGCTGATACGGATGCTAGAATTATACTTGGTGGACGCACAACTGGCTTTAGTGGTTTTATGGCTGGCGTAATAGAGGAATTCGTTCAAGCAGTGGAAGTTGGTCATCCAGTATATCTGTTAGGTGGATTTGGTGGTGCCGCTTCTCTACTTACATCTTTGATAAAAAAAGAAAAAGTGGTTGATGATGTAATAATAGAAGCGAGCAAGGCACCTCGTAATGCTGAGTTCATGTCTTTCTGCCGTGATAAGAATATAGACATCGGCTATGACAAATTGGAAGAATTTGTAGCAGATGGTTTATCCTGCCTTAACAATGGGCTGGAAGATGAAGATAATTATATCTTATTCCAATCTACAGATGTTATCGAGATTGTAGGTTTGATAATTAAAGGACTAAAAAATACTATTGGACATGCATAGAGTATTCGTAAGTTTTTACCATCGTGATGATCAACATTATAAAGATTGTTTAGTAGAGTGGGCTAAAGAAAATGACATTTTTATTGATGGCTCAGTTGATACGGGAGACATTCCAGACGACTGGGATGATCAAAGAATACGAGAGACAATTCGTGATGAATATCTTAGAGATACTTCTGTAACAATTCTACTTGTAGGGCCAAACACTCGACACCGTAAGCACGTGGATTGGGAGATTTATTCAAGTATGTATGACGGTAAGATTAATAAAAGATCAGGGATTGTTGTAGTAATGTTGCCAGAAACCCATTGTGATGATTGCCATATACCATATGCTAATGAGAAGGCGCAGATATATCCTGAAATTTCAAGTTGGGTTCATGTTGATTCAAGAAGTGAATACGAGAGACGTTACCCTGATATGCCCGAACGCATTATAGACAATTTGTTGAAAGATGGTGTCAAGATATCGGTGACAACATGGAAAAAACTAACACCTGAAAACCTCAGAATGATGCTAGACAACGCCTATAACAACCGACAGACACAGCCCTATGATTTGAGTAGGAAGATGAGGAGAAAGAATGGTAATTATTAAGTTTTCATTTTTGATGCCATACTTAGTATAAGAACTGGATGCTAATGATTGGTAGCAAATAATGTAAAAAGGGTAGACTGCTACAACAAAACTGTAACAGCATAGTCCGTTTTGGGGTATTGTATTTTCATCTGCGGGTGGCACAGCACGCTCCGATTATCCTGTCAATGGTTTGCTTTTCACCCCAAGTGTAAAAAAATACTTCGTTATTCATTGGTAACGAGCGAATAGTAAATTTTCTACTCCCTGATTAGCAATCATCATTAATTGCGTAACACGACAAAACGGCCGTAATTGATTCATCCTGGTACCTGTAACAATATGCTCTGTTATTCCATAGATACAGCATTTAATGGTTTGACTTATCCAGATTGAGAGCTGTACGGTTTTGCACATATAGTTAATGGAAACTTTGTAGATTGAAAGCGTTGAATCTTCCCACGCAGGATTTAGCAATTCTCATTTGTCTAATGCCGAATGAACAAATTATTCGTTGGGAAATGCTGCAATATCGTTGTTGTTCGTTAGAAAAAGTGTGTCGAGGTTTCATTAATTCATTGAATACAAACCAGATGAATGCAGCTATATCGTCTTCGGCTATTTAGGAAAATAACACAAAAGATAAAGAAATTTAAAATCCGTATTAAAAGCCAGCTCAACGGATTAGAATCAATAGTATATGATATGACGGTCATAACTCAAGGTGCCGAAGATGCCCCATCCATTGACGATGTTGCTGTATAAGCCAATAGGATTCATATATACATCATCGGTGGAGATGCGAAACACCTGATAGGATTTCAAGAAATAGTACAGGTCTTGGCTGATTGTTTCAAGTTCAACAATCACGCGAGGATTGTCGCAGTATCTTTTCCGTGTTTCAACAGTAAAGGTGTAACTCTGGCCATTAAACAAGTGATCATCGAACACGTTGCTGAATCCCGCTTTCCAATCGCCAAAGGGTTTAGTCAATTGGTTGTCGGCAAAAATGATATCATCTGAGTCAAAGACATCACAAAGCGAATAAAACCGACGAGTGATTGAGCCAACAATTACTTCTTCTCCCTCAGCGACACCGCGCACTTTCAGTCGGTAGAAGTTGTGTTCCCCAACAGGGTCGTTTAGACGCATTGTTATCAACATCACAGAATCGACCCCATATTTGAATAACGGATTTACCATTATCGTGGAACCATCATAGCCATTCTCTTTATAAACCACTTCAGTTTTGACTATCTCTACTTTCTGAGCTTTCTCAACTTTGGCTGTAGCACTGATGGCCTTATATCCCGCAGCATTGACTGTTATGGCAATATTGTCGCCCTCCTTTGGTATGTAATCGCAAACGTAAACATAGGGTTTTGTTTCATCGTAATGCAAGGAATATTTGTCGGCACCATTTACGATTACTTCGGCAGTAGCATCTTTTATCACGATCTCAGAACGATAGAGGGAATCAATTTCGCTGTAGTACTCCGAGTAGTGAGAGTAAATGACAACCGGGTTGTCGTTCACGCTGAACGAACGCGAAACTCTCAAAGTAAAGGGCTCTCCGGGCATAACGAGGGAATAAATCGCTATGCCGCTTTCATATTGACTGTTGAAGTCAATGTCTTTCTCGCAACTCGTCAAAAAGACGACCAAAGTGGCAAGAATAATTATTGTTGATTTCAATTCATTCATGGACTAAAACTTTTGGGTGAAACTGATTGACGGCATAAATGGGAAAGGACATATACCTTTTAAGACGGCTTTATTATCCCTGTAACCGATATACACATTGCTGACGTTGTAATGATTATAGACATTATAGATGCCGAGGCCTATCACGCTTTCACCAAGTCGGTGCTTGATGGACAAGTTGGCATTGACGTCAAGATGGTGTGAATCGGGAAGTTTAAAATCGTTGATATTTCTAAATGAATGGAAAGGCTGCACGTCTCCTGCCGGGCTACCCAATCGGGTATCAATCCCGATATCGCCTAAAACAGTTGTCCAATTTTCTATGTAAAACAAGACCTCTCCATAAGCTACCACAGGATAACGACCGACAAATTCATATATACTTTGACCATAGGTGATGCCATACGGCACTGTGCCGCGACGGCCAGACTGATAACTCCAAGCTGCGCTAAAGTCCAGCCCCAATTTCTTGGACAATGCGAAATGATGCATCACATTGACAGAGAAATTGTGTCGGTGGTCAGTTGATGCATAGAACTCTAGACCGCCATTGATTTCATTGCCGGGGCGGTCAAAAGTACGAAGTGCTTTAGACCATGTGTAACTCAACCAGCCAGTAGTGTTGCCAACCTTTCTCTCGACAAGCACCTCAAAGCCGAAACTACGCCCCTTGCCAATGGCTACTATATCCTGCCAGTTGCGGGCGGTGATGAAATAAGATGCGCCATTACGGTATTCAAGCACATTGTCAATGGTCTTGTAATAACCCTCTACAGCAAAGGTGATCCCCTTCCACTCATAGTTTATTCCCAAACCATAGAGATTGCTTTTCATCAGTGGAACATCTTTTGTTATCGGCACCCAGATGTCACTGGGCATGATTAGGTTGTTTGTAACCAACCGGTGAATACCCTGAGTCATATTGGAATAGGAGACTTTGAGTGATAAGTGGTTACTAAACAGATACCGTAACGATACTCGCGGTTCGAGGGCAAGATAGGATCTGTCGGTGACGAAATATGAACTTAGACGCAGTCCATAGTTGAGTTTGAGATTGTGAAATAGCGAGAAGTCGTCCTCAGCATATAACGCGAGATTGTTGATGTTCATTTCCTCACCACTGGTGTAGTCGATATATTCACTTGTCTCATCATATTTCGGGTTATATAATGATTCATCGCCATCATAGTTCAAGCCGCCACGGTAGCGTTGAATCGTGGCATCCTTGAAAACCGAAGTGTTTGGATTGAGCCACTGCTTGGATAGCTTGAGACCATAGCGCAACCAATGGTCTTCATTTGCTTGCCACGAAGCATCAAATGTCAATGCCAAGTCTTTGATTCCCGAATGTGAGGTGATACGGCTCGTTTCTTCATGGTTATAGTACAAACGGTATAGGTCGGTGATTTTGTCGTCAATCCTATTACTGATCGACATATCATACTCATATTGGCTATAGTTCAGATTGATGTTCAAGCGGTGGCTTTCGTTGACAAACGATGTAAAATAGAGGCTCGAAAGCAGATTGTTCCACCGGCTCTCGTTGCTGCTTGCACGGTAATCATCCTCCTTGTATTGCTTTTCGGTCAAGATATCAACTCTGCCTATGGTGCTTTCACTGCGGCGGCTATCAGTGGGTGATTCATTGTCAATGTCCTCCCCATAGTAGAATACCGCTGAGAGGCGGTTACGGTCGTTGAACCGGTGTACGACCTTAGCAGTGATGTCATAGTAGTGCATATTGCTATAAGGCTGCAACGCTTCGGGTCGGTCATAGAAGTGCTTCAACACTGGCTTGGCAATCAAGTCAAAATAGGACAGGCGGGCCGCCACATTGAAAGATGTGTGCCCTTTCCAGATGGGACCTTCGACCTGGATGCGGCTAGACAATGTTCCCAGACTTAACAGACCGTGATAACGATTATAGTCGCCCTCCTTGATACCCACGTCAATTACGCTTGACAGGCGCGAGCCATAGCGGGCAGGAAAAGCACCTCGATAGAAGTTGATGCTCTGCACCATATCTGGATTGATCGCCCCGACATACCCTCGCATATGTTCGGCATTGTAGATGGCCGAACCGTCAAGGGTGATGTAGTTTTGGTCGTAATCCCCTCCACGTACAAAAATCCCTGCACTGCCTTCAGTGCCCGACTGAACACCAGGGAGTTTCTGGATGGACTTGAGCACATCAGGCTCGCCCAAGAACACGGGGACAGACATGATTTGCTCCTTGTTGAGTGTTACGGCACTCATCTGAGATGAAGCCACACCGAAGTTGTTGCGGCTGCCATAGACCACCACATTCTCGAGATGCACGCCACGAGATAATGTGCTGCTATCATTATTAAGGGCGACTGTTGTCGTGTCAACCGAGGCCGCCCCTAATGGTAACGCGCACATTGTCAGAAAAAACAATAATGCGGCATTTTTCATACGCTAATTTGCCATTTTAGCTTTCCAAACCATTCGTACGTAGAGAGAGTTTGTCAAGTAACCATCAACATCCCAACTGAGTTTTCTGTCCATGACAATTCTTCCGTAAGATTGAGTCAAGTCAAGTGCAACAACCGTAAGGGTTTCATCAGGATAATAGGAACCCGATATTGGATCATGTCGCATACTTACAGTGATCTGTTTTCCAGACACGCTCATGTCACGTAATCTTGCAGATTCAATTGGAAAGTCAAATTCAATAGTCATGTCAGTATGCATGAGAATGGGCATCGCGCTGATGTCAGTTTTGTTCGAGATTGTTTTATTGTCATAATAAAAACAATAATCTCGCTCCCATTCATAAGTGGTTAGGGCATTGATCAAGTCATTTTGGGTATAATTCAGATTTGCCTCAACAAGCAAACCGTTCTCCAAAAACACTTTCCCATTGCCATCCTGCACACGAGTTACTGCATTAGGATCATCCGGCTCGTCATGGCCACACGATGATAACGCGAAAGCCATCAAAAACAAAATAATAATGATATTTGCTTTCATAGTTAAAACTTTATTGAGTTACAACAGGTTCAAACCAATACGACCCTAAAAGTTCATTGAATTGGTTGTAGAAATTTAGGTACATTTCATAAATGCCAGCGCGTGTGAAAGTCACATTGACACCATTGCTGAAAGTGTTGTTAACAACGGCATAACCTTCTTCAATAGCATCATCGCCTTTAGCAGTCTCAATGGAGCAAACCATCGTAATAGTACTTGACGAAGACATTACTGCACAGTAATTTGCTGCAACATTTCGTCCTATAGAACCGATTCCATTACTACAAGTAATAAAACCTGTCGTCGGGGTAGGCACTATATGTTTGTAGTACTTACGATAACTCATATTTAAATATGGTCCATAGGAGGGAGCATGTCGCATTAAAGGAGCCGATCCCCATTTAGACTCGTACATTCCTGTAACCGTCGGAGAAACAATAGCAGAGTGATCGCTTAAATAGTAAAAAACCTTAACGGCATTCGCCTCTGTTGTCTCTGAATAATAATCATTAGTCCAATATTTTGATAAGTTTGCTTGACCTGATGCAGTAAATTGATTAATCCAGCAAACGGTGGTGCCACCATCTGATAGATTCCATGCATAGCTATGGCAGTTGTAGGTTGAAGTCGCATCAGCCAAGAGTGTAGCCAATGGGAAATCCTCACAACATTCATCGTTAATTTCTTGTATTTCAGTTTCGCTATACCATTCGTCTCTAATGATTACTTCAATTGCTTGTCCGCCCTTAGTATAGATTGTGGAGTACGTGTCTGCATATGCTGATGCACAACAAACGATTAATAATATATAATAAACTAGTTGCTTCATAGTTCTATGCCTATTTTGAAATAATTGTTGATACAGTAGTATAAACTTGTGGGTCTTGCTCTTTACCACCAGACAAGACAAACGCTTTTAGGACTTTTTCGTCCTCTTGTGATAGATTTCCTCTTTCAATCGCTATTTGCGAATTTATAAGAAGAGAGCGACTTATTGAATGCATTTTTTTGACGGGTTGTGCCAATTTCATATCAAGAACTTCATTTGAGATACGTTCCAAATACATAAGATTAGAACCCTCATATAAATCCGGCAACTCCTTTGACGCCAAATACAGTTCAATAAATCCTATATAGGTGAATTTTGAGAAGTTTTTACGTCTTAGGTGTTGAGCCTTTGTATTGAAATTGACATCTGAGTAGAAATCTATAACCTTTTCGGGTGCATCGCTTCGTCTCTTCAGTTCTTGAAAACCATTGAAGTTTTCAAAAACCACCTTTGCTCCGTCTAACTCGTTATCGTAAGCGAAATAGATTGAATGTAAAGGATGGCTCATACAGACTTCAATAAGTTCATCTGTAGACATAGAAGAAAGCTTGTCTTCAGGAATTTGGCATGCTTCAAGCATCTCCTCTAAAGACTGATATGTTCTCCAGTTGGCTGGAGATGTAATCGAATCAAACGAGAAGGTAACATTGGAAGCGCCCAAAATTGCTTGATGATTTTCCTCATTCAGGATTTCGTCTGAACAAGAGCAAACCATCAAAAGTACTACGAATAATAAAAATAGTTGTTTCATATAGAAAGAATATAACAGTTATAATTTTGTCATTAATAACAGCATTGATTATTCATTCTGTAATCAGATGATCATCATAATTCCAGTATTCCGTAGAAGTAATGGTTCGCCGACGAGATCCTTATTATATACGTGTTCTGCGGCTGCAGGTTCACATAATACACAGTGGGGATCCCGCTCGTGTTGAGCTGACCGGAGTACCAGGTGGTGCCACCGGCATCCTCGACCTCAAGCAGGTAGGATTCCT
>CAMKOE010000006.1 GCA_946414395.1 uncultured Porphyromonadaceae bacterium | reverse complement strand
AAAAATTTTGGCGAAATTTCAGTAAAAGGTCAAAAACAAAACGCTTTCGTCTTGTAAATCGGAATGTCTTGCATTATAATGGATACTATCCATCACTTTGCGCTGCAAATTTAATATAAATATTTGGCTTAAGCAACTATTTTCTTATAATTTTCAGTTAAGCGGATAAAGGCTGGGGACTGTAGTGTGATCGAAGGGGGTGTGTCATATTTCACTCGCTTGTTTTAAATCGGCCTTACGGCCGAGAAATCAAAAAAAATGTATAAAAATCAAACAAAATAAATTTTTATCTCAATTTTATTTATAATTTTGGGGATTTATATAGAAGTTGGCCCGAACCCTGCAGGGCTAATGCGAACCTTTAGTTCGGCGAAGCCAATTTCACGAATGGTTTTAAATGTTTTTCGTGAAATACGTTTTTTCTTAGCGAAATTAGCGTTAAAAAACTTTTCAGGGTCAACTGCTATATCGTTACCTAAGTTTGCTTGATTTCTCGCGCGTAGCGCGATGAATAGTTCCAGTCGCCATTTATGACACAGTTTCTTCGAACCATGTTCACCCCCACCACCTTATATCGGATGAGCCTATTTTTCAGGTATTGTATTGTTGCGCGAAACAACGCCCCCTGCCGGCAGCGATGTGTGCTGGCAGGGGGCATGGATATGTCTTCAATATTGCAGGACGCGTGTTACCTGTCGCGGCGGCCTTTCTCGAGTTGGCGCTTGAGGGCGTCCACACAGTTGTCGATGGCTTCCTCAAAGGTGTCACACACCTTGCTGGCGAACAGGTCCTCGCTGCGGGGTACATTCAAGCGCACCGATGCCTCCTTGTTCATGGCGGTCTCGGGCTTCACTACCTTCAGGATGACCTCGGCGTTGGCAATCTCCTCATTGTACTTTCCTAATTTCTCAACCTTCTTGTTAATGAAATCGTTCAGTCTCTCGGTTGCTTCGAAGTGGATGGCATTAATCTTAATTTCCATATTAACCTCCTTTTTTAAGTGCCCGCGGATGGGCAAGTTCATAATTGTGTTGTAATTCACTTAGGGTCACATGGGTGTAGACCTGTGTTGCAGCCAGGCTCTCGTGGCCCAGCAGTTCCTTGACGCTGTTGAGCCCGGCGCCATGGTTGAGCATCACGCTGGCAAAGGTGTGGCGCAGCACGTGGGGACTGAGTTTGCCCGTTGCCCCGGCCTGTGCCAGCGAGTCGTGGACGACGCGATAGACCAGCGAGGGATACAGGGGCTTGCCCTTGAGCGTCACCAGCAGGTTGCCGCACTCGGGACGCACCTCGGCCCGCAAGGCGCGGTAGCGGTCAATGCTCGTGGCCAGTTCGCGGCCGAAGGGGACAATGCGGTCCTTGTCACGCTTGCCGCGCACCTTGAGTTCACCCCGGGCGGTATCGACAGCGGCGTCCTGCAGCCCGATGAGTTCGCTCAGGCGGATACCTGTCTCATAGAACAGCATCACCACAAGCCGGTCGCGCACCTGGGTGAAATCGTCCTGATCAATGTCGGCATCAATCACGGCATCGACGGTCGTCTCGCGCACAAACTTGGGCAGCGGCTTGGGCAACTTGGCCAACTCGACATGGCTGGCCGGATTGCCGCTCACCTCGCCCCTGCGCAGCAAGTAGCGATAGAGGGCCCGCAGGGCCTGCACCTTGTGCCGCAGCGTTCCCGGGCCGTCGCCCTGGTCTGAACGCTCCATCAGCCAGGCTCTGATGTCCCCAGTGGTTACCGAGGCCACATCGAGTTGCCGGCCGCCCGAGGCAAGGCTCTGCTCCCATTGCGAGAGGTCACGGCGGTACAGGCCCACCGTTCTCCAGGACAGGTTGCGCTCATGGAGCAGATATTGCAGGAAGCGTTCAACTACAGCATTCATAGGCATACATTCCATTGCATGTGACAGGCAGATGCCAAATCCCGTGTCGGGGACGTAACGTCTGCTTTGCGGTGCTAAAGTTAGCAACTATTTTTGTTAAATGCAAATTTCGGGCCAAAAAAATCGATTTTTGCCCTTTTTTAAGCCCCGCCAATGACAAAACTGTAAATCCACACCCTGGCCCCTATCATCATGCTCGAAGACCGGACCCGTTATGCGACTGGGCACGCGACTGGCATTGTCCGCGCTGCGGCTACGGCAACATCAGGGCACATAACGGCAGCAGGAACCGCCACAATGGCGGTTCCTGCTGGAATATTGTGATATGAATCACGGTAGGGTATTACTCCTCACGAGCACGCAGTTGCTGCACATACTCGGCCTTCATCATCTTCTTGCGGTTGGTGATAGAGGGCTTCTCAAAAGCCTGACGGCTGCGCAGTTCCTTCACGATACCGGTCTTTTCATATTTACGCTTGAATTTCTTGAGGGCGCGTTCGATGTTGTCGCCTTCCTTAACGGGAACAATAATCATAATGAGTTTGTTTTGTTTTAATGTTTTATTTGTTTGTTAATATTGAATTTTTGCAGTTTTGGTGCGGCTCTGTATAGATGACGCATCGCCGACGAGCCACTGGCCAAGCGATACACGATATTGGTGATATGTATTGAAAATCAGTTTCTTATAGTAGGTTAACCAACCTCCTTTCGATTTTTAGCGCCGCAAAGTTACATCTTTTCCCTGCAACTGGCAAGCATTTTTCCAAAAAAATCTTTCTGCCCAATTCAACATCAGCCCTTCATCAGTCCTCCTGTCAGGGCTTATAAAGCGGCATTGCATGAACCTGTCCGGTCCATGCAATGCCTTGGGGTTAAAAAACCATTATGAAAAAACTCTCTTGTTCTGAAGCGGATATTTGTTTACTCCAGGTTCTTTATTTCTTGCGGTTGCGCACCGAGCGCACGTTGGAGTTAACCGTCTGTGTGCTCGTCTTGGGCTTGCGCTCCTTGATCTTGGTCTTCTTGGACTTAGCCTTCGACTTGGTGCTCTTGTTGTCCGTCTTGGACTTGCTGCCACGCTTGGTGGTGCGGGTCACCTTCTCGTCGGATGCATTGTCGTCGCCATCGGCGGCTACCGACGTGCCGTCACCCTCGCCTTCCTCGTCCAGAGTACCCTCGGCCTCAGCACGGGCTTTCTCCTCGGCTTCGGCACGGGCCTGGAGGACGTCAAGCGACGGAACCCACAGGTCCTGGTTGAAACTGCGCAGGCGCTTCTCGATACTGTCCTGAGCGTGCTTGTAGGCTTCCTCCTCGGGATAGAGTTGCTGCAGTGACTTGTTGCGCAGGTTCTTGGTCTTGATGATGTCGCCGGTGTACATGTTCAACTTGAAGAAGTCGTCGATGCTGTAACGCGGCAGGTTATTGTCATCGTCGGTAAAGACATACTGCTTGGCCATGTAGGGGCGGATGTCGTTGAGTTTCACCCAGAACATCGGGTAGCGCACGGCCTCCCCACCCCACTCGTCCATGCGGTGCAGCACGGGGCACAGGGCCTCGACACGAGCCTTCATCTGGTTGCTGCGGGTATCAAACTCCCACTTCTCGATAATGTAGTAACTGAGGACCTCATTGCTGGGAATGTCGGCATTCTCAAACTCGTAAACCGGGTTCTTGGCCGTGCTGCCCTTGGCCTCGGTGAAGTAGATGTGGAAGCGGTCAAACAGTTGATCGACCTTGACCTTGAACTCGTCGGTGAACATCTCGCGGCCGTCCAGATACTCATAGGCCGAAATTTGTCCCTTGGCCAGCAGTCGCATGATGATGAAAAAGAGATTCTCACCATCGGCATTGGGCTCCTCGGGATAATACAGTGCGGGGTTCTTGCCCTTGGTCAGATCGATGGAACGGTAGATGACCTTCACCCATTGCAGGTCGGCATCACTGGGCTCCCTGACCTCGTAGAACGACTGCTGACGATCGGTGATGGCCGAGGGATCCTTCTTCTCGCGCCTCCTGTCACCAGAGGAGCGGCGGCTCACACCCGACGTGCTGCCATTGCTGCCGGTCCTGCTGACCGAAGAGCCGGAACTGCGGTTCACCTGCGGGGTGGAGGCATTGGCGTCGGACGATGAAGCGGACGACTGCGGTGCCCCGGTTCGCGTGCTGGCGGCGGGTGAGGACGCCGGCGTGGCGGCCTTGGAATCGGCCTTGGAACCGGCAGCAGCCTTATCGGTCGATGACACCTTGTCCTCCTTCAACGAGGGGGCATCCTTTTTCACGCTTCTGACGCTCCTGCGACCATTGTCCTGGGCATACAAGCCGATAGCGAGGCCGACAAGAAGCAGTGTGACGATCAATCTGAGATTTTTCATATTCTTGATGTTCAAGTTGATTTCGATTTATTAATGTCAATTCACAATCACGTCAATGGGCGGGATGTCGCGGGTGATACCATCGGGACCTGTGGCCTTGACGCGTGTAATCATGAAACGCTTGCCGTGCTGGAGTCGGCGGATGGCGGTCTTCTGGCGCTCGGAGAACTGTGAGCCGTTGGACAACTCGGGGATACCATTGCCCATCGAGTCAAACACTACGGTCTCAAACGAAACGACCCTATAGTCGATGTTCAAGATATCATCGTCGATGGCGGCATCCAGTCCGGGGGCTGCCAGCAGCAGAGCCTTGGAGAAGGGCTTGCCGCCCTTGTAGCGTGCAGGCTGGCCGTTGGCGTCCTTATAGGCGATAAAGGGCGTCGGGTCGGGCAACTTGCGCACCCTGAAGGTGGTGCTGCCCACGTTGGTGCGCTGCCCGTCCATCTCGGCGGTGACCGAGATGACACACTCGGCCCCCACCTTGGTGGGATGGGCAATCCAGCCCTCACCGCTCTTGGTGAGCGAGCCGTTGGTCATCGTGGCGCTGATGCTCCCCTGGGGCACACCGGGAACGGCGATGCTGATGGGATTGTTGATGCCGGCATAGAGCACATTCATCATCGTGGCGCTGATGGTTGCCAGCGGGTCGATGACCGTGTAACTCGACTTGAAGTCGCGACGGGTCACCGTGCCGTCACGTCCCAGCACCTCAATCCATCCCGAGTAGTCATAGGTTCCTGCCTTGCTCGTTCCCACCTCATACAGGCCGTTGCTGTTGGCCAGGCGTCCACCGTTGACATAGACGATGGGGCGTTGTGTGGTATCGATAGCGGCGAGCACAATCTGGGCGCTGTACTTGGCTCCGCGCATCACGATGCGGGAATCGGGCACGACGAATGCGTTAACCAGGTTCACACGCAGGTCACCCAGGTCAACGTTGGTGATCATCTGGTTGAGCACCTCACCCTCGGCATAGCGCACGTCGTTCTGCAATTTGGTGAGCAGTGTGACGGCAGCGATGGTGGGCATATTATCAAACATGGTTTCTTCCCATGTCTTCTTCTGGTCCATAGCCACGCCGGCAGTCTTGGGCGGCGTGGTCGAGAGTGCGGCTTCCAGGTTCTTGCGCTTCTCGGGGTCCTCGAGGAACGATGTGATGAACTGGCGGTACTGGTCGATGCGCGTGCGCAGCATCTTTCCCTTGCCGCCCTGGGCCGAGAGCATGACGACGCTGGCTGCATCCAGGTTGTCACGGTTGACGATGTTGTTCACATCGGCTTCCTCGCCATCGGCGAACTTGACAATCTGGTATTTCAGCGAGTCAATATAATTATAGAGTTTGTCGGTCTCATTGACCACCAGGGTCGCCTTGTCAAGCCACACTTTGCCCTTCTCGGGATTCTTCTCGTTGAAGGCCTCGAGTTGGGAATAGAGTGCCTGGTTGCGGGCGGTGATGGTGCGGTTGGAGCGCGTCAAGCCATCCTGCACCTGGCTGAAACCGTTGAGCACATCGCTCGACACGTTCAGCGCAAGCATAGCCGTCAAGACGATGTACATGAGGTTAATCATCTTCTCTCGCGGCGACATGCGGTTGACGCTCTTATTTTTTGAGGTTGCCATCTATATCTCTATCGTTTGCAACAGGATTGGTTATCGTGAACAATTATATTAAAGGATCGGTCAAGCAACGCGTCAAGCGTCCTGATCATTGGCATCGGGGTCGATGCCCGGCATGCCCGGCATGGGGCGGTACATATTGACGGTCATGGCCTTGACCATCTTCTCATAGACGCTGTTCAACTGTTTCATGTAGCGAGCCATCTTCTCGGTCTCGTCGCAGTAGTGCGCACTCTCGGCAGCGCTCTTCTCATACATGTCGCGGATATCCTTCAGGCCGCGGTTCACGCGGTCGATGTTCTCGAGTTGAGAGGAGATGCTCTTGAGTTGGATCTCGTAGATGGTATTCAAGCCGCTGATGTTGTGGTTGAGGGCCTGCATCTGGTCCACATAGCCCGTTGAACTCTCGGTAATGTTCTGGCTGTTGTCGGTAATGGCACGGTAACTGCCCAGCAGGGTCTCGCTCACCTCGTTCAGCGCCGTGGTGGTTGCCTGGAGTTTCTGCATCTGCTCGCTGATGCCTGCCATCTGGCTCAGGTACTGCTGGGTGGCGTCGGTCAACTCGGCCATGCGCGAGAGTTGGTCACTGGCAGCGGCCATCTTGGCGATGCTCTCGCTCAGCGACAAGGTGTCTTCTTCACTGAGGTTTACTCCCTGTGGCAAGCCGACAGCGCTCTTGGCCTCGCCGACGCTGACGTTGATGTCACCACCCTCATAGCCGCCCCCACCACCGGCACCGCCGATGATGATGCCGCCGCCACTGCTGAAGTCGGGACGGTCCTCGGGATCCTGGCTGGCCAGCACGGGGAACACTTCTTCCCAGTGATATTCCTTCTCGGGCTTGTCAAACGCCGTGAGGACAAACATGAGCACCTCGGTACCCATGCCGACACTAAGCAGCAGGTTGCCCAGGGGCATGTGAAGGATCTTGAACAAGGCACCCAAGATCACAATGGCTGCACCGATACTGTAGGCAAAGTTGAAAAACCGCTGGCCACTGTCACTCTTCAGGAAACGGCCTGCTTTCTTTTTGTATCTCTTGATTTTACCCATTTTTGCTGAAAATATGAAAAATTGAGTGTGATGATTTGTTTCTTAATACTCTTGATGTCTTTTTATCAGTGCCGGACTAGTCCTTGCAGCAGTTCTTGCGGCGGCCCTTGACGAGGCCCACCTTGGAACGCACGCAGCGGAAACCGATGTAACTGCGCTGCTCGTTCTGGTACTCCCACATGCGCAGGTCGGAACGCAGGTTGTGTACCACATCCTTCCACGAACCGCCACGCACGATCTTGCGTGACATCTTGTAGGGATCCTCCTGGGCCACATAGTAGCGGTACTCGGGATTGAGGTCACTGGTCATGCGGTCGATGCTCTCGGTGTAGGCCGTGGAGGTCCACTCGCTCACGTTACCAGCCATGTCATACAAGCCATAGTCGTTGGGCTCATAGGTGCCCACGGGGGACGAAATGATGTAACCATCCTTGACAAAGTTACCCTCGTCGGGCTTGAAGTTGGCATAGAAGCAACCCTCGTCAACAGTCAGGGGCAGATCGCCATCCCAGGGATACTTGTTCTTGTTATTGCTTGCACGAGCGGCAAACTCCCACTCGGCCTCGGTCGGCAGGCGGAAGGGTTCCACATAGATGCCCTGGTTGCCCAGCGACTTCTTGAGGAACTCGGTGCGCCAGTGACAGAAGGCGTTGGCCTGCTCCCAACTAACACCCACAACGGGATAGTTGTTGTAGTTGCCATTGGCAAAGTACATGCGCACGTACGGCTCATTATAAGCATTTTCAAAGTCATTCACCCAGCAGGTCGTGTCGGGGTAGATGTTGACGATGTAGGTATTCAGGAAGTCATAGTCGCTCTGCAAGGCACGCGTGATGGTCTGACGCACGATGCGGCCCTCATCGTCGATAAAGGCGGTATCCTTGCTGATGGTGGGCATGGTGTAATCCACCTCGTGGTCGGTGTTGTAGTCACGGCGCTCGGGATCGAAGCGGTGACGGCGCTTGGCGGCCTCGGTGAGGTTATAGACCTCATAGCGGTAGTTCATCTGCGCGGCGTCAAGTTCCTTCACGCCGGTGATGGGATTGATACGGTAAACGCTCTCGATGGCGCGCTCCTCGTCCTCACTGGGGTTCTTCCAGGGTATCGACTTGCTCCAGTCCAGATGCGGGGTGACGGGATTACCCTCCTTGTCCTCCTCGATCTTGAACTCCTCGTTGCCACCATAGGCGGGATCGGCCAGGCGCTCGCGGATAATCGAGTCACGCACCCAGTACACAAACTGCTTGTACTTGGAATTGCTCACCTCCATCTCATCCATCCAGAAGGCGTCAACCGACACGCCATGGGCCGTCGAGTCGATGCCCCACACCGAGTCGCGCTCGTTGGGGCCCTCGCGCATCGAGCCCACCTCGACGAGCACCATGCCATAGGGCGTGGTCTCGGTAAAGACGGTCGCTCCGACGCCGGTCACTTCACCACCGCCCGTTCCACCCTTACGGATCGAACCGCACGAAACGGTCGCCAGTGCGACCAACAGTATCAATAGTACCTTTTTCATATTCTTACATTAAGCGAATGCTTTTTTGTTTGTTCTTGTTCTTTTCGCGATTCTCCAGTTTCACTTTATAGGTGACAAACACCTCATGGCTACCGAAGGTGGCCTTGCTGATAGCCGAAATCGGATAATCATAGGCATAGCCGATGTAGGCGTCCTTCAGATTCACCCCAATGAAGGCAGTGGCGGCGTCCTTGTGACGATAACCCACGCCGATGTTGAACATGCGGTTATATCTCAAGACGGTTGCCACCTGCGCTGTCCAGGCCTTCTGCGTCATGGCAAACATGGCAGACGGCTGTATTTCAAATAACGTATTATTAATCGGAATATTGCTACCACCCATAAAATAATAGCCGCGGCTCACGTTGAAGGCATAGTAATCCACCGACTCGCGGGAAACCTTCAACTCGATGGTCGGCTGCGTGACGTGGGTGACCGAAAAACCGGCCCAGAACTTGGGATGGGTGAAATAAACACCCACGTTGGCGTCAAAGGCGGTGCCCGACACGTCCTGCTTGGGGATGGCCTCGTCGTTACCCTGATGGGCCTCGTCCTCGGGCATGATGACCTCCTTGCCACGGAAGGTCTGCGAGAAAATGCCCGGCTGGATGCCCACGCTGAGCATGCTCTTGCCGATCTTGCGTTTCCAAGCGATCTGGGCACCGATGCGCGCGTTGGTGTACAGACCGATGCGCTCAAACTCGGCCTTCAAGCCCACGCCCATGCGCTGCTCCAGCAGTTTGTAGGGCATGTCGGCGGTGATGTAGAATGTCATCGGGGCATGCTTGAAGTCCACCCACTGCATGCGGCTGCCCAGTTGCAGGTGAATCGCATTGAGGTTGCCGGCCGCTGCGGGATTATAGTAGCCCTGAGCCGTCCAGAAGTGAGACATCGCCGCATCGACCTGGGCATTAATGCCAAACGCGACGACCACACTCAGGGTTATCGCGGCAATCAGGCGTCGTATGTCATTTAACTGTACCGTCATTACATTATTCAAAGAAGAACGTGACCACTACCATATTACTCTTGATCTTGCTCACACTCTGGGTGAAACGCATCATCGACGGATCATCTTCCAAGTCGGGGCGGTTGCGCTCCAGCAGGTTCTTCAAGCCGAAGCAGAACTTAATCTCGGGGCAGAGTTTGAAGAACGGCATGTAGAAATCACATCCCATGCCCACGGTGAGCATCAGGTCGGCGTCCTTCAGTTTCAACTGCTCGCTGCGGTCCTTGGCAAGGTCATGGGCATACATGATGCCGCCCGTGAAGTAGGGCCTGATGTTATGGTAGCGCTTGGCGCTCATCTTGAGGTCAATAGGCACCACGATATAGGTCGACTTGATGTTCTGGCTCTGCTTGTAGTGGGACTGTTCGGCCCAATCGGGACTGCCCCAGTGGTTGAGGTAACGCACCACCTTGTTGCCGAAGTAAAGGCCCGGAGACACCCTCAGGTTGAAGTGCTCGGCAATGCGGTAATCGGCCAGCACATTCACACTGAAGCCTGGCGAGTGAGCAGACACATCAGCGTACCACTCCTGGCCATCGGTTGTGACAAAGCCATTGTTGGTAATGGCCAGATTCTGGAAATTCATGCCCACCGAGAAGCCGAAATGGAACGGCTTGGTGTCGGCATACGGGCGGTTCAAAATCATGTCATTATCCTGGGCATGCGCCATCGCGCACCCCATTGCCAACAACATTATCAATGCAATATGTCTAAGCCTAGTCAGGTCCATTTAACCATTATAACGCAATTTTTCCCACCTTATTGCTTAAAATGTAAAAAACTGTTACCACAAGCGGTTTTCCACGCACCTCCAGAGACACAGGAGCGGCCTAATCTTGGTTCCGTTCAGGCTAAGCGGGCGAGAGGGCGGGTGAAGAGGCGGTTGACGAGCCAGGCCAGGAGGATGTCGATGGGCAGGATGAACACGGCCAGGAGGTTGGCATCGGTGCCGAGGATGTCGTTGCTGACGATGTTGGCAACGCGGGTGATGCCAAAGTGACCCAGCACGGGGTCCACCCAGCAGTTATAGACGAGAGCGGCAATGCCTTGCAGGATAAAAATCTCGAAACTGATGTTTCCCAGCCATTGCATGGGTCTCGAGATGAGAATCCTCCCGACAAAGCCTTCACGCTTGTTATAAAGCACACTGGTCATCACAATCATGGCCACAGGAATCCACCACAGGATAGCGTCACTCCAGGGCAGCAGGTTTTCATAGGAACGGCAGGTCATGATCATAGCCGACAGCATAGCGATGGAGACGAGTTCGGCATCGATGCCGGTCCGGCTTTTACCCATGAGGGATTTACCCTTGATGATGCGGCACCCGTGGACCAGGGTCATGCCTATCAAGAAATCGATGAGACGGACAGGGGGGAAGACATAGAGGGCCGTGCGGCTATAGTCGTCACTGCCGGCAAGGATGATAAAGTCGGCAATCACGAGCACAGCCAGGACAATCACCTTGTAGCGCATGCGCAGCGGACTGAACCAACGCGCCAGCAAGGGGTAGCACAGGTAACAGAAGAGCAGCGTGCTCAAGAACCAGGAGAACTTGTTATAGGAGAAATAGATGGCATGGACCAGAGACCAACTCTGCAGCAGCAGTGTGTTGAGTCCCAGTGTTAACGGGTCGATGACGAGTTTGCCCAGCAAGGCCATTGCCACGAGCCAGATGATGAGCGTGAGCCAGTGCAAGGGATACAATTTGGCGGCATGTCGCCACGCGAAACGGCGGCCTTGGCCCTCAATGCGCTCGGCAGGATACTTGAGAGCCAGCAGGAAGCCGCTGGCCATGAAAAAGAAACTCACGCCGGCCCAGGTCATTTCCTCCATGCCGAGCACGCCGACGTGAAACAGCACTATCGCCATTGCAAAAACGGCTCGCCATCCATTAATCGTTTTAATCATCTCTTTTCTACATTAGGATTTTCACACTGTGCCAGGGCACGCTTGATTCTTGCCGACAATGGCCGCGTGAAGTAGCGGTTAACCAGCCACGCCAGCGGCAGGAGCACCGCCAGGGCGAACCATTCCAGACTCGAGTAAACCAGCAGGCCAAAGTGGCCTGCCACTGGGGCCAGGACATAATTGAACAGGTGGAAGGCGACCATCTGCAAGATAAACACTTCAAAACTGATGCCTCCCAACCACTGCAGTGGCCTGGACAGCAACACCCGCCCGATGGCGCCCTCCCGGCCATTGAGCAATGCCATTGCCAGGACAAGGCATCCCGAAGGCAACAGCCAAATAATGACGTCCTCCCACGGCCTGATCCACGTCGTAAGCATATTGACGGCTATCACTGCCACCAGGGACAAGAAGGCAGCCAACTCGATGAGCGTGGCAGCGCGGAAACCCAGGTTGCGGCAACGCCTTGCCAGGATGTGATAGGCATGGATGAGCATGAGACCGAAGCACACGTCCAGCACGTGGGACAACGGATTGACAAAGATGGCCTCGCGACGCGGGATATCGAGGGGATAGAGCACAAGAGCCAGTATTATCGCCAGACTGGCAACGAGCAAGACCTTGTAGCGCAGACGCCATCGAGCCAGCCATCGAGCCAGGAATGGATAGATGACATAGCAGAAAAGCAGGACGCCAAGGAACCAGGACACCGGATTGAGGCCATAATGCACGTCATGAACCGGTGACCACTGATGCAGCAACATGAAACTCAATGCCGTTGCGCCCCAATCGATAACCGTCGTGTGGAAAATCAACGCCAGGATGATGAGCAAGGCCAGACCGAGCCAATGCAACGGATACAGACGCGCGGCATGAGCCAAAAGGAAACGCCTGTATTCCAGAGCGGTGAGTCGCTCAAACGGATGACGCATGGCCAGCAGGAAGGCACTGGAAATGAAGAAAAACGTCACGCCCGAGACCGCAACGTTATATATCCACCCCACCCCACAGTGGAACAGCACCACCGCGATGGCTATGAGTCCTCGCCATGAATTGATTGTCTTGATCATCAGATTATCGGTAATGCCCTGTCCTGGCGATTACAAGTGCGAAATTACAAACAATTGTCGAAAGTGAGCGCAAAAACTCAATTATTTTGTAACTTTGCAGCCGCAAAAGCGAGACTATGACTAGTAGTGATAGTAATAAGGCAAGCAGCCGGAGTTCTAAATTCATCAAGGACATCGGCATTTATGCTATTGGCAACATCGGCTCCAAACTCATCACCTTCTTGATGGTGCCGATGTACACCCACTATATCAACACGTCAGACTTTGGCTACTATGACGTGTGCTTGACCTATTGCATGCTGCTCATCCCCCTCGTGACCCTGCAACTGCGTGACGGCGCCTTCCGCTTCCTGCTGGATTGCGGCAACGAGACCCAGCGCCAGCGCATCGTCACCTTTGTCTCCCGCACGATGCTGAGCACGATAGCCGTCTCGCTCATTATAACGGCAGTGCTGTCGATGACTGTCAGCATCAAGTACCTGGGGTACATCTTCGGGATGCTCATAGCCATGTCGCTGCAAGAGGTCTATTCCCAGGTCTTCCGCGGACTGGGCAACAACCGGGCCTTTGTTGCGGTGGGCATGATCTCGGCATTTGGCATCGGACTGTTCAGCATCATCTTTGTGGTACTGCTCGGATGGGGCATCGAGGGCGTGTATCTGGCCAACATCATTGCCCGCGTGCTGGCCCTGGTGATTGTAGAGATGCGCGTGAGGCTCATCACGCGCAACACCCGCTGGAACATCAGCGCCCGTGAGGTGGGCAAGGACATCCTGCGCTACACGCTGCCACTGTTGCCCGGCTCGCTGTGCTGGTGGCTCACCGGCAGCAGCGACCGCCAGTTTATCCGCTATTTTCTGGGGCTGGACGTCAATGGCGTGTATGCCGTGGCCATCCGCTTCACCGGCATCATCAACACGCTGGCCATCATCTTCTATCAGGCATGGCAAGAGACGGCGATCCTGCAGTACAACAGCCCCGACCGCGACCGCTTTTTCTCCAAGATGTTCAACAGTTACATCTATGTGTTGGCCCTGATACTCATCCCCTATGCGTTCCTGCTCAAGGTCAATTATGGCTGGCTGGTGGCACCCGAGTACCATGAGAGCCTCAATTTCATCTATCCGCTGGGCGTGTCGGCTGTGATATTTGCCATTGCGGCATTCTTTGACATGGGTTACCAGTGCGCCAAGGACACCCCGCGCACCCTGCCCGCCATCATGCTTGCCGCCATCGTCAACGTGGTGCTCAATTTTGCGCTGATCAAGCCGCTGGGCGTGTATGGCGTCATCGCCACGCAACTGGTGACCTACCTGGTGCTCGTGACCTACCGCTGGCACGACATGCGCCGCTATTTCACGCTCAAGATCTATCACCGCACGGCTCTGCCCATCGTGATGCTGCTGGTGAGCGCCTTGCCCTTCTATTACTGCCGCAACGCGGTCCTCGACATGGCCTACATGCTAGCCGCCATCGGCTGCATCGCGTGGTCCTTCCGTGACGAGTTGGAGCGGCAGTGGAAGACCTTTGTCACAAAAACGGCTGGCCGTATAAAATAATTAATCAATATCTGCGTTTTTACACTAAATAACGATACATTATTTATAAGATATGAAATCAAGAATACTTATAGTGCTGATTGCGGCGACCTCGTTGCTGTCGTGCACATCAACCAAGGACAACACCCTTGCCTACTTCAAGGACCTGGAAGCCAAAATGAGTGGAGAACTGCCCAATCCTCAAGGAGACTACCCCATCCGCATCGAGGCCGACGACGAGTTGGTCATCACGGTGACATCGGCTGTTCCCGAGGCCACGTCGGCCTATAACCTGCCGATGGACAACCCCGCCGTGCGCGGCAACCTGCGCCAGGTGACTCAGCCCCGCACCCAGACCTACATCGTGGATAATCAGGGCTACATCATGATGCCCGTGCTGGGACGCATCCTGGTCAAGGGCAAGACCCTGGAGGAGATTTCAAGCGAGATCACCGCCATGGTTTCCCAGAACGTGAAGGATCCGCATGTGCGCGTTGATATCGTTAACTTCTCGGTCGATGTGATGGGCGAGGTGCGCAATCCGCAGCGCGTTTATTCCGGCCACCAGCATTTCACGATTCTGGATGCGATTTCACAGTGCAGCGACCTCACCGAGTTTGCCAAGCGCGACCACATCTACGTCATCCGCACCGAGAACGGCAAGCGCACCTTCAACCGCCTGGATCTGGGCAGCAGCGACATCTTCAACTCGCCCTATTTCTACTTGAAGCAGAACGACGTCATCTATGTCGAGCCCAACAAGATACGCATCGACAATTCCAAGTATAACCAGAACAATGCCTTCAAGTTGTCGGTCATCTCGACCATCGTGAGCAGCGTGTCGGTCATCGCATCGCTCGTCATCGCACTCACCCGTTAATCCTAGACCAAAATCCATTATGGCACAATTCAATACACCTCCCACTGCTCAACAAGAGGAGCAGATTATCGACTTCAGCGCATTTGTGCGCAAGCACAAGCGCTACTGGTGGTTATTCCTGTTATCCCTGGTGGCCTGCATGCTGCTGGCCTTCACCTACCTGAAGTTTGCCACGCGCATCTACAGTGTCAACGCCGTTGTGCTGGTTGCCCAGGATGACAATAGTGCCGGTGCTGGCGCCAACCTGCTCAAGAGCATGAAACTCATGGGCCAGGGCAGCAAGGTGGATGACGAGATGATTGTCTTCTCATCCCAGGAACTCTGCACCCAGGTTGCCAAGCAACTCGGCCTCAACCACTCCTATGTCGAGAAGAAGGAATGGTACAAACCGTCGAAGAACCATTATAACTCCAGCCCCATCGAGGTCGAAGCCCCCGAGGAGATGTTCGACACCTTGTCCAACGTCAACTTCAAGATTGACGTGAACAAGCAGGGCCTGGCCAACATCAAGGTCAAGAGCGGTCGTGACAAACTGGCCAACCTCAAGGACGTCAAGTTGCCCGTCACGGTCAAGACCACCTATGGCACATTCATCATCAAGCAGACCGAGAATTACAAGAAGGGCAAGCCCTGTCACATCACCGCCGACCTCTATGGCAACTATGTGCTGGGCGAAATTCTGAACAAGCGCATCAAGGTCAAACTGGCCACCAAGAAGTCTAACGGCATCAACCTGTCGCTCAACGAGAGCAACAAGGCCCGCGGCCGCGACATCCTCAACACACTCATGGAACTCTACAACGAGCGCGGCCAGCATGAGAAGGACGAGCAAGCCATCAACACCGCCAAGTTCATCGACGAGCGTCTGGCCCTCATCTACAAGGGTCTGACCAGCAGTGAGGCCGATATCGAGACCTACAAGCGGGCCCACAAGATTGTGGATCCCGAGTTGCAGATCAAGTCGGCCGTCGCCAAGCAGGAACTCAGTGACCGCGCCATCGTCAGGTTGGAGACCAACAAGCAGTTGCTCGGCATGGTCAGGGACTTTGTGAGCAATCCCGCCAACAAGCACAGTTATATCCCCTTTGAGGTGGATTCAAGCGCCGCGTCGGGCTCGATCAGGGCCTATAACAACCTGCTGGCCAAGCGCCAGGAACTGTCACAGTCGGCCAAGGGTGACAACATCGCCCTCAAGCAGATAGATGAGCAAATCGAGACTATGCACGCCAACGTGCTGCAAGGCATCAACAGTTCCATCAAGGGCCTTAACCTGCAATTGAGCAAAGCCCGCAGCCAGGCCAACGAGACGGCCGGGGGCTTGAACCAGGTGCCCACCCAGGAGCGTGAGGCCCGCGAACTGCTGCGCCAGCAGGGCATCCAGAACACCCTGTACACCTTCCTGCTCGAGAAACGCGAGGAGAACGCGCTCGTGCTGGCCGCCACCACGCCCAAGGGCAAGATTGTGGACCATGCCTATGCCCAGATTTCTCCCGTGAGCCCCAACAAGATGGTTGTCACGGCCATGGCACTGCTTGCCGGCCTGCTGCTGCCGCTGTTGTTGATCTACCTGAAAGACCTGTTCACCACCAAGTTCTCCAACCAGGAAGAACTGGAGGAGATTTCCCAGGTTCCCTTCATCGGCCACATCCACCACAACCGCCACAACACCCAACTGGTTGTCAAGGATGGCAAGAGTTCGTCGATTGTGGAACTGTTCCGCTATGTGCGCAACAACCTGCAGTTCATGCTCAACAAGGAAGACGACAAGGTCATCCTGGTCACCAGCAGCATCAGTGGCGAGGGCAAGTCGTTCATCAGCACCAATATCGCCTCGTCGTTTGCCTTGCTGGGCAAGCGCGTGGCCCTCGTGGGCATGGACATCCGCAACCCCAAACTGGCCCAGATGCTCAACCTCAACGAGATGCCTGGCGTGACGAGTTACTTGTCGCGTGGCGACGTCTCGCTGGAGCAGATTGCCCAGCAGTGCCGGGAGGTCAACGGTCTGGACGTGTTTGTCGGCGGCGCTATTCCCCCCAACCCGTCGGAGTTGCTGCTGAGCGACCGCGTGAAGGACTTCTTCGCCGACCTGCGTGAGCACTATGACGTGATTATCGTCGACTCGGCACCTGTGGCCCAGGTGAGCGACAGTTTTGCACTTGACAAGTACTGCAACGCGACCGTCTATGTCACCCGCGCCAACTACACCAAGCGCAACCTCGTCAAGTACATGAACCGCATTGCCGCCAACAAGCAACTCAAGAACATGTGCGTCGTCCTCAATGACACCAAGCCCAGCAACGACAACACCTACGGCTATGGTCAGAAGAACAACAAGGATGACGAGTAACAAATCGACCTGAGCGCATGGATCGAGTTCTCATATTGGTAGTCCTGTGTTTCGCGCTGGTGTTTTTCTTCCTGCGCGAGGGCATCAGTTTGAAGAAAAGTCGCCTGTATGAGATCGTCATCGCGCTCTACACTTTCTCCTGTTGCTTCACGCGACTCTACCTGCCTGTCTATAAGGCAGCGACCGAGACCGAGGGCTCATTCGGCCCCAGTCTAGCCATCTGGCCCTTCTATTTCGTGTCGATAATCCTGATATGGATTATCGCCCGCGACAAGCAATGGCGCATCAGGCGGCCCAATCTGGCCTTGATGATTGTCTTCGGCGGTTATGCGGTCTACACGCTGTTTAACCCCTATGACGTGTCCAGGGCTCAGACGGTTGTCGCCGTGGTCTATCTGTTATCGTTTGCCGTTTTCATGTACCTGTTTGCCAACAGTTTCTCGGTCAAGAATGTGGTGAACGGCATCTTCATGGGACTCATGGTCACCGTGATCCTGCACTTCTTCCTGGCCTTGCTGTTCCCCGTGCTGGACATGGAGTCGGCCATCAAACTGTTTGACACCGAGGCCACGACGCGCAACGATGACCGAGCCGGTGCCGTCGGCACGATGGGTCACCCCAATATTTTGGGCACATATGCCTCTTACTATTTCGGCTTCTTTGTCGCCTGCTTTGTGACCAACTACAAGCGCCGCGAGAGCGCCATCCTGATAGGAATCAGTTTTCTCGTGATTGTGTTGACCGCCAGCCGCAGCGCGCTGGCCGCAACAGTGTTCTCGCTCGTGACCATCGTGGTGTTCTACGTCTTCCGCCGCTACAAACTCATCAGCCCGCAGAGTGTCATCAAGGGCATCATCCCCCTGGGCATCATTGTGGCCCTGCTGGTTACCGGCCCGTTGAACTTCCTGTTCAGCGATGTGGAAAACCTTGATGAGATGACAACGTCGCGACTCATGCACTACTATTGCGGTTATGAGATATTTGAAGACCATCCGCTGATCGGTGTGGGCCTCAATGCGCACTTGAACTACCTGGTCGAGAACGGCTCGGCAATGATGTTTGAGCAGATTTTTGACACGGCCGACATCTACCAGCCCGAGGAATTCATGTTCTCCCACCCCATCCACAACATCTGGATTATTCTCATCGACGAGTTGGGCCTGCTGGGTTTCCTGCCCATCCTGGGCTTTGTCATCTGGTACATTGCCACCTTCAAGCGGCGTACCCGCAATTCCCAGAACCGTTATTACAACATCTTGAACATTTCGGGCCTGGGTGTCGTGAGTTGCATGCTCGTCCAGGGCAATAGCGACTGGGCACCGCTCACGCCGCTGGTGCTCAACCTGTCGCTCATGTTCATCGCACTGTCGCTCAACCGCCACTATGCCGCCGAGGTGCACCCCGAGTTTGAATCGGTGGAGGCATCCCTCAAGCACATGCAAGAGCAACGACAAGAAAAGACCGACGAGGCTGCCGAAGGCGCCATCGATGTACTGCCCGCATGATGAGAGCCCCCTCACAGCACATATTGTTCCTTGCCACCGAGTATGACGCCCCCGGCATGAGGCCTTATGCCCGCAACATCATCAATGCCCTGTGGCAGCCAGGCGACCATGTGCTCATCGTCTCGCGGGATGCTGCCGACGGCGGCGCTTTCCCGTCCGTACCAGAGGGGGCTATCACCTGGATTGGATACCCGACGGCAGTGCTGGAGAAGGCCATTTTCCGTTTTCACCCCACCCGCGTGCTGCAAGCCATCCACGACTTGATTGACGGGCATGACATCACACTCATCTATTCCCTCACCGAGGAACTCATCCTGGCCGACACGATACGCACCCTGCAGCGCCGCATACCTGTGCTCTACACGGTCCATGACGCCACATTCCATGCCTACAAGGCGGCCGACCCAGTACGCTGGCTCAAGAACCGCATCATTCTGGCACGTCCCCAGCGCCTGATGCTCGAGCGGACTGTGCTGCAGGTGACCAACAGCCGCGAGCAGCAAGACCTCGTCAGCCAGCGTTACAAGGACCACAAGGTGCACTATGCGCCCTTCCCCTCCCTCGTGGGCGAGGCCATCGAGCGTGGCGGCAAGCCAGTAGGGGAATTGCGGGACGTGGAAGACGGCTACATTCTGTTTTTCGGCACTCTGCACCTCTACAAGGGTGTACACCTGCTCTATGACACCTATTTTTCACATGCTGAACTCCAGTCGCGCCACCTTGTCATTGCGGGTTCACAGAACATCTACTTCAACCGTCGTCCCGATGACGGGAACAACGTCACCTTCATCAACCGCTACATCGATGACTCGGAGTTGCGGGACCTCTTCGGCCGAGCGTCAGTCGTCGTGTATCCCTACACCTCGGCGACCCAGAGTGGGGTGACCTCGATAGCCAGTTACTTCGGCAAACCCATGGTACTGAGCGACATTCCTTTCTTTAAGGGCACTTGTGAAGGTTTCCCGGGCATTGAATTCTTCGCTCCTGGCGATAGTGACGCGCTCGCCACAGCCATCCAGCGCTCGTTGAGCAATCCCTGCTCTTCACGCCCCATCTACGACAGCATTTTCACCCCCCAGGCACTCAACTCGGTCCTCAACGCCATTATCAATCAAGCGCTTAACGCTTGAGGCGCGATGCCACGTCACGGCTAAATTCCATGGCACCGCGGGCGTTCAGGTGAGCCCCGTCGGCAAAGTAAGCGTTATTGTGCAGGTACTTCGGGTCATTGGAGAAATCCAGGAAGGGTATTTCGCGTTCACGGCACATCTCTCGCACGGGAGTGAGCACCGTCGTGTCCATCCCGTTCCAGCATGGCGACACCACCATCACGACCCTGATGCCTCGAGCCTCGTCAAGGAGTTTGTTCATGAATGACAACTTAACCGGGTCAAATGCGGCATCGCCGGCACCTGGCTGCTCACCCACGCGCATGGTGTCCATTTCCTCGTCCAGCGGGCGGAAGCCGTTCTGGCCGTCGCTCTCCATCGGGTGGACGCAGTCCGACAGCAGTTGCACAAAGCGGGAATTGTAACGATACATCCGGCTCACCATTTTATACTTCTCCATCGGGTCAACCGCCGCAAATACCGCCGCAATGCCGTCACGGTCATAGTATGGCCGCAACCAGCCCAGGTACTTGCGGTTGTCATCGCCTGCCAGCAGGTCATACTCGGGCATCACGTCATAGATGATCACTCGGGGACGGTATCGCTGCAGGATCATGTGCAGGCGGCCATAGTTCAAGATGACGCCGTTGCCGTCCTGGCCGCAGTTGTAACAACTCATGCCCGTCACAGTATCAATCACGGCGGGGTTATAATGATGAATGGCGCGTGAGGAACCCATCACCAGGATATCCTCGCTCGTGCCGTTGCAGATGTACTCGTTGCGCGCCGTGTCGCCGCCACGCGCCATGGCAGTCAGCCGTGAGCACACAAGGCCAGTCAGCACATCAATCGCAACGATAATGAGCAGGAACAGCAATATTTTTATCAGATGCTTCTTCATCATGGGTCAAAAGTTAGCATAGATAAACTGGTCGGCGCCAAACACGCCTGTCATCAGGATCATGACCATGAGCAGCACGCTGGCCGCCCAGCGCACCACAACACGCCTGTTGTCCAGCAGGCGGCAACGGCCCGGCAGGAACTCGTCCAGCAGGTCCTTGCCCAGCAGCATGGCCACGCCTGTGACGATGAGCAGCAGGTCGGTGCTGGTGGGCAGGAAGATTGACAGCGGCAGCGACGGGTCAAAGATGCGTCCGATGACGCGGCAGGCGTCGCCCAGCGTGGGCATCCTGAAGAAAATCCAGGCAAAATTCACCAGCAGGAAGGTAATGATTATCTTGACGGCCTTGCCCATGGCTCGATAGCGGCACCCCTGCTGCCCCAGCATCTTCTCCACAATCTGGCAGACGCCATGCATGCATCCCCATGCGATAAACGTCCAGTTGGCCCCGTGCCACACGCCACTCACCAGGAAGGTGACAAAGATGTTCCAGTAGTTGCGCGCTCGAGAGCAGCGGCTTCCGCCCAGGGGGATATAGACATAGTCCTTGAGCCAGGTGGACAGGGAAATGTGCCACCGGTGCCAGAAGTCGGTCACGCTCACGGCAAAATAGGGACGGTTGAAGTTGGGCGTCAATTCAAAGCCGAGTGTCTTGCCCACGCCGATGGCCATTAACGAATAGCCGCCGAAGTCGGCATAAATCTGTATCGTGTAGAGCAGGCTGGCCACCAGGCACGACAGGCCGGTATAGTTCATGTAATTGGGCATGACGGTATCGACGTAGAGGGCCACGCGGTCGGCCACGACTACCTTCATAAACATGCCCCACAACACCATGCGCAGCCCCTGGGTGACCCGTGCGCGGTCATATTGCGGGCGTGGCGCCTTGAGTTGCGGTATCACGAGAGAGGCCTTGTTGATGGGTCCAGAGAGGATGCTGGGAAAGAAGGAGATAAAGAGTGCGTAGGTGAGGAAATCGCGCTCAGCGGGCTGGCGCTTGTAATACACGTCCCACAGGTAGCCCAATGCCTGGAAGGTGAAAAACGAGATGCCGAGAGGAATGGCCCAGTTCAATCCCGGCAATTGAAAGTGAAGCCCCACAGTCGAGAGGGCCTGGGTCACACTGTCGTTGAAAAAGTTAAAGTACTTGAAAAACGCCAGCGGCAGCAGCGACAAGAGCACGCCAGCGGTCAACAGGGCCTTCGGGCGGCGAGCCTTCTTCAGGGCAAGAGCCGTGGCAAACGTCACCGCTGTCACCCCGAGCAAGATCAGCGCATAGACCGGCTTCCACTGCATGTACAGCAGGTAACTCACCAGCAGCAGGAACACGTTGCGCCCCTTGCCGTAACGGGCCGGAATGGCATAGTACAGCAAGAAAATGCACGGGAACAGCACTATGAAACTCAATGAATTGAATATCATCGGCGTGAAGGTCATTTTTCTATTCTCATTGCAAAGGTACGGATTTGTTTTCAATATCATGGCTTGATTGGCAGATATATACATGGTAATCTTGCCAAATCGCAAAATAAACGTTATCTTTGCGATTCAGTCTAACCGTTAAAAAGCAGAAAAAACGATGAAACAGTCATTGAAATACACCTGCCTCGCCCTGATCGCCTGCATGGCCGCCCTCATGGCTCAGGCCAGGACCATCAACATCGACGTCAGCGCCATCAAGGGCGACCTGACGCAACAGTTGCGCGAAATGTGCGGTAAGGCTACCTATGACGACGTGGTGGTGCTCAACTTTGGCGAGGGCACCTACACCATCTATGGCACCATCCGCATGCAGTGTAGTGCCGTCATCAGGGGCGCCGGTCGCGACAAGACGACGATTGTGCTCGACAACGGCACCGACAGGAATGGTTTCAAGGCGTTTACCGACGACACCTACTTCCGCATCACCGGCATACTCAAGAACTCGATCACCGCGTCGATCAGCGACGTGAGTTTCCGCATTAAGGAGCACAAGGGCATCTGGTGGAACGAGAAAGGTGTGGAGCGCTACGCCGTCAAGATTTACCATGGCTCGCGGGTAGATATCCATGATGTGGACAGTTACATGGAGAATGCCAACATCACCAACTTTAATCTACACGTGTGCTCCAACGTCAGCATCACCGGCTGCAACATCACCAACTACAACAACAGCGAGACTGGCGGTTGCCTGTGGATCAGGGGCGAGATGCACAACGTCACGGTCAAGGGCAACAAGTTCTACAAGTATGGCAAGGACGAGACGCTGGCCGTGTTTGACAGGGTAGTTGACAACACCAGCAATTACATCCGTGGCAAGGCCAGCCGCACCAACATCTTCATTGAGAACAATGAGTTCTACTATGGCGACTACAAGGGCAAGGGCGCGGCCAAGGATCCCGAGTCCAACTGCGGCATGGTGTTCTCTCTATTTACCGACCACCGCCAGAGTGCCGACAAGTGTGAGACCCGCAATTTCCACCTGCGCGGCAACAAGTTCCACATCAGCGATGTGAGCACGCGCTGCATCTACATCGGCTTTGATCCTGCCGACGCCCACCGCGACATCTACATCGAGAACAACGAGATCGTCAACAACGACATCGGCCGCGACTACGCCTTCTATCACAAGGACATCGAGTTGCACGACCTGAGTTCCTGCGGCGACACCATCCACATCAACGGCAACAGCGTCAGGAACAAGGCCGAGGTGCTCAACAGCAGCGGCACCACGGGCTACATGTTCCTGCAGATGCGAGGAGGCATTGCCAGCGTGAGCAACAACAGGATTGTCAACGAGGTGACTACCATCAAGCGCACGGGCAAGCCCTATGGCATGCAACTCATCTGGTGCCAGGTCGAGGGCGGCGACGTGACGTTGACCGGCAACGTGTGCAAGGGACTGAGCCACATCGCCTATGTCGGCGGTGGCGACGGCACCCCGCTGTTCACCCTGAATGCCCGCAACAACCAGTTCCAGGGCGATACCCGCATCTACAGCCACAAGATCAAAAAAATGAACCTGAACTTCACGGGCAACACCTTCAAGAGCAGCAACAAGACCTTCTTCCTGCAGGAATTCCCGCCCCAGGGCAGCGTCGTGTTCACTAACAACGACGTCACCATCAACGGCGGTGGAGGCCAGTTCATGACCCACAGCAGCAAGACATCGGCCCGTTCGATGCGGTTCGACCGTCTGGAGGTCAGGAACAACGTCTTCAAGGGCGTTAACAGCGAGAGGGAAATGCTCCAGAACGTCACCAACGTCAAGAAGCGCACCGTCAAGGGCAACAAAATCAAGTAACGTCAGATAACGCGCCAAATCTATTCAGCGACTTCAACTCACGCCAGGAGGCAGGCCTCGCTTGACGACATAGTCAGGTGATGACGCGTTTTGACCGAAGAGATACATGTCACCACCCGTGTTTTAATTTTTGTTTAACACTACAGGTCATGCTGCAATATTTAACCATCTGTCTCGTTTCTATAATAAGAAAACTTCTCCTCCAATTTAACGGTTCCAAATGACTAAACAAGTATCCCATATTCTCACCTTTATCGTCGCCATGGCAAGCGCACTGCTCATGAACGCGCAACAAGGCTTGCGTCCCCGCGGTGACGTGAACTGCGACTGGGATGTCAACATTGGCGACATCAATGCCCTCACCGATTCCATCTTCAAGGGAGCCAAGTACCACCATTTCTACGGTTATGCGGCCGATGTCAACGACGACCGTGAATATACCATCGCCGACATCAACATGGTCCTTGACGCCATCATGGGCGCACAACTGCCGCCCATGCCCTCATTCTCGGGCACGCTGCCGGTACTCTATATCAACACCGAGGGTCACCGCGACATCGTGAGCAAGGAGAAGGAAGACTACCTGCATGCCGACTGGTGGCTCGATGCCATGGGTCTGGAAGGGCAGGAGTCCATCGGGTCGGCCGACGCTCCTCTGGGCATGCTCATCAAGGGGCGCGGCAATTACACTTGGAACCATTATGACAAGAAATCCTTCCGCATTAAACTTGACGAGAAGCAGCCCCTCATGGGGATGGACAGCAACCGTCACTTCTGCCTGCTGGCTCATGCCGACGACTACCTGGCCATGCTCAAGAACACGATGGGCCTGGAGTTGAGCCGACGCATCGGCATGGCCTACACTCCCGCCCAGGCACCTGTCGAGGTTGTGCTCAACGGCCGTTACATCGGGCTCTACTTCCTGACCGAAAAGATTCGCGTGGGAAAGCATCGCGTCAACATCGAGGAGCAGAATGACCTCGAAACCGACCCCGCCAAGGTTACCGGCGGCTGGCTACTTGAAATGGCCAATACTCATGAGGGTACCACCATGTATTTTCATGAGGGCGAGGGGGACGGCTGGGTAGGCATCACCCCCCACTCTCCCGAGGAACTCTCCAGGCGTCAATACGATTACATCTGGAACTATCTCAACAACGCGACCCAGGCCATCTACAGTGCCGACAAGACGAGCACCGAGTGGGAAAAGTATATCGACATCGACACGATGGCCATGTTCTACATCATCGGCGAGATCATGGACGACCTGGAACACTTTGCCGGGAGTGCCTACATGTACAAGCATGCCGGCGACACCACGCGCCTGGTGTTTGGTCCCGTGTGGGACTTTGGCAACTCGTTCCAGCGCTGGGCCATCTTCCATGACACGACTTTCCAGTATTTCCTGTATGAGCAGCCCACGGTCTTCACCTCCCACTGGATTACCGAGGTGGCCAAGTATCCCCATTTCCAGCAAGTCGTTAGGCGGCACTGGCAGGAGTTCCATGATAGCGGCTTCAACGGGCTCAACATCAGCCAGTTCATCGATGATCATGTGGAATCTATCAGGGCGGCCTACGAGGCCAATCAAGTGCTGTGGGGACACCCGGGCATTGATATCGAAAAGGAGTTTTTCAAAACCTTCATCCACCGCAAGATCAACTGGCTAGAGTCCCAATGGGGCACAGATGAGCCATAAACCAACAACCTCTACAGATCACCTTAAACAATGAGACAGTCTAAACTATTACCCATATTGTTGATGGCCATGATGGCGCTAGGCTCCTGTGTCCACCCCGAGTCCATCCTGCCGGAGCCAGAGCCGCCAGTGCCCGTGGACACGGATACCGTGGCAATCGAGACGGGCGATTTCTCGGGCACCCTGCCCGTGCTGTTTATCAACACCGAGGGTGGCCGCGAGATTGACAGCAAGGACGAATATGTCAATGCCGAGTGGTGGCTTGACAACCAGGGCGACCAGCGCTTTGAGTCCATCGGTTCCAGGAAGAATCCGCTCAAGACCGAAATCAAGGGACGAGGCAACGCCACATGGACCAATCTGGAGAAGAAACCCTACCGACTCAAGTTTGGAGAGAAGCACAAGGTGCTGGGAATGCCATCGAGCCGTCACTGGGTGCTGCTGGCCAATGCCGAGTACTGGATGGGCCAACTGAATGATGCCCTGCCATTCGAAATCGGGAACCGCATGGGCATGGCCTGGAATCCGCGCATGCAGCCTGTCGAAGTGGTCCTTAACGGGGATTACATCGGCCTCTACTTCCTGACCGAGAAAATACGCGTGGCCAAGAACCGCGTCAACATCACGGAACAAAACGACTATGAGACCGATCCCGAGCGCATCACGGGTGGCTGGCTGCTTGAGATAGACAACTACATCGAGCCAGGCAATATCTCGTTTGTCGAGGGCAATGGCATGCCCTTCTGGGTCACACCCCACACGCCCGAGTACTTGAGCCCCGAGCAGCGCGAGTACATCACGACCTTCCTGAAAGAGGCCGACAGGGCCATCTATTGCAGCGACAAGAACAGTACCGAGTGGGAGAAATACATTGACATCGACTCGCTGGCGGTTTTCTATATCGTCCAGGAAACGGTCGATAACCCCGAGGCCTTCTCGGGCAGTTGCTACATGTACAAGCAGCAGGGCGAGGACACGAAACTGATCTTCGGCCCGCTGTGGGACTGCGGCAGTTCATTCCAGCGCTACGGTTCAACCTACCAGTTTGACCAGTACATCTATGAGAACCTGCCCAGTTATTGCCGTTCACGATGGATCAGCGAGATTGCCAAGTTTCCACGTTTCCAGGAGCGTGTGAGGTATCACTGGCAACGCTTCTACCACAATGTGTACCCCACGATGGAAGCCTTCATGGAGGAGTTCGCGGCAAGAATCGAGGCTGCAGGCAACTGTGACCACGAGCGTTGGCCTCAATACAGCAGCGACAACATCCCGGCACGCATGCGCGCGTTTGAGAAGCCCTGCTTCGACAAGAAGGTAGCCTGGCTCAACTCCCAATGGGGAATTAACACCAACCACCACCACTTCAACACCGACGGCGGCATCAAGAACAACAAGAAGTGATTAATAGATACCCGAGAGGATAGCGTCCATCACGGCGTTGAGGTCGGTGATATTGACTTCCAGGTCGCCATTGGTGTCGCCCGAGGCGCTAGTACCACCCGACAATATCATATCTATTATGGCGTTGATATCGGTAATGTTCACCTCACCGTCCCCATTCACATCAAGGGGATTCCTGAAGTCCTTTCCCAGAATCAAGCCGAATTTGTACCAATAGGCGGCTTCCTCATAGGCGCCCACCGACTGGATGGGCACATAGAGCACTGCGTCGCCATAGGTGGCAAACGCGTTTTCATCCATCATGAATGGCGGCGTCGGTGCCTTGCAATAAACGGTGTGGAGCGCAGTACAGGTCTTGAACAACCCTTCGGGGATCATTGCCACTCCAGCACCTATGGTAACCTGTGTGAGGCCTACGCAACCCGCAAAGGCCGCATTTCCCAGTTGAGTGACGGCATCAGGGATGACCAGACCAGCCAACGACTTGCAATCGGCAAACGCCCCGTTCCCGATCGCTGTCAAGGACCTGGGAAGCGCGACATCGTTCAATGCCTCGCAGCGCTGAAAAGCCGATGAACCAATCTCCCGCAATGATCCCGGGAGGTCCACCTGGGCCAAACGGTAGCAGTAACCAAAAGTATTATCATTCACACGGGTCAGTCCCTCGGGAATGGTGACTCTGGTCAGTTGGGAGCAAGCGTAAAACGCATTCATGCCAATCCCTGCCGACAGATTCCTGCCCAAATACAGTTGCCGCAAGCCACAATTGAAAAACGCGAAATGACCGATGCCCGTGATGCCGTCGGGAAGGATGGCACTCCTCAACCGGGAACAACCATAGAAGGCATAGGAGGCAATATTCTTGATGGACGCACCAAAGGAGACACTATCCAGTGCGATACAGTTCTTAAAGGCCTCCTCGCCGATGCTGGTCAAAGCATCGCCTGTGATGACCCTTGTCAATGACGTGCAGTCGCTGAAGGCGCCCGTGCCGATATCAGTCAAACCGTCTGGCAAATCCACCTGCCTCAATGACGTGCAGCCCCAGAAGGCGGTACGGCCAATGGACTTGAGACCCGTGCCAAAAGTCACATCGCTCAGGCCTGAACAACCATAGAAGGCATTGGCCTCGATCATGCTCACAGAATTGGGGAGGCCGATGCTCACAAGGTCAGTTAAAGAGTTAAATGCGCCCATGCCGATGGTCTTGACCCCCTCGGGGATGCGGGTGGCCTTGCACCCCGCAATCAGTGTGCCCGACGCAGTCTCGATAATAGCATTGCAGTTGTCCCGCGAGTCATAGGTCCAATTCCCCTCCTCGACCTGAACAGTGTTCAACGACACGCATCGATACAAGGGATTGGCCCCGATGATGCTCACCGACCGCGGAATCACGACGCGAGTGAGCGAAACGCATGACATGAACACATAGTCGCCCAGCGCAGTGAGTCCGCTGCCCAAATCAAACGACTTGAGCGCATCGCAATAAGAAAAGGCGTAACTGTCTATCTGCTCAACCGAACTTGGCAACGCAATGGAAGCCATTGAACCACACTCGTAAAAAGCCGACCGGCCGATGGTCGTCACCGTCGAGGGAATCACAACAGACGTCAGGTCATCACATCCCTCAAAGGCATGACTGCCAATCGCGCCGACAGGATAGGTCTTACCGTTATAGTTGACACTGGAGGGAATGTGCACCTGACCATGGTAGGAATTGTAGCCGTCGCCATAGGTCACCACCGCCATATCGCCCGCAAGGAAATAATAGATACCATCCTGGACAAAGGTATAAGCATTAACGCCCATGGCCGGCACCACGAGGCAAGCGACAATCAAGAAGATTCTTGAATATACATTGAAAAAACGCTTCATCGCCATTCTGCATTATGAAACGACAAAGATACAGAAAAAAAAGAAAATGATACTACAATCAGGCCAATGATAGATTATACTGTTGCTGAACCTGGCTGGCTATTGATTGCCAGTCATACTGCTGCAGTTCATAATGCCGCTGCCCGCCAGGTGTCTCGAGCATGCGGGTGATGGCAGCGCACAGTGAATCGACGTCCCTGACGGCAAAGTAGTCCTGCTCGGGCAAATCGACTTGGCGTGTGCCGGGGATGTCGCTACACAGGACGGGTAACCCATAGGCCATCGCCTCAAGCAACACCATGGGGAAACCCTCGTTGACCGACGGCAATACAAAGCACCGGGCATGGCTATAGAGTTGGCGCAGGTCCTCGCCCGTCGTGAATCCCGTGAAAACCACTTTTTTGCCCGTGTCCAATCGTTCCAGCAACTGGCGGTAGGAACTGTCGTGGTCACTGGCCCCTGCAATGACGACTTGTTGCACCTGGGGCAGGCGGTCGGCAGCCTCAACGAGGTATTCCAGGCCTTTCTCGGGCGTGAGACGCCCCACGGCCAGCAGGTACTGGCCCGGCGTGATGCCGTGCTTATCAAGAAAAGCGGTTGCCGTGCTGCGGGTCACAGGGTCGATGCCGTTGGGGACAAAGACGCTCTTGTCGAGGGCGCCGCATTTCTCCATCTGGTAGCGGTTGACAAAGATGACGCGGTTGCTGAACCGCAGCGAGATCTTCTCGCACTGGCGCAACAGCCAGCGGGCCGGTGCGTTCCACTTGTCGTGCTCATAGTTGGGGCTGTGGTAAGTGAGAACCACGGGCAGACGCAGCAGGCGCAATACCGGGGCAAACATGCCGGGCCCGATGTTGTGGATGTGAACCACGTCGGGGCGGTGAAACATGATGTGCAGCACGCTCAACATCGTGTGCCACACGGCCTCAAAGCCCTTGACGCGCGTCGAGGGCAGGTCGATATACTCGATATTGGGGAGAGTGCGGGCCGATTGCTCGGTGAGATAGGCCCGACGGCGGTAAACCCTCACGCGGGCACCGTCCATGTGGGTATAAAGATGATAACTGTGAGTCTCGACACCTCCCTGAATGCCAGGGAAACCCCGCGTTCCTATCACTGCTATCGTCTTCATAGTGAACAGTTAATAATGAACAGTTAACAGTTGAAATCAATATCACGAGACCCCGACTGTTAACTTTTATCTTTTATCTCTTAACTAAATTTAGTCCCAGGAGAGGTCCAGACCCTTGCGGATGCGCCACTTGTTCTTGAGGATCCACTTGATGGGCACCCAGGGGCGACGCACCATGTCGTGGCGCTCGGTGACGATAAAGGTACAGTTGCGCTTGCAGTTGCGCACCTTCTCCATCGCCTCGCGGGCCTTGTCACTGTTGATGATGTTCTCGAAGGAGTCCTCCTTGATGTTACCCAACTTCCACTCCTCACCGCTGCCATTGCACGGAGTGACATTGCCCCACGGGTCGATAAAGAAGAAGTCGCTCAGGGCGCCGCAGGGCGGACGATACTCGTCGGTATCGCCACGCAGGCGACGATGTATCGAGCGGTTGAAGTAGGCACGGCCATAGTCCTTCAAGCGGTCCTTGAGGTGACGGCGCTTGCTGGTGAGCAGGGCCTTGACAAAGAGTTCATGCTGGCGCAGGGCCTCCTCGCTCTCGATCTGGTTATCATCCTTGTGGAAGTACCAGGAGTTGTGCACGGCGCTGTTGCCCAGTTCCACGTCGAGTGCCACGCACAAGTCGTAGAGGTGCAACAGGTCCATGTAGTTGTCGGGCGAGATGACCACCGAGAAGCCGATGTTCTTGCACTTGGTCTTCTTCAATTCCAGCATCGTGCGCAGGGCATGGTCAAAGCCGTCCTTGATGCCGCGCTTGGTGTCATTGATCTTGGGCAAACCCTCGACGCTCACGCGGATGAGGATATTGGGATATTTGTTGGCCAGTTCAACGATTTTGGCCGTATTGTAGCCATTGGTACTCAGTTCAAGCAACCGAGACTTGGGATAGAGGATTTCAAAAATCTTGTCAATATCTTTACGCAATGTGGGCTCACCGCCCGTGATATTGATGCGTAATCCCGCGGGCAGTTGCTCATAATAGGAGGCGTCTATTTCTTCGTTCGGGCTCGTCTGGAACTTCCAGATGTTGCACATGTTACACTGCGCATTGCATCTGAAAGTGGTAATCAGACTTCCCTGAATCACATTCTTCATTGCTATCGTCAATAAGATATTACACCTATTTTAACTATAGGAGTCGCAAAATATTGTGTAAAATTGGTAAAAAATCGCAATTTGGCCTATCCGAAGGCGTAAAACTCGCTCATGAGGGTCTTCATGTGGGTTGACGGGCTGAAACGCTCGAGAGCACGTGCGGCAATCTCGTCATGGTTCCACTGCCGCGCCATCGACATGGTGATGGCGGTCGACAAGGTCTCCTGGTCATAGGGCTGGAAGACGATGCCGTTGCTGCTGTCGATGAGTTCGGGAATGCCGCCCATGTTGGACCCCGCAACGGGCGTGCCGGCACACAACGACTCGACGACGCTCAACGGATTGTTCTCATACCACTGCGACGGCGCGATGCTCATGCGGGCCCCAGCCAGCAGGCGGGCCACATCCACGGCGTCCAGCATGCCCAGGAACTCGATGTTACCGCAATCGGCATACTTGACGCGCATGGCAGGTTCCAGCGTGCCGCTGCCTGCCACCTTGAGTTTATAGGGCAGGCGGGATGCCACCTCCAGCAGGTTCTCGATGCCCTTCTCGGGCGAGAGACGGCCCACAAAGCAGTAGTAGTCCTCACGCTGGGTCGAGGCCATCTCGCGGTACTGCTTGAGTTTCACGGGATCGAGGAAATTGTTGAGCACCTTGACCTTGCCGGCATCAAAACCGGCGCCGACCATCTTCCTGGCCATGAAATCGCTGGGACAGATAAACGCATCGGTATTCTTCTCAAGCCTCTCACGAGACCACTTGAGGGCTTCAAGCCAGGCCACCACACTAGCGGGGAGCGAATCCTTCATGCACTTGTGGGTCAACACGTTGTACTTGGCGCCACCGAAGCATTTTTCACACGGCTTTCCTCCCAGCAGGCAATCATATCGAGGGCACAGCAACTTGTAGTCGTGCAGCGTCCACACCACACGGATGCCGCGCTTGTGAGCCAACTCGCCCACAACGGGCGAGAGGTAACTGTGCACATTGTGCAGGTGGACGACGTCGGGCTTGAAGTCGTCCAGGACAGCCTCAAAGCGCTCCCTGATGTCGCCACAGCCCAGCATGCGCTTGACGGCGCGCCACTGGTCGCCCTTGCTGCCATTGAAGATGACACGGCTGGCAAAGCGATCCTGGTAGGCAGCGGGGAGGTTCTGGGGGTATTCCATGGCAAACACCTGAGCCTCCACGCCGTTCTCACGGAGCAGAGCCTCGGTGTTGAGGACAACGACACAGTCGCCGCCTCGGGGATAGTAAAACTTATTGACCAAAAGTACTCTTTTTGGCATAGGCACTTTTCACTTGCTGTCGTTATAAGTATAACGCATCAGCAGGCTGATTATTTTATAGTTGATAAATGAGTTTTAACAGGGGGCGCACATGCCGTCACTGCAACAGCAGGATGCCATCCCCCAGCCGCGGGTCACACGTTGAAACGGAACACGACGATGTCACCGTCCTGCATGACGTACTCCTTGCCCTCGATGTGCAATTTGCCGGCTTCCTTGACAGCGGCCTCGCTGCCATAGTGGATGTAATCGTCATACTTGATGATCTCGGCACGGATGAAACCACGCTCAAAGTCGCTGTGGATCACGCCGGCACACTGCGGAGCCTTGCTGCCGCGACGGTAGGTCCATGCACGCACCTCCTTGGGGCCTGCGGTAAGGAAGGTCTCGAGGTTGAGCAGGGCATAGGCCGACTTGATGATACGGTTCACACCGCTCTCCTCAAGGCCGATTTCCTGGAGGAACATCTGGCGCTCCTCATAGTCCTCGAGTTCGGCAATCTCGCTCTCGGTCTGGGCAGCGACGACCAGAATCTGGGCGTTCTCGTCCTTGACGGCCTCGCGCACAGCGTCCACATAGGCATTGCCGCTCACGGCGCTCTTGTCGTCCACGTTGCACACGTAGAGGACAGGCTTGTTGGTCAACAGGAACAACTCGTGGGCAATCTTCTCCTCGTCCTTGTTGAGCAGTTCCACGGTGCGTGCGCTGCGCCCCTGCTCCAGAGCGTCCTTGTAACGCTTGAGGACTTCATATTGTGCCTTAGCCTCGCGGTCACCGCCCGTCTGGGCCTGCTTCTGCACACGGCTGATGCGGCTCTCGATGGTCTCCAGGTCGCGCAACTGCAGTTCCAGGTCGATGACCTCCTTGTCGCGCACGGGGTCCACACTGCCGTCAACGTGGGTCACGTTGTCGTCGTCAAAGCAGCGCAGCACATGGATGATGGCATCCGTCTCGCGGATATTACCCAGGAACTTGTTGCCCAGGCCCTCGCCACGGCTGGCACCCTTGACCAGGCCGGCGATGTCCACGATCTCGACGGTCGTGGGAACGATGCGGGCAGGGTTCACGAGTTTGGCGAGTTCATTGAGCCGCTCATCGGGAACGGTGATAACGCCCACGTTGGGCTCTATGGTGCAGAAAGGAAAGTTGGCCGACTGCGCCTTGGCATTCGACAGGCAGTTGAACAGGGTTGACTTTCCCACATTGGGCAACCCCACGATTCCACATTGTAATGACATAGTCTATATCTTGTTTTTATTATGTTCAGCCTGCAAAGTTACACTTTTATTATAACATGGCCAAACTGTGGGACACGGGGACGGTTCTTTTGTCCCACTTTGGTGTTCAACTCGAGGCAGTGCAATCGGTTGCATTGATTTTTTGGGGTTGGTGCACATTATTTATAATATTTTCGGGAATGAATGTGTTATTTTTGTAGGTGCTTAACCCATTTACAGAAAAACTATAACAATAACATAAAAAATCAATCATTATGAAGACAAAACCGGATTTGAAATTCAGCCAACTGTGGAACATCAGTTTTGGATTCTTTGGGGTGCAAATCGCTTATGCCCTGCAGAGCGCTAACATCAGCCGCATCTTTGCGACACTGGGCGCCGATCCCCACAACTTGAGTTACTTCTGGATCCTGCCCCCGTTGATGGGTATGGTCGTGCAACCGCTGGTGGGCTACTTCAGCGACAAGACGTGGCTGGGCCGCTGGGGCCGCCGCATCCCCTATCTGCTCATCGGTGCTACGGCCGCGGTCATCGTGATGTGCCTGCTGCCCAATGCGGGCTCGTTTGGCCTGACCATTGCCGGAGCGATGATTTTCGGCCTGATTGCCCTGATGTTCCTTGACACGAGCATCAACATGGCGATGCAGCCCTTCAAGATGATGGTGGGCGACATGGTCAACGAGAAACAGAAAGCCAAGGCCTACTCTATCCAGTCGTTCTTGTGCAACGCGGGCTCGCTGGTGGGCTACATCTTCCCGTTCCTGTTCACCGCCATCGGTATCGCCAACATCGCCCCCGAGGGCGTTGTTCCCGACAGTGTGAAGTGGTCTTTCTATGTGGGTGCCGCCATCCTTATCCTGTGCGTTATTTACACCATCAGCCACGTGAAGGAATACACGCCTGCCGAGATGGCCGAATTTAACGCAGCCGCCAATGCCGACGGCCAGAATACCGCCTCGGCCACCGAGATGAGCGCCGAGCAGAAGAAGCATGCCATCCGTGTTTTCTTTGAGGTGGGTCTGGTGCAGTTCTTCTGCTGGGCAGCATTCATGTACATGTGGACCTATACCAACGGCACCATCGCCGACACCGTCTGGGGCACTACCGATGCCGCCAGCGAGGGCTATCAGCAGGCCGGTAACTGGGTGGGCATCCTGTTTGCCGTCCAGGCCATCGGCAGCGTGCTCTGGGCTGTGGTTCTGCCTCAGTTCAAGAACATCAAGGTGGCCTATGCGCTGAGCCTTGTCATCGGTGGCATCGGCTTTGCCATGGTACCCTATATCCACAACCAGTATTTGCTGTTTGTGCCCTACTTCCTCATCGGCTTTGCATGGGCCGCAATGCTGGCCATGCCGTTCACGATGGTTACCAACGCCTTTGAGGGCAGCAGCCGCATGGGCACGGCCCTGGGATTATTCAACTGCACCATCTGCCTGCCGCAGATCATTGCCGCCGCACTGGGCGGTGTGCTGCTGGCTGTCATGGGCAGTGTACAGGGCAATATGCTGCTGCTGGCCGGCATCCTGCTCATCGTGGGCGCCGCCTGTGTATTCATTATTGAGGACAAGAAGCACAAGAATTAAAAAAAACCATAATCAATCATGAAAGTTAGATTCAACATCGAGTACGGCACCATCTATGGTGAGAATCTGGTACTCAACATCATCGATAATGCTGACGTGGACAACATCAGCAGCCATGCCATGAAGCCGGCCAACGACAAGGTCTGGAAATGCGACATCGACGTGCCCGCCAAGGCCGGACACATCGACTACTATTACAGTGTGGAACGCGACGGCAAGCAGACCCGCCACGAGTGGATGGTCATGCCCCATCGCCTGGACCTGAATGCGGCCAAGGCCAACCGCTATATTTCCTATGACCACTGGAACGACATGCCCGATGACAGTTACCTCTACAGTGCGGCCTTTACCGACTGTGTGGCGCTGCGCAAGCAACAAGCCGTGGCCAAGTGCCGCTATGCCACCATCGTGCAGTTGAAGGTGCGCGCACCGCAACTGCGCACCGGCGAGACGCTGGCCGTCGTTGGCAACGAGCCAGCACTTGGCGACTGGGACGAAACCAAAGCCCTCAAGATGACCGAGCACAACCACAACGAGTGGGTCATCGCACTGGATGGCGCCTCATTCAAGCGGGCGATGATTGAGTTCAAGTTTGTCATCGTGAGCAGCAAGGGTGACAACGTCATCTGGGAGACCGGCGACAACCGCACCGTGCTGCTGCCCGTCATGAAAGACGGTGAGCACATCGTCTATGAACTGCAGCAGGCCTACTTCCCGCTCTATCCCTCCAAACTGGCAGGCACCGTGGTGCCCATCTTCTCGCTCAGGAGCGAGGACAGTTTCGGCGTGGGCGACTTTGGCGACCTCAAGTTGATGGTGGACTGGGTGGCCAGCACCGGCCAGCGTGCCCTGCAGGTACTGCCCATCAACGACACCACCATCACCCGCACCTGGAGCGACAGTTACCCCTATAACAGCATCAGCATCTATGCCCTGCATCCGCAGTACATGGACCTGCGCCAGTTGCCCAAACTCAAGGACAAGAAACGTGCAGCCGAGTTTGAGAAACTGCGCAAGGAGTTAAACGCCCTGGAGCAGATCGACTATGAACGCGTGAACAATGCCAAGCGCGAGTACATGTCGCTGCTGTTTGAGCAAGAGGGAGCCCAGGTGCTCAAGAGCGATGAGTTCAAGGCCTTCTTCACGGCCAACCAGGAGTGGCTGGTGCCCTATGCCGCCTTCTGCCACTACCGCGACCTCTATGGCACGGCAACGTTCTCCAAGTGGCCCAGCAACCACACCTTCACCGACGAGGAACGTGCCGCGATGTCCAACGCGCGCACCAAGGCCTACAAGGAAGTTGCCCTGTGGTACTATATCCAGTACTACCTGGACAAGCAGATGCGCGGTGCCCACGAGTATGCCCAGGGCAAGCACGTCATCCTCAAGGGTGACATTCCCATCGGCATCAGCCGCGACAGCGTGGAGGCATGGGTAGAGCCCAAGTACTTCAACCTCAACGGTCAGGCCGGCGCGCCGCCCGACGCGTTCTCGACCAATGGCCAGAACTGGGGCTTCCCGACCTATAACTGGGACGTGATGCTCGCCGACGGTTGCCAGTGGTGGGTTAAGCGCTTCCGCAAGATGGCGCAATACTTCGACGCCTACCGCATCGACCATGTGCTGGGCTTCTTCCGCATCTGGGAAATTCCCATCAACGCCGTTCACGGCCTGCTGGGGCAGTTCTCGCCCTCGCAGGGCATGAGTGCCGACGAGATACGCGGTTATGGCCTCAATTTCCAGGAGCAACTCATGACCGAGCCGTTTATCGCCGACTGGGTGCTGGACCGCATCTTTGGCCGTCTGGCCGACACCGTTCGCGAGAAGTATGTCGAGCGCGTGCATGACGACATCTACCGCATGAAGCCCGAGTATGACACACAGCGCAAGGTCGAGGCCGCCTTCCAGGGCAAAGACAGCGAGGAGGACATCTGGCTGCGCGACGGCCTGTATGCGCTCATCAGCGATGTGCTGTTTGTGCGTGACCGCAAGAATCCCGCCCTGTTCCACCCGCGCATCTCGGTGCAGTTCGACTTCATCTATGAGGCGCTCTACGACAACGACAAGGCTGCCTTCAACAAACTCTACAACGAGTACTTCTACCACCGCAACAACGACTTCTGGTACCACGAGGCGATGAAGAAGTTGCCGCGGCTGGTTCAGGCCACGCGCATGCTCGTGTGTGCCGAGGACCTGGGCATGGTGCCCGACTGCGTGGCATGGGTGATGAACGAGTTGCGCATCCTGAGCCTCGAGATCCAGTCGATGCCCAAGGACAACCACATCAAGTTTGGCAACCTGAACGCCAACCCCTACCGCAGCGTGGCCACCATCTCGACCCACGACATGCCCACGATGAGGCAATGGTGGGACGAGGACTGGGATCGCACCCAGGATTACTACAACACAGCCCTGTGGCACAGCGACGCCGCACCCCACCCGCTGCCCGGCTGGCTTGCCGACGAGATTGTGCGTGCCCACCTGGCATGCCCGTCGATGCTGTGCCTGATCTCGCTGCAGGACTGGCTGGCCATCGATGAGAAGATACGCCTGGAGAATGCCGATGCCGAGCGCATCAACATCCCGGCCAATCCTCGCCACTACTGGCGCTACCGCATGCACATGACCATCGAGCAATTGATGCGCTCCAGCGAGTTCAACAGCCATGTGAAGGAACTGATCACGCAGAACGGACGCTCATGAAAAAAATGATTCAACTGGTAGCGATAATCATGGCATTACTCGTACCACAATCCATCAACGCTCGCACCGGGGTCAACTATGGCCCCAGCGCGAGCGCTTTCAGTGTAGAGACCAACGGCGATGCCCAGCAAGTGAGATTGCGCATCTATAATGATGGCCTGGGCGGGAAGCCCGTCAAGACCATCAACATGAAACGCGACCCGTCCAGCAAGACACTGTGGCAAGCCAGCGTCAAGGGGGACTTGAAGGGCAAGTTCTACACCTTTGACGTCAAGTATAACGGCAAGTTCCGCGGCGAGTGTCCGGGCATCTGGGCAACGGCCGTGGGCGTGAACGGCAAGCGCGGTGCTATCGTGGACCTGGACAAGACCGACCCGCAAGGCTGGAATACCGACAAGCGGCCCGAAATTGCCGCCAAGGACTTGATCATCTACGAGATGCACCATCGAGACTTCTCCATCGACGAGTCGAGCGGCATGGAGCACAAGGGCAAGTTTCTGGCGCTGACCGAACCGCGCGCCATCGAGCACTTGAAGGCGCTGGGCGTGAATGCGGTTCACATCCTGCCGTCGTTTGACTATGCATCGGTCGATGAGACCCGCCTCGACGAGCCGCAATACAACTGGGGCTATGACCCGGTGAACTACAACGTGCCCGAGGGCGGCTACTCAACCGACCCCTACCGTCCCGAGGCTCGCATCCGCGAGTTCAAGCAGATGGTACAGGCCCTGCATCGTGCCGGCATCAAGGTCATTCTCGACGTGGTGTATAACCACACCTGGAATATCGACGGCAGCAACTTCCAGCGCACGCGTCCCGACTACTTCTACCGCAAGAACGCCGACGGCTCCTACAGCAATGGCAGCGGTTGCGGTAACGAGACGGCCAGTGAGCGCGAGGGCATGCGCAATTTCATGATCGAGAGTGTGAAATACTGGGTCAGCGAATACCACATCGACGGCTTCCGCTTCGACCTGATGGGTGTCCACGATATCGAGACGATGAATGCCATCCGCCAGGCCCTGCCCGACGACATCTTCATCTACGGCGAGGGCTGGAGTGCCGGCAGTTGCGCCTACTCGGGCGAACTGGCCATGAAGGCCAACATCAGCAAGATGCCGGGTATCGCCGCCTTCAGCGACGAGATGCGCGACGCCCTGCGCGGCCCTTGGGACAGCAACAGCAAGGCGGCCTTCCTGGGCGGCATGAAGGGCAACGAGGAGAGCATCAAGTTTGGCATCGTGGGAGCCATCCAGCATCCCGGCGTGGACTATGGCAAGGTGAACTACAGCAAGGCACCCTATGCCACCGAACCCACTCAGATGATTGCCTACGTCAGTTGCCATGACGACATGTGCCTGGTGGACCGCCTCAAGGCCAGCGTCAAGGGCATCACGACAGATGAACTCATCCGCCTAGACCTGCTGGCCCAGACCGTGGTGATGACCTCACAGGGCGTGCCGTTCATGCTCAGCGGCGAGGAGATGCTGCGCGACAAAAAGGGTGTGCACAACAGTTTTGAGAGCCCCGACAGCATCAACCACCTCGACTGGGGCAACCTGGAGTGTTACCCCCAGGTGATGGATTACTACAAGGGCCTGATTGCCATGCGCAAGGCCCACCCCGCCTTCCACATGGGAAGTGCCGAGATGGTGCGCCGCAACCTGGATTTCCTGCCTACCGAGAATTGCCTCGTGGCCTACCACATCAACGGCCGCAACGTGCCTGGCGAGACGTGGGGAGACATCTACGTGGCCTTCAATGCCCACAAGCGTGCCCGCACCATTACCGTCCCCGCCGGCACCTATACCGTCGTGTGCCGCAACATCAAGTGCGACCAGCAAGGCCTCACCACCGTCACCACCCGTGACGGCAAGGTCACCATCCCTGCCCAGAGTGCCCTCATCATTCACAACTAGACGGATATAACCGGATATAACGGAGGCAACGGACAATCCCGCTGCCTCTGTTTTGTTTTATACCGTATTATCCGTTATTTCCGCTGGTGCTAGAATTGGTTCTCGATGATGTCGGTGAGGACGTCGGTGAGATTGAGGCCGGCGGCACGCACTTGCTGGGGAATGAAACTGGTGGCGGTCATGCCAGGCGTGGTGTTGATCTCGAGCAGGTTGATGTGGTCAGTGCCGTCGTCGTTCTTGGTGATGATGTAATCGATGCGGATGATGCCGTTGCAGTGCAGGATGTCATAGATGCGGGACGTTTCGGCCTGCAGGGCGGCAGTCAACTCGTCACTGATGCGGGCAGGCGTGATTTCATCGACCTGGCCGTTGTACTTGGCATCGTAGTCGAAGAACTCGTTGTCGGTCACGACCTCGGTGACGGGAAATACGACCGATTTCTCCTTGGTCTTGTAACAGCCCACGGTAACCTCGGTACCATCGAGGAAGCGTTCGATCATCACATTGTCACACTGCTTGAAGGCGAACTCCATGGCATCGTCCAACTGGTCACAACTTTTCACCTTGGTAACACCGAAACTCGACCCGTCGGCGGTGGGCTTGACAAAGCAGGGCATACCCAGGTAGTCCTTGACCTTCTCGGCTGTCCAGCCGTGAGGCACACCGCGTCGCACCTGGATGCTGTCGGCCACCGAGCAACCGAAGGCCTTCAAGTAGTTATTCAGGGCGAACTTGTGGAAGGTCAATGCCTCGACAAGCACGTTGCACGTCGAGTAAGGCAGGTCTATCATGTCAAAGTAGCCTTGCAGCACGCCATTCTCACCGGGAGTGCCATGGATGGTGATATAGGCGTAATCAAATCGGATCTTCTTGCCATCAATGACAAACGAGAAGTCATTCTTGTCAATCACGGGAGTACTGCCGTCGGGCATGTTCACATGCCAGTCATTCTTCCTGATCATGACGATATATACGTTATAGCGGTTGTGGTCAAAGGCTGAATACAGGCCCTCGGCCGAACGCAGTGAAACCTCATACTCTGACGAGTCGCCACCACACACGATGGCTATAGTTCTCTTGGTTGTATTATCCATTATCTTTTGCTTTATTGAGCGCACATTAAAATTCGGCTGCAAAAGTACAAAAAAAGCCGATTATTTTTGTACTTTTGTGGCAAATAAACGTGAATAATATGGATAGTAAAGAACTTTACGCAATCTATCAGCAGCATCCTGTCATCACCACCGACAGCCGCGAGTGCCCCGAGGGCAGCATCTTCATTGCCCTGAAGGGTGAATCGTTTGACGGCAACCAGTTTGCCGCCCAGGCGCTGGACAAGGGCTGCGCCGTCGCCATCGTGAGCGACGAGCAGGTTTACAACAGTTATCAGGGCGACAAGCAGATGGTCCTGGTTCCCGACACGCTGCAGGCCTTCAAGGACATGGCGCGTGAGCACCGCCGCCGCTTCGACATCCCGGTCATCGGCATCACGGGCACTAACGGCAAGACGACGACCAAGGAACTCGTGCGAGCCGTCCTGGCCGAACGCTATGACGAGATGGCGACCGAGGGCAACTTCAACAATGACGTGGGCGTGCCCAAGACGCTCTTCCGACTCAACGTCATGCACGAGATCGCCGTCATCGAGATGGGCGCCAGCCATCCTGGCGACATCAAGACGCTGGCCGAGACCGCCGAGCCCACCTGCGGCTTGATCACCAACGTGGGCAAGGCCCACCTGCAGGGCTTCGGCTCGCTGGAGGGCGTCATCCACACCAAGGGGGAATTGTATGATAACCTGGCCACACGCGACGACAGCGTCATCTTTGTCAACGCCGACAATGACCTCCTGATGGGCATCCTTCCACAAGGAGTAAAGACCGAGCGCTACACCTGTGACGAGAACAAGCAAGGTGCCAGCGTCTATGGCCGGCTCATCGCCTGTGACCCGTTCCTGCGCTTGAAGTGGCGCAAAGAGAGTGGCGAGTGGCACGAGGTAACGACTCACCTCATCGGCAGTTACAACCTGGACAACGTGCTGGCAGCGGTGACCGTGGGCCTGCACTTCGAGATCACTCCCGAGCAGATTTGCCATGCGATAGAGAACTACATGCCGTCCAACAACCGTTCCCAACTCACCGAGACTCCCCACAACCACCTCATCGTGGATGCCTATAACGCCAACCCCACCTCGATGGCTGCCGCTCTGGACAACTTCAGCCTGATGGAGGTTTCGCCCAAGATGGCCATCCTGGGCGAGATGCGCGAACTGGGCGCCAGCAGCCGCGAGGAACACGAGCGCATGGTTGAGAAACTGAAGGGTTGCCCGTTTGACCAGGTTTGGCTCGTGGGTGAGGAGTTCAAAGACATCGACTGCCCCTACCGCAAGTTTGACGATGTGGAACAAGTGAAAGCAGCCATCGCCGAATGTCGCCCCGAGGGCCACTACATCCTCATCAAGGGCTCCAACGGCACCCGCCTGTTCCAACTGCCGCCGCTGCTGTAACAGCGCAATTCATGTAATGTTTTAACAAATAATCGCATAACCAAAAAATGAAAAAGATATTATTGATTCTTGTGGCAGCAATGGGAGTCATTTCACCCCTGGCCGCCAAAGTGATTGTGGACCGTATCGAGCCTACAAACTGGTATGTGGGAATGAAGGACCCCAGTGTGCAACTCATGGTCTATGGGCAGGGCATCCGCGATGCCGAGGTGGCCATCGACTATGCGGGAGTGACTGTCGATAGCCTAGTGCGTCTGGATTCGCCCAATTACCTGCTCATCTACCTGAATACCCGTGGCGCACAGCCCGGCACGATGGACATCACCTTCAAGCAGGGACGCAGCAAGAAAAAAGTGCAGTACCAACTGCTGGCCCGCGAGATGAGCGGCGACAAGCGCATGGGATTTACCAACGCCGATGTGCTCTACATGCTCATGCCCGACCGCTTTGCCGACGGCAATCCCGCCAACAACCAGATTGCCGGCATGGAGGCCTACAAGAATGACCGTTCGGAGCCTAGCCTGCGCCATGGCGGCGACATCGAGGGCATCCGCCAGCATCTGGACTACTTCACCCAACTGGGTGTGACCGCCCTGTGGTTCACTCCCGTGCTGGAGAACAATTCTCCCGACGGCCACAAGCACTCGACCTATCATGGCTATGCCACGACCAACTATTACAAGGTGGACCCGCGCTTTGGCACCAACGAGGAGTACCGCCGCCTCATCGACGAGGCCCACAGCCGTGGCCTCAAGGTGGTGATGGACATGATCTTTAACCACTGCGGCGACTACCACCCCTGGCTCAAGGACATGCCCAGCCACGACTGGTTCAATCAGCCCGACTACAAGAACAATTACCTGCAGACGAGTTACAAATTGACACCCGTCATGGACCCCTATGCCAGCGAGGTTGACCTCAAGGAGACCGTCGAGGGCTGGTTTGTCCCCTCGATGCCCGACCTGAACCACCACAACGTGCATGTGATGAACTACCTGATCCAGAACAGCATCTGGTGGATTGAGACCGTGGGCATCGACGGCATCCGCATGGATACCTACCCGTATGCCTATGCCGACGCGATGGCACGCTGGATGAAGCGCCTCGATGTCGAGTATCCCAACTTCAACACCGTGGGTGAGACATGGGTCGAGAATCCCGCATATACCGCTGCATGGCAAAAGGGCAACAAGATGGGCAAGCCCGAGAGTTACCTCAAGACGGTGATGGACTTCTCCTTCTATGAGAAGATGGACAGCGCCCGCCACGAGGAGACCGACGGCTGGTGGCGCGGTTATAACCGCGTGTATAACAGCCTTTGCCTGGACTACCTCTACCCCAAGCCCGAGAACGTGATGGCATTTATTGAGAATCACGACACCGACCGCTATCTGCACGACGGGCAGGACGTTGATGCCTTGAAACAGGCCCTGGCCCTGCTGTTGACCATCAAGCGCATCCCGCAACTGTACTACGGCACCGAGGTGCTGATGAACGGCACAAAGCGCATCACCGACGGCAACGTGCGCAAGGACTTCCCCGGAGGCTTCCCCGGTGACACAAGCAATGCCTTCACCGTCCAGGGCCGCACTCCCGCCCAGAACGACATGTTCAACTGGCTGAGCGCCTTGCTGCACTGGCGCCAGGGCAATGACGTCATCATCAAGGGCAAGATGACCCAGTTCATCCCCAAGGATGGCATCTATGTCGTTGCCCGCACGCTCGGCAACCGCCATGCCGTGACCATCATCAACGGCACCAGCCAGCCCAAGCAGATGAACCTGGATCGCTACAGCGAGGTATTTGGCCATGCCACTGTGGCCCGCGACGTGCCCACCGGCAAGAGCATCGGCCTCGCCAACGGCACGATCACCCTACCCGCCCGAGGTACCCTCGTGCTCGAGTTCTAAACTTCAAGTGCAACAGTTATTACAATGAGCGGCGGCGTCCCACACACGGACGTCACCGCTCATTTTTTGTGCTTCTTAAATCGAGAGGAACCGCTATCGGTTCACATCATGGATCACTTGACAAGCACCTTCTTGCCATTGATGATGTAGAGGCCCTGCTGGAGAGTCTTCACGCGTGCACCCTGCATGTTATAGATCACGGCATCATCGTTGTTGACGATGGTGATTTCCTCAACTGCGGTCGGGTCATTAACGATCTCAAATTCACCAGCGAGCGTCCTGTCAATACCATAATAGTACTCACCCTCGCCAATCTCAACATACACCTCATACAGTCCCGGTTGAACCGGTGCGGTAGTCGTGGTGGCGCCAGTTGAGATGTTGACATAGGTGACAGTCACTTCGCCCGAGCCCTCGGGAACGATAACTGTTGCGCCATGGCCTTGAGCGTCATAGGTAATCTGTGCGTCGGGCAGGATGACCTCATAGACACAAGCGGCCTTGTCGATAGTGAAGGGATAGTCAACACGGCCTATCGAGTAAGGATAAAGACCTTCGGTCACAAAGTAGCCAGTGCCGGGATAGATGTTATCACGGTAATAGGTTACCCAGTGGCTGTCATCCATCTCATAGGTCAGATCGCTATAGGTCTGCTCCTGGCCATTATATACCCGAGGCTCAAACGCGCCACTCACGGGATGGGAAGCGACATCGGTCCAGGACACAGAACCCAGGTAGGTCTCATTGCCCACCTCATCGATGATGCGGAAGCGCAACTCGTGGGTAGCGACACCCTCATGGAACAAGACACTGATAGGCAACGAGAAGTTGCTGCCCGAGAGGACGGTACCGTTAATCTCAACCCACTCGTCGCTGTCGTCCACCTGATAATACATGACGCCACTGTGACCCAGCGGGCTCACATACACACCATTCACGTTGAAGTTGTGGACCTCATCGAGTTCGTTCCACACTTCCAGGTTGGTGGGAACCACTTCAAACTCGGCGTAACTGAAGTTCAGGTCACCCACACCAATCAAGTAGGCAAACTCCATCGTCTCACCAGGCTGAATCTCGCGGTTCTTCCAGCACCAGCCCATACCGCTGTCATAGGAACCATTCTCCTCCATCCAGTTACTGCCAGCAGTATAGTTACCCACCATTTCCGAGTAGGAATAGTTCTGCCTGTAATATCCGAACCAATAATCATCGGCCTTGGTCACGCCAATCAAGTTTGCGCCAAAGATAACGCCGAAGGCGGCATCACCGACCGTAGTGGAGCGCTTCATGGTCAAGCCATATACATCGCCCGCATGGTCAAGGCGCTTCTCGATGGGGGCACGGTCCACGTCACCGATCATCACATCGGCATAGGCACCGACAGATACCGTCACAGGCACGTCATTGCCATTGGTTAAAGAGTAGCAGATGCGGACGAACTCACCATAGGGCATGTAGGATGCAGTTGCAACCACACCGTGGCTTTCGGTTCCGCTATTGCAATTCAATGCCACAGCATCATAGCCGTCAACCTGGAATGCGGCCTTGTAACCATAGTCGTTGTAGGTTGAGCCCAGGTACTGATCACCGAACTGGCCATACAAGTCAATAGCGTAACTGCTGTAATCTGAGAAGAACTGGTGATACTTAATGCCAGCATAGATCATGGTATTACCAACCTTGTAATACCCATCAGGAACAGAAGAGGAAACAGACCTAAACGACAAGGTCCTGGTTTTCACCTCATCGGCATGGGTGTGCAACGCTACACAACCAAAGAGTAATGGCAGTAAAGCCAACAATACCTTAGTAGTTTTTTTCATCATGTATTGGTTTAAAAGTTAATATTGTTTAGTCGGCAGGAATAAAGTACGGCAATTGCCCGGACGCAGTTTTTACTTGCCCGGCAATCCCGATAGAGACAAATGGCCAATCATTACGGAAGAACCATTCATCAGATTTAAAAACATCTTTTTGCCATGTGGACACCCGACACAGTGGCAGTTCATCATAACAATAAGTTTAGTAATGGCATCCAGACATCAGCGATGCGGGGTCAAGTACTCAGTCGCATTGATCACGCGAAGCACGCATGCTTACTGCCCTCATGCATCCTTAAATTCCGCCCTTAATACTGTTGAGTATCAAACAGTGGCACAAAGGACGCCACAAATATAACACATTTTTTTCTCACCTATCCGAATTGTTAATAACTTTTTTTGCCACCACCCAAAAAAAGAGGCCATGGGCATGATTCCAGCGTCGCCATTTTACTCCATGTCAAGTTCTTGTCCAGAGTGCTTTTCTCTAATTGCTGATTGTCTCGATTTTAAAAAAAAAATTAGCAAATTAATTATTGATATTTTGAAATATATTATTTAATTTTGCGGTAAAAAATAATCGCTTGATGGGTAGTATCCGTAAATATTATGCTCGGGGAAGGAGCCCGCATGGATTCTGGGGAAAGCAGGCTTTAAAGTCAATGAATAGCGCAAAGCATGCCGCATTACCCGAATGGGTCTTTGCCGAAATTCAAGTTCCAAAAGAAGCACGCATCCTTGACGTGGGGTGCGGTGGCGGCGCCAACATCGACAGAATGCTCAAGTTGTTCCCTGACTGCAAAGTGACAGGCCTTGACAACTCGGAGTTCTCCCTCGAGTTTGCCAAGGACTTCAATTACCACGCCTTTGTTGACAAGCGCTGCCTGTTTGTGGGCGGCAATGCCGTGCAGATGCCGCTAGCCAAGGACAGGTATGACCTGGTCACAGCCTTTGAGACTGTTTACTACTGGCCCTCGTTGCTATCGGGCGCCAGCGAGTTGTGCCGGGTGCTCAAGCCTGGCGGCACTTGTGTCATCGCCAACGAACTGGACGGACTTGAGCAGAGCGACAAGGAATTAGAGAAGCGCACCGGCACCATGCGCGTTTACACCCAGGACGAGATCAAAGTCTATATGGCCGAGGCGGGGTTCATCAACATCGAGTCGCGCCACGACGAGCAACGGCGGTTCATCTGCGTCACAGGCCGGAAACCGGAGTCCTAACCTGAAAGGCCACGACGCCAGCGGGCAATCAAAGGACTTCTAGCCCCAAACATCTACAAGACAAAGCGGCGGCTCCTGTGTGTGAGGGAACCGCCGCCTGATTTATTAAACCGATAATGGACTTAGGGTCTGAAATCATCCATCACAGGTTTATTGCACATCATCACTTCACCAATACCTTCTTGCCATTGATGATGTAGAGACCCTGCTGCTGGAGCGCCCTCTCTTTCCCTGGACACCTATGGCTGAGAACAAACTATGAGCGACCAATAAAAAGACGGCCCCCTTATTTCCAGTTTGTGGTCATCATCTGGATAAGGGGGGCCGTCCGAAACGTCTATCCTGTTGGCAGTTACTAACTATTCAACGAATGATTTTAACTCATAGAGTGCCGGGGTTGCCCTGCCCGTCTCGTGGTCCCACAGGCCGGCGTTATACCAGGCGTCATTGACGTGAAGCGTGCTCCAATGGCTGCCGCCAAGGCCATACTCGTTGGCCTCGGGGAACCACCAGAAGAGGCCTTTCAACCTACTATAGGGTTTGAGCCGGGCTATGAGGTCGGCCGTGAACTTGCGCTGTCCCTCGTAGGTAATAGGCCATGTTGATGACAGGTCGTAGTCGCCCGATATCGCGTAGTGATAGCAATAGCCAGTCTCGACGATCATGATGTCCTTATCCTGGTACTGGTTGGAAAGATTGTTGAGCGCGTTGGCCAACACCGCCAGTGACCCATGATAATAAGGATAATAACTCAGGCCGATGATATCATAGTCCACAGCCTTGTCCCGCATCTGGGTATAGAAATTGAACAGGATGCTGGGCTTGGCGACACGCTCGGTGTGCAGGATAATCTTGGCACGAGGACACTCCTCCCGGCAAGCCCTCCCTGCGGCCTTGAGCAGATTGGTGAAACGTTCCCAATTCTCCTCATTGCCACTATAACATTTCTTGAGATTGGCCGATGGCGTCCCCACCGGTCCCCACAACATGCCGTAACTGATCTCATTGCCCGTCTGGATATAGTCGGGGGTGGCACCAGCCGCCTTGAGTTCGCGCAGGCAGTCGCGCGTGTATTCATACACCCGCTGGGTCAACGCCTCGTCATCGAGGCCGGCCCACTCTGCCGGGGTATATTGCTTGACGGGGTCGGCCCAACTGTCGCTATAGTGGAAATCGAGCATGAACTTCATCCCAGCCTCCTTGATGCGCCGGCCAAGCACCTTGACGGTATCCAGATTCTGTATCACACCTTGGCCCTTGTCGGTTGTCGATGCGTTGGCAGGATTGACAAACAGGCGCACCCTTGCGGCGTTCCATCCCTGCTGCTTGACCCATGTGATGACATCGTTGATGACAGCGCCATTGATGTCATAGTAATGGGCATTGGTGATGCCGTAGCGCTGAGCAGCCATCCGCTGGTGGGCCTCATACTTGGTAAGCATGGAGATATCACCGCCGACGACTGGCCCATTATCATGGGCAATGCCGCCTCCCAGGATGATATTGATCACTTCATTCACGTCCATGATATTGACCTCGCCGTCGCCATTGACATCATCGCGCACAGTGGCCGACCCCGAGAAAATATCATTTACGATCGCATTCACGTCGGCGATGTTCACCTCGCCTTCTCCTGTAACATCGCCATACACACTGGCAGCATTGACACTGAACGCCGTCAGTGCCAATGCCATGCAGAAGCCTCTTAAGATTCCTTTCATGCTGTCTTCTTCTTCAATCCTCCTGTGTTGTTCTTTACTGATTGAGAATGATGTCAATCACTGCATTCACATCAATGATATTGATTTCGCCGTCTCCGTTCACATCGGCCATCGCGTTGCCCGATCCAGCAAAGATGATGTTGATAATCGCGTTGATGTCGGCGATATTCACCTCTTTATCTCCTGTGACATCACCCACAACGGCGGTGATATAGGGCAGGTAGGTGTCGGTAACATCCTTGACGGTATATTTGTTGGTCTGGGACGTGACCTCAAAGAATGATGTCTTGCTCACGCCCGTCACGTCCTCGGTCTGATGGCTGCCGGCAGTGCTGCCTCCCTGGTTGAACACAAAGTTCATGTAGTAATCCTTGGAGGTGATTTGATAGGTGCAGTAATAGAACTTCACGCCATTGACCATGGTGGTGTTGGTAATTGTCTGGCCAGGCCAGTTGCCGTTGAACTGCTTGTCCGAACTGTCCCAAGTGTAGAAATTGACCATGGGCCAGTTGTTGGGGGCGGCAGTCGGATCCTTAAGATAGACCGTGATCTCGTAAGGCTCAAAGCCGCTGCTGTCAACCTCATAGTTGCGTGTAATCACGCCGCTCACGGTGCCGCCAATCAACAGGCCCACCTTGAGGGTAGCGCTAGCGCTGAGGGTGATGGTTGAGCCATCGGCGACACGGGTGCCGTTGCTGGCGGTGGGGGTGCTGCCATCGAGCGTATAGACGAGTTGGGCGCCGTCGGTCTGGCTCACGGCCGTCAACGTCACATCAATCTTGCTGCCATAGACGCCGCTGGGCTTGCTCGCCCAGGCCGTCTCGGTGGTCTTGCTCAACGCCAGGCGGTAGTTGGCGCCACTGGCCACAACGACATAGGTCGCCGGTATCGAATAGGCCGTTGAACCCATAGCGGCAAGCACCGCGCCGCGGTCGCCGACGGTGCGCTGGACGTAGTAGTTGGAACTCTCGTTCTTGGACATATTGTAGGTCGTGCTCGTGTTGGTGATGCCGGCGAGTTGACGCACATAGATCATCTGCTTGATGCTTTCCTTGTAATCGAGCCAATGCTTGAGGAAGATGCAGGGAGTGCCCGGCATGGCAAGCAGATAGGCGTTAGCGGCCTCGATGTTGGTCTTGATGGGATCCTGGGGGGCCGAGGCGCTACGGTACTCTGTGTCATGATTCTCGACAAAGGTGACTGCATAGCGCTTGTAGTTGGTGGCCAGATTCAGGCCCTTGTCGCTGCCCGACAGGTTGGTCCACTTGTTATTGTTGGCCGCATCGCGGATGGTGTAGCGGAAGGGGAAGTCAAATGCCGCGCTCTGCACCACGCCGTCGACCTTGGTGCCGTCGATCCAGTTCCTCACGCTGGGCAGATAGCCGTCCCAGTACTCACCGACCGAAAACTCGGGATTGGCCGTCGAGTTGTACATGCCCGTGAAGGAAGCGGCATAGCCCTTGGTCATATCATAACGGAAACCGACATAGCCCAGGTCATTGAGCAGCATGTCGAGATAGGCCTTGACGTTGTTCTGCACGTTCTCGCTGCGGTGGTCCAGGTCACGCATGCCACCCCAGTCCTCGCCAGTGTCGTTATTATTGCTGAGCGAGTAGCCGTTGGTGTTGGCCCAGGTGAGCGTCGCGCCACCATCATCGTTCTTGCAGATGTCGGTGGACTTTAACTGATAGGTCACGCCCTTATAGGTCTCGGCGGGAAAATCAACCCAGTTGGAGACGTTCTTGCGGTGGTTGATCACGACATCGGCGATGGTACCGATACCCTTGCTCTTAAACGTGTTGATCATCGAACGCAACTGTGTCTCGTTGCCAAACGAACTGTTGTAGTTGGTGAACCAGTACAGGTCATCATAGCCCATTGACGTGCCACCGCCACAAGAGGCACTCTGAGGCACCCAGATGAGTTTGAAGAACTCGGCAAATTCATCGGCCTGGCTCTCGAGCACATTCCAGCGGGAGTCACGGTAGGAATCCCAGTAGAAGCCCTGCAACATCACGCCCGAGTAGGCACTGGGCCATCCTTGTGCCATCATCAGCAATGGCAACATCACAACAAGTGCTGTGGTAAAGAATTTTTTCATTGTCAGAATAGTTTTAGTGGTTATATTTCCCACAAATATAGCAATTTATCCTCAGTCATGACCATGAAAGGTAAAAATGTGCCGTTTTTTTTTGAGTGCAATCGTTTGCAGCCACAGTGAGCAGCCATCACGACAGCGGGGACGCGCCTCGAGTGGCACGTCCCCGCCGGGAATGGTCATTCAGGTCAGTAACGGCGTGTTACTGAGAGATGAAGTAGTACTTGCCCAGGATGTCGTTGAAGACAACGGTATAGGTACCGGCGTCCACGGTAATGTTGGCACCGTTAGCCACACCATTACCCACGGGGAAGGTGTTGCCACCCCAGTTAACAGCCCAGCCGCCATCGGCAGCAAACTTGAGCGTGGTGTTGTCATAGGTCACATTCTTCAAGATCCAGTCGTGGTTCTCGACGACAGTGTTCATGGGAGTCATCAGATTGCCGCCAGGATTCCAGTCCTGATAGTCGCCAGGCATACCGATCATCGAATATACACTCACGGCGCCATCATAGGGCTCAATGGTCAGCGTCTCGGCGCTCATGTCATAGGTCAGCACATAGTAACCGTCGGCAGGAACCTCGATGTTACTACTGCCACCGTCGTTCTTGACAGTCACGCCAGCCGTCATACCCCACTGCTCGTCCCAACTGCCAGGAGTGTGGATGAGTTTGAAGCCCTGGCCTGCGGGGAAGTAGCCCACATAGGTCAAAACGGTGAAGTTATCGGGCTCGGTGACATACATGGGGATGAGAGCGGTGCCAATGTTGGCAGGATCGTTGCCCCACGAGCCATCACCGACGCACGAGCCAACCAGATACCACAAGTCGGGCTTGGCGATGGGCTCCAACACAACCTTTACGGCAAACTTGTCGCTAGTGATGGTGTTAGTAGTAGTGCCGTTGGTCATAGCGGTCTTGACCTGGGCCTCGAGTTCACGCACCTCGGGAGCCTTGCCATACTGCGAGATGACGAACTGCTTGAGTTCCTCGGCTTTCATCGTACCGTCGGCCTTGAGGACAAACGACGTTCCGTTCAGGATGATGACGGGCTCGGGCACGTAATTCGTGTCACTGCTGGTGGGCAGATTGAGGTCACACACCTTGACCCACTCCACGCTTTCAGGAATCTGGGCAAAGTCAATCAGGTCAACACCGGCCACCGAGCCGTTGCCGAAGGTGATCACCTCACCTTGAGGATTGCTCTGGGGCTCAGCCCAGTCCTTGAAATCCTCGGTGCAACTTGTCAGCAACAGCGCGGTTGCTGCAATATATAAAAACTTCTTCATTTTCATTTTTCAGTTTCAAGTTGTAAGTTTTAAGTTGTAAGCACTATTACTATCTCCCCAAAAACAGTAGGGTTAAAGTATTATTACTTAAAACTAAAACTTAAAACTTACAACTAAGGTTATTAATTACTGTACCGCAACAAAGTTGTAGGTACCCATAATGTCATTGAAGTACACATGGTAGGTGCCAGCAGGAACGGGGATGTCGGGACCGCCCTGAGTACCCAGGCCGTGGGGGAATCCGGTGCCACCCCAGTTTACATCCCAACTGTTGTCGGCAGCAAACTTGAGGGTCGTCTCCTCGTAGGTCACACTCTTCAGGTACCAGTCGTGGTTCTCGACGACGGTGCTCATGGGATTCATCAGGTCAGAACCCGTATCCCAGCCCTGATAATTACCAGGCATAGCAATCTGGTTGTAAACGCCCACAGCCAGGACGTAAGGCTCGATGGTGAGTTCGTCGGTAGCGGTGTTCAGGTGGATCATGTAGTAACCATCGGCAGGAACCTCGATGTTACCACTGCCACCGTCGTTCTTGACGTAGCCGGCATCGCCCTGACCCCACTGAGCGGCCCATGAACCAGGAACCTGGATGAGTTTGAAGCCCTGACCGGCGGGGAAGTAACCCACATACTGGATTTCACCGGGTACTACGCTGCCATCATCTTTATAAACAGGATACATCGGGATGATGGATACACCCACGTTATCCACGCCAGTGTTGCCCCATGAGCCGTCACCGATGCAAGCACCGATGAGGTACCACAACTGAATCTCATCGCTCACCTCGGTGCTGAGGTCAACATAGTAGGGGTTCACGTCGAGGCTGACAACGTTGGAGTAAACCTTCTGGGCACCTGCGGTAACAGCACTGCAGCGCACATACACGGTCTGCTTCTCGGGGACGTTGCCTTCTTCCCACATGGCAATCTTGTTAAGTGCCTTGTTGAGTTCCTCGGCAAGCATGTTGCCACTGCAACTTGCATACACCGTCTTGATAGTAGCATAGTTGGCAACCACAGTACCAGTAGTATCGGCATCAGCATCGGCGGTCGATACGGTCCACTCGTTGGAGGGAGAAACCTCGAGTTGATACTCGCAAGCGGCAGGCCAGCCACCAAAGTTGGGCTGTGACCAGGCAAAGGGGATACCCGTCGAAGCGGCCAGGTCAACCAGCGTGTTCACGGGGTTGTTGAGCGTGAACGAGGTGGGCTGCACCAGCGTGGGGTTGGAATCACGATCTTCCTCACAGGCCGTGAACATGAGTGTCATGCCCAGCAGCACCAGTGATGATAATAATATCTTTTTCATGTTCTTTATTGTCATTTAATAATGTTAGACATTGATATCCGATCAATAGCCGGGATTCTGTTGCAACTTGGAGTTAGCAATCAGATCATCGGTCGGGATAGCAAACACATTGCGGAATGCCTCGAAGTCGCGACCGGCATAGACGCCACCCTTCCATTGCCACTGGTAGTCGGTGTTGCCACCAAACTTGCCAAAGCGGATCAGATCGACACGGCGACGGCCCTCGAAGTAGAACTCACGGCCCCACTCGTCCAGAATCTGGTCAAGGGTGTAACGGTTGCGCAGCAGAGCGTGTGCACGGCCACGGATGGCATTGATGGCAGCCACGGCCTCGGGAGGAGCCACATTGCCGTTCTGACGGGTCAGTGCCTCGGCATAGGTCAGATAGGCCTCGGCCACTCGCATGTAGAACAGGTGGGAGTCGGCGAAGGTGATGTCGCTACCCTTGCTGCCGTCACACTTGAAGTTGTTGAACTTGGCAACAGCATAGCCATACTTGAAGTTGGACTCGTCCTCCACGTTGAGGTGACGGCCCTCGGTCTCAAACAGGGCGCGGTCGTCCTCGGCAGCCATGGTCAGCACATAGGCATGACCCTCGGGAGCATCATCGTTGGGGAAGAACAGACGGATCAACTCGGGACGAGCGCGGTTACCGCCCCATGCACTGTTGTTGTACAGGCCATTGACCTCGGTCTCGTCATACTGATTGGGGTGCATATCGGCATCGGCGGTCGAGCAGATCAGGAAGTTGGAACCGCCCCACGAGGTGGTGCGCAGACCATCCTGGATAACGGGGAAGATAGCCTCATAGGCAGCATCGGTCTTGCTGTTGTCGCCCATGAACAGCATCTGGTAGGCGCTGTACTCGCGGTAAACGCCATCAATGCCATTGCCGGCATAGCCGGTGGTGAACAGTTTGTAGTTGGAGTCCATCACCTTCTTGGCATAGGTTTCGGCATCTTTCCAGCGCGGAGTACCGGTATAGACCTCGCTATTCAGGTACAGACGGGCAAGCAGCATCCAGGCGGCAGCCTTGTCGATGCGGCCATAGCCAGCCTCGCCATACTTCTTGGGCTTCGGGTCATTGAGGATAGTAGCGTTGTCGCTGTCATCCTCGCCAACGATGGCCTTGAGTTCCTTCTCGATGAACTCGCACACCTGTGCACGGCTGTACTGCTCGGGGTTGTCACCCGAGATGGTGGTGGCAAAGGGGATGTTGCCAAAGGCATCGGTCAACAGATAGAACTGGAAGGCGCGCAGGAAGCGAACCTCGGCAGTCATCGTGGCATCATAATCACTAAATTCACTCAGATACTGGTTGCAGAAGGTGATACCGATACACAGACCATAGTAGTAACCGCGCAGCATCGGGTGGCTGGCGTCATAGGTGTTGTGGCAATAGGAGGGGATACCCTCATCACCCCAACCGCAGATGGCCTCATCGGTCGTCAACTCGTTAGAGTTCCACATCTGGCGGTATTTGTGCTGGAAACCGCCATCGAGTCCGTCAACGTCAACATTGTCGTCACCACCGTTGTTACCCGAGGTAGCGAAGACCGAATAGCACTTGTTGAACAACTGCTCGGGAGTGACATCGCTCTGCAACGAGGGGTCGATGGGCTCCACATCCAGGTCGTTGATACAGGAGGTCAGTCCGCCACCCATCATCAGCACCACAGCAGCACTCAATATATATTTGAAAAACTTATTCATTGTGTTCAATCTAATTATAAATTAGTATAATGTGTCGGCGCAATTAGAAGTTCAGGCTCAGACCCAGGATGAACGAGATGGGACGGGGGAAGATGTCACCGCCGATGCCACCGAATACCTCGGGATCGATGCCGTCATACTTAGTGATGCAGAATACGTTGGAGACGCTACCATAGATGCGTCCGCCAATGCCGTTGTAACTACCGCGCTTCAACAGGTTGTTGAAACTGTAACCCAGGGTGATGTTGTCACACTTGAGGAACGATGCGTTCTGTACCCAGTAGTCGCTGAAGTTAGCGTGGTTGTTATAGGTTTGCCAGCCCATCTCCACCGAAGAGCGGGGACGGTTGTTCAGGTAGAAGGCACCCACCTCCTCAAACACGGCTGCAGTGCTCACGTTGTGATAACCCTGCATCACGTTGTTGAACAGGTAATTGCCGATGCTGGCACGCAGGCTGAAGCCCAGATCCCAGTTCTTCCAGTCGAGGCGGGATGCCAGACCCATGGTCACGGGAGCCCAAGGCGACTTGTACAGGTACTTGTCGGCGTCGCTGATCACACCGTCACCGTTGCGGTCAACCACCTGGCCCTCGATGGGCTTGCCATCCTGGCCATAGACCTGCTGGTAAACATAGAAACTGTTAGAGGGATGACCCACGACGTGAGCCTGGGCATTACCGTTGATGCCGATGCTACCAGTGGTCACGAAGTAATCGGGATCGTCACTGATGAGTTCGGTGATCTTGTTGCTGTTGTAGGTCAAGTTATAGTCGATGGTCCACAACAGGTCGTTGGTGCTGATGGCCTTCCAGTTCAACGAGAACTCGATACCGGTGTTGCGCAGCGAACCAATGTTCTTGTAGAACGCGTTCTTGAAGTTGGTCATAGCAGAGAAGGTGGCCCAGTTCAGCAGATCGGTGGTCTTGCGATAATACCAGTCGATGCTACCGCTCAGGCGCTGGTTCATGATACCCCAGTCCAGACCGATGTTGGTCGTCGTGGTGGTCTCCCACTTCAACTCGGGGTTATAGACGTTGGGCCTAGCCTTGGTGCCGTCACCAGAGATATCATAGTATGAACCCTGGCTACCGTTGCTCATCACGTAGGTGGCAAAGTAGTTGTAGTCGCCGATGCCTTCCTGCTGACCGGTCTTACCCCAACCGAGGCGCAACTTCAGGTCGCTGAAGGGGCCATCCTTCAAGAAGGCCTCCTCATTGATCTTCCATGCCAAGGCTGCAGAGGGGAACAGTGCCCAGTGCTTCTTGAAACGAGAAGAACCGTCATAACGCATGGTGAAGGTCAACAAGTAGCGGTTATCATAGGAGTAGTTGGCGCGGCCAAAGAACGATACCAGGTAGTTCTCGGTGCGGTAACCCAGACCATTCTGCTGATAATAAGCGCCCTCGCCACGGATAGCGCCAGCCTTGCTGTCGCCCACATTGTAGGTGGCACCAGGAACCCACTGGCCAGGGGTTACAATGAGTGCACCAGGAATGTCCCTGTCGGCGTCGGTGAAGAAGAGAGCCGAGTTGGTGGGATAGGTGCCCCACGACTCGTTATACTCCTTGCGCCAGTTGTGCTGCCACTCGTAACCGGCCATGATGTCGAAGTGGTGCTTGTCGTTGAAATCCTTGTAGTACTGGGCATAGGTGCTCAACTGCAGGTTCTCCTTGCTCTGGGTGTACCAACTGTTGTTGCCCCAGTAGTTGGAGGTGTTGCTGATGTTAGCGCTGATGTTGTGGCCATTACCGCCAGTGAAGTCACCACCCAGGGTGAGGTGCAGCCTCAGATCCTCAAAGCCGTGGATCTTATAGTCGATCTCGGCAGTGCCGATAAACGAGTGGGTCTTACCACTGTTGTCATGGTTGTCGAGCATGGCCACGGGGTTGTAAGGTGCGTTGGTGTTCTTGGTGTAGGGCCAAGCACTGTCCGAGCCATTAGGCTGGAGCCACTCAAAGTAGCCACCCACGCCGTTATACTTTTCATCGCTGCTGTAGATGGGCTGAGTCGGGTCCATGCGCACGGCATTACCCACAGCGCCGGTGTCGGCCCAACGAGACTTGGTCCACGCCAACTTACCGCTGAGGTTCATCGTCAGGTGATCATCAAAGAACGAGGGATTCAGGTTCAAGGCCACGGTGTAACGCTTGTAGTCCGAGGTCTTGAGGATACCCTGCTGGTCGGTAAAGCCCAGCGACAAGCGATAAGGCAGAATCTGGCCCACCGAACCGGCCACGGTCAGGTTGTGGTCGTGGCTGAAGGCCGTGCGGTAGATCTCCTTCTGCCAGTCGGTGTTGGCATTGCCAAGCAGCGACAGGGCGTTCTGCTCACGGGTGTTACCATCGAAAATCTCCTTCACGAAGTCACGGTACTCGTCACCGCTCATCACGTCGATGGTCTTCTTCTTCATGCTCCAGGTCACACTACCGTTGTAGGAAACGGTGGGGCGCTGGCCGCGACGACCCTTCTTGGTGGTGATGATGATGACACCGTTAGAACCACGGCTACCGTAGATGGCGGTGGCCGAAGCGTCCTTCAGCACGTTGAAACTCTCGATGTCCTGGGGGTTAACCAGCGACAGGGGGTTGGACAGACCGCTCACGCCATTGTTATCCATGGCGATACCGTCAATCACGATCAAGGGGTTGTTGCTGGCGTTCAGTGACGAACCACCGCGGATGCGGATGTTGGCACCGCCACCGGGCTCACCGCCGTTGCTGGTCACGCTCACACCGGCCACCTTGCCGCCGAGCATGTCCTGGGCGCTGACAACGACACCCTTGTTCTTGGCATCGGGCTTGAGGGCCGTTACCGAACCGGTCAAGTCGTTCTTTTTCACGACGCCATAACCGATGACCACCAGATTCTCAAGCATCTGGGTGCTCTCGGCAAGAGTAATAACCATGTCACTGGCTGCGGTGACCTCGTGGGTCTCGTAGCCGATAGACGAAATCTGGAGCTTGGCGCCCTCTGGCACGCCGTCGAGGGTAAAGAGACCGTCAAAGTCGGTCACAGTTCCCTGCTGAGTGCCGACGACACGAACACTCGCGCCGATAACGGGCTCGCCGGTAGCATCCTTCACAATGCCATTCACAGTAATCTGTGCATAGGCTCCCAGTGACAGGAACAGTCCCATCACGAGGGTTAGAATCCTGAACGGAATTCTGATGTTTACCTGCTTCATTTTAAATTTTTTAAAGTTAATATTATGTTGGTAATCAATAATTTATTATTCTCCAATGATAACGACTGGCAAGCAAAGGCACAATGACCTCTCGTTCTTGATGGCCGCTCGAAGGCAATTAAAACTTGGCAAAAATAGGAATATTAAAGATATTTGTCTTTTTATATAATGTTAAATTTTTAATTAAATAAATGCAATCGTTTGCGTAATCCAATTTATCATTGTACCTTCGCACCAGATTGCAGATTGATTGCGGTCATATCATCAACATTAACCAACTCAAGTAAAAAGTCACAAGAAAATGGATGATAATCAGCACTTGACAATGAAGGATATCGCCCGCGAGTTGGGCGTATCGGTGGCCACAGTATCCAGGGCGCTGAGCGACAGTCCCAGCATCTCGAAGGAGCGCCGCCAGGCCATACAACAGTATGCGCGCGAGCACAACTATTTTCCCAATGTCATCGCCGAGCAACTGCGCCACAGCCGCCGCAACCCGTCACGGGCCATCGGCGTGATTGTTCCCGAACTAGTACACTACTACTTCTCCTCGATCCTCGACGGCATTGAGAGTGAAGCCTCGGCGCGCGGCTACCACCTGATTGTGGCCAAGAGCAACGAGAGTTATGACCGCGAAGTGCAGATCTGCGAATCGATGCTCAAGAACAAGGTGTGCGGCATCATCGTCTCCCAGGCCAAGGACACCGAGCGCTATGACCATTTCCAGCACCTCGAGGCAGCTGGTGTGCCGCTGGTTTTCTATGACCGCATCTGTCCGGCCCTGAATGCCAGCCGCGTGGTTGTGGATGACTACATGGGCACGCTCAATGCCGTGTCCCACATGATTGCCACGGGCTGCAAGCGCATTGCCTTCTATGGCGCGCCGATGAGCATGGAGATTGCCAAGAACCGTTTCAACGGCTACCGCGACGCCCTCTACAAGAACGGGCTGACGCTTGACGACTCGCTGGTGCGCATCTGTGACAACCGCGCCGACGCCGAGCGCATCACGCCGGCCATGATGCGCATGGAGGGACGCCCCGACGCCTTCTTTGCGGTCAACGACGAGACGGCCATCGGCATCCTGTCGGTCGTCAAGCGGCTGGGATTCAGCATCCCCGACGAGGTGAGCATCTGCGGCTTCACCAACGGCTTCCGCGCCACGGTGTGCGACCCGATGCTGACCACGGTCGAGCAGCGAGGCACCCAGGTGGGCAAAGAGGCGGCCGACATCCTCATCGGCCTGGTTGAGGGCATCCTGCCCCGCGACCACGCCGAGAAACGCATCGTCAAGACCCGCCTCGTCGTCCGCGGCACCACCCGCCACCCCTAACCCCCTCTTGACTACAGGTTTTAATCTTTAAAAACAAGAAATACAAGAAATACTATTAATGAATCAATGATTGACAATGATTGATATACACCAGTTGAAAGGTCACATCTATGATGTTGTGGGGGCGCTCTATGAAGTACACAAGGAACTGGGCGCGGGACTCAACGAGTTTTGCTATCAAGAAGGGTTTCAGATCCAACTCGAGGAATCAGGCATCCAATATGAGAAAGAACTCACTTTTTTCCCTACTTACCACGGCAAGGCCATGAGCACCCATTATCGGGTAGATTTCCTCTGTAAGGGGGATATTGTGGTGGAGTGCAAGTCGGTCGATACTTTGGGGGCCAATCACCGTGCCCAACTATTCAATTACATGAGACTACTAAAACTTCCATGTGGAATTTTGGTGAATTTTGCGCCTAAAAACGTTGAAATTCAACGGTATTTCTACGACAAAGAGGGTCGAGACATCCTTGATGTTTACGGTCGCCTCGTGCACAAATACAGGAGTTAACCTTCTTACCGATTTCAAATAATTGTATTTCTTGTACTTCTTGTTTTCAATTTTATCACATTAATCGTTGTTTTAGAGAATGAAGAGAATTTTTGTTATTGTGATGGCTGCGGTGGCGCTGTGCGCCAGTGGCCAGGTGGACAGGCCCAAGTTGATCGTGGGTCTCGTTGTGGACCAGATGAGGTGGGACTACCTCTATAACTACCAGTGGGGCGAGGACGGCTTCAAGACCCTGCTGCGGGACGGATACCGGTGCAACAATACCATCATCGACTATGTGCCCACGGTGACCGCCGCCGGACACGCGAGCATCTACTCGGGCACGACTCCCGCCTTTCACGGCATTGTGGGCAACAACTTCATGGTCAACGGCAAGAACGTGACCAGTGTGCAGGACGATAGCGAGCGCGGCGTGGGCGGCAACGACAAGACCCGCGGCAAGTCGCCCCGCAACCTGGTTACCACCAACCTGGCCGACCAGTTACTACTGGCCACCGACTTCCAGAGCCGCACCGTGGGCATCGCCCTCAAGGACCGCGCCGCCATCCTGCCCGCGGGTCATCGCCCAGCAGGAGCCTACTGGTATGACAATGGCAGCCAGTCGTTTGTCACCAGCACCTACTACCGTGACAAGTTGCCCAAGTGGGTAAGTGAGTTCAACAAGTCACATCGCAAGGAACTCGCCATGGATCTGAACAACATGCCGATGGGGACAACGATGACCTTTGCCATGGCCGAGCAAGCCCTCATCAACGAGGGGCTGGGACAGGACGACGTAACCGACCTGCTCGCCATCAGCGTCTCCAACACCGACATGTGTGCCCACTACTACGGCACCCATTCGCCCAAGGTTGACTCGATCTACTACCAGTTGGACCGCGAGATTGCCCATTTCATCCAGGTGCTGGATCAGCACGTCGGCCGCGGCAACTACCTGCTCTTCCTGAGCGCCGACCACGGTGGCACCCACAGTTATCCCCGCATGACGGCCCACGGCCTGCCCAGTGCCTGCTGGCACAACCCCGACGCCCTCGTTGCGGCCAACGGCCTGCTCGAGAAACAATATGGAGTGAAAAACCTCATCAAGGCCGAAATGGAATATCCCTTCTATATCAACAAGGAGGCCATCGAGAGCGCCCGCCTCGACTATGACGAGGTGATGCAGGCAGCCTGCCAGGCACTGGAGCAGCCCGAGGAGATCCAGTGGGCCATCGACATGTCGCGCATCGACACCTACCCCATCCCCACCATCCTCAAGGAGCGCATCAAACTCGGATACTTCCCCGAACGCAGCGGGGAGATCTACGTCGTGCCCCGCACCGGAGTGTATGCCGGCAAGACCGAGTGGGACGGTTCCAACCACGGCACATGGAGCCAGAGCGACTCCCACATCCCCTTGATTTTCATGGGTTGGCACGTCACCCCCGGCGAGACTTCGCGCCTGACCCACATGACCGACATCGCCGCCACCATCTGCGCCATGCTCCACATCCAGGCGCCCAACGGCTGCATCGGCACCCCCATCCTCGAGTAAGCAGGCAATAGTTTGAGTTAGGATTTTCTCAAACACAAACAACTTATTGATAATAACCACAATACGAAAGAGTGCCGACGCGAAGTCCGCATCGGCACTCTTTCATAAAGAATCACTAACCGGCCGCAGAGCATTTATTACATATATAAAAACAAAAAAAGTGATTGCAAGCGCTATCCAACCGATTATCGTAAAACATCCCTCAAAATCCTCTTGACTCATACTTATCCTGAACAGTTTAACGATACCCAAGAGAATAATGGCTCCTATTACAATCAAGAAAATAGTGCCAAAAATCGAACCGAAAAAAATGTCCATAGTTCAATTACGAATATTCTGACTTGGAGAAAATGGTTATTCGTTAGCAACAAGGGCCAGCCATCGCATGTCACTGGCCCTGTACAAAATTCTCTTGAAAACAAATCAGAAGATGCCCAGTATTTTCTTTCTCACTACAGGATCGTTCTGGGATGCGTTCATTATGGCTGCGCCCTTGAGCGTTTCCTCATTAGCAGGACGGAAATTCTTGTAAGTTGCGGGATATCCCGAGACAGTGACTTCCTTCACGTTTTTCTTGCCTGACTTCTTCAGCGTGTACTGCATTTCCATCAGGACGTCACCTCCGCCATTGACTTCAAGGGCCTTGCGGACTGCAGTGTTAATCACATTTGCCTCACCGCCACGATTCACATCATCAGTTGGCCGGTAGGTGTAAGTAATCTTGCTGGGAGAAACCGCAAGGTCGGCAAAGGTCGCGGTGATTGCCGCCGAACTGAAATGTTCGGTCCTTGCCGTACTAATGGTTGTTGTGCACGAGGCCATGCCCAGCATAGTCGCCAGCGAGAGAAGAATAAAGATTTTTCTTTCCATAATATTACATTTAGTGATCCCCAACAACTAGTTGTTTTACAGGCCATTCCGGGAATCATTTAAAATAGCCGCAACTCATTTAATATTTTCTCATTGCAAAATTATGAATAATAGGTTGAATCGGGCTTCCGGGCTCGTAGTGCATCATTCTACAGTTGTGTAGAATCATTTTCAACGTCATCGCTATCGTCTTGACAATAAAGGGAAAAGAAGTTGCGGTGCAGGATGATGCTGATGCGCTCGAGCAGGCGTGTGTCGATGCCCTGGCGCTTGAAGATGTTGTACACATTGGTGCGGTCACAGTGCAGTTTGTCGGCGAGCCAGGTCACCCCGCGCTCCTGACGCTGCAACTCCGCCTTGATTTCTTTGCCGATGTGTATTGCCATTGCCTTGTAACCGCTCCTCTCGGTGGAGCGTCTTCTTGAATCAAAAATAATCCCCCCTCTTGACTTGAGATGTGATGAGTACAAGAGGGGGACTCTTGCATTGCCGGAGCGGCGTTGTGTTGATTCTCTATTCCCTGTAATCAACCGCGGCGCCGGCCCCCCAATATTTTTAGTGGGGGAATAATTAATCCTTAAATATAACCGCGATTTAGAACGTAGAAGTAGGTATAGGCGGCTCACGCGGGTATCTAAAAATCCTTTGGTTCCTTGGGCACTCTCTCATGCTAGCCCTCCGTACTTGTTAGGAATTATTGTTTAGATGATTATCTTGACACTATCGCCAAGCGAGCCGTGGGTCACACGTCTCACTTGGCATTGCAAAATTACTGCTATTTGCAATCGGTAGTCCCCGATGGCTATTGCAGATAATGCTACACATGTGTAGAATCATTTTCGGCTCCACCGATTGCATCCCAGCAATAGAGTGTAAAGAAGTTGCGATGCAGCACGGCACCGACACGTTGCAGCAGTATCGTGTCGATTCCCTCGCGCTTGAAAATGTTATAAACGTTAGTACGGTCACAGTGGAGGCGCTGGGCCAACCACGTCGCGCCGCGCCCTTGCCGGCGCAGTTCAGCCTCAATTTCTTTCCCGATGTGAATCATCATAGTCGTCCTAATCTCTTGCAGCAGTTTCCTGCTGCAACTTGGTTAATATTTCACTAGCATGAGAACAAAAAAAATTCTCTCCAGTCAGTCTTGATTCTCAATCTCACGGTCCGGAACCCCGCCGTGGGGTTCCGAATCATTGATCGAAAAACCACGACGTTACAGTGCATAGTTATCCCTGTTGTCCCTTCTAAATATTTCGCCTTAAGATTGAAAATCAGACTCTTAAAAAGAACTCTGATTTCATACTAACAAAATATTTTGTCCAAACTTAGTCAGGTGGACGATAGATAATATTCATTTTCTTCGAGATATTAATGTAGTTCATAATGCCAATTAATCAATGCCCGAACAATCGAGCACTGCAAAGATACTTCTATCTATACAGAATCACAAACCACAAGCGTAGAAAAAATTTCCACAATCCACGCATCACCGCAAAAAAACGTCTACTACATCACTATATTAAGGAGAAAATTGTAACTTTGCGGGTTAGTTGACCAAACGATAATCAATACAAACCCGATAATATAATGAGTAGAGAGACATTGCCTCACCTTGAGGCGTTGCGCGATGAGATGCGCCGCCCGGGAGCGATCACATCCGCCTCCTGCTCATCAAGGGACGCGTGATGAAGACGAGAGATATCAATAGCATTGAATCATCCAGGCTGTCGTTATCGCAGGACTACAAGTCACTGTATAACGACACTTGCACCATCATCGAGGATACACGGGCGCAAGCCTATCGTGCAATCAGCGTATCACTCACGATTCGCAACTGGCTGCTGGGAGAGCGCATCGCTAGAGAAAATCTTGACGGAGCACAAAGAGCCGAATACGGCAAGAGTATCGTGAAGAAATTGGCTAAGGATCTCACCTCTAGATATGGCAAAGGGTTTGATTTCAGCAGCCTATACCAATACATCAAGTTCTACAGATTGTTCCCAAAGATTTTGGACGCAGTGAGTCCAAAATCAAGAATCACTGACGTAGAACAGCATCAATCTGAGATTTTGGACGCAGTGAGTCCAAAATTGTTACCCTGGACTCATTATCGGGAACTGATACGTGTTGAGAATGCCGAGGCCAGGAAATGGTACGAGCAGGAAGCCCTACGCGAGACGTGGAGCACAAGAACGTTGCACCGCAACATCGGCTCGCAATACTATTTCAGATTATTGAAGTCGGCAAACAAAGAAAAGGTCTCGGACGAGATGCACAGGCTGACGGCAGACATGCAGCATGACAAACTGGAGTTTATCAAGAATCCTGTCGTTGCCGAATTCCTGGGACTGCAACCCAATGCTGACTTTACCGAGACCGAACTAGAGAGCAGCATCATTGGCCACTTGCAGAAGTTCATCATGGAAATGGGCAAAGGCTTTGCCTTTGTAGCCAGGCAGTCACACGTCCGCACCGACATGGGAGACTTCTATATTGATCTTGTCTTCTACAATTATATCTTGAAATGCTTTTTCCTGATAGACCTCAAGACAGGACAGATTTCACACCAGGACGTAGGGCAAATGGACATGTATGTGAGGATGTTTGACCATCTGAAACGGACCGAGGGAGACAATCCCACCATCGGTCTACTGTTGTGCGAGGACACAAGCAATGACATTGCGCGATACAGCGTCCTGCACGGCAGTGAACAACTTTTTCAAGTGAAGTACATGCCTTATCTACCAACAAAGGAAGAGTTGCGCCGTGAAATTGAAATGCAGAAAGAAATCTTCCGCCAACAGCAGAAGGACAATATAAGAGACACCAATGCGGATTGATATCATCATAACGATAATAACACTAATAAAATAAATAATATAATGAGTAGAGAGACTTTTCCTCACCTTGAGGCGCTGCGCGACGAGATGCGCCGCCTGAATGTCGATGCCGTCATCATTCCCGGCACCGACCCGCACCAGAGTGAATACATCAGCGACCACTGGAAGTTCCGCGACTGGATCAGCGGCTTCACGGGCAGTAACGGCACGGCCGTGGTAACGCTCGACCAGGCCGCCCTGTGGACCGACTCGCGCTACTTCCTGCAGGCCGAGATTGAGTTGGAGGGCAGCGGCTTCGTGATGATGAAGGAGAACATGGGCAATGACCCCACCATCCACGAGTGGCTGCAGCAAGTCCTCGAGGAGGATTCGGTCATCGCCATCGACGGCCGCCTGTATAGCGCCCAGGAGGCAAACAGGCTGGAGCGCTTCTGCGGTGAGAACGGTTTCATGCTCGCTACCGAGTTTTTCCCTGCCGACAGGATCTGGCCCGACCGCCCAGCCCGCCCCAGCGAGCCGGCCTATGTCCACGATGTGCAGTATGCCGGCGAGGAGGCAACCGACAAGATTGAGCGCCTGCTCACCGTGCTCGAGGACAACGAGGCGACCGGCATGCTGGTCACCTCCCTCGATGACATCGCCTGGCTGCTGAACCTGCGCGGCAACGACGTGGCCTTCACCCCGGTAGTCATCGCCTTTGCCTACATTTCCCGCAAGCAGAAGTGCCTCTTTATCGACGACAACAAGATCACCGACGAGGTGCGCCAGCACCTCAAGGCCTGTGACATCAAGGTGCGCGACTATGACGACATCGTCCACTTCCTGGAGCGCGTCAGCGAGCACGAGGTGGTGCTCATCGACCCCAACCGCGTGAGCGACACGCTGGCCAACGCCCTGCAGTGCCAGAAGGTTTACTTCCGCTCCCCCATTGCCGACCTCAAGAGCGTCAAGAACGCCGTGCAGATCGAGGGTTTCCGCCACGCCATGGAGCGCGACGGTGCGGCCCTGGTGCGACTGTTCAAGTGGATTGAGGAGACCGCTCCCAGCGGCACCATCAACGAGGTGGACGTGTGGAACAAGGGCATGGAACTGCGCGCCCAGCAGGACATGTACCGCGAGGACAGTTTCGCCATGATCTGCGGCTACAAGGAGCATGGCGCCATCGTCCACTATGAGGCCACCGACGAGAGTGCCGCGACGCTGCATGGCGAGGGCATCCTGCTCGTGGACAGCGGCGCACAATACCTGGACGGCACCACCGACATCACCCGCACCATCACCCTGGGCAACCCGACGGCTCAGGAGAAGCACGACTTCACCCTTGCGCTCAAGGGACACTTGGCCCTGCAGCGCGCCAAGTTCCCCGTGGGCACCACGGGTTGCCAACTCGACGTGCTCGCCCGCATGCCGTTGTGGCAGGAGGCGATGACCTATGGCCACGGCACGGGCCACGGCGTGGGTCACTTCCTGGGCTGCCACGAGGGGCCGCAGAGCATCCGCACCAACTTGGTCGACGTCAAGTTGCAGCCTGGCATGATCACCAGCAATGAGCCAGGCCTGTACAAGACCGGCGAGTATGGCATCCGCACCGAGAACCTGCTGCTCACCGTCGAGGCCGAGAAGACCGAAGAGTTCGGCAACTTCCTCACCTTCGAGCCGTTGACGCTCTACCCCTATGACCTGGAACTCATCGACCGCTCGATGCTCACCAGCGAGGAGGTTGCCCAGATCAACGGCTATCACCGCATGGTGCGCGAGCGCATCACCCCGCTCCTCAACGCCGACGAGGCCGCCTGGCTCGCCGCCAAGACCCGCGAGATCAACTGAGAATAATCAAGGGGATGTGTCATAATCCAAATGCCACAAGAATAACCGCCCTGCGGGCGGGAAATTTTTCAAATTTTATTTTAAACTGACATTAAAACAACTCATTAATTTTAATTCAAAAAATTTGATCATTTTCCCGTGCGATAGCACGGTTATATCACCCAGTCGCAATTATGACACATCCTCTAACATTTATCATCTGAAAAACTATACAATGGCTATCATCAAGAAAGTTAGGGGCTATGAGCCCAAGATTGGAGAGAATTGTTTCCTAGCCGACAACGCCGTCGTTGTGGGCGACGTGACCATGGGCAAGGACTGCAGCATCTGGTTTGGAGCCGTGCTGCGCGGCGATGTGAACACCATCACCATCGGCAACCGCGTCAACATCCAGGACAACAGTGTGATTCACACCCTGTATGAGAAATCTGTAACCGAAATCGGCAATGACGTGTCCATCGGCCACAATGTGGTCGTCCATGGCGCCAAAATCGGCGACATGGCCCTCATCGGCATGGGGAGCGTCATCCTGGACCACGCCGAGATTGGCGAGGGTGCCATCATCGCGGCCGGCAGCGTCGTGCTGGGCGGCACCAAGGTAGGCCCCCACGAGTTGTGGGCCGGCAGTCCCGCCAAGTTCAAGAAAATGGTTGACCCCAAGCAGGCCAGCGAGATTAACGTGAAAATCGCCAAGAACTACCTCATGTACTCCACCTGGTACGAGTAAATCTGGGGGCTGTTGCAAAACTCAGCCAGCAAACATGAGATCGCGCTGCGCGCGAGATATTTAAAAAATTATAATAAAAATTATTTTATTTAATTTTTATACAAATTTTTACATGATTTCTCGGCCGTTAGGCCGATTTTAAAAACTGCGTCGAGTTTTGCAACAGCATCTAGTGTAGTATTAATTTTTATAACCAGAATTCAAGATGAAGAAGCATTACTTATTGACCATCATGGCACTCGTGCTGGCCATTATGCCGGCATGGGGTGCCATGTATATGGTCGGCAACAACCCTTTTGGGGATTGGAACCCCGGCAACGGTGTCGAGATGACAGATCAGGGCAACGGCACCTACACGTTCACGACCAGCATCAGCGGCACCGTGTGGTTTGTCTTTGCCGACGGACAGAGCAGTGACTGGAACATTTTCAATGCCAACTACCGCTACGGCCCGTCGTCGGGCGGCAGCCAGGAGGTAACCGTCGGCAACACCTACAGCACCAGCAAGAGCAACAACAACCACTCCTACAAGTTCACGGGCACGGGCAAGGATTACATTTTCACCTTCAATCTCTCCAGCCTCACATTCAGCATCGCCGAGTACCAGGAGCCCCAGTTGCCCAATCCGTTTGACCTGCCAGCGGGCGATGTCAACGGCGATGGCGAAATCAACATTGCCGATATCACCATGCTGGTGGACATCATGCTGGGTGGATTTGCCAACTATGACACGCGCCATCGCAGTGACGTGAATCATGACAAGGAAATCAACATCACCGACGTCACTGTCCTCGTCGATTACCTGCTGGGCGGCACCCTGCCGCAACGCGTCAAGGAGGGATACGACTATGTGTGGGACGACGAAGCGATTCCCGAAGTGCACCTGAGCGTGAGCCTCGACGAGTGGAACAGGCTGCTGTCGCTCTATGACGCCAATGCCTACACCACACAGTATGTCATGGCGGCGGCCACATTTGTCAAGGACGGGGAGACTACCGTCATCGACAGCGTGGGCCTGCGCCTCAAGGGTAACACCTCGCGCCGCCGTCCCGAGGGTGGACATGGCCAGATGCACCAGCGCGACAACACCGACTGGCACCATGCCCACTTCGGCGTCAACTTGCGCAAGTATGTCGATGACGATGCCCACACCATCCAGGGCATACGCAAGATCCACCTCAAGTGGTTCAAGGACGATCCGGCCTACGTCCGCGAGGTCTTCTGCTACGAACTTTTCAAGCGGGCTGGCGTGTGGACTGCCCTGCGCGACAATTACTGCCGCCTGTGGATTCATGTCGAGGGCGATAGCCGGGAGGCCTACTATGGCGTCTATGAGTTGATGGAGCCCATCGACAAGCGCTACCTCAAGGACAGGAAAGACCGCTTTGGCGCCAGTGACGGCTACCTGTGGAAATGCCGCAATGCCGCAGCAGGCCTCAACAACCCGGGCGGCGACATCTGGTATGACGACGACAGCGACGACCGCCATGCCTACACCCTTGAGACCCAGACCGATGAGTTTGACAATGCCAGAGCGCAATTGATCGACTTCATGAACAAACTCAGCAACCTGAGCGACAGTGAGTTCTACACATGGATTCAAGAGGTCACCGACGTGGACCTGCTCCTGCGCACCTATGCCGTCAACGTGGCCGTCGGCATGTGGGACGACTACTGGAACAACGCCAACAACTACTACATCTACTTCAACGGCAAGGAGACGTCAGGCTACCAGTTCTTCTTCATCCCCTATGACTACGACAACACGCTGGGCACCAGCCTGCGATGCGGTGTGCAGGACGATGCGGGCCGCCACAATCCGCTCCAGTGGGGCAACGACAACAACCGCCTCATCGCCCGCATTCTCAAGTTCAGCGACTTCAAGTCCAAGTATGTCCTTTATCTCAAGGAATTCGTCGAGGCCAGAAACGCTCTCATGGACCGCCGCTCGGCCCAAGCGCGCATCCGCGCATGGCAAGAGCGCATCGCCCCCTACATCGACAACGACACGGGCGAGGACACCGTCATCGAGGACAAACCCGCCTCATGGGGCAACCACAGCGAGTACAACCTGCTGGAAACAGGCAGCGACAACTTCTTCAACGCCAAGGCCGCCAGCATCAACGCCCTGCCCTAGCCCATTTCCACCAAACAACCAGTACAACTAAAAAAACAACCTGAACAACATATACAATCGTCTGTTGTTCAGGTTGTTTATTAGTTGTTACGGTTGTTTGATGCGAGGCTTTAGGCCAGGCCGAGGTCGAAGTCCTTGAGGAACTGGGTGAAGTTGGGGTTATGTTCCTTGATTTTCTCCACCACCTCGCGGGGGGACAGGATTTTGGGAGTGTCGATGGGCACCTCACTGACCTTGACGTCCAGGGTGAGGCGGTCGTTCTTGACCGTGTCACACAGGAATCGCACCATGGCCTCCTTGTGCTCCTCGACATTCTTCTGCTCGGTGGGACTGCCCACGGTCATCACCAGGTGCTCGGCATCGGCCCCCTGCTGTGGCATGGCATAGGACATGGTGGTCACCAGTGCCCTCTCATGGGGGTGCTGGGCAATGTATCCCTGCCATGCGGCCTGCAACTGCTCGGGGGTGAACGGGTCAGTGCGCTGTTGCACAGTCGCCGCGGGCTTCGCTTGCTGGGCAGTGGGAGCGTTGGGCACGTTCACCATGATGCGGGGCGCGTTTCCCATGCCGCGGGGCATGGGCCTGCTAGCCGCAGCCGCTTGAGGGGCGGGACGCGCAGCGGCCTGGGCGGGATGCGGCGGTTGTTCGGCCGGATGCGGAGCCTGGGCGGGAGCGCTGGCAACGGGCGACTGCTGGGGAGCCGGGCGGGGTGCGGGTGCCTGCTGGGGAGCGGGCTGCTGGGGAGCAATCTTCTGGATTGAGGGCTGGGCGGCCTGCTGGGGCTGTGGAGCGACGAGTTGACAGAGTTTGACAAGCGTCAACTCGACCAGCAACTGCTTGCTGCTGGCATTGCGGTAATTCAGGTCACAGGTGTTGCACAGGTCGAGTGCCCGGTAGAAAAATGCGGGTGCCAACTTGGCGCTCTGCTCTCCATACCGCTGGGCCACCTCGTCGTTCATCTCGAGCAGGCGGCGCGTCTGGGGCGTGCTGGCCACCATCAGGTCGCGCAGGTGCTGTGCCAAGCCGTTGATAAAGAATTGCGAGTCAAAGCCCTTGTCCCTGATTTCCTTGTATATCAACAGGGCCTGCATGACATCCCCGGCAAGGAACGTCTCCACGAGCCTGAAGTAGTAGTCATAGTCGAGCACGTTGAGGTTGTCGAGCGCACTCTGATAGGTGATGTGGCCCTCGGTCGAGGCAGCCACCTGGTCAAAGATGGACAGGGCGTCACGCATGGCGCCGTCGGCCTTCTGGGCGATGACGTTGAGCGCGGCAGGTTCGGCCTCGATGTGCTCCTGCTGGCAGACGTACTGCAACTGCTGCACGATGTCGGGCACGGTAATGCGCGCAAAGTCATAGATCTGGCATCGCGACAGGATGGTGGGGATGACCTTCTGCTTCTCGGTAGTGGCAAGGATAAAGATGGCATACTCGGGCGGCTCCTCCAGCGTCTTGAGGAAGGCGTTGAAGGCTGCCTGTGACAGCATGTGCACCTCGTCGATGATGAACACGCGGTAACGGCCCGTCTGGGGCGGGATGCGCACCTGGTCGGTCAGGTCGCGGATGTTGTCCACGCTGTTGTTGGAAGCGGCATCCAGTTCATTGATGTTGTAGGAACGCTGCTCGTTGAAGGCCTTGCACGACGGGCACTCGTTACAAGCCTCGCCCTCGGGCGTGGGGTGCTCACAGTTAATGGTCTTGGCAAAGATGCGGGCGCAGGTTGTCTTGCCCACACCCCTCGGGCCGCAGAAGAGGTAGGCATGGGCCAACCTGCCACTGGCAATGGCGGTCTTGAGCGTGTGGGTCAACGACTGCTGCCCCACAACGCTGCGAAACGTTGAGGGCCTGTACTTTCTCGCCGATACGATATACTTGTCACTCATTGGATTACAAAAAATGGTCGGTTTGTCTAAACTGCAAAGATACAACAATTCCTCCAACTTTGCCCCGCCCCACCATGAATATTTTCAAGAGAAATGTCAGAAGCGGATGCCAGCCATGACGGTGCAGTCGATGAGGGAACCCAGAAAATGGTGCTGCTCTGATTTATAGCGGTGAATGTCGGCATAACTCTGGAGTCCCATGAAGAATTTCTTGTGATTGTACACCACACCCAAGCGGGCCCGCAGGTTCACCGACCAGTCGCTGGCAAGGTCCTCGTGCTGGGTGGCGAGCATGCGGCGATAGCCGGTATAGGGCGCCAGGGTGACGTTGAGCAGCCACTTCTTGCCCAGCACCCAGTTGTAACCATAACCCACCATCACGCAGTAGTCGTTGTACAGGAAACGGGGCAGTTCCTCGCCAGGCGGCAACTGCTCACGGACAAAGTCGGGCAGTTCCTGCACGTTGATCGACATGTCGCGGTGCAGCAGCCTGATGCCGGCAATCAATGAGCCCGCACTGCGGCGCTGGTACTTGGAGAAACAATAGGCGGCAGCCTGGGCATAGCGGCGGTTGTTGAAAATATAATAGGCACTCATGCCGTAGGACTTGCGCTGAAAACCTCCAAAATCATGGAACGTCATCTTCTCGCCGCTCACTTTATCCTTGATCAGCACTGTGGCCGGCCTCGTGTTCTCCATATAATAGGCGTCGGCCGAGAAACGGGCGCAGGTAAACGAGAAGTCCAGTTTCTTGGACTTGGTCCCGCCGTGAATCAGGTCACTGATGCCTATGGTAATTCCCATGCTCACCGCCATGAACGACAACTGCACACCCACGTTGGACGTGATATTGCTGTGCATCTCAGCCCATGTGCCGGCAAACGGCTCACCCATGTAGGAATCTATCCAGTTGTTGGAATTCAAGATCAGTTTCCAGTTCTTGCCCGTGCCGACGACATAGGCCGAATCATAACTGTTGAAGGCCTTGTCGCCCCACTTATATACCCTCCAGGCAAAACGCAGGAATTTGGGATAGTTGATGGTCTTGCCCGTCAAGTCCACCTTGCCGTGCTTCATCGCGCGCCACCAGTAGGTGCCGTCACGCACGGTGTCATAGGGTTCATTCATCTTCTCCTGGATGCGTTCCATGACTTGCTCCTTGACGCGCTGGAACTTGTTGAGGCGCACAGCCGTGTCGGCCACGACAGTATCGGACGTCACCACCTGGCCCGTAGCCGCCAGCCACCACATCATCAACAGCAATACTATGTAAAAGCCCTTACCCATTCAACCTGCAAAAATACTCATTTTCCCCGAGATATCCAACATTAGCCTCAAGACATTTCAGTTCAAGGCGCCCTTGGTCGCCAAACATCAATGGGACGGTTAAAATGATGGCATGGAAAAAATATTGGGGGCATGTTTGCACATTAATTAGAAATGGTGTATTTTTGTGCCACAATTTTAAGAACATAAACCTGAACATATTTTTATACAGATATCACAATGAAAAATATCCTGATCATCGGCTCAACGGGACAAATCGGTTCCGAGTTGACAATGAAATTGAGAGGCATTTACAGTGGTAACGTGGTGGCCGGTTACATTCCTGGCGCCGAGCCCAAGGGCGAACTGCTCGAAAGCGGCCCCTCGGAAATCGTTGACATCACCAACGCCCAGCAGATTGGCGCCGTGGTTGACAAGTACAATATCGACACGATCTACAACCTGGCAGCGTTGCTGAGCGCCGTTGCCGAGAACAAGCCCCAACTGGCATGGCACATCGGCATCGACGGCCTGATGAATGTGCTGGAAGTGTCGCGCGAGAAGCATTGCGCCGTGTTCACGCCCAGCAGCATCGGCTCCTTCGGCCCCAACGCGCCTAAGGACGGCACGCCCCAGGACACCATCCAGCAGCCGCGCACGATGTACGGCGTGACCAAGGTCACTGGCGAGTTGCTCAGCAACTACTATGCCCTCAAGTTCGGCGTTGACACCCGCTCGGTGCGCTTCCCCGGCCTGATCAGTTATGTTACCCCTCCGGGCGGTGGCACGACCGACTATGCCGTTGACATCTACTACAGCGCCGTCAAGGGTCAGAAGTTCACCTGCCCCATCGCTGCCGGCACGTTGATGGACATGATGTACATGCCCGACGCCCTGCGCGCCGCCATCGAGATCATGGAGGCCGACCCGACCCGCCTGGTTCACCGCAACTCGTTCAACATCGCCTCGATGAGTTTTGACCCCGAGTGCATCTATCGGAAGATCAAGGAGTATATCCCCGAGTTTGAGATGGAATATGAGGTGGATCCGCTGCGCCAGAGCATTGCCGACAGTTGGCCCAACAAACTGGACGACACCTGTGCACGCGTGGAGTGGGACTGGAAGCCCGAGTACGACCTCGACGCCATGACCCAGGACATGATCGAGAAACTGCGCATCAAGTTCGGCTTGAACAAGTAAAGAAGAGAAACAGTCCCTTGACGATGAAGAAGTGCCTAGCCATCGTGTGCTACATCGCGTGCCTGCTGCTGAGCAGTTGCTCGGGCAGCAGTTACAAGTTGGCCAAGGATTACCGGACGCTTGACACCTTCGGTTATCTGGTGTTCGTCAGTGAGTCGGGCAAGCAGTATGATGACCTGTGGGTCAACATCTCAGGCCTAGACAAAACTTTTCTTGCCACTACAGCCCAGATTGTTGACGGGCAAGTCAAAGGCATGAAATATGGAGCCCAGCAAGGCCAGCGGCAAGTCATGATCCGCCAGAAGAACGAGCGCCTTCTCTACCAGGACGTCGTCACCATCCGCGCCGGCGAGGACACCATCATCAAGTTCAAGGACTGAAACTCATTCATTTTCACCAAAAACAAGGGACAATTTCAATATGAGTTGTCCCTTGTTCATTTTTATGGGCACATGTCATTAACTATCTGACCGAATTGATTGCCCGCTGCAATTCATTCAGGAAATGAGCCGCATGCGCACCATCCATCTGAGTGTGGTGAAATTGGAAGGAGATCTTGAGCGTCTTCTTCTTTGGCCAGCGATTCTTGTACCTGCCCCATATCAGGAAGGGGTTATTAAAGATACCACTATACATTCCTATAGCCCCATCAATATCACATTGCACTAGGGCCGAAGTTCCAATGACCATGCTATCCGGCAGGTCATGATTGACGCCATTTGCGGCCACCTGACGTGTCAGGTGCTGATAATTGAGATTAAACTCCTGTAAATCATGCGAGAACGGGATGTCGCATGAACTGACTTCACCTTGACTATTGATGACGATGGTATTCACAGCAAGCGTGTCATATTGCATCAGTTTGCCATCAACGGGCAACAAATAAAACTCCTTTATCCCGCTAGCGGCTTTGCCGATGCTCCAACACATGAGCATATTGAACTTTAATCCCTGCTTGCGACTGATTTTCACCAATCGCGACACGTCAAGCGACTTGAGCAGAGTCACCATAGGCATTGGTGCCTTCATCCACATGTTGAAGGCATAAGCCCGGCTGGTCTCGCTGGGATTGACTTCAGTTTTCATCAAAACTCACTTTTTTGTAACTTGCATTTACCGCCAACGCTTGAGGTTGGGATAATACTGGCGAAGCATCACCTTATACTCCTCAGGCGTAAGGTTCTGACCTGTATTCTTATTGAATTGGTCAACAAACTGGGCACAATGTTCAATCATCCCGTCCATGGTGAGGTCTTGAAGGAAAGCGCCCTCATGATAGCAGTAACGGCAATAGTCAAAATTGGTACTACCGTCAGCATTGGCACCAAAATCCTCCTGACGTGTCAAGAGCATACCGCAACTCTGGCAAAACTGGGGTAACTGGCCGTCGTTGAAGGCTTTCTCCTTGGTGGGAAATGTCGCATCATAAGCCTCAAAAGCATCGGGATGCTCGTCGGCAACAAAGTAGCCTGGAGGCGGCTGGTAGGTTGCCTCGGCCACTCCGTTATCATGCAGCCAACCTGGGACGAGTTCAAGGGCAAGGAAATAAGGAACTACCGCATCACGAGGCTCGGCATGATAATGGATGCCCAGTTGGCTGGCAAGGCCAAAACCGGCGTGACGGTAAAAGTCGATGTTACCTTCCATGCACAGGAAGCCTATGCCCAACCCGCGGGCTTTCTCAAGCGCATAATTCAAAAGATTCAGGCCATAGCCCTGGCGCTTATAGTCAGGGTGGATGCTGATGGGCCCGAACGTCCACGACGGGACACGCCTGCCGTCATCCTGGACGAGTTGAGCACGGGAGAACATGATGTGGCCCATGATGCGCCCGTCCTCCTCCATCACCAGGTCGAGTTCAGGGATAAAGTCGGGATTATCTCTAAACTGGTTGAGGACGAAGTGCTCGGTGCATCCCGGGCGATAAACGTTCCAGAAAGCCTCGCGGGTGAGGTTTTCCACCTCGCGGTAATCATGGGGTTGCTCTAATCTGATTGTCATAGTACATTAAACTGTGGTTACGGTTTTGCCCAAAACACATCGGGGTCGGTTGTTGCTTCACAGTGCTGGCTCTCGCTGACGTAGCCCACGGGCACGAGTTGGATGTCATCCCGGGGGTCATAGTCGCGATACATACTCTCGGCATTGAAGCGGTTCACCCGCTTGCACACAAAGTAGTAGAGATTCTTGGACATGTAATTATCCAGATAATTCTCCTTGGTCTGCGGGGTCTCGTGGTTCCAGTTGGCGGTCTCGCAGAGCAACAAGGGCTTATCATTGATCAACCGCTCGCGCACCTCGGCAATGCTGAGCATTGTTCCGTTCTCGTCGGTCACCCACGCATCCATCGTGGGGTCGATATAGAGCCACTTCTGCAACTCACTGGACCACACCGCGTCGATGACATGGCACTCATAGTCGTTAGGGTCGGCAGGCATGCAGGTCACATAGCGGGCGGGGATGCCCATCGAGAGGTACATTTCACAGAGTGACAATGCCAACTGGCGGCAGTTCACGCCCTTGCCCGTTGCCTTGCAGTAATTGTAGATGTCGATGGCGTCCATTTCCACAAAGGCCCGGTTGCCGCCGTCGTGGCGGATCTTGTCGTGGGCGAAGTGAAGCAGATTGATGATCCTGGACAATTCATCGCCCGTCCCCGCGACAGAGTCGAGGTTGAAATACTCGCGCACCACGCGCAGGTTCATCGACTCCTTGGGCTGATAGATGAACAACGGCTTGCCGTCATTCAGCCTCTCGGCATCACGGGCATAGGGCGCTGAATGCCTCAGCACATGGATCGGTTGTCGGCCTTGGACCTGAGCGAGCAAGGACTGGTATTTCTTGTCCTTGAGCAACGAGCGCAGGTCATTGTCGTTCGCCATATTGTTGTAATCCTTATAACCATCCTCCACTGAGTGCTCGAGCGCAAGCAGCGCCTGCTTCTTGTGCCCCAGTAACGCATAACAACATGCCAGGTCATAGAGCAGAAGCGCTTTCTGTTCCCTGATGGCCGCCTCGGGAATTGGAGTCACCTGATGGATGGTGGTAGTGTCAAGGAGGCTGACAAGGGTTGTCAACGGTACAACCGCATCCTTGTGCTGTCCGCTCTTCATCAATTGCCGGTACTGTGTCTGGTACTTGGAGAACATCTCTTGAAACTCCATCATGCGTTGTTCCTGGGCTTCAACTGCCACAATTGCTGATAATAGAAAAAACAGCAAAATCAAGATACTTCTTGTAGTACTACTAGCCTTCATCGTCTCTATTACTTTTAGGTTAAAAGATCACTTGTCACGCTTGCTCTTTATACCCTCGTAAATGAGGTTGATTCCGATCAGGATAAAAAGAACGGGCACAAAGTACAGTTCCCATGGCTCTTGAGGCGGACGTTCCAACCAAGCCCAATGAATGATGTGCCAGATACTTGCCAGTTTGAGCAAACTGGCCAAGACAAATACGATTCCGATAATTGTTCTAAGTTTCATCATGTTTCTTTCCATTTATTGGTTTTCAAATTCCTTTAATTCTTCCAATCCCTGTTCTATCTCCAGCAATTGTTGGGCATGGTGACGACGCATCCACAACGCCAGCATATAACTGAGGCAAAAAGTCAACACAGACAGTCCTAACGGCAGCAACACCTTCATGCTGAAGCCATAATTCACCTGATCGTTAAAGACGAGTTCCGAAATGTAGAAGGCAATCATGGCAAATGTGACCTCGCCAATACCCCAAATCACCTCTTGATGGCAAACCTTCTTGTAGCGCAACACCAGGCCCATGAGTTCATTGCAGCATTTTCCTTCCAGATTGAACTGCGACAACAAGGATAATTTCATAATCTGGGGAATGAGCCCTATCACCATGGCGACCTCAACGATCACAAATGAGAACGCCCTGATGGGCGTGTTCATGTACACATAGGGGAAGACCACACAAATAATGAGGATGCATACGATAAGGTTGTAATAGTTGTGCCGACACACACCGTCAAATGCCGAGCGGGTCTTCTTGGCAATCAATTCGCGCACCATGCGCAGGTTGACTACTTCGCTCTGAACCAAGCGGTTGTTAAGTGCGTTCCAACTGGCTTTTAATTCGTCAAGTTCCATATCGCGTTGATGTTTTTTTAACTGTTAGACATTTTTCTTAGTTTATCCTTGACACGAGTGAGTTTCACTGCGACATTGGTTTTAGATATTCCCAAGATATCGGCCATCTCCTGGTAACTGCGCTCTTCAAGCCATAGGAGAATCAGCGCGCGCTCCAATTTTCCCAGTTGGTTGATGAGGCTATAGAGTTCCCGCAGTTGGCCTGTTTTGCCCTCTTCCTCAATCAGACTATCTGCCACATCGGCTGTGATTGGGACCGTTGAGGGGCGAGTGCCTGAACGCCGCAGGAAGGTGATACAGGTATTCATGGCGATGCGGTAAACCCATGTCGCGGCCTTACCGTCACCACGATAACGTGGGAAGCCTTTCCACATGTTTAACACTACCTCCTGGAACAGGTCATTGAGGTTATCCCGGTCTTTGGCATAGACGTAACACACCTTGTAGATGGTGCGCTTCTGTTCCTTGATCAAGTCCAGGAAATCGTTCTCTATCTTCTTAGCATCCATTGTTGAAAGTCAGTCCTTCATCCCATTAGTCGCAAGAAATGCCAAAAGATTACAAGCGACTGAAAAAAAAGTATCCTCCACACTGTTGAGACGTTCACAGCGCCCAGTAAGTTGCATGCTTCAGCCTAAAAGTTATCGAGAGGAAGTGCGGTTTTTTCAGAAAAAGGATATTGGGGTCAAGTATTATCAGCATCAGGGTAATCCTTTCACTTCTCTAGGAATTTCCGGTATCGCGACCATTCGGCCTGCAGGTCGGTGTCATGGGTGCCCATGAAGAAATCGACTTGGTGATCATCCTTGAAAGGAGCCCAGTTGCCGCAGATGACACCATCATGGGCAACGATGGGCTGGAAGATGCCGCTGTTGTTGTGGGCACGGTGACGGTGATCGGTCGAGAGCACGATGTCACGGCTCTTGTAACCGATGAGGTATTCATCATAGGGTGGAATCAACAGATAACGTCCCCTGCGGAAACCACGAGTGCGGCAGTCATCGGTCACATAGAAAATCCGCCCTTTCCACTTCACTGCATGGATAGCATCACCCGCGAGAGCGATGCCACGGCGGCAGTCGCCGATGCCCAGCCCTGACCACCACACGAAGTCCTCAAGTGTCGCGGGCTGGCGGCTCTGGAAATACTTGCGCGTCAACGTCAGCAAGGACTCGTCACGGTCACAGTCGGTTTTGTGGCCAACCTTAGTGTCGGCGAGCGAATAAGTTGCCTTCATGGGCAGCAAGTCGCCGCTGCACAGGGAGCCGGACAACTCGGCCATGCGCAGGTGGTAGGACAGGCGGTGGTCGTCCATGCTGACGCCTTTTTCCTTCAAGGCTTGTACGAAATCCTCCTTGACGGCACTGCCCTTGTCGGCTGCTGTGAGTAGAAGGACGTCGCGAACGGTCATCAACTCCTCATCCTCGATGCTGACACCCGAAGCACGCATCCAGCCATGGATCACGGCTCTTGCCCTGGGTGCACACAACTGCAGCAGCGGCCAGTAATCCTCGGCCGCCACGAGTTGCCAGGTGCCCCTCAACAGGTGCAACCTGACGATCTGCCCGCTATCAAAGGCGCGCTTGAAGGCCCGCGACGACGGCCTGCGGGTGCGCATCGCCACGGCCCAGCGCATCATGCGGTACTCCTGGGCCTGAATGGCACCCATGTGGCGGACCACATCGGCCGGGTCGCTGAATTGCGGGCTGATGAGTTGCTGGTTGAGCAGTCTGGTGGCTATCGGGTTCATCAGTCACCGGGAATGTGTGCTAGCCGCGCAGGATGTCGATCAGGTCGGCAACGCCCTGGGTGGCAGGCTTCTGGATCACATGCACCCAGTCGGGCACTGCGGCAGGCTTGGGGTCGATGTAATAGATGGGCACACCGCGCTTGACATACTGGATGAGCGCGGCTGCGGGATAGACCACCAGCGAGGTGCCGATGACGACAAAGATGTCGGCATCATGGGCCAACTGGGCAGCAGCCTCCATGTTGGGTACAGCCTCACCAAAGAACACGATGTGGGGACGCACGGGGTCATCATAGGGGTCACGCGTGTCAACACTGGTTTCCAGTCCCTTGTCGCTCAACTGGTCACAGGGCAAGGTGTAAAGGCGGTCCTCACGGCGCAGGGAGCGCACCTTCATCAACTCGCCATGCAGGTGCAGCACACTGGCACTGCCCGCACGTTCATGCAGGTCATCGACATTCTGGGTAATCACGCGGACGTCAAAGTCCTTCTCGAGTTCAACCAGTCCCAGGTGGGCGGCATTGGGTTGGGCGCCCTGCAGTTGCAGGCGGCGCTCGTTATAGAACTTATGGATCAATGCAGGGTTGCGCAGGAAACCCTCATGGCTCGCGACATCCATCACGGGATAGTTTTCCCACAGGCCGTCGGCATCACGGAAAGTCTTGATGCCGCTCTCGGCGCTGATACCCGCGCCTGACGAAATCACTAATTTCTTCTTGCTCATAGTCATCGGTTTATTGGTTCTATAAAATAATGTGAAAGCAAAAATAGTAAAAATTCTCTAAAAACGTGCACCCTAATCAAGGAAATCACTATCTTTGCACCGTTTTTTACATAAAAAGAAGGATTTTTCAATGGATAAATTGAGTTATGCATTAGGCTTGAGCATGGGTGGAAACTTCATCGGCTCGGGCATCAAGAAACTGGATATCAACGATTTTGCTGACGGCTTGAGGGCCATCTTTGAAGGCGCGGAGCAGAAGATGACATTTGACGAGGCCAAGCAGATTGTCACCGAATTTTTCACCAATCTCGAGAAGGAAGGCGCCGAGCAGAACGAACGCCTGGGACGCGAATTTCTGGAGAATAACAAGAGCGTCGAGGGCGTCAAGGTCACCGATAGCGGCCTGCAGTATCAGGTCGTGAAAGAGGGCGACGGCCTCCAGCCCGGTCCCAACGACGTTGTGACCGTTCACTATACCGGCAAGTTGATCGACGGCACAGTGTTTGACAGCAGTGTTGAGCGTGGCGAGCCCGCTACGTTTGCAGTCGGTCAGGTCATCCCCGGTTGGGTCGAGGGCCTGCAACTGATGCGCGAGGGTGCTGCCTACAGGCTGTTCATCCCCTCCAACCTTGCCTACGGCCCCCACGGCACCGGTCCCATCCAGCCCAACTCCACGCTCATCTTTGACGTGCAGTTGATCAAGGTCGAGAAGAAATAAGCAAGAAATCATATCGTGACAAGCATTTTCTAACTTTTTGTCAACATGATGAAGAAGGTATTAATGATGGCTATGGCAGCCCTGCTCATGACGGGCATAGCAAGTTGCAACAGCAGCACGTCGTCGAGCAGCGAGACGACCGAGGAGACCACACCCGACTATGGCCAGCAGATCAAGGACAACAAGACCGTGGGCCGCGAGTTCATGGAGCAGAACGCCAAGAACGACAGTGTGGTACAGACCGCCAGCGGCTTGCAGTATATGGTACTGAAAGAGGGAACCGGCGCTAAACCGGCAGCCGAGGACACAGTGACCGTGCATTACACGGGCAAGTTGCTTGACGGAACCGTGTTTGACAGCAGTGTCGAGCGCGGCGAGCCCGCCACATTCTCTCTCAACTCAGTCATCCCCGGCTGGACCGAGGGCCTGCAACTCATGAGCGAGGGCTCACAGTACCGCCTGTTCATTCCCAGCGAACTGGCCTATGGTTCCAAGGGCGCCGGCGACAAGATCCTGCCCAACTCGACGCTGATTTTTGACGTGGAGTTGATCAAGGTGACAAAGAAGAACTAAACAAAACTTTTTATAACAACATTCAACCAATTCATTTTTAAAAAACTAGTTTTATTATTATGAAGAAGATTTTAGCAATTGCAGCAGCCGGTCTGTTGACCGTTGGTTTCGTTGGCTGCAACAGCAAGGGTGCCAGCGGCAGCAGCGAGGCTATGGACTCGTTGAGCATGGCATTTGGTGACCTCTACGGTGCTGGCATGGGCCAGCAGTTGCGCGGCATGGACTCCACCATCAACATGGAGCAGGCCCTCAAGGGCATGGAGTACATCGCCAACGCCGACACCAGCAAGAACTTCATGGCAGGTCTGCAGATGGGTATGCAGATTGCCCAACTGTATGCCGGCATCGAGCAGCAGTGTGGCATGCCCATCAACAAGAGCCTCTTCATGAAGCACCTGCGCGAGGCTATCATGAAGACCACCCCCATGGGTCAGGAAGACATGATGGCACTGCAGAGCAAGATTGAGCCCCTGCTGAACAAGGCTATGGAGCAGTCTCCCAAGGCCATCGCCAACAAGAAGGCCGGTGAGGAGTACATGGCAAAACTGAAAAACGACAAGAGTTACACTTTCACCAAGAGCGGCATCGCCTACAAGGTGATTGAGGCTGGTGAAGGCAAGAACTTCAGCGACAGCGACGTCGTTAAGGTGAACTACGTTGGCCGTCACCTCAATGGTGAGGAGTTTGACAAGAGCGGTGAGAACCCCGTGCCCTTCAACCTCAAGCAAGTCATCCCCGGCTTCTCCGAGATGATCCAACTCATGAAGCCCGGTAGCAAGGTTACCGTTGTCATCCCCGGTGAACTCGCTTACGGTCCCCAGGGTAACCGCGGCATCGAGCCCAACGAGACCCTGATTTTTGACATCGAGACCCTCGGCGTTCAGGAGAAGTCTGAGCAGCCCAAGCGTCCCCAGATGCCTCCCCGTCCCGCCAAGTAAACAATAACGAGACAATACCTATTATAAGTACCGCTCGGGCGTTAACCGCTCGGGCGGTTACTTTTTTTGCGGTGAGGCAAATAACAGAAAACAACTAACGCAAAAAAATAAAACAACCAACTATTACCACACTTCGATTGCTTGTTCACTAAACTTTTTCTACCTTTGCAAAACAATTGTAACAAGTATCATTCATACCAACGCTTAAGCCGTTACAGGGTATAGTGTTTGATTAAACGGTCTATGAGACTCTTATTCATTATCCTATTGAGCGCCCTTTGCTCCCTTGGAGCAACAGCCGACGAGAAATTATCGGGTACCATTATCGGCACCCAGTTGTCCTATGATTACGACCGCGAGTGCGGTTCCACAACCATCAACGGCAAGGCATGCGCCTTTGACCGCAATCCCGACACGTTCTTCGCCTCATTCGAGACGAGTTATACCTGGGTTGGGCTTGACCTGGGCTCGCCCCACGTCATCACACGCGTGGGTTGGTTGCCGCGCAATGACACATACGGCCCCGTGAATGTGATACTTGGCCTATTTGAAGGAGCCAACCGTGAGGACTTCATGGATGCGGTCCCCCTTTACATGATTGACGCGGCAGGCAGGACGGACCGTCTGTCCTATGCCGACGTGCAGGTCAGCAAGGGCTTCCGCTATGTGCGCTATGTGGGACCTAGTGAGGTCCGCTGCGAGATTGCCGAACTGGAGTTCTATGGGCACCCGGGCGAGGGCGACGAGTCGCAGTTTTACCGCCTGTCCAATCTGCCCACCGTAACAATCCACACGCTGGACAACGTGCTCCCCTTTGACAAGGAGACGCAGATCACGGCCCAACTGACCATCCTGGGCGATGATGGCCACCAGGTGATATTGACCGGCCCTGGGACAATTAAGGAACGCGGCAACGCTTCGCGCCTGTATCCCAAGCGCCCTTACCGCATCAAGTTTGACGAGAAACAGACCGTCCTGGGTTCTCCCGCCAAGGCCAAGAAGTGGACCCTCATCCCCAACTACAGCGACAAGACGCTGGTGCGCAACATGCTCGCCTTTGAGATGAGCCGCCAGATGGAAATGCCCTATACCCCCTTCTGCACCATGGTTGACGTGATGGTCAACGGCGAGTACAAGGGTTGCTATCAACTCGCCGACCAAGTCGAGGTCAAAAAGAATCGCGTGGATATCGTGGAAATGGATGATGACGACGTCAGTGGCGAGGCGCTCACGGGCGGTTATCTGCTGGAAATCGACGCCTATGCCCCTGAAGAAGCCTCTTCATTCTATTCGGATAATCTTAATCCCGTAACCATCAAATCGCCTGACGAGGACAATATCACGCCCGAGCAAACGAGTTACATCATAAATCATTTCAACATGATGGAACGCAACAAGGAGAAATACCTTGACAAGAACACATTCCTGCGGCACTTCATTGTGGGTGAATTGTCGGGCAATACCGACACTTACTGGAGCACCTATGTCTATAAAAACCGCTCCAACGACACCATTTATACGGGGCCCGTGTGGGACTTCGACTTGGCGTTCAACAACGACGTGCGCACCTATCCCGTCAACAGCCTGGACGATTTCATCTACCGCACCAAGGGCAATTGTGCGGGCCACATGCGCGAATTTGCGGATGAGTTTATCGTCAATAATCCCGAGTCCATGCGGCAATTAAAGGATACCTGGCGCCACGCGCGCCACCAGGGATTCACTGCCGGCAACATGATTGCATACCTGGATTCACTCGAGACGCTATTAAGCCGGGCTCAGGAACTCAACTTCAAGCGCTGGAAGGTCATGTACATACGCGTGCAGCAGAATCCCATCGTTTGGGGTAGTTATAAAGCCGAGGTACAGAATGTGCGCGATTTTATCGGCGAGCGTTTCACCTGGATGGACAACATGTTGGGGAACACTAGCGGGGATGCCCCCCTGCGAGGTGACGTGAATGACGACGGCATAGTCAACATCTCTGACGTCACCATTATGATTGATTATCTACTGGGAATTCCCGGCATGATTTATACAGCCGGGGCCGACATGAACGAGAGCGGAGAAGTCAACATCTCGGACCTGACAAGTCTCATTGACTACCTGCTGAACTGACATCTTCTCTCCCCTTACAGCCACAGGAGGAAGTCCTCGCGCTGCAGTTTAGGATTGGGGTTGAGGATAGCGATTTTGCCGTTAGTGTAGGTCTGGCCCATCGGCATATATCCGCTACAAGCGTCAAACAGTGCCCGCATCGCCTCGTTGCGGTCCAGGTTGCGCATGACCAGCACACACCGGGCGTCAAGCCACCACTTTGACACGTCCACGGGGATGGGCTCATTGACAAGGGCCATCGCGGGGCCTCCCTGCTCGAGCATTTCATCGGTTGCCACATTGACGTCGTCATAGCACTCTACCCTATCCCACTGCGATTGCAGGACACTCACGGCGAGGGTTCTCTGCTCCATCTGCCGGTCATACAAGTAAAGGCGGCTTGCCCGATTCACCTCTAGCATGGCGACGCTCTCGATGCCAGTGGCCGCTCCCACCTGCAGGATGCTATGAGGATTAAAGAAGTTGACGACTCTGAACAACAGCCGTGCCTCGCGTTCACCGATGAGGTCCATCTGCCGACGCTGGCTGCGGGTCGTGGCCACCTTGACCGTACCGATCAACTGGTGGATGCCCTCATAGGCGTAATAGGGCAAGGTCTGGCGCCACACGTTGCGCACAAACTCGTAGGCAAAGGGTGAATGTATGCCGAAGCCGCCACTGCGGTGGTGGCGGCTCCAGGCTGTCATGTATCGTTTCCAGACGTTCAAGTCGCGTCAAGCCTTAGTCATTGGAAACAGGCTCTTCCTTCTTGCGCAACTTGTCGCCGAACAGAGCATAGTTCAACGCCAGCAAGAGCAGCAGATAGATGGCCACGACGGCAATCTTGGCCCACGTCTGGGTCTTTTCCACCTCATCGGGGACAAACTTGAAGTCAATCTCATGATCGCCGGCCGGCAACTGCAAGGCGCGCAGCACATAGTTCACGCGACCCATCTCCACGGGCTTGCCGTCCACGCTCACCTTCCATCCCCACGGGAAATAGACCTCGCTGAACACAGCCAGGCCACCAGCGGCGCTATGGCTCTTGTAGGTGAGGTGGTTGGGGGCATAGGAAGTCTCATAGATGGTATCACCAGGCTGGGTTGCCCTGGCCTGTCCCAACTGGTTCTGGAACTTGACATCGGCCACGGCACTCACAGCAGGATTGAAGTTGTTCAGGAACGCCATCTCCTCATCGGCCGTCTTGACATAGGTCAACGAATCGACAAACCAGGCATTGCCCAGGGCGTCGGGATTGCGCTGCGCCGTCTGGTCGTCCATGATGAAGTAGCGGGCATTGAGCATGTTGAGCACCTGGATATTGTTGTTGGCAATCTGCTCATTGATCAAGTCGTTGTAGCGCGACAACTTGGCGGCATGGTAGCCGCCGATGGTCTTGTGGAAGTAACTGGGCATGGCCTCGCCGAAGTGCTGCAAGTCCATCACGCGGTAGTTCATGTCCTTGTCCTGCAGGATCTGAGTATCCACGGGACGCGGTGTGAACTGCTGCTCGCCCAGGTCATAGCGTGACGTGAACGTGTCGGAATTGATGTAGCGCTTGTTCACGGCATACATGTCCACCAGCACGATGGCGGCGATGATGAGCGATGCTGCCATCTCGCTGAGTTTGCCCTTGAGATAGGCAAAGAGGACTGCGCCACCGATGAGGATAACAAAGAGGCTGCGCCATGCGTCACCACTCACCAGCGCGCCGCGCACGGCGGCAATAGCGGCATCCAGGCTAGGATATTGCTGAATCTGGCCCGTGGCGACCAGTTGCTCATGCTCCTGGGCCGAGAAGTGGCCGAACATGCCCGAGAATATCGCCGTGAGCAGGCAGATCACGGCGCACAGGCCGAAGGAAGCCGCCAGGGCCACCTTGTGCTTGCGCCAGGCATCAGGTTCCTTGAACAGTTCGCGCAATCCCAGCACGGCCAGGATGGGCATCGCAATCTCGGCAATAACGAGGATCGAGGCCACAGTACGGAACTTATTGTACATCGGGAAGTGGTCAATCATCAGGTCGGTGAGCCACATCATGTTGTGCCCCCATGAGAGCAGGATGCTGATGACGGTGGCAATGAGCAGGGCCCACTTGACGGGTCCCTTGACGATGAGGCAGCCCAGCAGGAACAGGGCGCAGATGAGCGCGCCAACATAGACGGGCCCGTTGGTCATCGGCTGGTCGCCAAAGTACTGCGGGAACTGGCTCAGGATCTGCACATCCTGCTGGTTCATCTCGCCGTTATTGGCCATCTTCTCGGCCTTCTTGGTCTCGCTCAGGGTGAGCATGTGGTTATCTCCGTGCTCGGGTCTGATGGTAGCGCCACCCTTCACGTTGGGGATGAGCAGGGTGAAGGTTTCGCCCTTGCCATAACTCCACTGGGTGATATATTCCTTGTCCAGACCGCCCTCGGTGGGCTTGGCGTTCATGGCCTCCTCACCCTTGGGGGTGAGTTCACTGTGACCGCCGCGGATGGTCTCTTGGGAGTATTTGTAAGTCAGATACAAGTTAGGAGAGTTGGCGGCCAGAGCGAGCAAGGCGGCTACGGACAGGCAGGCAGTGGCAATGCACCAGCGGCCCACTTGCTTGTCCATGATGGCTTTGACCAGATAGGCGATGACCAGCAGCACGATCAGGAACATCGAGTAATAGGTCATCTGCACATGGTTGCTGGCCAGTTGCAGGGCGGCAAAGAAGGCCGCAACGGCAGCGCCACCCAGGTACTTGCCACGGTAGCACCACACGATGCCGGCGATGGTGGGCGGGATGTAGGCCAGCACCATCAGTTTCCAGATGTGGCCAGCGCCCATCAGGATAAAGAAGTAACTCGAGAAACCATACCCGATGGCACCCAGTATCGCCAAGTACCACTTGGCCTTGAAGGCCAGCATCAGCAGGAAGAATCCCAGCATGAGGATGAAAATCCAACTCACTGGCGTCGGGAAATACAACCGGTACAAGGCCGAGGCGGGATTGAGCATGGTCGTTCCCTCATAGGAAGGAGCGATCTGGAACGTGGGCATGCCGCCAAAGAGCGCATTGGTCCACCAGGATTTCTCTCCGGTCTGCTCCTGCATGGCACTTGTCTCCTGACTGTTGGCCGCGCCCTGCATGACATCGTGCTGCTGCAGCACGTCACCGTTAACGTCATTGGGATAAAAATAAATCCACGAGATTGCGGCAAACAAGATTACAGCAACCGCAAAATGAATCACGTCGCCCAGCGAGAGCGACCCGATCAGTTTCTTGTCTAAATTGTTCTTCATTATCTTGATGGTTAAGTTTTTTCAATCATTACAACTTGCAAAGGTAATAAAAAGTTTGGCAATGATACAGCAGTTGAGCCTGAAAAGTTTTTTAATGGTAATTTCGCTAAAAAAACGTATTTCACGAAGAATATTTAAAACCAACTCGTGTAATTCGCATTAGCCCCGCAGGGTTCAGGCCAACATCTATATCATCGCCAAGAGTTTTTAGTCACTAGACCTTGACGGTGCAGTTTCCGGTCAATGAGGCAACAAATGGCACAAAAAATCAAGGGAACGTGCTGGCCCTCACTGCATGAAGCGGCACATTCCCTTGTAAAAACTTATTACCTCGCCTGTCAGAACTCGGTAAACGACAGCGGCATCGTGTCCTTGAAACTGTCTATCACATAGATTTTCTCCTTGCCGGCAAGGATGAGTTCGATGGGATGCCCGTTCTTCTCAAATTCCAAGAAGGCCTGGCGGCACACGCCACAGGGCGCGGTGGGTTCCTCGACAAACTCGTCATGGGTATAGGATGTGATGGCAACCGTCTTTACCGGCACACCGGGATATTTTGCACCTGCGGCATAGAGAGCCGAGCGCTCGCCACAGATTCCGGCAAATGCCGCATTTTCCTGATTGGCACCGATAAACACCTCACCATTATCCAGCATCAATGCCGCGCCCACTTTGAACTTGCTATAGGGCGAATAGGAGTGCGAAGTGGCCTCTCGAGCCATGTCCACCAATTTTTTTTGCTCTTCGGTGAGTTCATTATAAGAATAAACCCTTACCTTTGTGGTGATTTTTTTTTCGGTCATAGAAAATTATGAGTTTTAACTTTGAACGCAAAATTATAGATTTTTTTCCGATAAACAAGCGATTATTGGTTTTTTGCTTGATTTTTGGCCTATTTTCGGCCTTTTTGGCTACGGCCCAGAACAAACATCAACGTTATCTTGACTATATCGAGCGCTACAAGACAGTTGCCCTGCAGCACGAGAAGGAATACGGCGTGCCTGCCAGCATCACCCTGGCCCAGGGCATCCTCGAGAGCAGTGTGGGACAAAGCAGGATGGCACAGGAAGCCAACAACCACTTTGGCATCAAGGCCTATCACTGGAAGGGCGAGGTCTATGGCGGTTGCGACTCATTGAAGCAGGTGGGTTACCGCAAGTATGGCGCCCCCGAGGACTCTTTCCTTGACCACGTCAAGTTCCTCAAGGGGCCGCGTTACAGCATCCTCTATGAGTTTGACGTGACCGACTACCGCAGTTGGGCTCAGGGACTGCGCGACTGCGGATATGCCGAGGACGAGAACTATCCCATCAAACTGATCAACATCATCGAACAGTATGAACTGTACGCGCTGGACGGTGGCAAGCGACTGGGCGAAACGAGTGCCGTCGAGCAGGCCGACGAGGAGACCAGTGACGGCGGCAACCGCTGGCACCACCGCAAGCGTCGCAACCACAACCGCCAAGTAGCCGAGGAGCAGCCCGCATCCGTCCAGGAACGCACCCAGTCCTACACGCCCCTGCGTCAAGGAAAGGTTCCCGCCAGCAGCGACAACGATTGACCGGCGGCGAAAGTAGGCGGCGTCTCGGGATTGCAAACAAAAAAATGAGTTTTTTGTTTGGCACTCCGCTCGACTTGCACTACCGCTGCCTGCGGCGAAAGTAGGCGGCGTCTCGGGATTGCAAACAAAAAAATGAGTTTTTTGTTTGGCACTCCGCTCGACTTGCACTACCGCTGCCTGCGGCGAAAGTAGGCGGCGTCTCGGGATTGCAAACAAAAAAATGAGTTTTTTGTTTGGCACTCCGCTCGACTTGCACTACCTTTGTACTCAGAATTTAGAACCTAACATTAATGTCAAACCTTTAAATAATTAGATTTTATCATGTTTGGAAAATTCCAGGAACATCTCCAGAAGGAACTCGCCGACATCCAGGCTGCCGGTTTGTACAAGAATGAACGTATTATCACCACCCCGCAGCGCGCCGACATCCGCGTGAAGCCCAATGACGAGGTGCTGAACTTCTGTGCCAACAACTATCTGGGCCTGAGCGACAACAGCCGCTTGATCAAGGCCGCTACCGAGACCATGTCTCACCACGGCTACGGCATGTCGTCGGTTCGCTTCATCTGCGGTACCAGCGATATCCACAAGGAACTTGAGGCCGCTATCGCCGACTATTTCCACACCGAGGACGCCATCCTGTACGGTTCATGCTTTGACGCCAACGGCGGTCTGTTCGAGGCCCTGTTGACCGACGAGGACGCCATCATCAGCGACTCGCTGAACCACGCTTCGATCATCGACGGTGTGCGCCTGTGCAAGGCCAAACGCTACCGCTATGCCAACGCCGACATGGCCGAACTCGAGGAGTGCTTGAAGCAGGCTCAGGAGCAGCGCTTCCGCATCATCGCCACCGACGGCGTGTTCTCGATGGACGGCAACGTGGCTCCCATGGACAAGATCTGTGACCTGGCCGAGAAGTATGACGCCATGGTCATGGTCGATGAGTCGCACTCGGCAGGTGTCGTTGGCCCGACTGGCCACGGTGTAGCCGAGCAGTTCAACCTGTATGGCCGCATCGACGTGTTCACCGGCACGCTGGGCAAGGCATTTGGCGGTGCCATGGGCGGTTTCACCACCGGTCGCAAGGAGATCATCGACATGCTGCGTCAGCGCTCACGTCCCTACCTGTTCAGCAACAGCATCGCTCCCGGCATCGTGGGTGCCAGCATCGAGATGTTCAAGATGCTCAAGGAGAGCAACGCCCTGCACGACAAGCTGGTGGACAACGTGAACTACTTCCGCGACAAGATGATCGCTGCCGGCTTTGACATCAAGCCGACGCAGAGCGCCATCTGCGCCGTGATGCTCTACGACGCCAAGCTGTCGCAGGACTTCGCTGCCGAGCTGCAGAAGGAAGGCATCTACGTTACCGGTTTCTACTATCCCGTTGTGCCCAAGGGCCAGGCCCGCATCCGCGTGCAGGTATCGGCCGGTCACGAGCGTGAGCACCTCGACAAGTGCATCAACGCCTTCATCAAGATCGGCAAGCAGATGGGAATCATCAAGTAAAGCCACTCAAACAACAAGAAAGATAAAACAACAACAATAAATACAATAATGACAATATAGAGACACAACGCATTGTATTATAATTGTATTTGTTGTACTTATTGTTTTCCTTTTTTGAGGTCAGGTACTAACAATCATTATAACACCCAGAAAAAACCTCACGTTGACGGTCGCAGGTGCATCCACCCGCGACCGTCACTTTTTCAAACTGTCAATAGTCTTCAATGATAATGTCTCTATATGCCGTTTTGTTGGAATAATATTTGCTGAGACGAAATAAAATAGTATCTTTGTCTTCACAAATAAAACCATTCTGATTATGACACCGATACAATTAAACGCGGAAATATATCGAGCTATGGGCGTGATAGCTGAAGACGAAGCACTGCTTAAACGTGCTGTAAGGTATCTGAAAAAACTAGCAGCCCAAAAGCAAGAAGAAGATTCACAGATGACAAAAGAGGAGTTTTTTGACCGTATGGATGAAGCCAAGCAAGAAATAACTGATGGCAAGGGCCGCTCATTTACCAATATTGAAGAGTTGGACCGACACATCCGCAGCCTATGAAATACAATGTAATCATTGCACCTAAGGCAGAAGAGGACTTAAAGCGCCTGCTCACTAACGAGCCAAAGGCTTACCAGAAAGCCATCACCCTCATTGGTGAACTTTATGAGCATCCACGAACGGGAACAGGTAAACCCGAGCCACTTGCTGGTGACCGTTCGGGCCAATGGAGTCGTCGAATCAGCAAGAGGCACCGATTGGTCTACGAAATTCAAGATACTGAAGTCATTGTGCTTGTTCTCACCGCCTACGGGCATTATGGTGACAAATAGCGTTTGAGCAACACCCATCTTCCACCCTCTCGCTGTCGCTGGTGAGAGGGTGGATTGCATTGGGCGATATGTTGAAGCCATTTCCTGCATGTCGTTGATTACAGGCGGTTGCGCTCGTCCTGGCCTGCGTGGCTGCCCTTGTAGCGGCTGCGGGTGGCATTGAAGCGCCCTGATATGGGCATTATTTCTTAAATCTTCTCGAATAGTTTGTGTCGGAGCGGTTTTGTGCACCACGAACACGGCTTTGACCAAATTTATGTGTATATCTTATCTGAAAAGATATGTTATTGTATTTGGGTTTTTCTCTATATGCGTATGATTCAGTGTTATAGTGATATGCTCGCCTGTAATTCAGCAGGTTAGAGGCGTCAACACTAATAGTTCCACCAAATTTGAATTCCTTGCTGAATGATGCGCTGAGCAAATGCTTATGATGTCCTACTCTTGATATTCCTCTTAACGGCGTATAGTAGTTATAACTCAATGTAGTCCTGATACCACTGGAAGAAATCTTGAAGATATTGCGAATCCCGGCCTCTCCTGCCCAAGTCTTGTAACTCACATCCTGGCCATCAATTGCGCCTTGATTCCGTTCATATTCGGCTGCTGCATTTAATGACATTCTCCAGATTCCGTTAAAGAAAACCTTTTCTACGTTGCCATAGAGTGAGAGAGATTGCTCGTTTCCAAAATTAGCCACACTACTCACTGTGGTATTGTTTCCTGCAAGAAAACTATAGTCGCTTAAGGCATCAGAGCCATAGTTATAAGACGCCCCTATAATATAATCTCCGAGAAACCTATAACTCAAAACCGCACCACTGTATATCATCGGCTTAAGATGAATGTTTCCCATGCTATAGGTATTCTCTGAAGTCCATATCTTAAATGGGTTCAAATTATTATAAAAAGGTCGCACAATAGAACGGGACAAATCCAATGCTATATTGTGCTTGCCATCTGCCAAACCAACCAATAAGTTTAATTTCGGAAAGAAATTCCAATAATTGCGGTTGAATCTTTCATTTGAACTAACTTGATTGCCCTTGACATTTGTATTCTCGGCACGCAATCCCAATGTGGTGCTAATCACATTGCTCCACTTTCTATTATACGTAATGTATAAGGCATTCACCTTTTCATCATATATAAACAGATTGCTGCTGCTCTCGTTTTTGACATACTCATTTCCATCATGATCCAGGCGAACAAAATCATCAGAAAGATGTGAGGCATCGAACTCATACCCAGACTTGAGTGAGCTGCCATCATGAAAAGAATGGCTATAATCTGCCTTAAATTCATATCCATAGCTGTCAACGGTAGTGTTTTGCTTAAAAAGGGAATATGGAACGACTTCGCGAGATTCTACCCCACTTGCATACTGCATTGTCCCCAAAGAAGCGTTTAGTGACGAGGAATAATTGGCACTCACATCCAGATTACTTCCCTTATCGTCTGTCTTGAGATGATAATAGGCCACGATACTCATCTGTGGCTTTCTGTAGGGATTCTCGGTTTCTGCGTAAGACTTCGAGTACTTGTCAATGGTGCCCCTAAGATAGTTTGAACTTATCGTTGTAGATTTACTGTTGCGTTCAGAGCCTGCGATATCGAATGAAGTTCCCAGGGTGCTTCGCTTTGTCAAGTCATACGATAGACTGATATCTCCATACAAAATGTGGTCAGTACTCAGACTATTGTTGGAATTAAGAATATCAGTATAACTGTCTCTATAATTATAGGTCGTCTCCATACAGCTTTGCAAATTGACATACAGATAACCCAGATTGGCCGAAGCATTCAATTTCTTCTTTGAATAGCCTAGGTACAAACTCGCCCTTGGCGTTATTTTCTCTGTATTATATATTGCGCCTACACTTGCGCTACCAGTTAGTCCCTGATTGGGATTCTTCTTCATGACAATATTCACAATGCCTCCTGTAGTCGATGCCTTGTAAGAACTATTGGGAGACATGATAATCTCAATCTTCTCAATCTTGTCAGCAGGTAATGAACGTAACATCTCCATCAGCGATGCGTTGCCCATCACAGGCTTTCTGCCGTTTATATAAACCGTGGATGTACCCTTGCCTAATATACTGACGGTATTGTTCTCTACGCTTACCAACGGAGCATATCGCAACAGGTCATAACTGTCAATACCTGCAACCTCTGAAGGACTTGGCTTATAGATGAATTTACCAGGTTCTTGCATTAGTCTAGGTGCAGAAGCGGAAACCACAACTCCATTGAGCCGCGTTGAATTGGGCTGCATCTTGATGGCGCCCAGGTGGGGCGATTGGCAGTGGCGATAGACGGGACGGTAGCCCACGTAGGTGATGCGCGCCAGCACGCCCTGCTGGTCGCAGGGTATGACAAACAAGCCACTCTCATTGGTCACGCCGCCAGTGATGAGGGTGGAGTCGCGCGGCGAGAGCAGGGCAACATTGGCATAGGGCAACGGCTGACCCGTCTCGTCGATGACGGTGCCCTTGTAGCGCGTTGCTTCACACAAGGGGCACTCCACGGCGATGTCCTTGCCTTGCACCGTCATCTTGATGGGATAGAAGCCTATCAACTGCTGGATGGCATCGGGCACCGACTTGTTCTTGACTGTGGTCGTCACCCTGAAGTCCTCCAGGTCATTATAGAGGAAACTGATGTTGTATTCCCCGCTCCGCTCGTTGAGCCACTTGAGCGCCTCACTCATCGACACATCATTGAACGTCCGCGTCACCCGCTGCGCATAGGCAGCCGTGGCCATGCACAAGCATGCCACGAGATAAATCATGCGCCTTGCCATCATTCCACCACGATTGTATTGCCCTCGATGCTGACTGACACGCGCTCGAACATGTTCAGGCGCTCAACGACACTCTTCAATTCCTCGCCCGGATGCAGTTCAAAGTAGAAGCGCAGGTCACGGGCATCCTCGTTGCGGAACTCGACCTGCTTACCATAGCGGGAAGCGATACCTTCCAGCATCTGGCCGAGCGGCTGGTTATCAAATACCACAGGTTCCTCCACGACTGCTATTGTATCGGCTACTGCAACGCGTGAGGCCGATTCGGCCGATTCCTCCGATACGGTTGCGACGTTTTCAGTCTTTTCTTGAGGTTTGTCTTTAGTCCCGTAGCGCACAGCCTGGATGGCAGCATAGGTGAAGGCCGAGAGCATAACCACGCCCGCAATCATGGCCGCCACCTTGAGCCAGCGGCGGTTTTTCACTGGGGCGTTGAGGTGCTCCTGCTCAAATCGTTGCCACTCAGCAGCCACGTCGGGCACGGGAATATCGGTCATGGCGCGCTTGGCTGTGACGAGTTGCTCCTGCATTTCGTCATCAAGCATAGCGGCCAACTGCTCGTCGGTGTAATTCTCGGGGTGCTCGTGCATGTCGAGCAAGCGACGGATGTTATCGTTCTGTTCCATAACGTCTATTGTTTTGAATTGTCGAAGTAAGTGTTGATTTTCTCCAATGACTGTGACAAGTGGTGATGAACAGTCACGCGGCTCACGCCCACGGCATCGGCGACCTGCTGGCAGGTCATGTCTTGCAGGTAGCGCAGGGTGAAGATGCGGCGCGACAGCGGCGACAACTCGGTATTGATATATTCCCGCAACTCATTGAGCATGAGAGAATCGTCGGGGCCATCGGCAAGCGGCTCGGCCCTATTTGAATAGAGTTTCATAAAGCGTTCCCGCATCTGCTTGTGACGGATCACATTGATGCAACTGTTGCGCACACACGTCAGCAGGAAGCCGCGGGCATTGTCACTGCGGATGGCCAGTCCGCCGCCAAGCAACGAGGCAAAGACATCGCTCACGACATCCTTGCTCTCGTCCTCGTCATAGAGTAACGACATCGCCAGACGGAACATCGCCGCGTAATGCGTCTTGAACAATATTTCCAGTTCACTTGTTGTCATAGTCATGGGTCTTTACACTTGATAGACGTTTCAGGCCCAGAAAATGTAAACCCGTTTTCACGGTTTTTTACACAAAGGTAACTAGTTTTTTTCACATACAAGCCAGTGGCTCGCACTACTTAACAACACGGACGAAGGGCGGCGCCGAGCGAAATGGCAAGAAAAAGGGGTTTTTCTTGCCATTTCTCTCGGCTTGCACTACCTTTGCGGGCATGAAAGGATTTTGGCAACTATTGAAGCGGTTTGTGCCGCCCTATAAGAAATACATCGCGTTGAACATCGTGTTCAACCTGCTGGCCGCGTTCTTGACGCTGTTCTCGTTTGCGCTGATCATCCCCATTCTGGAGATGCTCTTCGGGCTGAACACCAATACCTACCAGTTCATGCCGGTGGGTTCGGCGAGCCTGCAGGACGTGGTGGTCAACGATTTCTACTACTATGTGCAGTGCATCATCGAGCGCTACGGTCAATCGACGGCGCTGGCGGCCATCGCCGCCTCACTGGTTTTCATGACTGGCTTGAAGACGGGCAGCAGTTACCTGAGTTTCTACTTTATGATCCCCATCCGCACGGGCGTGGTGCGCGACATCCGCAACCAGATCTACGACAAGATCACCTCGCTGCCGCTGGGTTTCTTCTCCAACGAGCGCAAGGGGGACGTGATGGCCCGCATGAGCGGTGACGTCACAGAGGTCGAGAACTCCATCATGACCTCGCTCGACATGCTCTTCAAGAATCCCATCATGATTATCGCCTGCCTGGTGATGATGATTGTCATCAGTTGGCAACTGACGCTGTTCGTGCTCGTGCTGCTACCCATCGCCGGCTGGATCATGGGCCGCGTGGGCAAGCGCCTGAAGCGTGTCTCGCTCGAGGGCCAGAACCAGTGGGGCGTGCTGCTGAGCAACATCGAGGAGACCATCGGCGGCCTGCGCATCGTCAAGGCCTTCAATGCCGAACAGAAGGTGCGCCGCCGCTTTGAGGGGGAGAACGAGAAGTTCCGCTCCATCCAGACGCGCATGAACCGCCGCTATGTCCTCGCCCACCCCATGAGCGAGTTCCTGGGCACGCTGACCATCGCCATCGTGCTGTGGTTTGGCGGTAGCCTCATCCTGGGGGGCCACAGCAGCATCACCGCGCCCAAGTTCATCTACTACATGGTGATCTTCTACAACATCATCAACCCCGCCAAGGACCTTTCCAAGGCCGCCTACTCCATCCAGCGCGGTCTGGCCTCGATGGAGCGCATCGACAAGATACTGGGCGCCGACAATCCCATCAAGAGTCCCGCCCAGCCCGTGCCCCTGACCCGCATGGAACAGGGCATCAAGTATGAGAACGTGAGGTTCCGCTACGGCGACGCGTGGGTCATCGACGACGTGACGCTCGATATCAAGCGTGGCCAGACCGTCGCTCTTGTGGGTCAGAGCGGCAGCGGCAAGACCACGCTGGCCGACTTGCTGCCGCGCTTCTATGACGTGCAGCAGGGCAGCATCAGCATCGACGGCACCGACATCCGCCAGTTCAACGTGACCGACCTGCGCGCCCTCATGGGCAACGTCAACCAGGAGGCCATCCTGTTCAACGACTCGTTCTATAACAACATCACCTTCGGTGTCGAGGACGCCACCCGCGAGCAGGTCGAGGAAGCGGCAAGAATCGCCAACGCCTATGACTTCATCATGGCCAGCGAGCAGGGCTTTGACACCAACATCGGTGACCGCGGCTGCAAACTCTCGGGCGGCCAGCGCCAGCGCATCAGCATCGCCCGCGCCATTCTCAAGAATCCGCCCATCCTCATCCTGGACGAGGCCACCAGTGCCCTCGATACCGAGAGCGAACACCTCGTGCAGGACGCCCTGGACAAACTGATGCATGGCCGCACCACCCTGGTCATCGCCCATCGCCTGAGCACCATCAAGGGCGCCGACCTGATCTGTGTCATGCAGGAGGGCCGCATCATCGAGCAGGGCACCCACGACGACCTCATGGCCAGGGCAGGCGCCTACAAGCACCTCGTCGACATGCAGACGTTCTAGAGAATCTAGAGTAACTAGAATATCTAGAGCATCTAGAAAAAAATAAAATATTGTGTAGTTTTTCAGTTCACCATTGCGTCTAACGGGCAAATAACAATTGAATCATTAACGACAATGGAACTCAACGAAGCCAACTTTGCGCGCATCATCCGCGAGAACAAGGGCACCATCTACACGGTGTGCTACATGTTCTCCAAGGACAAGGAGGAGGTCGATGACCTCTTCCAGGAGGCGCTCATCAAGTTGTGGCAGGGCTTTGCCTCCTTCCAGGGCAAGAGTGACTTGAAGACATGGATTTACAAGGTGACCCTGAACTCCTGTATCTCGATCGACCGCAAGAAAAAGAGCCGCAAGACCCAACCGCTCATGGAGGGCATCGACCTGTTTGACAAGAATGACGCCGACAACCGCCAGACCGACATGCTGCACGAGCGCATCCAGCGGCTACAGCCCTTTGACCGCGCCATCGTGCTGCTGTGGCTCGAGAACATGAGTTATGACGAGATTGCACAGATCGTGGGCATCAGTGTCAAGAATGTGTCGGTGCGCCTCTACCGCATCAAGGAGCAACTCAAACAGATGAACTAAAAAACTACACAATCGATATGGAAACGACTAGCAACAACCACTACAACGAGTTGAACGA
>CAMKOE010000005.1 GCA_946414395.1 uncultured Porphyromonadaceae bacterium | reverse complement strand
GCATCTGACTGTTAATCAGGGGGTCCTTGGTTCAAGTCCAAGAAGAAGCGCCAAGAGCGAGACTGCGTGAGCAGCCTCGTTTTTGGTTTATATGGGCTCGAAAACTTGTGTGATAAAGTCTGAATAATGAAATTTTTTTCTACCTTTGCCGCCATCATTAACAATTGAAAAAGAAATCGATATGGAAAACATGCTCACTGCATTGAGTGACTGGATTGTAGCCGCGAGCGACGCTGTGTGTGGCTACCCTGAGTTTTTTCTGCTGATTGGCGGCGGACTGTTCCTGTTTATCTTCTCGGGCGCTGTGTCCATCAGGCGGTTGCCATGGGCCTTGCGCGCCCTGCGAGACAAGCAGGCCAGCGACAGTGGCAAGCAGTCGGGGCAGATCAGTTCGGTCCAGGCCCTGTTGAGCGCTATCGCGGCGACGGTGGGCATGGGCAATATCGCGGGCGTGGCCATCGCGCTGTCGGTGGGTGGACCGGGCACGGTCTTCTGGATGTGGGTGAGTGCCCTGGTGGGCATGAGCACCAAGTTCTTTGAAGGCTCGCTGTCAATCATGTACAAGGGTCGTGACAGCGCCGGCGAGGTGCAGGGTGGCCCCATGTACATCATCACCCAGGGCCTTGGCGCGAAATGGAAACCGCTGGCCGTGGCCTTCTCCATCTTTGGCCTCGTGGGCACATTGTGCTTCATGCAGGCCAACCAGTTGGTGGAGTCGGTGACCACCGTGTTCACTACCCCGATGGGTATTGAGAACACGCTGATGCTGCGCTTCATCATGGGTGTTGCCATGGTGCTCATCGTGGGTGCCGTGGTCCTGGGTGGCATCAAGCGCATCGCGCTGTTTGCCTCGCGCATCGTGCCCGTGATGGTGGTTCTGTATCTCATCATGGTTGTCATCATCATGGCTTTGAACTTCAGGGAGATTCCCGGGGTGTTCGGGCAGATATTTGAAGGCGCCTTCAGCATGAAGGCGGGCTTTGGCGCGTTTGCCTACGTGGCGCTGACGGGAGCCCGTCGTGCCGCCTTTGTCAACGAGGCCGGCGTGGGTACTGCCTCGATGATGCACGGCGCCAGCAAGAATACCGACCCCATCCGTGAGGGCCTTATCGCTATGCTGGGTCCCGCCATCGACTCGGGCCTGGTGTGCACCCTGACATCGATTCCCATCATCATTGCCGGCAACTACGTTGGCCTGACCGACCCCAAGGGCCTGTATGTCGCCCTGGGTGCCTGGGGCCAGTTGCTGCCCGGCATCGGCCACCTGCTGCTGATGACGATTGTCTTCTTCTTTGCTTTCTCGACCATGTTCTCCTATAGTTATTATGGGCAGAAGTGTACCAACTACCTCTTTGGCGCCCACAACGTGAAGTGGTACAACTACTATTACCTGGCCATGATTGTCGTGGCCGCCATGATACCCCTCAAGGTGATGGTGAGCATCATGGACCTGGCGTTTGCCTTGATGGCCCTGTGTACCATGTTTACCATCATCGTGCTGAGCCCCCGCGTCAAGAGACTGATGAAGGATTACTTCAACAAGTAAACCGCCTGGGAGAGTATCACGGGCGGCAGCAGATATTACGATTCCCTTAAATCGGTGTTACTTTAATTCGTTTGGGAAGCGGGCGTTGGTTGTGATGAAATCGACGCCCATGGCCTTGACGCGCTCGAAGTCCTCGACGCGGTCCACGGTCCATACGTTGACCTTGAGGCCGGCGGCGTGCATGGCGTCAACAGCCTCCTTGGTGACGATGGTGTGGACGACGTCCAGATCCATGTTATACTGCTTGCACCACTCGACCCACTCCATGACCGTGCCGTCGCCGTCACCGGCAAGTACCTGGACGGTGATGTCGGGATAATGGCGATGGATAAAGTCCACCACGCCGGGCATGAAGGAGATGATGACCACGCGGTCGGTGAGCCCCTTCTGGTCAATGAGGTTGATGAGGGCGGGAATTCCGTCAAAGACGGGTTCGTTCTCGGCCTTGGTGTTGCTGTGGATGGTTGTCGAGACCTTGATCTCGACAACGGGCACGACGTTATATTCCTTGCAGATGTCGAGGAACTCGCCCAGGGTGCAGGGCGTGCCAGCATAGGTGATGCCGTGGCGCTTGCTGGTCAACCGTGTCGAGAGGACGGCCTCGGTGGTCATGTCGGCAATCTTGGTCTCGGGGCCACCCAGGCGCTTGTAGTTGTCATCGTGGCTGACGACAAAGGTGCCGTCGGCGGTGACACGGATGTCACACTCGAGTCCCCAGGCGCCGGCATTGGCGCCGTTGATAAAGGCGGCACGGGTGTTCTCGACGCCCCACTGCGAGCCGCGGTGGCCGACGATGAGTTGGGCTTGCATGCCCAGGGTGCCCACAATGATGAGGGCGGCGGTAAAGATACTCTTGAGCAGTGTCATGATGTTCACGTTTTTATTCTTGTTATTGAGTAGGTCTTGGATCTCGTTGACCTGGGCCGTCGCGTCAAGGCGCTGGGCCAGCGGCAGCAGCGATCGCAGCAACTGCTCGGCAGCAGCCCTGCGGTTGATGAGCCGCATGAGGGCCTTGGCCAGTCCGATGGACAGTTCCAGGTCGCGCATGCCCATGCGTTCGCCCAGTTTCTTCTGGTAGCGCAGTGCCTTGGTGTAATACTTGACGGCATTGCGTCCGTTGCCCATCTCGAGCATGATGTCGCCCTCCTTTCCCAGGGTGTCCACCAGGTTGGACATGGCGGTGCGTGTGGCGTTGGCGTCACCGCTGTTCAATTCGCTCATGTAGAGTTCGCTGGCGCTCTGGTAGTGGGCCAGCACGTTCATCTGCTTGGTCTTGGACTTGATGACCTCGGTAGAAGCCTCGACGGCCATGAGCAGCATGGCCGAGAAGCGTGCCTCGTTGCGCTTGGTGAGACGTTCAAGAAGTTGCTGGGCCTTGGTCAACTCCTTGGAGGCCCGGCTGTTGTCGCCCATGTCGTGGTGGGCGAGGGCCAGGTTGAAGAGCAGGGTGGCGACGATGGCGTTGAAGTCCTCGGTTTTCTTGCCCAGGTGCCCCGAGAGCACCAGCAAGGCATTCTCGGCAGCGCCCAGCGACAGTGATGGATTGCCGCTGTCAATGAGCAGGGCCATGCGTGCCAGCCACAGCCATGCGGCATACAGTTCAGGCAGTTGCTGCATGCGCTCGTCGTCGTAGATGAACTCCTCGATGACCTGTTCGGCTTCCAGGTCGCGCTTGTTGGTGATCAGGTAGTCGATGTAACAGATCTTCATCTCGGTCACGATGTCATCGTCCAGTCCCTTGGGCGAGGGCATAGTGCCTGTCGTGGCCATTTGTGCCTGGGCAATGGTCATGTCGTTCTTGAGACGCGGCATCGCGATGGAGATGGGCAGTGGGTTCATTGTGGTGGGTGATGAGAGATGATAATAACGTGTTAGTGTTTGATTTCGGCTGCATATCGGGTTGCCAGCGCCGGATCGAGGCCATTGTCGGGATTGGCGCAGCACGAGGCGATGGCTTGTGCCCCGGTGACGATATCGAGCCAAGTGGCGCGCGGCAACTGGTGGATCGTGGCGCGGGTGACGTCATTCTTCAACAGGCCGTGGATGATGCCCGCCGTGAAGCCGGCCTGCCAGCCGAGCATGTGGCGGGTGGGAATGCCGATGGCCGGGTGGGGCAGGCACTTGCCGCCCTTGTCAAAGCGGGTCACCGTGAGGTCGGGATGGATGTGGAGGTAGTTGTCGCAGTAGAACTCGACATGGTTGCTATAGGCCTGACGGGCCGTCTCGCCGGGATACACGTCGCGCAGGTCGCGCTCGTGGGCAATGACCAGGTCGCTCACCTCCAGGTTCTCGAGGATGGCGGGCATGACGTGGGCGATGTGGAAATTGATGCCGTGCTGGAAGCCAGGCAGGTAGATGATGATGGCCTTGCGCTCGACGGCATGGTTGACCAGTTCAAACAAGGCGGCACGCTGCGGCTCGGTAATCGCATAGAGGGAACCGAACAGCAGGATGTCATCCTCATCGATGCGGGGCCACACGACGTCAAAGCGCTCGCGCGGATATACCCCGTAGTTGACAAGGGTGTCCTTGCCCGAGTCGTCGGTAAAGATGGCCGACATGGCGGTGCTTCCCTCGGTGTAGCGGTCAATGGAGTTGACATTGACGTGGTGACGGGTGAGGTAATCGATGATGATGTCGCCCACACGGTCGGCACAGCACTCGCTCACCATGGCCACGGGCAGCCCCATGCTGCCCAGGATGGCGGCGGCATTGGCGATGCGGCCGCCCATAAAGGATTTCACGGGCTGGTTGCCGCTGAAAACGGTGTCGAGCACCGATTCGCCGATGGCTATGATTTTTCTCATTTTATTATTTCTATCTCTAAATCGTAGTATCTTGAATTCATTGGTTAGTCATCAGGGGGGAAGGGCGCAATTAGTACTTCGTGCCCTTGGCGATGCTGCCCAGGTAGCCGCCGTGGTGGCGCAGGGCATAATCCTCGCGGGTGAAGCCGGTGGCACGCATCGTGTTGACCACGAGCACGTCGCCGATGACGGTCATCACCGTGGTCGAGGTGGTGGGCGTCAGGCCCAGGGGGCACACCTCGGTGGTGTTGCCGGTCCACAGGCAGATGTCGGCCAGGTGGGCCAGTTCGCTGTCCTTGTTGCCCGTGATGACGACGATCTTGAGTTGGGGGTACAGGTTGTGTGCCAGCGACACGAGGGCACAGATTTCGTTGGTGCGGCCCGAGTTGGACAGCAACAGCAGCACATCGTGGGGTTGCACTACGCCCAGGTCGCCGTGCTGGGCCTCGCTGGGGTGGAGAAAGATGGCGGGGATGCCGGTTGAGGAAAACGTGGTGGCGATGTTGTCGGCAATCTGGCCACACTTGCCCATGCCCGAGGTGACTAGTTTGCCCCCCTCGTGCTTGACTTGCTCGACGATGAGGTTCACTGCCTCCTCATAGGCATCGGTGACGGGTATGTTAAGGACGGCCTTGCTCTCGGCCTCCAGAATTTCTTGCATTGACTGTTTTACGTCCATAATTGTGGTGTTTGATGGTTTGAACGTGCAAAGGTACTAAATAGTTTTCAGTTACCACTCCTTGGCCTGCGCTTTTTAGTCGAGGCTATGTCCCTCAAATGCCAAAAACGCGTCGCGCCACACTTGGGGGATGGGGGCCGGCTGGTTGGTCTCGGGGTCGAGGTTGACCATCACGGTGGTGCAGGTGGCCTTCAGTTCCCGGGTGTCGCGGTTGACCAGGTGCTGTAGCAGCGTGAGGCTCTTGTTGCCCAGGTGGGCACACTGGGTGAGCACCTCGACGGGCTCTTGAAAGACGGTGGGCACCAGGAAGGAGCAATTGACGTTGGCGATGACAATCGAGGGGCGGCACCAGTTGATGTCGGCATTGACCTCGAGACCAGCAAAGTATTCGGTCTTGGCAAGGTCAAAGAACTGGAAATAGACCGAATTGTTGACGTGGCCCAGGGCGTCGATGTCATTGAAGCGCAACTGCACGCTGGTGCTGCGCTTGAATGGATATTGGGCTTGGATAGCGTGATTCATAATGTGATGGATAGTGTTGTGATGGTTGTCTCGTGTTACTTGAAGATGATTTCGCTGATGATGTCACGGCCCAGGGCCTCGTTGATGCGCTGGATGATGCTGGCGCGGTTGAGCATGAGTTCATTGGCCAGCGATGCCGATGACAGGTGGACTGTCATCACGCCATCCTTGACATATCGCTTGATGGTATAGCGGTTGATGCCGTCGCCCACGATCTGGGGCCACAGGGCACTGGCGCGGTGCTCGTCGAGGGCAACGTCAAGATTCTCCTTGCGCAGCACGTCGTTGATGATCTGGCCGATGTTGCGGGCCTCGGTGCGCTTCATGACTTGTCACCTCCTTTCATGATGGTGACCTGGCCGTCCTCGACGTGCATCAGGCAGTGGCCGCCACCGTGGCGGGCAACGATCTCGTCGAGGTGGGTGCGGTTGGTGTCGGTAATGAAAATCTGGCCAAAACGGTCGCTTGAGACGACGTCCACGATGCGCTCCACGCGGCTGGCGTCCAACTTGTCGAAGATGTCGTCAAGCAACAGGATGGGCACCGCGGGATTGTTGGCCTTGAGGAAGTCAAACTGGGCGAACCTCAGGGCGATGGTGTAGGTCTTGCATTGTCCCTGGCTGCCCGTGCGGCGCATGGGATAGCCGGCCAGCATCAGTTCCAGGTCGTCGCGGTGGATGCCGCGTGTGGTATAGCCGAGGATGAGGTCCCGCTCGCGCGTCGCTGCCAGGTGGCTGGGCATGTCACCGTCGTTGAGGTGGCTCTTGTAGTGCAGGCTGACGGTCTCGCCCTCGCCGGCAACGGCGTTATAGTAGTTCATGAAGATGGGCAGGAACTGCTCCACCCAGTGGCTGCGGCGCTCATGAATGAGGGCCGCATGCTGTGACATCGCCTGCTCGACCGTCTCATAGAGCAAGGGGTCACGCATCTCCTTCTTGATCATGGCATTGCGCTGCTCGACGGCCTTGTTGTAGCGGATGAGCGCATCAAGGTACTCACTGTCGTTCTGCGAGATGATGAGGTCCATGAAGCGGCGACGCTCCTCACCACTGCCGCGCACCAGGTCCCAGTCCATGGGTGACACCATGACGACGGGCAGCAGCCCGATGTGCTGGCTCAGGCGCTGGTATTCCTTGCCGTCGCGGCGCACGACCTTGCGCTTGCCGCGTTGCAGTGCGATGCTGATGTCAAGCGGTGTCTCCTGCCGGGTGTAGCGGCCCTGAAGCATCATGTAGGGCTCGCCATGGCGGATGACGGCGCTGTTGTCGCCTGTTGAGGCATAGGAGCGGCACATGCTCAGGTAGTAGATCGCGTCGAGCACATTGGTCTTGCCCTGGCCGTTGTTGCCGATGAGGCAGTTCAACTTGGGCGAGAATTCCAGGCGGGCTTCGGCGATATTCTTGTAGTTGAGTATGTTGGCGGTGTTTAGTATCATATGTGTGCAAAGGTACTCAGTTTTCTCCGATTAATGATGCTCGATAGGGAATAAAATGTTACCTTTGTGACATGATGGAATTGGAAAAATTGGATTTTGCCGGGCCTATTGACGGCATTGAGGCATTCTCGACGACGCGTGGCAACGTGGATGGGCGCAATGCCTACTCTGGAGTGAACCTGTGTGACTATGTGGGAGATGACGCCCTGCGGGTGCTGGATGCCAGAATCTCGCTGGCCATGCAGTTGGGCATCGACCTTGACGACCTGGTCATGCCCCGTCAGACCCACTCATGCCGCGTGGCGGTCATCGACGAGCGCTTCCGCGCGATGGACATCGACAAGCAGGAGACAGCCCTGGAGGGCGTTGACGCGCTGGTGACCCGCTTGAAGGGCGTGGTCATCGGGATAAATACCGCCGATTGCGTGCCCATTGTACTCGTGGATGCTGCGGCAGGTGTGATCGCTGTGGCCCATGCCGGGTGGCGGGGAACGGTAGGGCGCATCGCTGGGGCTGTCGTTAACGAGATGTGCCGTCAGGGAGCCGTCGCAACACGCATCCAGGTCGCCATGGGACCCAGCATCTGCCAGGAGTGCTTTGAGGTGGGTGACGAGGTGGTGGAAGCCTTCGGTAAGGCGCATTTTGATCTTGACAGTATCGTGACGCGTCATCCCGCCACGGGCAAGGCACACATCGACCTGCGGGCCGCCAATCGCGCCGTCCTCGTTGCAGCGGGTGTCCCCGAGGACCAGATCATCCTCTCGCGCCACTGTTCCCGCTGCGAACACGACCGTTTCTTCTCGGCCCGTCGCCTGGGCATCAACAGCGGCCGCACCTTTACCGGAATCTACATGAAATAAAAAATGGGACAAAAGAACCGTCCCTTTGTCCCATTTTGGTGATGTCGTGAGTGGCTTACAGGGTGGCGTCGCTCTCCTGGAAGGTGGTGGCGCGGCGCACGTCGCCGGTCTGGTAACCGAGTTTGAACCACTTCATGCGCTGGGCGCTGGTACCGTGGGTGAAACTCTCGGGCTGTGCATAGCCCTGGGCGCGCTTCTGCAGGTAGTCGTCGCCAATCTTCTGTGCGCAGTCGATGGCCTCGAGCAGATCCTGGTCGTTAATTGAATTGAAGTACTGCTTCTCGTAGTGAGCCCACACGCCGGCATAGAAGTCGGCCATCAGTTCAAGACGCACGCTGTACTTGTTGGCGGTGGTGCTGTTGGTTGCCTGCATGCGCTGGTGAGCCTGTTGCAGTGTGCCGGTCAAGTACTCGATGTGGTGGCCCACCTCGTGGGCGATGACGTAGGCCTTGGCCAGGCTTGAGTTGTCACCCTTGACGCCCAGTTGCTGGTCCATGGTCTGAAAGAATGACAGGTCCAGATACACGTTCTGGTCACCCGAGCAGTAGAACGGTCCCACGGCGGCATTGCCTTGTCCGCAGGCGGTCTGGGTGCTGCCGGTATAGAGCACCAGCGTCGGTGCGGGGTAGTCGCCCATGCCATATTGCTCAAATATCTGTGCCCAGATGTCCTCGGTGCTGCCGATCACCTGCTTGGCAAAGGTGGCAAGTTCCTGTTCTTCCTCCGAGAACTGACCTTGCTCTACTGTCTCGTGCTGGAGTCCCATGCCGCCGGCCTGTTGTAAAACGTCACCGATGTTTCCACCCATGAGCAGGGTGATTAATCCAGCGATAATCAGTCCGCCGATGCCGCCCAGGCCCACCTTGGTGCCTGTGCCCATGCCGCGGCGATCTTCCACATTGGTGCTTTCGCGTCTTCCTTCAAGTCTCATATTGCTAAATGTATTTAAGTTGTTAATATTCTCTACTAAAGTGTGCAAATTTAATGATTTTTTTAATATCCCATCATTTTCTGATGCTTTTTTCTTTAAAAATCATTACTGATTTGCAATCGATTTCAATTGTTGAATGTAAAAACTGGCTTAAATATCAGTCGGAATTGAGGTTAAATATGTACCTTTGTAGTCATCACCAATCAATGACTGTGCGATTATGAGAAAGAAGAAGAATCTTGCGATTATCAATGATGATCCCTGGCTGGAGCCCTACAGTGACGCCATCAACGGGCGCCATCAGGATGCTGTGAACAAGATTGCCGAACTCACGGGCGGCAGTGGCAATCTGGTCGAGTTTGCCAACGCCTATAACTACTATGGCCTGCACCGCACGGCTGACGGCGGGTGGGTATTCCGCGAGTGGGCCCCCAATGCCACCGAGGTCTATCTCATCGGCCAGTTCAATGATTGGCGCGAGTGCGCCCCCTACAGGCTGAAGCGTCTGGACGGCGGCAACTGGGAAATCACGCTGCCTGCCCGCGCCATGCACCACGGCGACCTGTATAAACTGCGCATCCACTGGCCTGGCGGTGAGGGTGAGCGCATCCCGGCCTATGCCACCCGTGTGGTGCAGGACGAGAAGACCTATATCTTCTCGGCCCAGGTGTGGGACCCCGCAGAGCGCTATGAATTCAAGGTCAAGGACTTTGTGCCCAACGTGAAGCCGTTGCTCATCTATGAGTGCCACATCGGCATGGCGCAGAACCGCGAGGGTGTAGGCACCTATGAGGAATTCCGCGTGAACGTGCTGCCCCGCATCGTCAAGGACGGATATAACGCCATCCAGATCATGGCCATCCAGGAGCATCCCTACTATGGCTCCTTTGGCTATCATGTGTCGAGTTTCTATGCCGCGTCATCCCGATTTGGCACGCCAGAGGAACTCAAGCACCTCATCGATGATGCCCACAGCCAGGGCGTTGCCGTCATCATGGATATCGTGCACTCCCATGCGGTGAAAAATGAGATTGAGGGCCTGGGCTGCTTCGACGGCACGGGTGACCTCTACTTCTATGGCGACGGCAGGCGCGAGCATCCCGCTTGGGACTCGCTGTGCTTTGACTATGGCAAGAATGCTGTGCTGAACTTCCTGATGTCCAACTGCAAGTTCTGGCTGGAGGAATACAAGTTCGACGGCTTCCGCTTCGACGGCGTGACGTCGATGCTCTACTACAACCACGGCTTGGGGCAGGCCTTCGGTAGTTATGATGACTACTACAACGGCGGTGAGGACACCAATGCCATCACCTACCTGACGCTGGCCAATGTGCTCATCCACGACCTCAATCCCCATGCCATCACCATTGCCGAGGAGATGAGCGGCATGCCCGGGCTGGCCCGTTCCTTCAAGGACGGAGGCATCGGCTTTGACTACCGCATGGCGATGGGTATCCCCGACTACTGGATCAAGACCATCAAGGAACGCAAGGACGAGGACTGGAAGCCCACCTCGATATTCTGGGAACTGACCAACCGCCGCGAGGACGAGAAGACCGTCTCCTATGCCGAGAGCCACGATCAGGCCCTGGTGGGCGACAAGACCATCATCTTCCGTCTCATCGACAAGGAGATGTACTGGCACATGATGACGGATGACCACGACGCTACCGTGGACCGCGGCATGGCCTTGCACAAGATGATACGCCTCGTGACCGCCTCGCTCATCAATGGCGCCTACCTCAACTTCATGGGCAACGAGTGGGGGCATCCCGAGTGGATCGACTTCCCGCGCGAGGGCAACGGCTGGAGTTACAAGTATGCCCGCCGCCAGTGGGACCTCGTTGACCGTGAGGACTTGAAGTACCAGTACCTCAACAATTGGGACAATGACATGATACACCTCATCGGCGGGGTGAAAAATTTCCAGAAGTTGCCCGTGCGCAAACTGTGGGACAAGGACGACGACCAGGTGCTGGCCTACATGCGCGGCAATCTCGTGTTTGTGTTTAACTTCAGCCCCACAGCCTCCCATGTGGATTATCCCATCCTGGCTCCCGAGGGAGAGTATGAGGGTGTGTTCGACAGCGACAGTCCCCGCTATGGCGGATATGGCAACATCGACGAGGGTGTGAAGCACTTGACCGAGCACGATGGCCTGTATGCCGACGCCCACTTGGGTTGGCTCAGGCTATACCTGCCCGCCCGCAGTGCCCAGGTGCTGCGCCTCAAGTCCCCGCGTGCGGCCAGGACCCGCAAGAGGACGAAATAGCAGGAGACCTTTATAAGAAAGATGAACTTCAACGGTGCGTGGATGACCAGTCAAGTGTCGTCCACGCACCGTTGAAGTGTATAAGCCAATCAGGTACTCAAAATGTTTCAAGACAATTTTTTCTAGTAAAAATTTGCAAGGTAACGGAATAAGTAGTAAATTTACCAGCCGAAAAAAGTGTAAATATGTCATTTTCAAGCAAGGATGACATCTGATCAATTTAGTGACAATGAAACAGAATAGAATCACTCAACTGGACTTTAATGATGTGCCCGAGGTTTACCACAACCTCAAGTACAATGACGGCGAGGTTTTCTTTGCCGACAATATCACGTCCATACCTGGCTTGATGAAGAAGTTCCAGGTTAATTTTATCGCCTATGTCATGGTCCTTGACGGGACCCTCTCTCTCGACCTTAACGCGACTTCCTATCACCTGAAGAAAAACTGTTCCCTGATTGTTGACCGCAAGGTCGTCATTGGCAATATCACCCACAGTGACGACTTCAGGTGCCTGATATGCGCCATCAGCACCGATGTGGGATTCTCGTTTATCAACAAGAGCCTGATGCAGTCGGTCATGCACATCCTGGCCAACCCCGTCATCGAAATGGGGCAGGACGAGATGGACTTGATGGTCAAGTATTACGAGTTGCTCACGTTCAAGATGGATCATCCCGAGATGAACTTTGGCCGCGAGACGATGCGTGACATCATCAGGTGCTTTGCCTATGACCTGTTGTCGAACATCAACAAGCACATCGTCGAGGACAATGAGGACATGCTGCGGCAGGGCGACCGCATCTTTCGCCGCTTCATGCTCATGCTGGCCGACAGCACCACGGTGAACCGCAGTGTCAAGTCCTATGCCACCGAGTTGTGCGTCTCGCCCAAGTACCTCACCAGCGTGTGCCGCAAGCACAGCGAGTACACGGCCAGCGAACTCATCGCCAGTGCCGTGATGAGCCGCATCAAGCAACTGCTGCTGTATAGCGACATGAGCATCAAGGAGGTTGCCAGCGAGATGGGCTTTGAGAATCTCTCTTTCTTCGGGAAATATGTGAAAAAGCACTTGGGTCTGTCACCCAACCATTACCGCAAGGCCAACGGCTACGGGAGGTAACTCAACGATTCTTCATCATCACTGCTTGCCGGGCGACAACGCGTGGAGCATCGCCGCGGCGGTGAGGCCCGTGACGGGGTGTTGCCAGCAGGGGGCCAACTGCATCATCGGAATCAGGAAAAAATCGCGTTCTGCCAGATGAGGGTGGGGCACCTGTAGTGTGGGGCTATCGATAATCAGGTCGCCGATGGCCATGATGTCGATGTCCACCAGGCGGTCGATGTAGTGGCCGCCGGCATCACGGTGCGCCCCGCTACCCAGCCGGCGCTCGATGGCGTGAATGCGCTCCAGCATCGCTTGGGGCTCCAGGTCGCTGTCGAGCCACAGGCCGATGTTCATGAAGCGGTTCTCACTCTCAAATCCCCACGGCTCGCTCTCGACGACGCGGGACGTCACGCTGCCGCCCGTGCCTGCCGTCAAAGCAACGACGGCGCGATACAGATTATCGCGCCGGTCGCCTATATTGCTACCTATATTCAGGTAATAGTCCATGTTTACAAGGTCTTGTGAACCTCGATTTCCTCAAATGCCTCGATGATGTCCATCTCTTGCAGGTCATTGTAGGACTTGAGGCTCAAGCCGCAGTCATAGCCGCTGGTGACTTCCTTGGCGTCGTCCTTGAAGCGCTTGAGCGAGGCCAGTTCGCCCGTGTGGATAACGATGCCGTCACGGATGACGCGCACCTTGCTGCTGCGCTTGACTTTGCCCTCGAGCACCATGGCACCGGCGATGGTGCCGACCTTGCTGATGTGGTACACCTGGCGCACCTCGGCACTACCGGTAACCTCCTCCTTGATGTCGGGCTGGAGCATGCCCTCCATTGCGCTCTTGACCTCCTCGATGGCGTCATAGATGATGGAGTAGAGACGGATGTCCACACCCTCCTGCTCGGCGGCGCGCTTGGCCGAGGCCGACGGGCGCACCTGGAAGCCGATGATGTAGGCGTCGCTGGCGGCGGCCAGGGTAACATCGCTCTCGGTGATGGCACCCACGGCCTTGTGGATCACGTTGACCTGGACCTCGGGGGTTGACAACTTGATGAGCGAGTCGCTCAGGGCCTCGATAGAGCCGTCCACGTCACCCTTGACGATACAGTTGAGTTCGTGGAACTCGCCCAGGGCGCGGCGGCGGCCGATGTCCTCGAGGCTGACACGGTGCTGGGTGCGGCGGCTCTGCTCGCGTTGCAGTTGCTCGCGCTTGTTGGCAATCTGGCGTGCCTCCTGGTCGGTGTCCATCACGTTGAACTTGTCACCGGCCGTGGGAGCGCCATTCAGACCCAGAATCAGTGCCGGGGTCGAAGGACCGCTCTCGGTGATGCGGACGTTGCGCTCGTTGAACATGGCCTTGATCTTGCCGAAGTGAGTACCGGCCAGCACGATATCACCCACGTGGAGCGTACCGTTGTCGATGAGCACGGTGGCGATGTAGCCACGTCCCTTGTCGAGTGATGACTCGATGATGGAACCCGTAGCCTTACGGTTGGGATTGGCCTTGAGGTCGAGCATGTCGGCCTCGAGCAGCACTTTCTCCATGAGTTCCTCGACGCCGATACCCTTCTTGGCCGAGATGTCCTGGCTCTGATACTTGCCACCCCAGTCCTCGACCAGGTAGTTGAGGTTGGCGAGTTCTTCCTTGATTTTCTCGGGATTGGCGCTGGGCTTATCAATCTTGTTGATGGCAAAGATGATGGGCACGCCGGCTGCCGAGGCATGGTTGAGGGCCTCGATGGTCTGCGGCATGACGCTGTCGTCGGCAGCGACAATCACGATGACGATGTCGGTGACCTTGGCACCACGGGCACGCATGGCGGTAAACGCCTCGTGGCCAGGGGTGTCGAGGAAGGTGATGCGGCGGCCGTTGGGCAACTTCACGTTGTAGGCACCGATGTGCTGGGTGATACCACCAGCCTCGCCGGCAATCACGTTGGAGTTGCGGATGTAGTCCAGCAGTGAGGTCTTACCGTGGTCCACGTGACCCATGACGGTCACCACGGGCGGGCGCTGAACGAGGTCTTCGGGCTTGTCCTCTTCCTCGCTGATGGCCTCGGCCACCTCGGCACTGGTATATTCGGTCTTGAAGCCGAACTCGTCGGCGACAATGTTGATGGTCTCGGCATCGAGACGCTGGTTGATGCTCACCATGACGCCCAGGTTCATACAAGTGGCGATAACCTTGTTGATGGGCACGTTCATCATGCTGGCCAGGTCATTGGCCGTAACAAACTCGGTGAGTTTCAGTACCTTGCTCTGTGCTGCTGCCTGTGCTGCCTCTTCGCGCAATTCCTCACGGAACTCCTCTCGCTTCTCGCGGCGACGTGCCGCAGCCTTCTTGCTGGTCTTGGCGGTGAGGCGTGCAAGCGTCTCCTTCATCTGGCGCTGAACGTCCTCCTCGCTCACTTCGGGCCTGAGCGGCTTGCGGTTCTTGTTCTTGTCCTTGCCGCGACCCTTGCCGCCCTGGTCATCCTTGCCGCGACCCTTGCCGGGCTGTGATGCGGCCTGGTTGCCGGCGGTCTCGATATCGATTTTCTCCTTGCCGATGCGTTTGCGCTTCTTCTTGCCTGCTCCATCGGCCTGTGCCTTGGCGATGCGCTCGTTGCGCTTCTCCTCCTTGGTCTTCTTGCGGGGGCGAGTCTGCTGGTTGAGCGATGTCAAGTCCACCTTGCCGATAACCTTGAGTTGCGGTCCGCCGACGGTCTCGGATACGGGCTTGAACACCTCGGGCTCGGTGGCGGTGCTGGTGGGCTCGGGCTGGGGAGCCTGTTCAGAGGTTTCCTCGGCCTGTGCGGGCTTGGGCTCCTCGACGGCAGCGGGCAGTTCGGGCTCAGGCGCGGGCTCAGGTTTGCTGGGTGCGGGTTCGGCAACCTGCTCGATGGCGGCCTGAGCGGGGGCTTCCTCGGCCTGTGCGGGCTTGGGCTCCTCGATGGCCGGCTTTTCAGGCTGCTTTTCCTCGACCTTCACCTCGGGCTTGGGTTCGGGCTTGGGCTCAGGCTTGCTGGGAGCGGGCTTGGGCTTACCGGCGGTGCTGAGGTCAATCTTGCCCAGAATCTTAGGCTTCTGCCCCGGCACTTCGGTCTTGATTTCATGCGACTCCTTGGCTGCATTCTGCTTGGCCTTCTCCTTTTGTCGCTCATTGGCCATCTTGTCCGACTTGGACTTGAGGTCCATGTCGGGCTTGAACTCCTTCACGAGCATTTCATAGACATCCTCACTGATGCGGGCGTTGATGCTGGCATCGATTTCGATGTTCTTCTTGTGCAGGAATTCCTCGATGGTCTGCCGACCCACGTTTAAATCTTTAATGACTTTACTTATCTTTATCGCCATATAATGTCATTTATCGGTTCGCTTTCGGCAAAATGCTTTCGGCTTTTATATATATGTAATTGCGTTATTTTTAAAAATGAATATCGGTTGTTGAAATAATAAACAATGGATATTGTGGAGTTGATGTTAATCCTCAAACTCGGCGCGGAGCACGGCAAGCAGGTTGTCGACGGTGTCCTCCTCGAGGTCGGCTTTGTCGATGAGTTCCTGGCGCGGTGTCCTGAGCACCGACTTGGCGGTAGCGAGTCCCACATTCTTGAGGGCCTCGATTACCCACTCGTCAACCTCGTCCTTGAACTCGTCGAGGTAGATGTCCTCCTCGGTCTCGGTCTCCACGTCGCGATAAACGTCGATGCTGTACTCGGTGAGGATGCTGGCGAGTTTGATGTTCAGACCGCCCTTACCGATGGCCAGAGACACTTCCTCGGGGCGCAGGAAGACCTCGGCATGCTTGTTCTCGTTGTCCAGACGGATGGACGAGATCTTGGCGGGGCTCAGCGCGCGCTGGATGAGCAACTGGGGGTTGCTGGTGTAGTTGATGACATCAATGTTCTCGTTGCGCAACTCGCGCACGATGCCATGGATGCGTGCTCCCTTGACGCCCACGCAGGCGCCGACGGGGTCGATGCGGTCATCGAAACTCTCGACGGCGATCTTGGCACGCTCGCCGGGGATGCGGGCCACCGAGCGGATGACGATGAGTCCGTCGTGAATCTCGGGCACCTCTTGCTCGAAGAGGCGGCGCAGGAAGTTCTGGCTCGTGCGGGAAACGATGATCTTGGGGTTGTTGTTGGTGTTGTCCACCTTCTCGATGACAGCGCGCACGACGTCGCCCTTGCGGTAGATGTCGGTGGGAATCTGTTCCTCCTTGGGCAGGAGCAACTCGTTCTTGTCATCGTCGAGCAGCAGCACCTCGCGTTTCCACACCTGGTAAACCTCGCCCGAGACCAACTGTCCCTCGAGCGCCTTGAACTTGGTGTAGATGGCGTCCTTCTGCAGGTCGAGGATCTTGCTGGCTAAGGTCTGGCGCAGGTTGAGGATAGCGCGGCGGCCAAACTTGGCAAAGTCAATCTTGCGGGTGTGTTCCTCACCCACCTCACAGTCGGGGTCGTCATCGGCCTGTGCGTCGCTCAACGAGATCTGCTTGTTGGGATTCTCCACCTCGCCGTCGTTGACAACCTCCAGGTTCTGATAGATCTCGCAGTCGCCCTTGTCGGGGTTGACGATCACGTCAAAGTTGTCGTCGTTGCCAAACATCTTGGACAACACGCTGCGGAAAGACTCCTCCAGCACGCTGATGAGTGTGGTCTTGTCGATGTCCTTGAGTTCTTTAAACTCGGCAAATTGCTCGGTCATGTTGACCGCTTCTTCTCTTTTAGCCATAATTAAGTGTCTAATTGCAAGTCGCGGGTTTCAACGTGCGGTTGCCGCCGCTTGAAACCTTTGACTTCAAATTGTGATGATATTTTTTGTTTGTTTGATGTCACTGTAATTGAACCGTTCCTGCTCCTCGACCAGTTCGGGGCGTTTCTTGCCCTCGAGTTTCTTCTTGACGGTCGTCGTCAGGGTGAAGCCCTCGTCGTCGGCATCGGCCAGGACGCCCTTGAGTTTGCGTCCGTCGCCGGTGAGCACCTCGACCTCATAGCCGATGTTCTTGCGGTACTGCCGGGGCAGCAGCAGCGGTGAAGTGATGCCATAGGAGCCAACGGTCAACTCGTAATCTTCCTCATCGCGGTCAAACGCGTCGAGCACGGCGTCGTTGACGGCCACACAGTCGTCGATGTTGATGTCCTCATCGCTGTCCAGGGCCACGTCGATGATATTGTCCTTGCTCACCTTGAGGGTGACGAGATACATCTTGGTGCCCTCCAGGGCCTCGTTAATCACTTGTTCAAGCGCTGTCTTGTCTATCATCGGTTCAAAATTATAATAAAAACGAGGAAGCCCGAGTGCCCCCTCTCACGAATGCTGGTGCAAAAGTACTCATTTTCCCGCATTCACGCAATATTTAATGTGATAAAGCCCCTAAAAACTGAACGATATTTCACATAATTTAAGAATTTTTACAATATTTGTGTCCATTCAGTGACTTCAACTCTCGCAAAGTCGTGAAGCCGCAAAGGTTTTGTTTATAAATTGTTTACATTGCGTTCTCCTGTTATTCATTGAACTCTTGATACTGATGCGCATTCTCCGATTCCGGTTGGTGCTGGATGATAAAATCCTTCATATTAAATGCTTAGCGGCATTCGCTGGCCCTTGCTGGTGCGTTATTGCGGATGAATAGTCGCGGTTTTGATTGATGTGTGTGGAAAAATGTGTAATTTTGGGGCCTGATAGACAGCATTTACCCGATGAAACCGATTTTGATACTGTTGACGGCACTGGTGGTGGGAGGAGCCATCGTGTGGCTCATCGACCGATTGTTTTACCGCAAGGATGGGGCAGGAGATGTCGATGAGGCCAGCCAGGATGCCGGTCCGGGCACTCCCGTCCAGGGTTGTGCCGATGAGTCGTGCGGCATCCGCCCGATCTGCCCCAGCGAGCAGTTGTTGGCGGGCGAGTGCAAGCAGGAAATCACCTACTATGACGACCAGGAACTGGATGCGTTTGCCGGGCGTGACGAGAACGGCTACACGGCCGACGAGGAGGAACAGTGGCGCGATGTGCTCTACACCCTGATGCCCGCCGACCTGCTGGGCTGGGGCCAGAGCATCAAGCACCGCGGCCTGGTGATGCCGGCCGCCATCAGGGAGGAATTCATGCAACTTGCTGCCGAACATCGGGGTTGACAGACAATAAAACACGCCGACTATCGTTTATATAGTACTAAAACATCAACAGGAAGGACCAGAGTTGAACAGGACCAGATGTTTCATACCGCTTGTCATTATCGCGATGGTGGTCGCGCTTGCCGCGTGCAGCAACAAGACCAACACCGCCAGGTCGCGCTTCTGGCAATCGTTCACGACCAAGTATAACGTCTATTACAACGGCAAGACCAACTATGACGAGCAGTTGAAGGCGATGATGGATGCCTATGAGGATGACTACACACAGCACCTCTATATGCATCCTGCCGAGGCGCGTGCCAACTCCAAGGCGCCGCAACCCACCGGCAGTTTTGAACGCACCATCGAGAAGATGGAAAAAGCCATCGCCCTGCACTCGATCAAGAAGAAGCCCAAGAAGAAAGCGGGCAAGAACAGCGATCCCAAGTACCGCGAGTGGATGGAGCGTGACGAGTATAACCCCTACCTGCACAACGCGTGGTACCTGCTGGCCAAGGCCCAGTACATGAAAGGAGACTTCCTGGATGCCGCCGCGACATTCCGCTACATTGCCCACCACTTCACGTGGAAGAACGACCTGGTGCAGGAGTGCCAGGTGAGAGAAGCCCTGTGCTATTGCGCCATGGGGTGGGTCACCGAGGCCGACAATGTCTTGAGTCACGTTCATCTGGACCAGATCACCAACAAGCGTGTACGTGCTCTGGCCAATGCCGCCTTTGCCGACTACTACATCAAGGCGCAGAACAGCGAGGCCGCCATCCCCTATCTGGCGGCTGCCGTCAAGGGTTTCAAGGGCAATGACAAGGTGCGCATGAGTTTCCTGCTCGGCCAGTTGTATGAGGACGTGGGCGACAAGCACAACGCTTATCTGGCCTATAAGCAGGCCGGGAGCAGCAACAGCACGACCTACCGCACCAAGTTCAACGCGCGCATCAAGCAGAGTGCCGTCTATGAGGGCGCCAATATCGCCAGTGAGGTCAGGGCGTTGAAGCGCATGGCCCGCTATGACCGCAACAAGGAATACCTGGACCAGGTGTATTACGCCATCGGAAACCTGTATATCACCCATGGTGACACCCTGAGCGCCATCGAGAATTACCGACTGTCGATCGAGAAGAGCACAAACAATCCCATCGCCAAGGGCATCAGCCAGTTGACGCTGGGCGGCATCTACTTTGCCCGCCGCCAGTATGACGACGCTCAGCCCTGCTATGCCGAGGGTATCACCCAGGTCAACGAGGACTATCCCAACTACAAGTTGCTCAAGAAGCGCAGCGATGTGCTCGACGAGTTGGCAGTGTATTCCCAGAATGTCACCCTCCAGGACTCCTTGATCAGGCTGTCGCAGATGACGCCCGAGGAGCAGTTGGCCGTGATCGACAAGATCATTGAGGACTTGAAGAAGAAAGAAAAAGAAGAGGCCGAAAAAGCAGCCCGCGAGGAATACCTGGCGCAGCAGGATGCCCAGGGCTCCCGACTGACCGACGTCGTCACCCCTACTGCACCCATCGGCAATACCGACAACTCATGGTACTTCTATAACACAGCACAGAAGAATCAGGGTAAGACCCAATTCCAGAAGATGTGGGGTAGCCGCAAACTGGAAGATAACTGGCGCCGCCACAACAAGACCACCTTCTCGTTCAACGAGGACGAGGAGGAGATGGACAGTGCCCTGATGGCCCTTGCCGACAGTGTCGTCATTGATGAGAACGGCGATACCGTCAAGGTGGATATCGAGGCCCTCAAGCGTGCCGAGGATCCCCACTACCGGGAATACTACCTCAAGGATATCCTCAAGACCGAGGAAGACTTCATGGCGGCCCACGAGATCATCCAGGAGGGCCTGTACAACATGGGCACCATCCTCAAGGACAAGATGGAGGACTATGACGCTGCGGCCTATGAGTTCAACCAGTTGATGTACCATTATCCCGAGAACACCTATCGGCTGGACGTGTTCTACAATATGTACATGATGTATATGCGCAACGGCCAGGAGGCCGATGCCGCACCCTACAGGGACAGCATCCTCACCGAGTTCCCCGACTCCAAGTACGGCATGGCGATGCAGGATCCCAACTACCTGGATAACCTCAAGAACATGACCCGTGACCAGGAGCAGATGTATGAGAGTGCCTATGCCAATTACCTGGCCAATAACCATGGCGCCGTGCATGAGGCCTATGCCGAGATGATGCGCAAGTACCCGCTGTCCAAGATCATGCCCAAGTTCATGTTCATCGACGCGCTCACCTATCTCACCGAGAAGGACTATGACAAGTTCAAGGAGACGCTCAAGGAGATGCTTCAGCGCTATCCCCAGACCGATATCACCCCCACTGCATCCGAGATTGTCAAGCAACTCAACCAGGGCCGCAAACTCGAGGGCGGCGGCAGCAACATGCGCGGCATGCTGTGGAACACCCGCTTGAGCAACGACACGTCGGCACAGGCGCTGGAGCGCACCTTCACGCCGTTTGCCGAGGACAACGATAAGCCCCAGGTATTCATCCTGCTCTATCCCATGGACAGCGTGAACAGCAACCTGCTGCTCTATGAGGTAGCGCGCCACAACTTCAGCACCTTCAATGTCAAGGACTATGACCTCGAGCAGATGACCTTTGGCACCCTGGGACTGCTCGTCGTCAGGGGACTGGACAACTTCAAGGAGGCCAGCCACTACCGCACCGCCTTTGAGCAGGATCAGTCCATCAATATCCCGCGTCAAGTCCACTATGTCATCATCAGCGTGGACAACTTCAACCTGCTGTTGAACGAGGGCCGCACCTTTGAGGACTACTTCAACTACCTGGAAGAGAAGAATGACAAGGAGCACAGCGACCTCGAGAAGAAGGAACTTGACGAGGCCGAGAAGAAGGCCATGGAAGAGGCCGAGGCCGAAGCCGCCGCCCAGCGCGAGCAGGCTCGCATCGAGGCCGAGCAACTCGAGCGGGAGGCTGCCGAGCAGGCACGCCTTGACGCCGAAGCCAAGGCCCTGGAGGAAGCCGAGGAGCGTGCACGTCTTGAAGCCGAAGCCGCCGAGCAGGCCCGCCTGCAAGCCGAACAGGAGGCTGAGGAGAAGGCCCGCAAGGAGGCCGAGCGCAAGCAGATCAAGGCCAACGACTACCGCAGCCGCTCCACCGTCTCGACCACCACTCCTGCCACCGACTCCAAGACCCTCAAGGAGCAGATCAAGGTCGAAGAGGAGCACCTCAAGCAACTCGAGCGTGAAGCCAAGGCCCGTGAAAAGGCCGAGAAGAAGCGCCAGAAGGAGATTGATGACAGCATCAAGAAGGAACAGAAGCACCAGCGCAAACTGGCACGTATAGCCGAGATTGCCGAGCAAGACTCCATCGAGCAGGCCGAGCGGGAGAAAGAGAAGGAACGCGACTTCCGCTACAAGTGGCGTGAAGACTCGGCCAAGGCCGCCTATAAAGCCGCCGAACAGGCCAAGAAGGACGCCAAGAAGGCCAAGGAGCAGGCCCGCAAGGAAAAGGCCAAAGAGCGCAAGGAACTCGCCAAGCAGCGAGAGAAAGAACGTAAAGAAAAGGCTAAAGAACGCGAGCGTGAACGCAAGGAAAAGGCCAAGGAGCGCAAGGAGCAAGCCAAGGCCCGCGAGCAGGAACGCAAGGAGCGGCAACATGCCCGCGAGCAGGAGCGCAAGCAGAAGGCCGAGGAGCGCAAGCAGGCCGCCCGTGAAAAGGCTGACAACAAGAAGACCGATTAGTACACATTTTAACTCAATATTGAGACAAACCACATGAGCAAAGAAAGAATCCTTTGGGCCGACGACGAGATTGACCTGTTGAAGCCCCACATCCTGTTCCTGCAGAACAAGGGATATGAGGTCGAGACGGTCACCAACGGACGCGACGCCATCGACATGCTGAGTAATCAGAATTTCAACCTCATCATTCTCGATGAGAACATGCCGGGCATCAGCGGACTTGAGGCCTTGCAGCGCATCAAGATCCTGCAACCCAACGTGCCGGTCATCATGATTACCAAGAGTGAGGAAGAGGACATCATGAACCAGGCCATCGGCAGCGAGATTGCCGACTACCTGATCAAGCCCGTCAACCCCATGCAGATCCTGTTGTCCATCAAGAAGAACCTGCACAGCGAGGCCTTGATTGCCGAGAAGGTGACTGGGGACTACCAGCAGGAGTTCATGCGCATCGGACAGATGATCAATTCGGCCCAGTCCATCGAGGACTGGTATGAACTGTACTCCACGCTCGTGCGCTGGGAACTCACCCTGTCCAGCACCGACACCAAGATGGACGAGTTGCTGCGGATGCAGAAGGTGGAGGCCAACAATGCCTTTGCCAAGTTTGTCAAGCGCAACTATGAGAACTGGCTCACCAAGCCCGAGCACCCCCTGCGCAGCAACGAACTCTTCAAGACCAAGGTGCTGCCCCTGCTCGACAAGGGCGAGAAGGTCTGCTTTGTCGTCATCGACAACTTCAGGCTCGACCAGTGGCGCACGGTGAGCCCATTGCTCAGTGACTTCTACAATGTCGAGAGCGAGGAACTCTATACCACCATCCTGCCCACGGCCACCCAGTATGCCCGCAATGCGATATTCTCGGGCCTGATGCCCGTGGATATCGAGCAGATGTTCCCCGACCTCTGGGTCGATGAGGAGAGTGAGGAGGGCAAGAACCTGAACGAGGCGCCATTGATCCAGACCCTGCTCGACCGCTACCGCCGCAAGTTCCACTTCTCCTACAACAAGATGAACGACAGCGCTGCCGGCGAGAAACTGATGCAGAACTTCGGCATGTTCAAGAACTATGAACTCAACGTGCTGGTGTTCAACTTTGTGGACATGCTCTCGCATGCCCGCACCGAGTCCAAGATGATACGCGAACTGGCCAACACCGACGAGGCCTACCGCTCGGTGACCGTCTCGTGGTTCAAGAACTCCAATGTGCTTGACATTTTCAAACTCATGGCCGAGAACGGGTATAAGGTCGTGCTCACCACCGACCACGGCACCATCAAGGTGGACCGTCCCATCAACGTCATCGGCGACAAGAACATCAACACCAACCTGCGCTACAAGGTGGGCAAGAGCCTGACTTACAACCCCAAGCAGGTGTATGAGATCAAGCAGCCCAAACGCGTGGGCCTGCCTGCTCCCAACATCTCGAGCACCTACATCTTTGCGACCAACAGGGACTTCTTTGCCTACCCGAACAACTACAACTACTACGTGTCCTACTACAACGACACGTTCCAGCACGGCGGCATCTCGATGGAAGAGATGCTCGTGCCCATCGTGACGTTGTCACCCAAGTGAACATCAATAACCCTGAAATAACCATAACTGAGAAATGAAAGAAAACAGAATCATCGAAATAGCCATCCCCAACCTGGAGGCCCTCGAGGATGCCGCCTACAAGTTCATGACCGAGATGGGCGACCAGACCGTCTATGCCTTCTATGGCGAGATGGGTGCCGGCAAGACCACGTTTATAAACGCGCTGTGCAAGCAACTGGGCGTCGAGAGTGACGTGACCAACTCGCCCTCGTTTGCCATCATCAACGAGTACCGCAGCGACACGACGGCCGAACTGATTTACCACTTTGACTGCTATCGCCTGGAGAAGGAGGAAGAAGCCGTTGACCTGGGAGCCGAGGACTACTTTGACAGCGGCGCCTTGTGCTTCATCGAGTGGCCCGAGCGCATCGACGGCCTGCTGCCCGACGACACCGTGCGCGTCGATATTACCGTCAATGAGGATAATAGCCGCACGTTGAAGATGACATTCCCCGCCACCGCCTGATCCGCCATGCCACATTACATCAAGGTCAGCCAGACGGCGAGCACCAACACCTACCTGTCCCGCTTGGCAGCCACGCTGCCGGGCGGTACGGTCATTTATACCCCTAGCCAGACGGCAGGCCGTGGTCAGAAGGGCAATTCCTGGGAGAGCGAGGACGGCAAGAACCTCACCTTCTCGCTGTTGCTCAAGCGCCCGCCCGTCAAGGCCCGTGACCAGTTCTACTTGAGCGAGGCGGCTTCGCTGGCCGTTGTCGAGGCCATGACAGCCGAGGCTGGCGACGGTTTCTCTGTCAAGTGGCCCAACGACGTCTATTGGCACGACAAGAAGGCCTGCGGCATGTTGATCGAGAATTCGCTCGACGGCAGCGACATTGCCACAAGCATCATCGGCATCGGCCTCAATGTGAATCAGGAACGCTTCTTGAGTGATGCGCCCAACCCCGTGTCCCTGATCAATATCACGGGCCATGAGCACGACTTGACGACGCTGTTGAAGCGCGTCTGCTCCCGCATCGAGGCGTTGGTGGACACGTTGGCCGACGACAGCGCCCGTCAGAACCTGCACAGCCGCTACATGGCCGCCCTCTACCGCAACGATGGCCAGACGCACCCCTATGAGGATGCGGCAGGCCACCGCTTCATGGCCAGCGTTGCCGGCATCGCCCCCGACGGCACCCTGTCGCTGCGTCACGAGGACGGCACCGTCCACGACTACCTCTTCAAGGAAGTCAAGCACATCATCAACGAAGTCGTCCTCTAACTCACAAAAGCATAACTTAAATGAAAACAATAAAGACAACGGCATTAGCGCGACAAGCGGGATAGTTTTGTATTTATTGTTTTCATTCTATATATTAGGAGATTATGAAAATAGTCGTTTATTGCAGTTCCCAGGAGGGGCTGGAGGAGAAATACCAGCAGTTGGCCCGTGAATTGGGTCGATGGATAGGGCAGCATGGCCACACACTGCTCTACGGCGGCTCCAATGCCGGACTGATGCACCTCACCGCCAGCGCCGTCCATGAGGCGGGCGGTCACGTCACGGGTGTCATTCCCGAGATGTTCAGGCATCGGCTGGATCCCGTGTGCGACGATGCGGTGCATACCGCCAACCTGGGTGACCGCAAGCAGTACATGATCGAGCACGGAGACGCCTTTGTGGTGCTGCCCGGCGGCATTGGCACCCTCGACGAGTGGATGTCCACCCTCGCCGTGATGACCATCGGTAACGACGACCCACGGCCCATCATCGTGGCCAACCTCGACGGCATGTATGATGCCACCCTGCAGCAACTCGTGGACATGACGCACACGCCCTTTGCCCGCGGCAAGAACCTCTCCCGCACCCTCGTCGCCACCAGCACCGCCACTCTGCTCCAGATTTTGGGCCAGGTGACGGCATCAGCACTATAGTTTTTTTGAAAAAACGCCCAATTGGTTTTTGGGGGACACGGTGAGGCTGTGTCATAAATGGCGACTGGAACTATTTTATACAATTTTTTTGATTTCTCGGCCGTTAGGCCGATTTAAAACAAGCGAGAGAATGATGACACAGCCTCAAAAGAAAGATTTTTTGACATTTAAGGTTTAGTATATGACAAGTTGCGTGTCTTAATAGTGAATGGCAATCAAGAATCGGCATATTGAAAGGCTGTTTAAGGCACACTATCACGAGATGTGCCGCCTGGGGGTCATGCTGCTGCATGACGAGGAGGAGGCCAGGGATATCGTGCATGACATCTTTGCCCAACTGCTTGATGGCAAGGCCAGTTTTCAGGACAGCAAGGCCCGGAGTTTTCTGATGACCTGCATGCGCAACAGGTGCCTGAACGAGATGCGCGCCCGCAGCGTCCGCGAGCAGGCCATGATGTGTTACCCCCTGGATGAGGAGACCCAGGCGCTGATTCTTGATGAGCCTAGCATCCACGCCCTCCAGGATGCCCTCGGGCGCCTTGAGCCGCCCATGTGCCGCGAGATTGTGCTGATGCACTACCGTGACGGCATGACATTCAAGAAGATCGCTGCCCACTTCCAGGTGAGTGAGACGACAATTTATAAACACCTGCGAGCCGCGATGGATCAACTACGTTTAACATTAAAGCAATTGGGATGATGGACAAGACCGAAATGCTGTTCCGCATGATGGAACACCCCGAGGAATATGACGACGGGCAGTGGCGCGAAATCCTGGCCGACGAGCACTGCCGTGCACTCTACTCGATGATGTCGGCCACCAGGAGCGCCGTGGATGCGCAACGCTTTGACCAGCAGGCCGACGGCAGGGCCATCCAGCAGGAGTGGGAACGGCTGGTGGCGGAGCATCCCCATGCTATCACACCCTCGCGTTCACCCTGGCGCAGGGTGGCCGCCGCCGTGGCAATCATCCTTGTTTTTGCCGGCATTATTGTGGCTGCGGTGCAGACGCGCGGATTCGGGTTGCTGCGTGAGGAGCATCCGGGCCGTCATGACGCTGGACATGCCGCTGTCACCATTGCCGGTCGCTCGAGTGAAGATGTATCCGATGCCCAAGAGGAAGTACTGTCGTCGCAGGATGAGGGGCACCTCTATGACAACGTGCCGCTGGAGCAGATCCTTGACGACATGGCGGAGAGATATAATGTCCAGGTGGAGTGGCATGGCGATGACGTGCGCTCCTTGCGCCTGTATTACCGCTGGGAGCCGTCCTACACGCTCGACAAGGTGGTTGACATGTTGGGCAGTTTTGAATCCTTTACCATCCAGCACACGGGTGACCGACTCATCGTCACCCAGACAACCACTCAGGGCCAATGACCGGACGCTGGCTGATATTATTGATGGCGCTGTGCCTCACGGCGATGACCGCCAGTGCGCAGCGGGTCACTCATCGGTTTGACAACGTGTCGATGAGTGATGCCCTCAGGTACTTGCAGGATCAGACCGACAGGTACCGCATCGTGTTCATCTTCAACGACCTGGAGGACTTCAGTGTCACGGCCACCGTCAATAACCAGACCATCCCCGATGCCATCAGGCAACTTATCGGTTTTTATCCCATTGCCATGACCACCAAGGGGGACGGCCATGAAATCTACGTCGAGTGTACCCACAAGGCTGATTACCGCTTGATTGGCCGACTGGTGGATGAGAAATCCCAGGCCCTGGAGTTTGCCAACGTGATGCTGTTCAATCCAGCCGATTCGTCCTTTATCACCGGTGGCGTGACAAATGGCAGCGGCGTGTTTGTCATTCCGGTGGACCAGTCACCGGTCATCGCTCGCATCAGCCATGTGGGCTACAAGACCGTGTATCGGCGTTTCAAGCCCACCAGGGTTGGCACCATCAGGATGGAACGCTCCATCACGCCCCTCATGGGTACTCAAGTGATGGCACCGGTCATCAACCTGCAGCAAGAAGGCACCAGTTACGTCTTGACCAACCTGGACGGCACGCTGATGGGTCATGCCGGCAATGCAATTGACCTGTTGCGCTGGACTCCAGGGGTGATGATTGACGCTGGAGATAACATCAGGGTCATCGGCCGCGAGGGCACACTTGTCTATATCAACAACCGCCTCATTCACGACGTGGCCGAACTCTCGATGCTCAATTCCCAGGACATCAAGCGCATCGAGGTCATCCGCGACCCAGGCGCCCAATATGCGTCCACGGCCGATGCCGTCATCAAGATCTACACCCACAGTTCCCTCAAGAATTACCTGGGAGCCAGTGTGACCGATGTGGTCGATTTCAAGCATAAGGTGTCGAACGCCACGACCCTGGCCATCGACGGCAAGTACAACAGGTTATCGGGTAACATCTCGATGAGTTACAACCATTACAATTCCCGCAGTTCCAACACGCAGCATACCCACATCTACGACAGCAACAAGGACGACACCATCCACTATGTGGGCAACGGTAACGACTACCGCGTGTTTGCCGGCATCAACTATGCTTTGACACCGAGAAGTGTGCTGGGCCTGCAATACAATGGCGGCTACAGCACGACGGGGCTTGACCTGCAAGTGACGCGGCAATTCCGGCACACCAGCGGCAACTCTTACTACATGATCCGCACCGATGATGACAACGCAATGAAACTGGGCTCGGTGAACAACAGTTTCTCGGCCAGTTACTCGTGGCAGCCCAGCGATGATGCCCAGTTGCTGGTCATCGCTGACTATGCCACCTCGCGGCAGACCAACGACCAGAAGATTGTCGATCAGTATTATCAGCGTAACCAGACGATACACTATTCCAACGACTATGACATCACCACGGCGACGGCAAGGTATGATTTTGCCGCCCTCTGCTGGCAGCACAAGACCGGCCTGGAATGGGGACACGCGGGCAACTACGGCGAGGCGACCAAGGACCACGACACACAGCAGATCAACCGCAACAACGATTGGGCTGCGGCCTATTATTCCGTCGCCAGGCAATGGAACCGCTGGCGTGTCAGCGCGGGGTTGCGTTACGAGTATGACCACACGAGCAGTATCCAGGACGTCGTCATCCGCTACAAGAAGGACTACCATGACTTGCTGCCCCATGTCAATGTCGGCTACCGTGTGAATCGCGACTTTGACCTCACGGCCAATTACCGCCGCACCCTCGTGCGCCCGTCCTACAACCAGTTGCGCTCAACTTTTTACTTTAACATCCTGCCTTACAGCAGTCTGGGCTACTCAGCACTGGCGGGTACCGATTTCATGGTATTTCCCACCCAGTCACAATCCGTTTCTTCCAGCAACAGCCTGTCGCCCGGCGTCACCTACGTCTATGCCGACGACATTGCTACCGGAAACCCCCTGTTGCGCCCCACGGTGACCGACCGCGTCAGCCTCGCGGCACATTATCGCCACTTCAACGTCCAGGCCTCTTATCGCCACGTGGAGAACGGCATCCAGACGATACACCAGTTGCTCCAGTCGGGAACGTTGCGCCAGAGCCCCATCAACATCAACCCCTATCACGCCTGGACGCTCGACCTGGACTACTCGCTCAGCACCGACAGGGTCAGCCTCTACCTGCTGGCTTCGGGTACGCTGCCCCGCATCACCATCCCCGTGCTGGGACTGGAGACCGAGAAGCGCCCCTATGGCCTGCTGCACGGCAATGTGCAGTACAACGTGCTGCGGCAGTTGATGCTGGGATGCAGCGTGCTCTACTCGACACCCTGGACGACGGGCTATACCCGCTGCAACTCGATGTTGGGATTGAACCTGAGCGTGAGGGCCACGTTCTTCAAGGGCAGGCTCATGCTGGGCGCCAACTATCATGACGTGCTGAACCGCGGCATGAGCACCCGCAGCGAGACCAACTACCTGGGTGTATTCAACAGCACTCAGGTCAACAACGACTCCCGCAGCATCCAGGTCATCGCGCGGTGGACGTTCAACACCATCAACAACCCCTTCAAGCGCCGCAGCGGCAACGACGCCCCCCTGCAGCGCACCCAAGAAACCGTCAATTAACCACTTAAACGACAATAAAGATATGAAAAAGAAAATGATTTCGATGGCAATGATGGCCCTGATGGCCCTGGCAGCCTGCACGACCGACGAGCCCGAGCCCGTTATCCAGGACAACCCCGCGTCGCCTGTAATGCCCGTAGGGGACTTCAAGATGTGGCCAACGCCCACAATCGACGACAGCAACCTGCAGGGCGAGGGCTACACGTTTGACTACTGGCAGGCGCACAAGGGCGAAGCCCAGACGGGCGACGAACTCATGGAAATGTGCAATGTCCCCAACGATCTGCTCAAGAACATGTCAACGGCCAATCTGGCATGGACCTGCTTCAACCACCCCTACCATTTCAATTGGGGCTATTTTAACGACATCTATGACGGCATTCTGTCGGTCATGACGAGGTTTAACGGCTATGAGGAACTCATGAAGCGTAAAGGCGGTGCACAGTCTTTGATTGACCTGTACTGTCGATTAGGCTGCAAGAGAATTGAGGCCGAACGTGATGGAATCACATTGGTTGAGGAGTTCGATCTGGCATCATGGGTGCTGGTCATGAGCACCGCAGCCGATTATCAGGCGTTCAGCCAAGACCAAGTCTCAACACTGGCCAAGGAGATGCTCCACAAGAGACGCATCCACGCCCCCAGTTCCACCTCTCATTCGTGGCTCGACTATACATCTTATTTATTGGGCGGTTTCATGGCCTACCACTATGACGAGACGCTCCCCGTGGAGCAGCAAGTCCTGCTGGCCAATTTCATCAAGTTCTGCTGCAAGCAGCAAGGCGTGGGTGGCGACATGGGCCGCTCCCATGACATCATCTTGACCAGCCTGCAGCGCCTTTCTGGACAGTCCCTCTGGCAATAACGTTGATTAAATGAGAATAAGATGAAAAAGATATTTTTCATATTGCTGGCGGGGCTGCTGGCACTGGTGGCCTGTGACGATAATGGCAAGGACGGGCCCAGTGAGGGCAAATCGGCACGCATCTATCTGGAAATATTTACCGGAAGCCTGGGAGGGTACTATATATATGACTCCAATGGTAAACTGATATTTGAGAGCCCCAAGGGCTATGGCATCACCCAGTTGACAGGCGAGGGCAAGAACTGGTATGGCGTGCTGCAGTCCAACAGCGACTCGATCTACCGCATCTTGAAGAACGGCAAGGTCGTCATCTCCACGCCCAACGAGATCAGGAGCCTTGCCGTGGAAAACGGTGACATCTACACCCTGCAGTGGGACAAGGCACCTGATTTTAAATACACCTATCACTACACGGCAAGAATCTGCAAGAACGAGCGGCAACTCTATGAGTACGACAGCGAGGAACTGTTCATCTACGGCCTCAGCGTGGACCACGGCGACCTCATTGCCAGGGCTTACTATAACGGGCACTACGGCACGCCCACCTACTGGCTCAACGGCAAGATTTATTCACTCCCGATTCAAGTCGATCGGGACTACACACCTGTCGAAGAAATCGTTAAAAACGGGAAAGACACGCTGGCGTTTGTCGGCAATGGCAACTACCAGTCGCCCTACTGGTGGCTCAACGGTGAAGCGCACCAGTTACCCCAAGATTTTGCCCTTGACAATAGAGCCAGGTATTCCTACCCTAGGCCCAAAATCGCGATTGCCGGTGGCATCCCCTATATGGCTGGCTATCGGCGCAGCGGATTGGTGCTGATGGTCAATGGCCAGGAATATCCGCTTAATGCTCCTGAAGGTAATACGATCATCGAGGTGCAACGCCACGGCAATGACGTCTATACGCTCACCGGCAGTTACTTTGGCGATCTCCCGCCCAGAGGAAATACAAGCATCTTCAAGGGGACTGAACCTGTTGAAATAAACGGCAAGATCAGTAGCAGAGACGTTGGTTTATCTGGCAATGATTCGGTTTATCTTAACCAGTTTTCGGTCTATGACTTCGTCGTCCTGGACAAGTAAGCATGAGGGAACAAAATGGTTCCCTGGAAACAGTAGTGAACGCATCCACGCAAATCAGACAAAAAAGAGGAATACGCACTAATTTTTTGGAAAATCACACGTGGATGTGTTCACTTTTTATACATTTGCACTGTAAAAATCAGCTAATAACCCGATAAACCGTAATGATCATGAAACGAATTGTCTTTATCCTGATATTGTGCCTGCTGGGAGGCATGACCGCCCAGGCACAAGCCCTCAAGGGCAAGAAAGAGAAACAGGAGGTGGTGAAGTTAAAAAACGGCCACCGCGTGAGGGGCAAGATTGTGTCCTATGCTCCGCTGGACTCGCTGGTCATCCAGGAGGATGACGGCACACTGCAGACCATCTACTGGGACCGCATCAGGCAGATCACCAAGGAGGACTGGCAGCCGCAGCAGGCGATGGGCGGCGACTTCACCCCAGGCAAGGGCCCGCAGAAGGGTTACCGCGGCTTCGTTGACCTGGAGTACTATCTTTCTATCGATGCGGTGTCTAAGGATCACTTGGGTTTCAGCACCTCCCATGGCTATCAGTTCAAGCCATGGTTGTACATCGGCGCTGGTGTGGGTATGAGATATATTCACAAAAAACATCTCAAGGCCCCTCCATTTAATATATATACTTCTGTACCGAGTTCAATATATGGCGATTATGTTGCTGCTGTTAATGGTTACATGAGTAAAAAATCTGACTTCTATATCTTTCCCGTGTTTGGTGACATCAGGCTCGACCTGTTAAAAAGCAGGTTCTCTCCTTACTTGGATTTCCGAGTGGGCTATACCTTCGGTGGCAAAGCATTCGGCATGATGCTCAACCCCTCGCTGGGTTGCCGCATCGGCCTTAACGACAGATTGGCTATCAATCCCTCGTTGGGGTACAGCATGCAGAGTACCGATATTGTGGCTTTCAACTACGAGACATCAGCCATCTGGCACCATGAGGGCGGCAACGAGCAGAACAATCCCTATCACTGCCTATCGTTCAAACTGGGCATCGAGTTCTAGGGCACCAATTACCAGAAACTTTCATTTAACACGTATGGTCATGAATCATTTTCTATTTATGATTATTCGTGGATATTTGTAGGCATTCGTGTTTTTATAATAGAGGGTGGATGATTTGATTCTCTGGATTTTATGTTGTACCTTTGCGGGTATGACGACGATGAGTACATTATTGATATTTGCTGCGGCTATCGTGCTAATGGTAGTGGCGATTGCACAGTGGAGGGTTCATCCGTTCCTAGCGATACTGGGTACCGCGATTCTGTTGGCGCTCTTGCTGGGCATTCCGTTCACCGACATCCCTGACGTCATCGGCAAGGGATTCGGCAGCGTGATGAGCGGCATTGCTCTAGTGATTATCTTCGGCACACTGATTGGCAGCGTGCTGGAACGTACCAGTGGCGCCGTGGCCCTGGCCCGTGCCGTGGAGCGCGTGGTGGGCAAGCGCCATCCGCGCTTGGCAATGATGCTCATCGGCTGGATCGTGTCGATTCCGGTGTTCTGCGACAGTGGTTTTGTGCTAGTCAGCCCGATAGGCAAGTCGCTGGCCAAGCGGTCGGGTATCTCACCTATACCCTTGATGCTGGCGCTGGCGGCGGGCTTGTTTGCCTCGCACGTTTTTATCCCGCCCACGCCAGGGCCCGTGGCAGCCGCTGGCATGGTGGGCATTGAGAATAACTTGCTGCTGGTCATTGCCTTGGGCGCCATCATGTCGCTCCTGTCACTGATTCCCGCCTATTTCTTTGCGGGCTGCGTCGGCAAGAAAGTCGAACCTGCCGAATCATCTACCGAAGGCCAGGCAAGTGAGGGCGAGTACCCCTGCAGCGCGACGCTGGCTTTCCTGCCCATTGTCTTGCCCATCGTGCTCATGGCGCTAGGCAGCGCGGCAACACTGGTGCCCCTGCCTGATAGCCTTACTACGGTTCTCACCTTCCTGGGCAAGCCTGTCATCGCCCTGATCATTGCGTTATTGTCTTGCCTTCCGTTGCTGATGCAGACCAAGATGACCAGCCAATTCTATGACATTACCCAATCGTCGCTCAAGACCGCAGGCCCCATCATCTTCATCACCGCAGCGGGCGGTGTGCTGGGCGCCGTGGTTGTGGCCAGTGGATTTGTAGATATCATCAAGGAATCGGGCGAGGCGTTCAAAGCATTGGGTGTCGTCTTCCCATTCCTCATTGCCGCCATCCTAAAGTCGGCCCAAGGCTCGTCGACGGTAGCCATCACGACCACAGCGAGCATGATGGGCATATTCAGTGACTCTGGCTCGATGATGAATGCACTGGGCTTCTCGAGCCCACTGGCTGCTGCCCTCGTGGTTATGGCCATCGGTGCCGGCGCGATGACAGTGTCGCACGCCAACGACAGTTACTTCTGGGTCGTCACCGGATTTGGTGGCATCAAGGCCCGCGACGGCTACCGCACCATGACTCTGATGACCCTGATTATGGGCCTCACCGCCATCGCTCTAATCGCTATTGCCGCCGCACTATTGCTCTGAATTCAGGAAAAAACGGCTTAAGTGTAATAATTACCCAAGAATTGTCACGAATGGGCATGAACAATATTTTGAGGATGGATGGTGGTCATTTAAAGGAATCCGAGATTTTTTACATGAAAAGCGCATTTAATTCCCGAAAAACTAGTTTTTTTGAGAAAATATGTCGCACAATTAGATATTATATGCTATCTTTGCTACATACCAATCACTAAATAGTATTATTATGAAAAGAACAGGACTTATAGCATTGATCGCCATGCTGTTGTGCTGCCTGCCTGCTGAGGCACAACTGGGCAACCTCATCAACAAGGGCAAGCAGGCTGTCAAAAAGGCCAAGGAGGTCAAGGAGAAAGTAGATGACGGTATCAAGAAGGCCAACGGCGACATCGACTTCTACTACATGGACGCCTGCAAGGGTTTCTACCGCAGCAAGAACGGTAAAATCGTTATCCAAGGCAGTGCAGACAAGAAAACCGTCTATTCCATCGACAAGAACGGCGACATCACGGATGGCGATGGCCGCAAGGCGGGTCAACTGCTTGACGGTGGCGCTGTCAACTGCCAGAATTGCACTCCCTACCTGACCGTGACAGCCAGTGGCGACGTGGTGATGGATGGCGAGGCCATCGGCAACATCGACAATGCCGGCAAGGTGACCTGGGAGGGCAAGACGATAGGCAAAGCCCCGGGCATCGACAGGCAGGTGGCAGCCTACATCTACTTTGGCATCCTGAACGACAAGCAGGCTATCACCGCCAGGAGGGCGCAAATCAAGGAGGAGCAACTGCGCGCCGAGCAGGAGCGCAAACAAGCCGAAGAAGCCAGGCTCAAGGCTGCGCAGGAGCAAGAAGCCAAGCGCAAGGCCATGGCAGCCAACCAAGCGAAAAACGCTCAGTCCGGCAGCAAGAAAACCACCAACAGCAACAAAGCCACAGGCACCAAGAAGGCTACGGCTGCCCCCAAGGTCCAGGAGTGGCGCATCGAGAAAGGCAGCGACAGGGGCTTTGTCGATGCCAATGGCGTGGTCTATGACTCGTCGCACAAGAAGATAGGCCAGTTGCCCAACGGCAGCGGTGACATCGTGGACGCGTCGGGCAGCACCATCGGCCGCATCAGCATGGGCGACATCTATGACCGCAGCGGCAAGGTGTGCACCGTGTCCAGCGGCGGCTCCATCGCCGTCCCCGGCTCCAATGCCACTGTTGCCGAGGTGCATGCCGGCGGCCGCATCGACATGAACCAGAGCGGCAAGACGCTCGGTTACTGCGATGCACGCCCCTATGAATGGGCGGTGGCTATCATCTTCTGTGACATCTTCAAGTTCTAGCGCGCACGCGTCACCCCCACAAGCCGCATTACATCCATGCCATTACGTCAGTTATCGGCGTGATGGCATGTTTCTTGCTGGGGGATATAACATTGGCGGTATTTATCCGTTATGATAATACTATAGTTGATAATCCTTATTGACAACAACACAAATAACACAAATAACAACTACAATATGATCACTAAAGTTTATACCCGCACCGGCGATGCCGGCATGACGTCGCTGGTGAGCGGCAACCGCGTTAGCAAGGACGACGTGCGCGTCGAGGCCTACGGCACCGTCGATGAGTTGAACAGCAACATCGGCGTGCTGCTGCACAGCACCAAACTCGATGATAACGACATCGTGGCCCTGCTGCGCAAGGTCCAGAACAAACTGTTCAACATCGGGGCCTATCTGGCCAATGACAGCGAGGGGGCAACCCTCTATGGCCTCACGCAGGACGATGTCGTCGCGCTGGAGAAGATGATGGACGAGATGAACGAGGAATTGCCGCCCATGCGCGGTTTCGTCCTGCCTGGCGGCTCACGCCTGTCGGCCACGGCCGATCGCTGCCGCACCATCACGCGCCGTGCCGAGCGCCGCGTGGTGTCGTTGTCCCATGTGGCTCCTGTCGAACCTCTCGTGCTGGAGTACCTGAACCGATTGAGCGATTTCTTCTTCGTTTTTGCACGGTTCAATAATATCCACAATCAGGTCGAGGAAATTTATTGGGATAAAGACGCCTGAAATAGAAAAATAATTCCCGAAAAACAATCGTATATCAAAATTTATATTACCTTTGCGCAATTTTAAAAAACAGGATATTTCATAAATAAAAACACAACTAGAAAAAACTATGTATTGGACACTTGAATTGGCAACAAAACTCGAGGACGCTCCCTGGCCCGCCACCAAGGCCGAGTTAATCGATTATGCCGTGCGCAGTGGCGCACCTCTCGAGGTGATAGAGAACCTGCAAGAGATTGAAGATGAAGGCGATACCTATGAGTCCATTGAGGATATCTGGCCCGACTATCCGACCAACGATGACGACTTCTTCTTTGATCCCGACGAGTACTAATCATCAATATTGAGAAGACAAGATTATAACGGCAGCCCTGCGCAACGGTGGGGCTGTCGTCTTTCTTCCCGCCGTGACCGAGAAGAGCGGCACGGTTTTTGCAGCATAACAATAGTTGTAGCGCGATGATTGCTACCGATGATAAAAATAATGACCGATTATGATATACACCTGTCCCAAGTGTGGCAAGAAGATGGACCTGAGCACCGAGGTGCTCATCAGTAGTGACTACAAGGTCATCTGTCCCCAGTGCCTGAGCCAACTCCAGATTGTGGGAGACTATGCCTATATCCCCCATGACTCATTAGACCTGGACACTGGCGTGGAGCCGTCCCACACGATTTCCTGTCCCAAGTGTGGCCATGAGGCGAGCAGCAATGCCCACTTCTGTCCCAACTGCGGCACCAGTTTTGACGCGCCGGTGACTGCCGTCGATGCCGCGCCCGAGGACGTCACTGTGTTGCCGCCCCCCTTGCCCGACAACGACCCGCTCTATCAGGATGTGTTGCAGTTCCTGATGACCTGCTCGTCGATCACGCCCATGATGCTGCGTGACCACTTCCACATCAGCGACGAGCGCGCGGCCAACCTCATACGCCTGCTCGAGGAGGACCATGTCATCGGCCCCTATAACAATGGCGGACCCCGCCAGATTCTCATCCCCCACCGCGGCATGTACAGCGCTCCCGTCCCGCCGCAGGATAGCCGCGGCAAGGAGCCTCAACCCCGGCGCCTGAGTTGTCTGTCCATTATCCTCATCGTCATGTTCTTCATGATTGTCATGAAAATGTGCACTGGCTGATGGCCTCTAGGAACTTTCAAACAAACAAGGGACCGTGTCAACACGATTGTGGCACGGTCCCTTGATGTTTCTAGCCGGTAGGGCGGGAACTGTTACTACTTGCCCAGGTTGTCGATCTGCTGCTTGGCCCACTCCTTGGCCATGCGGACGGCCTGGTTGGCCATGTTGTTGAGCATGGTGTCCATGCCATCGGGCACCTCGACGCCCATGATGCTGTCGGGCAACATGGGGTCAGAGCCTGGCACAGTCTCTTCGTCGGCCTGCGGGTCATAGGTTTCCTCGTCCTGTTGGACGGGCGGTGGTGTGATGCGGTGGTTGGCCTCATACTTGTCCATGGCCTGGCTCCATGCTTTCTCGATATCCTCCTTGCCGAAGGTGAACACATGGCCGAACACGCCCAGCGAAACCATCTTTGTCTCGTTCTCGTTCACGTTGACCGTGCCCACCGAGCAGACGACATAGTTCTTGACGTCGAGATAATTGGAGATGATCTTGTCGGTCCCGATTCCCGTCAATTCCTTGATGGCCTTGTCAATCAGGTCGCCAAAGGCTCCGCCGATGCCCGTGATGCTCCCCAGGTTCTGGTTGACCTTGTCGTCAACCCATGCCTTGGTCACCTCTTGGATAGCAGCCTCGTGGTCCTTGCGCTCGGGGCAGGTAAACACCATCGTGGCAAACAGGATGGCAAGTATCAAGGCGGTGATGAGCCATGGCGTGCATCCGCTTTTCTTCTTGGTGTCATCGTCCAGGGCGGGCCTGCGTGGAGGCACCTGTGGCGGAAATTGGCCGGGAGCGGGTGCCGGTTCATAGGGCTGTCCCATGGTCGGCCGATTCTCGGCCGCACGTGCGGCCTGCTGGGCGGCTTCAAACTCGGCACGCTGCAGCACCGCGGTCAACTCGGGCACATCGCCGGCCTGCATCCAGTCGGCCATGCCCGGAGCCCACACTTCGCTCTCGGGGGTAATCCCCTGCTGAGCCAACTCTTCGACGGAAAACGGGCCTTCCTGCTTTCCGTTCTTAAACAGATGAAATTCCATATTCAGTCCTTAATCAATAATATTGTTGTACAAAGATATAGGATTCTGTCATTAAAAATACAATTATCATGCCAAAATCGAGCATTAGACTGTCATCAACTGCCATCGGTTTAACCAAACGTGCGCTTGAGCCAGATGCTCATGAAGCGGTCATAGATGATGTAGCCCCGCGGGGTGCGATAGACAATCTCCTTGTCCATGAGGCCCCGCAGTGCCGACTGCACGATGCTGGCCGACGCCATGTTGTGCTTGCTGATGAACTTGCTGCCCATAGGCTCGGCGACGATGCCCTCGCTGGCGATGGCCTTCAAGAGGTTGAACTGGTTGGACGACAGGAACTGGGCGAGGCTCTCATACTGTGGCGAGCGGGAGTCCACCAGGTGGACAATCTCGCGGTTGACTTCATCCATCGACTTGACGTGCAGGTAGTTGTCATACAGACGGTTGAGCACGCTCTGGATATACCACGTGTGACCTTCAAACAGATCATACAGCCGGTTGAACGTCGCCTGGTCGAGGCTACCGCGCTTTTTCTCGAAGAATTGATTGGCAAACCGGTAATACACCTCGCGGTCGAGCGGCTTGAGGTCCATCATCTCAGTACTCTGGAAGAAGGGGCGCTGTGGTGAGCCGAACATTTCGGCCATGAGGCGGAACTTGCTGCCGGCAAAGATGAAATGGACACCGCTGGCAAACTGGATGTGGGAGCGCAGCAGGGCCTCGGTGCCGGTCTCGGGATAGTTGGCGATCTGCTGGAACTCGTCGATGGCGATGTAGATGTCGCGGCGGCTGGCCGACAGCAGTTCAAAAATCTGCTGGATGGTCATTTGCGACCGGGAGGGATCGACGGTAATCGTCATCTTGGGCACGCCCGTGAAGGGGTCGTTGCTGAAGACGGGCCGCAGGCTGCCCAGCAGGGCCGCAGCCTTTTGGAAAAAGTTTTTTTCCTTCTTGGCAAAGCCGTTGAAGACTACCGAGCCGAACATCTCGGTGAAATCGCGCAGGTTTTTAGTCGCAAAGATGTCGATATAAAGGCATATCGAATTCTTGTTCTTGCGCTCTATCTGGTAAAAAAGGTTCTTGATAAGGCCCGTCTTGCCGATGCGACGCGGAGAAACCAGTGTGATATTGCGCCCATTCTCAAAGTGATTGAGCATCACGTCAGTCTCTTGTTGACGGTCACAAAAGTATTCCGGGCTTATATATCCCTGATTTACAAATGGATTCTTAATTTTTGTCGCCTTCTTGCTTGCCATAGGGAATTATCTGTAAAGCATTATTAATTTTTAATAATGCAAATAACGTAATATTTTTTTAATTACGCAAATTTTTTCGTGGGATAATTACTCTGTGACAAGTTGGCAGGCGGGCAACCGTCACTTGGCGTTGATAAACTCCTGGAATACCTGCTTGTAACTGTCGCCGATGGGAATGTACACGTCGCCAAAGACGATGCGGTTCCTCTCAATCTCGCGTATCTTGCTCTTCTGCACGATGAACGAGCGGTGGACGCGGATGAAACGGGAGGTGGGCAGCATCTGCTCGATGGCCTTCATGTTCATGAGCGACAGGATGGGGTGGGGTGACTGCTCGGTATAGATTTTCACATAGTCCTTCAAGCCCTCGATGTAGCGGATGTCGTCAAGGTTGATCTGCAGCAGTTTGTACTCGCTCTTGACAAAGATGCTGCGCGGTTCCTCCTCGGCCTGGGGGGGCGTGGCCGACTGTTCGCTCTGCTGCACGAGTTGAAACCACTGCAGGGCCTTGTTGCACGCCTCCAGAAAGTCGGCATAACTGATGGGCTTCAACAGGTAGTCGAGCGCGTTGGCACGGAACCCATCGACGGCATACTGGTTAAATGCCGTGGTGAACACGATGCGCGTGTTCTCGGGTACCATGCGGCTCAATTCCAGCCCGTTGAGTTCCGGCATCTGGATGTCGAGGAAGAGCAGGTCGACGGGCTTCTCGCCGATGCCGTGCAGGGCATCGGTGGCATTGTTATACTTGCCGCACAGTTCCAGAAACGGGATTTTATTCACATAACTTGCCAGCAGTTCGACCGCCAGCGGTTCGTCGTCAACAATCGCACACTTGATAATCATAATGGTCAATTCTTCTTGATGGTGATGATGGAATAATACTGCTTGCCGTCCTCGCTCGTGCCCTTTTCCCACGTGTAGCGGTCGGGGTACATGAGTTCCAGCCGGCGGCTCACTTGCTCCAGCCCGATGCCCGACCCGCTCTTGTCGTTCTCGCGCTTGGGATAGCAGGTGTTGTGAATCTCACAGGTGATGTCGCCATCGACCTGCGACAGGTCAATATTGATCACTCCGGTGCCCTGGGGCGAGATGCCATGCTTGAAGGCGTTCTCGATCAGGGAAATGAAGATGAGGGGAGCGACGGGCGTCGAGTCATTGGGCTGAACATTGAAGTTGGCATTGATCTTCACGTTGTTGGTGACGCGTATTTTCATCAACTCGATGTAATTCTTCATGAACTCGGCCTCCTTGCACAGGGGCACGAAATCCTGCTGGTTCTCGTAGAGCACGTGGCGCAACAGTCGGCTCAACTCGCCCACGGCGACCTGAGCCTTTTCCTGGTCAAACGCGATCAGGGCATAGATGTTGTTGAGCGTGTTGAGCAGGAAATGGGGGTTCAACTGGTTGCGCAGGTTGCTCAATTCGGCCTCGGCACGGGCGGCCTCGGCCTCCTTGCGCACGTCCTCGATGTGCTGCCAGCGCTGTATCATGCGCACGGCGACCGTGAGGGCCACAAACATCGACAGCGTCAGCACGGCCCAGAAGTAGCGCAGCACGCGAGAGGGACGCTGTCGGGGGACGTTCTGCACCTTGTTGTGCAACTCGGGCAGCAGGTTCTGGCTCACGAGATGCCACAAGTCCATGGTGAGCAGTCCCAAGGTGATGACGCCCACGTTGGCGAGCAGGAACATCTTCCAGTCGCGCTTCTTGAGCAGGAAGCGCGGCACCAGATACAGGTAGTTGATGTAGAAGACCAGCAAATAGGCCACCGGGGTGCCCAGCCATCGCGTGTAGCGGTTCCACACCATGGGCCACGGGTCATCTGAACTGTGGAAAAACACAGGCACAACGATGAGCACAGCCCAGCAGAGCACGTGCAACATCAGGTTGCGGTATTTAGGTTTTGTCTTGTTCAGGTCGGCGTTCATTTCTCTGCGATATTATTGGCAAGTTGATTGTTATCGCAAAGGTAATCAACTCAATCAAGTCAAACAAATATTCTAGACCAAAACATCATTCCTGCCGACAAAAAACGGGACAAAAGAGCCGTTCCCGTGTCCCAGATATGCATAATAAAAGCAGTTGACCCTGAAAAGTTTTTTAATGCTAATTTCGCTAAGAAAAACGTATTTCACGAAAAATATTTAAAACCATTCGTGAAATTCGCATTAGCCCCGCAGGGTCAGGGCCAACATCTATATCATCGCTTGATAAAAAAAGAAAACGAGTTGATATTCAACTCGTTTTCTTGTGCTTGAGTCGGGGTGAGAGGATTTGTTTCACACCATTTTGCGTTCATAACTGGTTGATAATCAACAAGGACAAAGGGCGAATTATAGGGCATCTTGTCCCGTTTTTGTCCCGATTTTGCCAAGCAAAATCTGAATAGTACGCTCCTTCTCTGCAAGCAGTTCGCGTAGCGTGGCCATCTCGCCTGACTGCGCTATGGCACTAGCACTGGCGTTACCGATGACCGTGCTCGCCTGGGCTTTCGCTGTGGGGGCGTCCGAATCGTCAAAGAAATAGGCCGGATGCACGTCAAGCACCCTGCATATCCTCTCTAGCATATCACACTGCACAGACTCGCTTCGGAATATCCGAGACAAACTCTCTGCATGAGCAAGCCCAATGTCTAGGGCAAACTGCGCCTTCTTGAGTCCTTTTTCTTCAATAAGGCGTTTGACGGTGTTACCAATGTGCTTCATCTTGACCTAAAGTTTAAAAAATCTTAAATATAATGTTAATTCTTAACCAAAGTGGTTAGATTTACGGCGTTAATATTATCTTTGTCGCGGTAAAATTAACACGATGGGTTCAAATAAGCAAGAAAATGAACGAAAAAAATAACAAAATCCGCAAAGACTCGGAAGCACTGCGTGACTTCCTTAACCAATTCAGCCAGCATGAAAAATCGTACTGGATTACACAAATATCAAATGGTTGCCTGGTACCCAGGTACACGGTGCATAACTGGGTGAAAGGGTTGTCAAGGATCCAGGAACTGTATAAAATCCGCATTGAGCAAATTGTGGGAGAGGAAATTTTCGACAAGGTAATTGCATGAAGGGAGGATCGTTATGGCGGAATACTATTCGCAAGACGCAATTGAACGGCTCCGCAGGGATGCAGACATCAGGTACTGCGTGCCTGGTGCCGACACGCATAAGACAACGTCGTACGTGCCCTGCCCTAAATGCGGCGCGTCAGGCAAAAAAAATGGCAAGCAGAAAGGTTTGTGCGTGACGCACACGTCAAGGAAAAACCTTGCTCACTGCTTCAGTTGCGGATTCTCGCTGGCAAACGGTTTGGCTGCAACAATGTACTACGAATGCAACGATGATCCGAAACGGTTCATCGAGGCAGTAGAGAAAACGGCTAGCGCATGCGGTATGGTGCTGCTACCAGAGAAACGGCAGCGGGCTGGCAAAGGGCAAAAGCAAATCAAACCGTTCGTCGAACGGCAACTGGAGGCTAGCGGACTTACGCAAAATGACGTGATGGCTACATGGAAAGAAGTGGTAAAGGGCGAAACAGTGGAACATTGTTCCTCGCCTTTTGTAAGGGGATCCATTGACAGGAGCGGCAATGTCCACACTGGCGATGACGAGATGCTGATTTACTACTTCGGGCTGGATGGTTACCTGCAGCAGTATGCCACTCGCGGCGCTCGTGGCGCACTCAGACCATACATCCGAATAAGATGGTCAAACCCGTCTCTGCACACCCCTGAGGGTAGCAGGCGTGAGAATAAGTACATGTCGCCAAAAGATGCGCCCACGCGGTTCTATATCCCGCAGCGCATCCGCGACCTGTACAATGAGTCAACGCCAATAGACACACTGGTCATCCAGGAAGGGGAGAAGAAGGCCGAGAAGGCTTGCAAACATGGCATCCCTTCTCTGGCCATACAAGGCATCTTCAACATAGGAAACAAAGAGTCGGGGTTGCCGCAGGATCTGCAGTATGTCGTGCAGCGCTGCCACGTCAAAAACGTCGTGCTGCTTTTTGACTCAGACTGGAATGACCTGTCGAAACAGCTCAATCCTGACGAGGCGGTGGACTACCGCCCTCGCATGTTCGCTAAAGCGGCAATCAAGTTCAAAAAATATGTGGCATCCCTCCACAACCTCGGCATCAATGTTGATATTTTCTTTGGACACATCAATAACAACGAGCACGGCGACAAGGGTATCGACGACCTGCTCGTGGGCACCCTCAAGGGGAAAGAGGAAGAACTTGCGAAAGATATTGACTTCGCCCTGCATGCCCATGATGGCGTCGGCTCCTACTGCTCGATCTACAATATATCGACCAGCAGCGACCTGCAGATCATGGACTACTGGCTGCTGAATGACATAGAAGGCTTCTATAATAAAAACAAGGAGCGGCTGCAACCGCTAAAACTGTTCAAGTTCAACCAGTTCAAATACAAGGTGAGCGAGGAGGGTAAGGTGGAACTGGCCTCTAGGGTGATGGCTGACCGTGAGTTCTGGACGGTGAACGAAAAACAAAATGGGGGCAAGACAGTATCCCTCGAAACTTTCGAGGCCCTGCAGTTCATTGAACAGGCGGGCTTCTGCCGATGCCATACGGCTGACCTCCCCGACGGGGAATATAAGTTTATCCATAATGATGATGGCATCGTCCGTGTGGTCACAGGCGCGAAAATGCGCAGTTTCGTCTGGGACTACATCGTGATGACGAGCAAAGACCCGACGGTCCGCAACCATTTTGCCGCCCGGCTGAGCAACGACCTGTCGGCTGACAAACTGGAACGTCTGTCGATCATGGAGGATATTTTCGATGAATATACCCCATACCAGCAGAAGTTCTACTTCAAAAATGTAATGGTCACTGTGACTCCTGAGGGCATCAAGGACGACAAACTGTCTCAGGGTGCAGTGTGGGAGGATAGGGTGATTCAACACAAACTGCATCGCATCCCCATCATCGAACAAGTGGCAGTTGACCCTGTTAAGAACAGTTTCAAGGTCGTGCCTACACCTGATGGGGAACGCTGTGACTTCTTCCGTTTCCTCTGTTGCACGTCTGACTTCTGGTGGCAGAAGGGAGGCCCGCAAACGGCTGAGGAGATTAAGGAATTTAACCAGCACCTGCTCAATAAACTTACGGCCATCGGCTATCTGCTCACGGATTATAAGTTCAAAACTGAACTTAAAGCGGTGATAGCGATGGATGGCGAGATGAGCGATGTGGGACAGTCAAATGGCCGTACGGGTAAGTCGCTCATCGGTGAGGCGCTGAAGTTCGTGATGAAGCAGGCAAAGGTGGATGGACGCAACACGAAGAATGATGATGACTTCATGTTTAACCTTGTAACGCCTCGCACCCGCAACATCTTTTTCGATGATGTGCCGGTGAACTTCGCGTTTGAGCGCCTATATGTGGCCATAACGGGCGACCTGTCAGTGAACATCAAGGGCGGTGCGCGATATGCCATCGATGGGGATAAGTCGCCGAAAATATATATCGCGACGAATCACGCCATCAACGGGAGCCAGTCGAGAAGTTCAATGGAGCGTATCGTCTATCTCGGTTTCTCGAATTATTTCAACGACACCAGGCATCCTTTCGATGTGTTCGGCCATCAGTTCTTCGACGACTGGGATGACGAACAGTGGAATATGTTCTACTCGCTGATGATCGAGTGCGTATTCCTTTATTACTCGTCGATGCGGAATGGCTGGGCAAGACCCGGCCAGGGAGTGGTGGCACCGCCCATGCACGACATCATGCAGCGCACACTGAGGCAGCAGATGTCAGAGTCTATCTACCAATGGGCTGAGGTGTACTTTGAACCGTCAAACAATCAGATAAATTCTCGCATTCCTCGCTCTACGCTGTTCGACGAGTTCAAGAAACACTTCCCTGACCAACGGTCGGGCATCAGTACAGCGAACTTCAAAACGAAATTGAAACTGTACTGCCAGTTCAAGGGGTACCACTTCAACCCGAACAAACTCAATGCGGAAGGCAAATCCTTCCGACTGTGGATCGCCAACCATGAGGGGGAGTCCTTCATCGGCGGCGATGATAAGTCGGGTGGCGTGGAATACTTCAATATCTACGATACACAACATGCAATGAATGAACCTTTTTGATATTGACAATTATGGAAGAATCAAAATCAATGAACCCTTATGACGACCTGCTCATCAGGTCAGCGGAACCGGTGCCTGGTAATCCTAAAGAATGGAAAACAGTCACCAAAAAAGTTTGGGAAGATGAAACTGAAAAACGATGGCGCATCAGAATTATAATCGCCAACCCAGTTCCGTTCAAGTTCTTTATCGGGTACGATATTGAAACGCCGTCAGGCGGCATCTTTCTCGCACCCGGCAAAGAAAAAGGCTACGCCAATAGCGAACGCCATGCCATGCTCTATGCGCTGGGGAGAATCCTGGTAAACCAAGATTTAACGCAAGAGCAAGAGCATGCTGTGAAAGAAGAAATTTTCAAACAACGCCAATTAACCCTGTTCTGATGGAAGCACTTGCATATAAGAACAACCAAGAACTAGTCAATATCTTCTGCAAAGACTGCCAGAAACGAGAAAGACGAGGCTGTAAAGAAATGGAGCCAATGAACTGCGACATCGTCAAAGGATATCTGCTGGAGCAGCAGGAAAACGGCTACGAGATTATTATTGGCAAATTTAAAATCAAAGCGATATGAAACTATTGGAAGCGAAAGTGAGAATCAAAGGACGTGACTATATTGTCAACCGCCAGCCCGACGAACTGAAACATTGCCTGGAAGGCGACGTGCTGCTGCTCATGTTCAAGTGCGAGACATACCCGAACTGCAAGTTCGTGGAGTTTCTCGACTTCCTGGAAAGAGATGAATCAATCAGATACAGGCCTCTTGGTGAGCCCAAACATTCACAGAGAGAAACAAGGCTCAGCAATATTGTGCTGTGGGGCAGAAAGGAGGTGAAGCAATGATTAAGGTGTTAATAATAATCGCGTTCCTGCTGCTTGCCATTGTAGTGCTGTTGGCTTTCCTGCTGTTTAAGTTACAACTCAACTATGAGTATATCCAAATAGACATCAAGGGATTAAAAGAGAAACTTGATGATATCGATTTTAAACTTATACAACTCTATAAATTAATCGACGATAACATTGGATAACGAGAAACTTCAAAGGGGAAATGAGCTCGCCGAGATCATTAAGAACATCAAGGATTTTCTTGAAGTGTTTCCCTCAGACATCAGTAGTGTTAAGGGTTGCCAAATTAAAATTACTTACAACGTGATCTTAAACGCCCAAACGAGAGAACGGACTATTTGGGCAGGGGACATTCCAACGACATTTTGGAAGATCAAAGAATTTGCAAAGCAAGAACTAAGACAATATGAAAAAGAATTTGAAGAATTATGAAATATAAAATTCAAAGAACAGACCATAAAAAACTGACCCAGGGGCTTCTTGCCCTGTGCATGATGGTGCCCAAATTCTACTATGAGCCATGTGATTGTAGATCCGAATGCAGGAATCTGCTTAATAGTATCTACCAAGAGGCGTTAAAAACAAAATTCCTTCGGCGGAACAACTGGGAGCCTTTAGACAGTGCGTATCACATCCAGAAGACCGATGACAGGATTTTCATAGAGAGCCTTTCTGGAAAACCGTATCTGGAGTTTCAGATAATAGAAGTAAAGGAAGGAGGCGAGAAATGAAAGTTTGGATTGCTAGAGACAAAAATGGCGATTTATCAATGTATAACGCTAAACCAAAAAGAATGGACAAGTTTTTCATGCCTGGTACCATAGCAGGGAAAAAGGTCTCATGGTGGATACTACCAAAAGACCGTTTCCCTAAAATAACCTGGGAAAATAGTCCAGTAAAATATGAAGTTGATATGACTTTCGATGAAGTCAAAACAAAGAAAGGAGGTGTTAATGAGGTTAAGTAAGTGAACTGATTGGCAGGGAGACAGGTTTTAATTAAACAAATAATAACAAAGGAAACAGGTTTTAATTGTCTAAGCGCAAAATCCACCCTTTCGGGTGTCTAAAAACTGGGCGGTTCGAGTCCGCCCCTCCCTACAGCGATGAAAGTGCATAATTTCTTTATAGTTAATGAATCGATTTGGTCGTGTCGGTTGTCGGGAGACAACCGGCTCGTTCTTTTCTTGTCTTTTCGTCTGACAGTAAAACATGATAATTTTGTCAAAAACATAATTCAGATATGGCAATCATAACTCATCCGCAAGGAAACATGCTCACACTGAGCATCCCGATGGAAATTCGGTATATTACATATGTCGATGGGAAGAAGTCGATTGATGTAGTGAAGTTCAACCCGTCAGGTGACGTCATGGTGTCGCTCGTGAAAGGCACGAGCAGGCAAAAAGTGAAAGCGCGGGTGACGGGAAACAGGGCGCTCGCGGAATTTGACAATACACTGGAAAAAGGCGTGTACGCCCTTGTCGTGACAACCGCAGACGATGACAACCGTCCGCTGGAATACAAAGCCTCAAACGCTGTGGAAATCACGGAAACGGCGCTCGAGGCCGGAATGCCTGACAACGTGGAGTTCACCTCGGGCATTGAGAACGTCGGCGCGGCGATATTCCCGGGATACGTCGTTTGGGTGGAAGTTAATGAGAATAGTGGAACGGATGCCGCCAAGCGGCGTGACACCCGCCCCATAGTGCACCGGTGCATCCCGTTCAAGCCCCAGGTGGGTGAGACTTATCACTTCGAGAGGACGGTGATGGTGAAAGTGAGCAGCAGGTATGACATGGGACAAGGCACGGTCGATCTGGCGGGTGAATTCGCTAGGCGTGTGCTTGTGTCGTGTTTCAACATGTCAACTCATGAACTCAGCCAGGTGGACTACAGGGCGAGCCTCGAGGTGGATCCTGCGGAGATTGGCAGGGAAAACCCGATAATCATGATCTACGAGGTTTCCAGAAGAGAGGACGTTTCGGTGACAATCACAAAGGAAATGCTCAACCAATACGGGCAACTGGACATCCCTAAGATGATCGAGGCTTGCCGTGTCGGCAAAAAGCGGACGACGGCGACAAGGTCACCGTACTTCACCATCAACAGGGGCGAAGCAGAGTGCGTCGCCGACATCAGCGCGAGATATGTGCACGACACGCTTTTGCTACACAAGTCGTGGGGCCTGCACTATGAAGAGGGGATGGGAACGGAGGCGCGAATCTACTCCATTGCGGTTATGAATGATAAAAACACCGCGGAAGTGGAACTCGAGCCGGTGGGTATGTTCCCGCGAAATTGGATCTCTGTTGGGGATATCGTGCGACTGAATTTGCCTGCTGTGATCGAATCGGCTAGGGCATGCATCTGGGCTATAGTGAAGGAAGTGAAGTATATTGTCGAGTTCCCTTCCAGGAGAATAGTCATAATTCGTATGTTTGAGAGCGAAATGGAAAACAGTGATTTTATCACTAGCGGGAGAGTAGGCAGCATGGCAATTGTGATGAAAAAGGAGGAATGCTGTGATCCGCAAAAAATCAAGGACTGCGAAAAACTCGGCAAACGTCTCGTCATGGCAATGGAGAAGCCGGCGCTTGGGGGCCATGGAACTGGGCGTAAACTGACAAGGTTGAACATCGCGGAAAATCCGTTCCCGAGAAGTTATCGGGGCAGGTTCGTCTGCAGTCGCATCGTGAGGAAGAATTACAAGTCGAAAGTGGCAAGGCCAATGAGGCTGCGCTTCAACAAAGAGAAGCCGGCGGTGATCGCTGCTGTGAGGGTGAGCGGTATATGAAAAAAGGTCGTGTATGGTTGCTTAACGTCTATCAGATATCAGGCATTTCTCCATAACGACCGCTACAAAATTAGACAATATTCTTGAACGGACAAAATAAAATCTCAAAAACATGACAGATACATCACAAATAGACGAGTCGATCCTGTCGCTTAAAACGGAGACGTCACCCAACTCGGTCACGCCTGTGCGGGTTGGCAACCTGCTCCAGGCCGTCGTTGACCTGATCAAGGCGCTGTCGACTGTGCCGGAGGAAGACGTCGTCAGCATCATGACGGCGGTAAACGGTGCGGTGTCGGCCGCAAATGCCGCCAGACAGGCCGCAAGTAATGCAGTGTCCTCGGCCAACGGCAAGGAGATAGTGCTGGTGGAGTTCGCGGCGGCGGAAGATGGAATGACGCTCACCGTCAAACAGTCTGCGCACAACGCGATCTGTGTCGTTGTCCCCGTGGCGGACGCGTCCCGGGCTGGCATCGTTCTGCCGCAAACGCTCCAGAAGATCGAGGACGCCGCAGGCCTGGCTGAAGACAGCAAATTAACTTCCGTTTCCCTGCAGTATACCACGGCGGGCATCAACTTGGTGTTCAAGGGCGCTAACGGGGATACGCTTTGCAGTAGGACTCTGCCGCTGGTGTCTTCGGTAAGGGCAGGGTTGATGTCGGCAAAAGACAAGGATAAACTCGACGCGTTGCCCGGCAGTGGGGTCGTCGCACTGGATGAGGCGGGAAGAGTTCCCGCGGCTCAAGCGCCACAGGTGATGATCAGGAATGTGGCGGAAACGACACTGGACAACCTGGCGACGGGTGATTTCTATTTCGACAGCGGTAAGATCTGGTACAAGAAAAGTGACACCGAATCGGTGAACATGGGTGTCCCATCAAAGAATGTCGTGTACTGCCACACCGACACGAATGTGCTGTACCGATGGACGGGTAGCGCTTTCTCTCCGGCAATGACGGATCCGAACTACGCCATGCAGGTCGTGGAGGTACGCAAGAACAACAACACGCGCAAGACTTATACGGTCCCAAACGGGAAACTGGCGAGGATGATCGTCGACTCGGATGTGGTCAACGTCGTGCTCGAGCCCGCAAACAGCGGGGCGTCGGTGCACAGAATGATATTCAGCACGGACAATTTCGAACAGTGCGTGCAAATCAACTGGCCCGATGGACTCGTATGGGACGAGGGCATCGTGCCGGATGTCGAGCATATCGACAACAACTATGGGGCGATGGTTACGGTCTATGACATGAAATGGGCCGAGTATAAAGTTTACAAGGCATAGAATATGGCTTACGAAAGATACATGCAACCGTCTGTGGAGACGTTGCCTGGCGTGCATGCGGCTGCGGCACTGGTTAGGGACGGCACCGCCGTGTTCCGTGACGACACGGATATCGTGCCCGTGAGAATCAACGACAGGGAGGAGTACATGCCCTGGGGCGCGGACAATATGATGCCGTACAACATCATGGATCTGATAGAACAGGACGAGACGCTGGCAACCTGCCTGCTGTGGAACGCACAGATGTGCTATGGTAGCGGACTGCGGTACAACACCGGCAAGGTTTCGCAGGAGGTCAGGGAAAAGGTAGATGCGTGGCTGATCGAAAACTCACTGCCGCAGTATTTCCTCGGCGTCGCGCAGGACTTGAAGCACTGGGGCTTCGCCGTAAGCGTTATCATCCTGTCGAATGATGGCAAGTCCATCGCCAGGCTCGTCAGGAAAGAGGCCTGCTATTGCCGCTTCGCGAAAGCGGACAGGCAGGGAAAGATCAAACGAGTATATTACGCGATGTGGCGAGATTCCGTCACGCGTGAACAGGACATTGAGAAGATAGAACTGCTCGATGAAATAAGCCCGTACGCCGACCTGATGGGCAGGATGGAGAAGAATACGAAAGAACGGAAATTCGCCATCGTCACACGTGTGCCGACCGCTGACCACACCTATTACCCGATTCCGTACTGGGCGGCGATCTTCCGCTCTCGTTGGTATAACATCAAGCAGTTGATCGGCGTGGCAAAGGAAGGAAAAATCAAGAACTCGGCGCCGATTAAGTATCTCGTGGAAATCTCGGACAAGTATTTTGAAAGGCTGTACCGACAGGAAGGGATTACGGATCCGAAGAAACAGCGGGAGCGCATGCTGAAGGCGAAGTCGGAAATCCTCGACTTCCTCGCCGGGGCGGAGAACTCGGGAAAGACTTGGTTCGCCAACTTCTACACAACGCCCGACGGCAAGGAGTGCCACGAGGTGCAGATAACGAAAATCGACACAACAAAGCAGGGGGGTGACTGGGAGAGCGACATTCAGGAGGCGGTCAATATGATCTGCTTCACGCTCCAGGTGCACAGCAACCTGGTCGGCAGTGTGCCCGGAAAGTCGCAGAGTAACAACTCTGGCAGCGACAAGCGCGAACTCTACACCATCGCACAAGCACTGCAGAAGCCCTACCACGACCTGCTGTTCACCGTGCATCATATCATCTGCCGATTCAACGGCTGGAAGGGTGTGAGCGTGGAGGTGCCGTTCATCCAACTGACGACGCTGGACGAAAACACCGACGCTAAACAGGTAAAAGTTGGGGAGGAGGAATAATGGCCACGTCAATGACAACATCGATGCAGCAGGTCGTGTTCTCGTTCGCTCTTGAGGATCTGACCTGGACCACTGACGGACAAGATGTCCGCGTCAGGCTGTTCTATCAGCATCCGGGACAAACGGTCATCGACACGACGCTGGCCGCCGTCAATGGCAAGGCTACACTGTATGAGACGCGTGAACTCGTCGAACGATATATGAGGCACATGGCCATCGCAAGGATGTACCCGCTGCAGATCCAGCACCTGCAGGGGACGGCTTGGCAAGCCGACGCCTCAATAACCGTACTCTTCTGTGAAAAGACGCTGGCGCTGCCGGATGGTGGACTGGAACGCTTCCTGCTCCGGCATTTCCTGTCGACAATCTCGGCTAAAGTGCTTCCTACGGACGGCGATACCGTCGAAAGGCTGTTCTTCGTTCATCCGAATGGGACACCGCCCAACCCGTCCATGCACGTCACTTTCGTTGACGCGCAGGGGGAGGTCTCGTCTGAAGATGTCGACCTGGAGGCGTCATATAACGCCTCGCTGACCAATCTGTTTGTCTGTGAATTCTCGCTCGAGGCACTGAGGTCGGCAATCGGTGGTGCGGGAGACATCATCGCCGTGACGGTATCGGTCGGGGAACGGCACATGGAGTATTACCGCCCCGCCAGAAAACCGCACCTGGCTTTCGAGTTCCTCAACGCCTTCAACGTGCGGGAGTCGGCTTACCTGTGCGCCTCCGTCAACAGAAAAACGGAGGATGGAAGGAAAATCGCGCGGGTCGGCGGGAAATTGGCGATCTACGACCGAAGGACGGCCACTTCATACGAGGTGCAGACGGCCCCACTATCGTTTGAACAGGCAGACTGGTTGGACCAGTTGATAACGTCGCCGGACGTCCGCCTGCTAGACGGCACACCCGTCGTAGTCACGGATGGCGAGGCGGCATGCAGCAATAATAATGCGGAAATGAATTCGATGAAATTTACCTTCACGGAATCTGACCAGCGCCACTCTATCGCATACCGGCAAGAGGTGGCGAACGTGTTCACGGTTCCTCCTCACAGTTATCAGTTCTCATGACACCAGGCATCCATATATCGACGGCGAGAAAACTCATCGACAGCGGCGATCCGGTGGACATGAAGGTCTGGAAAAAGGATGGCTCGGTGATGCACCTGAAGCGCTGCGTGGGGCTCAGGTATGATTTCCGCAACGGCACCAGGACCGTGAAGATCCTGGCGTCCCGTGAAATCCGGAGAATAAGGGATGTGTGTATCTTTGAGGTCAACGGACAAACTGTATTCCTTTGAGAATGATGGAGAAGATGAATGTAATACTGCCGAAAGACTGGACAGAACTCCAAGACCAGCAATTGTATTACGTGTTCAACCTGATCGCGGAAAACCTGGCAGCAGCGCAAATCAAGACCTATTGCCTGTTCCGCTTCGGTAAGATAAAGTTGCTGTGCCGATACGGCGATGGTTACCTCGTCACCATGGACAAGGAAGAATTCCTGGTTACTGCGGAAACTATTGCAGGGGCGATACGGACACTCGATTTCCTGGACGACGTGCCCAAAAGGCCCGTGCGCATCTCCAGAATCAAGAGGCACGAGGCCTGTGACCCGCTGCTCAAGGACCTCGACCTTCAGACATACCTCTACGTCGAAAACCTCTACCAGGGGTTCCTCCACACGCAACGGCATCAAATGCTGAATGAAATGGGGCAGATGCTGTACGGAAGCGACAAGATCACGCTCAATCAGGCGGAGAAAATGAATGTCTTCTACTGGTGGACTGCCGTTAAAACGGCGTTCTCGGAACAGTTCCCGAACCTTTTCCGCGACACGTCGCAGGCAAACAACCTCATCGGTGACTCACGCTCGCTGTCGAAGAAAATGAACGACGCGATGAATAACCAGATAAGGGCGCTTACCAAAGGGGATATCACCAAAGAGGAGCAGGTGCTGAAGATGAACCTCTGGAGGGCACTCAATGAACTGGATAATATCGCCAGGGAGGCCGAAGAGTTGAATGAAAAAATGAAGAATAGGAGATAACGGAATGGACAAAAGAAACTACAACTGGGACGCCACGGGGTACTTCCGTCACCTGACCAGCCGTAACAGGCTGGCGAAAAAGCAGGGGTACATGTTTGCCTCGGTCAGCGGGCTCGACGGGCTGGAGGAATACATAGCAACGGTGCAGTCCTCACGCGCCGCCGTATGCGTCAGTGACATCTCGCCCGGATATACGGAAATGAACAACACACCGCACACCAGGAGGGTCAAGACGGTGTTCCTGATGAAGAGGCACAGGATCGGGGATATGGCGGCAAGAGCGGCCTGCATGGATGAAATGCGGGAACTCTTCAGACAGTTCATGTCACACCTGTTCAAGGAGAGGACGAGAATCAACCAGGGCACGCTCTACCTCGACCCGAGGGTGCAGTTTACGGAGATTGAAAGGTACTTCGCCGCTGGGGCGGCGTGCGCATACTTCCAAATAGCACTCGATACGTACACGGATCTTGTGTACCGTGACGAGGAATGGCTTGAGTGAATCAATAATTAGGGTTATAACAATGTGTTTTCCTTATGTGAGACCGAGGACAGGCACGCTGGGAAGCGCCGCCTGTCTTTTAATGTGTGGGGTGAAGACGTTAAATTTGCTTGGAATACAAAAAAAATAATTGATCATGACGATAATCGTTGACAACGACGCGCTCATGGCGCTCATACCGAATACGGTTCAAACGGTCGAGGGCGAAACGCCCTTGTTCGACAAGATATCCTCGCGGTTGGAAGTCACCGAACAATGGCTACAGGACGAAATCGTCGGCGAGCCTATGATGAGGGGAATCGCGGACGGATGGCGGAAAGCCTGGAGACTCGCGGCAACCATCATCGCCAACGAGGCGTTCCGCCTCTCGCTGCCTTCGCTCGACCTCATACTCACGCCTAACGGCTTCGGTGTCGTGTCGAATGCCAACGTAGCGCCTGCAAGCAAGGAGCGCGTGGACCGGCTCGCAGCGTCGCTCGCAGAGCGAAGGGACCAGGCAATAGGGGCGCTGCTGATGCTGCTCAGGGTGAATGAGGAATGGATGGGCTCGGAAAGGGGGCAATGGCTCGCTTCGTCGTTCTTCTCGTCTTACACGGCAGACCCGGTGCCGCAGAACTGCATGGCATCGGGCGACAGGTGGAAAGGATGGCTGACGCTGAGGCTCAAGGCCAAGCCCATAGAGCAGGCCTACAGCGAGAAATGGCTCGGCCAGGCAATCTCGGCCCGACTGAGGCTGGCGCTGGCCAAAACGCCGAACGGCACGTCGGACGAAATCACGCTGGCAGAGAATGTCCGTGCGACGATCCTGGAAGAGATCTGCTCGGGACGGCGATTGTTCGCACGGCTCGACAGGTGCGTGCAGGTTATCCGCGAGAACGACTCGCTTTACCAGGTGTGGAAGGACGACCCGGTTGCGGAACTCTTCGAGGATAAATGGCGGTTCAAGAACGAGAAGAAATCACCTGGGTATTTCTTCTGAACTTTCCAATTCTTTCAACAATGGAAAAGATTAAGTTAAACATCCAACTCGCCATCGCGGTCATCGTGTTCCTGGTCGGTACAGGGCTTGTGATCGCTGGCTTCATCTTGCCTCCGCCTGGCGTGATTCACGATTCAGTGCTCATCGTCTTTGGCGAAGCATGCACATTCAGCGGCTCGCTCATTGGCATAGACTATCGCTATAAGTTCAAAGCCTATGTGGTGGACCAGCGCAAACCTAAGCGACGCAAGCATCCGCAGCATGCGGAAGAACCTGAAATCATAGAAGATAACATCGAAGAATATGAGGACAATTAAAGAAATCATCGTGCACTGCAGCGCAACCCCGGAGGGGAGGCCGCATACCGTACAAGACATCCGCGCATGGCACAAACAGCGGGGATTCAAGGACGTCGGGTACCACTACGTGGTGTATCTAGACGGGTCTATCCATGCCGGTCGTGATGAGAGTGTTGTCGGTGCTCACTGCAAATGGCACAACCAGCATAGCATCGGTGTGTGCTATATCGGCGGCGTGGCCAAGGACATGAAGAGCCCCAAGGACACGCGCACCGAAGCCCAGAAGAAATCCCTGCTGCAGTTGTTGAGGCTGCTGAAGAAGAAATATCCACAAGCGAAGATATATGGACATCGCGACTTCGCCGCTAAGGCATGCCCGTCCTTCGACGCTCGCAAAGAATATGCTGACATCTAAAACTCGTCATTATGGAAGATCGCTACAAATCCTGCGCTACCGCAATCGTTATCATCTTGCTAGTCATTCTCGCTGTCCTGGTGCTGCCGATGGTGTTCACGTCCTGCCGTGCTCATAAAGTCGCATCGCAGGAAGTAACACAGCAGCACAGTGTCCAGACGGTCACTGATAGCGCCAGCGAAACCGCTTCGCGGATTCACTGGCTCAGTGACCTGCATCTGGACCTGGACAGTTTCGAGATGATCATCCTGCCTTGCCCCGGACACGTGGACTCGGCTGGATCCGGTGTGATGCCCGGGCACGCATCGGGACAACCGAACAGACAGGCCGCTGCGGTTGTCCTGAGGGCCAGGCATGCCGCTATCGGGAGGTCTGACTATGTTGAGAGCAACCTGTCGGCTCGGTCGCAAGAGCGTACTGCATCGTCTGACTCGTCCTCGCTGATCGCGCAGGAGAATAAGACCATCGACATGACAGCGGTGGCCAAGCCTCCCAATATGGATTGGGTCATGCCGGTGGCCATCATCACGGCGGCTGCCGTGATCCTGGTACTCGGGTACTTTAAATACCCCAGACGATAGAGAACTCTTCCTCCAGTCCCGCAAGGCTTTCGCGCCTTGCCCCGGCAAGCCCCGCCACGTCGCATCGTGGCAGGGCTTGCCTCTTTTCTTACCAGGGCAGACAGCCGACAGGCCGCAAGCAAACTCGCCCGCTCGTTGCCCGCGGCTTGCCGGCTGCCAGCCCATGCCCCGCCCCAAGCCCCGAAGCGCTCTGAAGGTATGGCGCACTGCACGGCGGCGTCCGCTCGCTCGCTGCGCTACTGAGAGGCTACGGTGGCCCCCTATCCGCAAAGACACCCCACAGCCTCGGCTCACAAGGCAAGATCCGTCGCTTCATCCCTCGCTAGTATCTTTACCTTGCAAGCCCAGGCTTTCGCTGCGCTCGGGGTATCTTTGCTGGTGCCCACCTACCCACTCATCCGCTGCACTCGCTAGGCTACCTGGCCAGCAGTGCGCCAACACGCGCTTCGCCATGTCGCAACCCCAAGGGTGGGTGATGGCTCTCACCGCTCATTCAGGCATGACGGTTGCACCGCTACGGCTTAGGCGAATGCCATCCCCTGCCATTTCGCTCGCTCAGTGGACAGAGGGATGGCTTCCGCTTGCGCCTGCGCTCGTGCGCCCTATCACGCCTCAATTCGCGGGGCATGGTGATAGCACCGCACAATCACATTGATGCGCCCGACGTGCACGCACGCCCAGCGCATCACCGCGCATTCGGGCGGCTCGCCCTCCCCGCTCCCCTCCTCCGTGGATGGCGGGCAGGGTGCAAAGGTGCGAAAATACGTTGTAAAGCATAATTTTAACACCCTTTTACATATTCCGCAAAAAGTGGGGTGCCCTCGCTCGCCCGCTCCGTAGGGCGGGCGGGGGTCTTCCGACGGACAAAAGGGGCTCATCGCCCCTTTTGAAACCCCCATTTGGCTGATATTCAGCCAAAACAAATTTCGTTCTCTGCAAAATCACGAAATTTAACAAAATCGTTCCACCGATTTACCACGGGAAAACCACCTGGAAGCACGGCGTTTCAGGCCTTTTCAGAAAGCCTGGCAGCGGTCGCCGCTGGGCGGCGGGATTTTAACACGCCTTGACATTTTGGCATGATATTTGTATTATATTTACCGCCGAAAGGGTGCATTTACCACCAAAAAAGTACATTTACGATGTAAATAAATTAATTAATTAAGAATAATTGCTTACCTTTGCATGGCGAAATATCGCCCAGCATGAAGAAATCGCTTTAAACACTGAGAATTATGACACAATTACCAAAGTCACTTGAGAAATGCCCAATTATTGACGCCATTATCGAAGTCAGATTTGATTCTGGCATCAATCCAAATGCCGTTTTTGGTATGGTATATAGCCAAATCAAAGAGCTGTTCCCTGGTGAAGTGATGTCATTGCCCATATCTCAGATGCCTTTGGAGATAATGGTCGGGGATCCCAATTTGAAATATAAACCCCTGTTTCGTATTGATGGTATCGATAGCTCGTTACAGATTGGTCCCCGTGTCATTGCGGTAAATTCCCATATTCCATATATTGGCTGGAGTAGGTTTTATGAGATATTTGACAATATCATCACACAGGTTTATGGTACAATCGGCAAAGTTCAGCGTTTGGGTCTCAGATATATTAATTTCTTCGAGCAGGATATTCACGAGAATGTAGCTGTTGATTTTAAATTGGCTAACAAAGAATGTCATAATTTCCTGATCAACGCTGAAATAACTGATGATAAAGACTTGGTGAATATGTTGCAATATACGCCAAATGCTACTGTCTTCTCTCAAAAAGAAGAAAAAGACGTGTTGGGCTCAATAATAGATATCGATACGTATAAAAATTATGAGCAAGGTTGCGAAAAGGACACTATAGTTAAGGATTTGAACCGTGCTCATGATTCTGAGAAGAATTTATTCTATTCGCTGTTGAAATCTGAATTACTTGAACAATTAAAACCACTTTATTGAGTTATGGTATTGGAAGGACTTGCATTAGCCGCTACGTCTCTTGGAGCCTGTAATGGACGTGGTTTTGATTTCTCAGGCATTCATTCTAATAATCTGCAATTTCATGTGCATCAAAGAGAATGGGTTGATTATCGTTTGAGAAGTGGCTATTACGATACATTCTACTCTCAGAGAACAGTAGATGGAAATATATCAGATACTTATGTTAGTTTGAAAAAGATTGAATCGATACTCAATAAGATCTCGCAGCTCAAAGAAAATTGGGATGGTTATGGAGCAATGCCTATTAGTGTGATGGCAATCAATAACATCAGGGCTATCGGAAAAGCTATGTTTAATTGGGACTTTTCCAAATGGCAGATAACGCCTTCTGTGAATGGTGACATCTATATCAACTATAAGGGTAAAGATAAAATGGCTGGATTCCTTATTGGTGATGAACTATTTACCTATTTTCTTGAGGAAAAAGGTCAGTTGAGTGGTCAGGAAAACTGCTCTTTTGACGCAAGAGTCGTTGTGAGTTTAATGAGAGATATTGCTAACTGATGTCCGGGAAAGACAGCAACTACCATCTGAGTGGAGACGAGGTTGTCACTAGGGCTCTGTTCACTCCCTCGTTTTTTGAAGAAGACGGCTCCTTGTCGCCCGCTGCTTTTCATCTACATAACTTGGGAAAAGGTCCAGAAAAAGATATTTCAGTGTTGAGGAAGGCGGTTGAGGGATATGAAGAGAAACTGGCGGGTATTGCTAATAATCCCCGTGAGAAATCTGACGTTTTTTGCGGCACTGCGGAACTGCTGACCCAAGACATCAGGGATATCAAGATTCAATCTACTAATCAAACTGGCGTTATTGTCTCATCAAAGCACAAAAACAATGTTCACGCTTCGATTTATTTCTGTTTGAATAACACTATTGTTGACGCGCGAACTTCGAACACTAGGATTGAGTTTCTGGCTTTCGCAAGTAAACTTGCGTCAATAGCAAAGGTAGTGACAACTTAAAATATGTTTTACAGCATGTTTTGACATTTTTCCGTCAAAACATGTTGTACATTTACAATATCTTCCCCAACTTTGCAGTGCGTTTAAAAGAACTAAGGCCTGCTCGCAGGCTGACTTTTCCCGTGGGAATGCCCTCCTACGGGATTTTTTAACGATAATTAATACGAAAAATCGTACAAATATTTACGTAATACGAAAAATCGTATTACCTTTGCAGTGTCAAAAATCAATTAAATGATCTATGACAAAAGTTCTTTTAAATGCTGAGGAGCTCGAGCTGATAGAAGCAATTAGGAATCTCAGGCGAGCATATCCAGATGGATATGAAAACCTGCTCTGGTACGCTGAACAGCTGTTCGACAAATTAGTCGAAATGCCTCCAGTGGATGAGTAATCATCCGACCCCTGCCACGAGCGGTGGGGGTCTTTAAAAGGTCTTTTTTATAATGGCCAACCAACACAATTTATTATTAACTAACCGATTCTATGAGCATTATGAAGACAGAAACTAGCAATGGCCAGACAACTATGAAGATGAGATTAAGTGACATCCTGTTGTCTATCACATGGAGGGACATCGCGCGCCGATACTTCGGCAAGTCGAGTTCCTGGCTGTATCACAAGATGGACGGCATCAACGGCAACGGCGGCAAGGACGAGTTCTCGCCCGAGGAGGCGAAGCAGCTGCAGGCTGCGCTCTATGACCTGTCCGACCGCATCCGTGCCGCCGCCGACACGATTTAGAGAAAGACATTTCTAATTGCTTCAATCATCCGCTCCCTGCTGCGTCCCGTGCCGCTCATCAGCGCCACGGGACGCGTTTTTTTAGAAAAAGTTGTCGAAATATTTGGTAAATAGTATTACTTTTACTACCTTTGCATCGTCAAAATAAATATTAATATTTTTATGAGACGATATACAGTTAGACAAATCATTAAAATGCTTAAAGCAGATGGTTGGTACCAGATCAAGGGCGGACAGACGTCAGGAGACCACCGTCAATTCAAGCATCCGACCAAGAAAGGTCGTGTTACAGTTCGAGGGAAACTCAGCGATGTACTGGGCCAAGAACTGTTGAACAGCATCTGGAAGCAGGCGGGGTGGAAATGATAAGTCCACCCTGCCGGATGCTGGCAATCTAACTGTCAATAGTCTCACAATTAAAGTTCAACCTTTATATTATTAACTTTTAAAGATTTGTTATGAAAAAGATTGCTGTACACGTGTCCTGGTTCGATAAGAACTTCGGTGCCGCCCTGGATGATATTATCCCCGGTGCCGTGGTGCTTACCGCCAAGACATTTGAAGAATTACAGGAAGCAGTTCCCGAGACCCTGCGCTTCCACGTCGAGGGACTGCTTGAAGATGAGGACGAGGAGGTTCCCGACTGGCTTGCCAAGGGGGACTACGAGTTCGAGTGGGATCTGGACACCGCCGCCCTGCTCCAGATCTGCAGCCAGTATGCCACCCTGGCTGCCATCTCGCGCGCCAGCGGAGTGAACGAGCGCCAGTTGAGCCACTATGCCAACGGCACGAAGAAGCCCCGCGGTCCCCAGCGCCAGCGCATCGTGGACGGTCTGCACAAAATCGGCCGTTCCTTGATGTCAGTAATGTAGAAACAACACATTAAAGAGTTCCGCCCTGCTTTCCTGCAGGTAACTAGCCGCCCTCGGGCGGCTTTTTTAGTGTCACTCTAAAGATACTATCTCGGTGTAATTTTACTCTATTTCAGTAATTTTGACAGTAGTTATTTTAATATTTAGAATGATGGCATTATCTTTGCATGGCAAAACATCTACTCATGATAGATTGACGGGGAAACCGAAACATGAAAGATCGCTACATATCACCATTAAGATATCCTGGAGGAAAAGCAAAACTTTTGGGATACATCACCCAGATTATTTCTGAAAATGGCCTGGATAATGGATTATATGTTGAGCCTTTCGCAGGTGGAGCGTCCGTTGCTTTAGGACTGTTGTGTAATGGTGTGATGCAACAAGTTTTCATCAATGACAAGGATAGGTCTATTTACGCCTTCTGGTATTCAGTTTTATATCAGTCTGAGGACCTTTGCGCTTTGATTCAGAATACCCCCATCACAATTGAGTCGTGGCAAGAACAAAAGCTGGTGCAAAAAAATAAATCTGACGCTGATTTGTTGCATCTGGGCTTCTCAACCTTTTTCCTGAATCGAACCAATAGGTCAGGGATCTTGAATGCCGGCGTCATTGGCGGACAAGACCAAAATGGGCAATATAAAATTGATGCCCGGTTTAATAAGACTGAACTTATTGGCCGAATCAAGAGAATTGCTCTTTATCGCGATAAAATCACGTTATCAAACCTAGATGCGATTGATTTACTGAAAACCCATGACTGGAAAATCCATGACAATAAGGTTTTCCTCTACTTAGACCCCCCTTATTATGTCAAAGGGAAAAACCTTTATCTCAATTATTATCGTGATAACGACCACAAAGAAATTGCAGACGCCTTGTCGGCGGCAAGCGATTTCCAGTGGGTGATATCTTATGATGATGAAGGTTTCATTAGTAGCCTGTATAAGGGATTCCGCTGCACTCGATTCCAGCTTAACTATAGCGCAAACAATAGCGGAAAAGGCAATGAGGTAATGTTTTATTCCAATGATTTGATAATTCCGGACTCGATACATCTATAAATAATTATGGGAACAGAGGATAAAGCAAATAAATCATATATTAAATATGTGGGAGCGGACAAACTGCTGTTCGATGAGAAAAATCCCAGAATGATCGAATTTAAGGGGCTCGACGATGAGAACAAAATCATCAATGCCCTGTGGGCCAACATGGCCGTAAACGAAATCGTTATGTCTATCTTAGCAAATGGTTTCTTTGAAAATGAACCCATGTACGCTATTCAAGAAGGTGACAAATACATCGTTATCGAGGGTAACCGCAGGCTCGCCGCCATTAAAGCCATACTCAATCCTGAGATCATCGCTAATGACGGCATGAAAGCCTATAGGGACAAAATCACCCCAACCATACTCGAACAATTACGCACTGAACTCCCTGTCGTGGTATTGAAAACTCGTGAAATGGCATGGCGGCTCATCGGTTTCAAGCATGTCAATGGCGCCGTCAAGTGGGACTCTCTCGCTAAAGCGGAATACATTGCACAAGTTCATAACACTTACGATGTGCCTTTAGAGGATATCGCAACCCAAATCGGTGACTCAAATAGAACCACCATTCGCCTCTATCAAGGGCTCATGGTCCTTAAGCAAGCTGAGCAAGCAACATCGTTCTCAAGCGATGATCGATTCTACAGCCGTCTCTATTTCTCTCACCTCTACACCGCCATCAGTTACGAGGGGTTTCAGCAATTCCTGGGAATAGATGCCACGAAAACCATAGAGAATCCTGTTCCCCTTGATCACCTTCAACAATTGGAACAACTCATGTTGTGGCTCTTCGGTAGCAAGGAACAAGGACTTCGGCCAATCATTAAGAGCCAAAACCCGGACATACGCAACCTCAATCAGGTCTTGCTCGATAGCGATTCAAAAGCAATGTTATTGGCTACCGGCAACTTTAGTGTCGCATATGATAATAGCCTTGATGGATTAGTTATACTCACTAACGCAATTATGGACGCAAGAGTCGCGATCGAAAAAGCTCAGGCCAAATTGAGCTTCTACGATGGCAACGATGACCTCGCACGCTCAGCCTTGACCTTGGCCGATCTCGCTGATACCCTTTTTAAATCAGTCAAAGCAATCAGAGAGGCCAAAAAAGAAACGGCACAAGAGTATAAACAAAGATCGTTAGACTGATGGGATTCAAAATCAACAGCAAAAACTTTGTCCCTGAGGGGGAGCCAAGTGTGTCCGAAATGGCTGATTTCTGCGAGATAAAAGCCTTATTAGACGGACACGGCTATTCACTTGTGTCTCTGCAGTCTGCACTTGGCATCTCTGGAGACGATGAACTCAATCAAGAAAATGGCGATGATGACTCCCACTTCTTGCAAGTAGAAGAGGTCCTTCGTGAGATTGACGACCGGCTCCTCAACTCAGCCAACAACTACCCATTCCAGGCTTCGCGATTCGGACTTGATATCAACCCTAATTGTGACCGGTCTGTCAAGGAGGTCTATACCTTCTTGTTGCTTGCAACACGTGTCAACATGAACCAAATGAAAATTCAAGACGGCATCAATGCTACCGACGTCTTTGAACGGCTCTCTGCTGTCATTATTCAGCATTATTGGGGAGATTCTGCGCAAGCATTCGTCATTGGTACAGGGGCTGATGAGAATCATTTTAAAAATAAGGTAGAACAGGCAATAGAGCAGATCGGAGAGCCTGGTACTCAATTCCGGTGGCCCGACGGTAGCACAAAGCAAGAAAAAGACGGTAACGTTGACGTCATCGCTTTTATTCCGTTTGCCGACAATCGCAAGGGGCGTTTCATCGCTATGGGACAATGCAAAACAGGTACGAATTGGCGCAGTTCCATCAGCGAGAATATACCCAAAGCCTTCGTCGATGGCTACATCTCTCCGCCTTTCACCTTTAGTCCCGTTCCTCTTTTCTTTGTTGCTGAATCTTTCTACGACAATTGGGAAACACTCCAGCGTTACTCCACTGGTATTCTCTTTGATCGATGCAGGCTTATGCAGTACTTGCCACAATCTATAGAGCAGAACTTAATCCAGGACATCACACAATGGAATCAGTCCATCTTTGACATCCTTGCTCCCTGATAAGAACCCGAAGAAACTAAGCGGGTTTGAACCTGCTTATTTATGCCGAAAAGTGAAAATAATTCATTTTTCGGCATTTTTTTTGCTTAAAATTTGGCCATTCTAAAATTTAGAATTTACTTTGCAGCGCTTACACTCAACGATGTTAGTCATCGCCGCCTGAGCGTCGGTTATCCGCTCGAAATCAGTCGGGCTTTTTTTATGCCCGCATCAGCCGATAGAAGGCTGCCTTTCCGATTCAATAAATGGCGCTCCCTCGGAGATGACACTTGTTGGGTGTAAGCAACGGAACAGGCAGCCGTTTTTGTATTCTGCCTATTGCTTACACCTAACAAGTGTTATGAACACAACGTATCAAATCAACCGAGAGAGTGCGCCCATCGAGGCGCTGGCCACAGCAGCGGGTCATGTCGTGCTGAAGTTATTTACCACAAGAATCAATATCCTGCTGGCCACTATGGCTCTGGTCTGCCTGTTCTGCTGGCTCATCAGCGGGCAGCACACCGCCATGACCGCCATGGCAGTCCTGGCCTGGGTGCTGCACCTGGCCGTCACATTGACCATCGACATCAAGAAAGGAGGTGTGAAGTGATGAACACCGGCAACAATCAACAAAACGACTGGACCAGCCCTGCAGCCGTGCGCAACCAGCGCACCGAGGCCGAGTATTCCCGTGCCCGCCAGCACATCGCTCACCAGAAGGCCGAAGCTCTGCATGGCGTGGACGAGCGCTACCGCATCATCAAGAATGCCTACCAGATGGAGCGCGCGACCATCAAGGAGCAGTACGCCCTGCAGCGCCTCAACCTCAAGACGCAGATCGAGCGGCTGAAGGACCAGCGCGCCGACCTGCGCCACGCCTTGCACCTCGATGCCCCGACCGAGGGCATGGGCGACCTTGACGACTTCACCACGCGCATCAACGACCTGAAGGCGCAACTCATCAGCACCTCGCGCCGGGAACTGTCTGCCCTGTGCGATGCCGAAGGCCGCTACAACGACCGTGCACAGACCACCGCCGACGAGCGCAAGGCCATCTGTGCCCACTACAACAAACTCATCGAGGATCTGCGCGACAACTACATCAAGCAGGTGGACGACAACCGTGCCGCCGCCCGCCAGCAGCGCGAGAACCAGGAAGGAGGTGCTGAGGTATGACAGGCAAGTTCAAGTTCTACGTGAACCTCAAGGAGATTCACTCGATGGAGTGCACCCGTGAAGACGCACTCAAGTATGGTGATGCTACGGCTACCAAGCATGGCGACATCAACGTGTGCATGTTTGTGCCTGGTAAACAACTTGGCCTGGCCATCTCAGGCGAATGGCAATACCTGGGTACCTTCCACGGCCACGGCGAGTTTACTACTGATGATGGCCGCGCATGCACGATCAAGCAGGGCATGACCGGCATGGTGCAGAACGAAATCCAGCCCGAGAAGAAGCGCTGCTCCTGCTGCAACTGCTACAAGCCTCTGCGCATGTTCAACGCCAAGGGCTCGGGCTATCAATCCTACTGCCGTTTGTGTCAACTGAAGGTCGCCCGGGATAAGAAGAAAGGAGGTGAGGCATGACACCGGAACTTAGAATCATAACACGGGAATATGGGTGCAAGAACATAGCCGTCAGCATCGGCAAGGTCGTTGCACTCGACTTCGAGAACCCGACGCCGGGCGCCGAAATCAAAATGAGAGCGTGCGGCCAACGCTCAACCAGGGAAGAGTGCCTCAGCCTGGAGAGCATGCAGGATCTGCGTGAGCTGTACCAGGCTATCGGCGACTTCCTCGTACATGAGGATAAGAACATCAGGAAAGGGGGTGATGAGCATGGAGAATAATATCAATGTCGTGGGGATGGTCATAAGGGCCTATCTCAATAACTGGAGGCCTGCACCTACCCCCCCCACCAAAGTACTGACGCAGAGCAAGTTATAATACTAAAGTCCACGGAGGATATCGTGGCGGAACTGAGCGACATGGTTGACGCGACAACCGGTGACGTCGCGCTGATGATGGCTGAGGCTGGCTTCAGCATCTTGTTCAGGGCAGACGGACGCCATGGTTGGGCGATGACACCAAGGCGATAGTAACTTATCACACATTTTTTTGGCAGGTGGCGGCGGTCGTCGGGAGACGATCGCCGCCTCATTTCGCGCTGCATCCCCCGGTCCCCCTCTTTATCTGACAAGCAGAGTACGGCTGTGCAGCCGTCCAAAATGGCCAATAAGGGAGGGGGTGCGGGGGATTTGTCCACGATAACCGCATCTCGATTTTTGACAAGTGGCTGAATGTTGGCGATTTACCATTTTATATATTTTTTTATTTCTTAGAGTCATTTTAAAGAGGAAATTTCTAGTACATTCGTACGGGCACCCCGAAAGTTGCCGAAAATCAGCAAGTTAACACCGTACAAATTTGACCTTTCAAAAAGTGCGCTGTTGTACGTACAGTACATCTGTACGGCGCCCTTAAAAAGTGCGGAATTTGTACGGGCACTAATGTACTAGCGCACAATTAGTTAAACCAAAAATTGGCCTCGTTCCGTACGAATGTACAACTTTTTCCCACCCTAAAGCGTGGGTGCGCGCGTGTAAATCATGTGCATTTTTGATATTTTTGTTAACTAGTATAACTTATCATGTTAATAATGCGGCGATTTATTGACATAAACGGTTAGTTTTTCGTATCTTTGTGGGCATGAATGTCTATCTTAAACTGCCGAAATACCTAGCCGACTGGTGCCTTCATGAATATGGCAACAGCCAGGGCGAGATCTGCTTTCCGCGTGGAGGAGCGGAAATCGATGTGTTTGAGATGTATCTACAGCCACAACCAGACCCGGAACACCCTGAGATGAAAAAGCCTGGGGAATACCCCATCGTCATTCCGTCGCTCAAGAGCAAGCCGACGCCGACTTACTGCTACATGAATGAGAATGCGAAGAAGATCCTCACACATGTTATCATGGTGAGGCTGCGCGTCAGGCTCTGGCATGACCTCTACAGGGTCGAGAAACTCTCGCTGCCGATATCTGATTCGATCTATGCGTGGATGGAGTGCAACGGCATCGAGGATGACCCGCGATCTTGGGAAGCGCTCAGGCAGATGTTCATGAGGCAGCGGAAAGCATACAGACATGGCAAACCGTCGGAAAAACGCAAGATTTAACGACTTTTAACCAGGATTTCAAAGGCGAAAAATAACAAACCATAACATTAAACACAAATCAAACAAAGCATTATGAGTTATACGGATTGTAACAGAATGCCGGGTGTCGTCAGGGTGATGTGGCTGCGGGCAGAACAAATCGCTCCGCACGTCGCCGAAAAATATGTTGCGGGCGTGCCAGTGGCCATCGGCGCCCAGGGAAATGAATTGAGGCTGGTGACGGACGCGACGGCTAAAGGCATCACAACATACGAGAACAACGGACTGGTGGGGGAGTGTACCCTGGAGTTCAAAACGATGGACTCGGTGCCCATGGACGAGGATGTGGTATGGGTAGTCCAGGATGCGGAGGGCCATTGGTGGCTGATAGGCGCAAGGGAAAGAAACTACCCGGTCACCGAAGTGTCGTCTTCGGCGGGTTCGCCTGGAGGTGACCCCGCTGTTTCAACGGTGAAAGTGACCCACAAGGCAGTCGTGGCACTCATTCCCGTGGCATTATAGGCGTTTTGAGGTCTTTTTGCCCTCGAATACATAATAATATCTTTGTGACAGCATCTAATTCGGACAACCATGGCAAAGAGAAAATACCACCTCCACCTCAAAGGAACGGTCGGCTACTGGGACTTCAGCGCCGACTACGTGGACTATGTGCTCAACAAGCACAAAGATGAGCAGGTGAACGTGCTGATTGACTCGCTGGGCGGCTCAGTCGCCACTGCTCTGTCAATCTCCAGCGCGTTCAAGCGACACGGCAATGTGCATGTGCATTACGTCGGCATGAATGCGTCGGCTGCAACGATCGCTTCGCTCGGCGCTGCTCGCATCACCATGGACACGAACGCCATGTACCTTGTGCACAAGTGCAGCCAGATGGTGTTCAAATGGGACCTCATGAACGCTGACCAGTTGCAGCAACTCATCGAGGACTGTGAACAGGCAAAGAAGGACTTGGACAAGATTGACTTGAACATCGCTGAGGGCTACGCCCGCCGATGCAAGAAGGAGAAGGAAGATCTGCTCGCGCTGATGAAGGTCGGTGGCTGGCTCAACGCCCAGGAGGCGCTCGCATGGGGCTTCGTGGACGAGATCACCGATAACCCAGAAGATGAGGAGCCGAAAGTGACGGAAGAAGTCTTGGACTTCATGGCAGCGCATGGCATCCCGATGCCTGACCTGCCTGTTGATGATGGCAAGCAGTCTCTACTCCGACAGATCAAGGAATTCTTGAGAAAAGTCTATCCTAACGAGACAAATAACAAACAAACCGCTAACACTACAACGATGAAGAAGACTTTTGCTTTCGTCGCCGCCGTGCTGGCACTCGAGTCTTTCGGGTGCGAGGAGGGCGGCAAGGTCGAGATGACGTGTGAACAGTTGAAGGATATCGATGACCGCCTCAAGAGCCTGACTGACCAGGCTGAGGCGGACAAGGCGACTATCGCTCAGTACACCGCCACCATCGACGGCCTCAAGTCACAACTTGAGGCGAAGAATGCTGAGATCGCTGGCTTGGCAAAGAAGCCTGCCGACGATTCCAAGCAGGTGAACAATCAAGGCCAGGGCACTAAGGAACCCTCGCCCCTGCAGGACTACTGCGGCGAGATGAAAGAGGCCCAGGAAATGTTGAACCAACTTAATAAGTAAGAACCATGCCTCCTGTAGAACTTCCTGTAGAAATCGCTCCTAGTTTTGAGGAGTACCAGAAAGCGGCGGAGAAATGGCACCGCGTCTTTGTCAAGGTGCCCGTGCTGTCCGCCAAAGATACAACCAAGTACATGACGGGTCTGCCCGGCTGCCGCACGAACCAGCACATCGGTACGGCAGAGAGCAAGGCTCAGTTCTATCCCTACGTCGCCAACAAGCGCGGCAACGCGTCAACGAAAATCAATTTCGAGACGCTGGAGATTTTCTTCGGATCGATGATCCATGACTTCGTCCCTAACGACGAGGTGCAGACCATCCTGGGCGAAAAGGCCGCTGTGATGGGTGAGGGTATGTCTAAGAGCGAAATCGCTAAACTCGTCATCGCTGGCGTCATGGAGTCGGCAGGCGAGGAACTCGCTCTGGCAATCCCCGCCGCTGTGCGTGATGACGAGGGAGACACGACGATGGACCTGTTCAACGGGCATGTGACGGTCATCAATAAGGCCATCACCGACGGCAAGGTGAGCGTCGCCAAGAAAAACCTGGTACAGCTCACCGAGGACATCACTGTCGAGAACGTCGTGGACACCATCAAGACGATTGAGTTCGGGCTTGACCAGCGACTCCGCAAGCAGGAGCGTTTCCTGTATTGCGACCCCCACATCGTTGACCTGTACAACGAGGGCTACCTGCTCACCCATCCCGCCGTGCCCTACAACGAGAAGTATGAGCAGAACTACATCGAGGGCTGCAACCGCCGCATGACGTTCGCCCCGCTCGATGGCCTCGCTGGCACTAAAATCATGTGGATCGCGCCCAAGAAGAATGTCATCTACGGCTACGACGGCATGAGCGATGCCGAGAAGTGCGAGGTTCGCCAGTTCCAGCCCGACACGCTGACGCTGAATGCGAAGATGTTCTTCGGCGCCGGATTCCGCACCTTCGACTTCCGCTTCATCAAGGTGATCAAGTTGGCTGAAGGCGGTGGCGGTGGCGCAGGAGATTAATCCGCATCTATTCACTTAAACAGGCTTACTAATATGGCAAAAAGAGAATGTCCTAGTTTGCAGAAGTCGCTCGACTGGTGCGAGGGAATGCCTCAGTTCCCCGGCATCCGCCGCAGGGTGTACTACTGCAACAAAAATTTGATCGTGGCATGGCCCGCGCTCACCCGTGACGAATTCGGACGTGTGACCGATGCCAAGTACAACGGCAACTTCGAACTCGCTGAAGGTGCGTATTGGCAGTACATCGATATCAACATTGACAAGTCGACGGTTACCAGCGAGCCCCAAGGTGAGGTGCCTAGCCAGACGCAGTTGAACAAGGCAACTTTCGTCCACAACGGTATTGACGATGCAGCCACGGCAGCCGCTGGATTCCTGAACAACAGCGACAACGTCTATGTCTATGAGGACATGGAGGGCAACTTCCGCGTGCTGGGCAATGACAAGTGGCGCACGCTTACCACCGTCAACCAGGATCAGGGCCAAGGCACGAATCCCGCTTCCACGACAATCAATGTGGAGGTGACCGACGAAATCGCTGCGCCCTTCTACACGGGCGTCCTCCAGACTGAAGACGGCGATGTGTACCCGTCAAAGGGTGGAGATGAGTCGGGCTCTTACTCGGTAGAACCGACCTCTATGAGCATTGCGGCTGGTTCAACGCGTAAACTGATAACGACTCCTGCGTCGGGGTGGACTTTCAACTCATCCAACACCAGTGCCGCAACAGTTGATGAAAATGGCCTGGTGAGCGCAGTAGCACAGGGTAACGCGACCATCACCTGCTCGCACGAGGACGGTCCGGAGGTCAAGGTTACCGTTACGGTCATCAGAAATCTTGGAACGTAAGATTCTGCCATTCATAGATAGCGATGGAGGGCCTATGGGACGGCATCTTGAGTGATGTTCCGGAGAGCATAGCGCTCTCCTCGCTTTTGGAAACACGGGAAGAAGCGAAACCGCAGGTCAAAGACCTGTTCGCGGTGCAGCAGCACAAGTCTTGGGACAAGTCCACCGAAGCGCGGTGCGACTTCTCCTACAAGTTGCGCCTCACACGTCGCTCGGACGTGAACTTCGTCTCTATCTGGCAGAAGTCGATCATGGGCAGGACACTCACGGACATCAAGGCCGACCCCGGAATGGTAGCCTACTTCGCCGACAGCATCTGCCCCGTGATCAAGGAAATGCTGGGCTACAGCCTCAACCTGGGTGGATGGTGCATCTGCACCTCGCCGAAACGGCGCCACAAGGTGAAGAACTTCGCCACGCTCATCAGCGAGCGTTTAGGCCAGATGCTGGAGATTCCGTTCTACGAAGATGTGGCATTCTGCCAAACCAAGCAGCGAGTAAACGCGGTTTTTGAACTCAATGTGCTGCCTGTGGAACCTAACGTCATCGTCTTTGACGATTTCGTGACCACAGGACAAACGCTGGCAGGAATGAAACACCTGCTCATGCCGCTAGGCAAAAACCTGGTGTTCTTTACCGGGGTGAATAATAAACTGAATTGAAAAATGGACGATAAAATAACTCAACAAGTCAAAGCGTGGCTGGAAACACCACGGGCTGAGCGGAACATTCCTGCTGGTGCGATGCTGCTGCTCAAAATCAACCGTAACCAGGTACTTTATAACAATATCCTTCACAACCCGACCCGGCTGCATGACAAACTGGAGTATGAATTGAAGAAGCAACTCCAGTGGCGACTGCAGCAAGTGACACACGAACAGGTGGTGGAGATGGAGGATAAGGTGCAGCAAATCGCTGCTAACCGCGCGCTTGCCGCACAGCAGGAAAACCCAGCCAACGAATTCAAGGCGGGCAAGAGGGAAGACCATGACTCCTTGCCCGTAGAGATCCAATCGCTCTACGTGGAGAATAAGTCTATCCTACAGAAGATGCGTGACCTCCACGCTCAACTGCGCATCATACAGAGCGGGCGCCCTGGCTACACGTGCAAGGACTCGGATAAGTTCCCGTTCCTGCAGGAATTGATAAAACTGGATAAGCAGTACAGGGACAACTGGGCTGCCTATGACAATTTCGATGTCAAGACGGCTGAGGTGATAGAGAAACTGGACTCGAGACAGGAAAACCGACGCGCACTGGCGTTCATCAACTTCAACAAGGGAAAATACAAGGCCCAGCCAGACGAAGCGCTGCGGGAACAACTCGCCGCTGCCTACGCTAAGGTGAACTCTCCTACGGAGAAACTCACCCGTGAACTCGTTGAACTCGGGATCATCACCGAATGAAAAGAGGTGTTAACATAGAGAACTACCTGATACCGCTCGCCCGTAAGGAATCGCAAGCGTATCTTACGAACGAACTGCAGGTGGCAGACGTGCTGGAATGGATCCTCGAGCAACTCGGCCCATCCCGCGTTTGGCAGACGTCGTTCTCTATCTCGGAGGAGTTTGTCCGTCGCCTATACTTCATCCAGAAGCAGAAGTCGGTGCTGGAGTATAACCTTATCCTGGACCATAAGGCGACAAACAAAACAATCAAACTTTGGCCGTTCATCCGCCAGGTGGTCTCGAGAACCTATCTCGCCGACAACCACAGCAAACTGCTGCTGGTCCAAAGCGAGAAGGGTGAAGTCGCGGCGGTGGTCACGAGCCAGAACCTGACTCGTGGCAACCGCCAGGAGTGCGCCTTCGTATCATCGGATCTCGCTATATTCCGCACGCTATTCCTGCAGGTGCAAAATCTCATCAAAAACCACTCAATACCGCTAAATGACCTATACAGACAAAGAATTGCAGCAAATTGAGGTGATGGCTGGACTTTTCCTCACCGTCACGGATATTGCCCTCATCCTCGGGACCACGCCGGAGGAATTGAGGCGAGACATCGGTATCGTGGGCAGCCCTGCTCATAACGCATACCAGAAAGGGAAAGTGTCGCGCAAGGTGGAACTCCGCAAGCAGGAGATCCAACTGGCGCAGGTGGGCTCACCACTCGCATTGGAAAATGCGAGACTCGCCCTCATAGAGATGGAGGATGATGAGTAATGCCACCGCCCAGGATCATAGATGTTGCCCGCACTGACCTGTTCACGCCACAATCGGACCTCGAACAGAGGTTTGACGTGAAGACGGTCAGCGCAATCATGCGTATCCGTGACGAATACCAATGGACACTCGCTAACCCTGACCAGCCGGACAGGATGTTCGTGGATACGATGGTGGCCAGACATCACATGTCGGAAAGGGCGGTATATGCAGACCTGGCCATCATCAAACAACTGCTGCCTGCTCTGCAAAGCAGTTCCAGGGAGTGGCACCGGTGGAAGGCGAATCAAATGCTGCTGGAAACATACCAGCAGGCGAAGCGCCGACACGACACGAAAACGATGGAACGGGCGGCTGCTTCATATGCGAAGTTCAACCGCGTTGACCTGGAAGATGAACAGGTCATCCCCTATGAGGATATCGTGCCGCAGCCGTTCACGGCAACGGGAGACCCGTCTGTGCTCGGAATAAAGCCCATCGAGAATATCGATGAGGTACAAATGCGAATGCTGGAGAAATACAGGAAGGAATCTATCGACATCCAGGACGTGGAATACGAAGAGGCGGACCTGGAGGAAAAATCATTGTTTGGTAATGATACCGACGAATCCAGTTTACTTCAATAAGCCTCAGCGCCTGACACAATTAATCGGGGCGAATACTACAGTCATCGTTGCTGGACGACGTACGGGAAAGACGGATAGTATCGCGGCCCCGTTCATGCTGCGCAACATGCAGCGCATGCCGGGCAGCACGGGGGGCATCGTGGTGCCGACGTTCCGGCACGGCCTGACAAACACAATCCCGGGACTGCTGGCGGCGTGGCGTAGGTGGGGCTACATCGAGGGCATCCACTACGTGGTCGGGCGTAAACCGCCCAAAGCCTTCGCGGAGCCAATCATCAAGCCGCAGCACTTTGAACATGTCATCAGTTTCTATAATGGCGCGGTGGCGATCATGCTGTCCCAGGACAGGCCTGGCGCAGCAAACTCGCTCACCCTGTCGTGGGTGCTGGTCGATGAGGCAAAGTTCATCGACTACGCGAAATTGAAGGATGAGGTGCTGCCTGCCAATGGCGGCATCAAGACGCATTTCGGCAAGCACTCGTTTAATCATTCCTTGATGATCCTGTCGGATATGCCCCAGACGCAAAAGGGCTCGTGGTTCCTGCACTACCGCGAAAAGATGGACACAGAACTGATCGATGTCATCAAGGGATCGGTCTATCAGATATGGCACACGAAGGAGCGCATTAGGGCGCTCAAGGCAGCGGGTAAACCCGTGCCTGGCTATCTGAGGAATTATCTCCGTAATCTTGACCGGAACCTGAACAGGCTTCGGTCAGTGGCGGTTTTCTATCGGGAATACTCCTCGATTGAAAACCTCCAATTTATCGGAGAGAATTATATAAAACAGATGAAGCGCGACTTGACGCCCCTGACGTTCTGGACGTCTATCCTCTGCCAGCGAATCGGTATCGCTAAGGATGGGTTCTACAACTCGATGAGGGAAAGCCACAAGTACAATGCGTCGGATTTCGATTACCTGGACACACTCGGCTGGCACCCAGACCCTGCGGCAATCGACTGTAGGGCGGATGAGGATCTGAATCCTGATTTGCCTATATGTATCGGTATGGATTACAACGCGAACATCAATTGGATAGTCGCTGCACAACCGCGAGGAGACAAATTGCTTATACTGAAATCGTTCTATGTGAAGTATGAGCGGAAAATACCCGCTCTGGTTAGGGATTTCTGTATATACTACATGTGCCATCGCAAAAAAACAGTGGTTTTCTACTATGATGCGACGGCGCTCGGGAATAACTTTGCGGTCAATGAGCAGGATTTCCACTGGAATGTGGTGAATGAATTCAACCGCAACGGGTGGGAGGTTGTTGACGTGTACATCGGGCAACCGATGAGGCACGATGAGAAATACCTGCTCATCAACAATGGCTTTGCCGGCAAACAACGGCTGATGCCGATGTTCAACCGACAAAACAATGATGACCTCATCCTGGCCGTTCAGTCGGCTGGCGTCGAAAGGGGCCGTAATGGCTTCCGAAAAAACAAGTCGGGCGAGAAACTCGCAGAGAATGAGGAAAATCTGTTGGAACACCGTACGGACGGCACGGATGCTTTCGATACGGTATATATCGGCTGCGAAAAATTCCCGCAAGATTTTAATAAGTCAATAATTACACTTACAGGTATCGGTTAAGTAATTTTTTTTCATAATACTACGATGCAGATCGCTCGGGATGAGCCGTCTGCATCATTTTTTTTTCTGACTTCGTCAACGGGACAACCAAATCAGCCGGGCACTGGTGTCAGCGGGGCGAGCAGGCGTTGCTCGGGAGTGGTGAGTAGGGTCTGAGAGGCCGTCTAATGTCTTTTTGTCGGCGACAATAAAAAGATACCTTTGCAGCAAGATGGCTGAGTTTACCGAACAACAGGCGCTGAAGGAACGCGAGAAATATATCTCGGCGTTCAATGATACGATGGTCAAGATCTGGAAGGAACAGATCGTCCTCCTCGGCGTGATCGACACCGGACGGCTGCTGGAGTCACCCGTGGGCATCCGCTGTGACAAGGATGAGCGCATCACGGCCATCACCCTGTCGCAGTCGTTCCTGGAGTATGGACTCTGGCAGAACTATGGCACCGGGCGAGAAGTGCCCAGGGGGAACCCGGGTGACATCGGGCGAGACAAGATGCGCAAGAAGCGCCCCTGGTTCTCTAAGAAGTTCTACGCCTCATTCATGAATATCAAGGAGTTTATGGCTGACTCGCTCGGGCGCGAGTTCCTGGGAATCGTCAGCGACGCCCTCGATGCCGATAAGATGAGGAAAAACACGGCTTACTATAGGAATCAGCTATAATTTTTGATACGTTATTGTTATTAGAGGAGAAGCAGTGCGGCGGACGTCGCGAGGACGAAAGCCGCACCCGCTTCCCTCTATGTTGTATAACATGTTTTCAATAAGGCTAATGGCATGGTTTTTGCAGCCTAAATCAATGAAGAAAGGAGGACAGAGAGATGTATTACTATTGGCCATTTGATGGTAACATAATTATCTTACTGATTGTCATTTTCGCGCTCCCGTTTGTTTTTAAATGGGCCTGTGTTCTCTTTTTGGTGATTTTAAAGCTTGTTAGGAAAATATTTGACGAAATAATTCGCATGGTGTCTAATCCAATGAAAGATATATGCCAGCCATTAGGCGATTATTATTATGAACGGAAGGAAAGGAAAAGACGTAAAGAAGCAAAAAAAGTGAATAAAGGGAGAAAGTATTACGAAGACTATTCAAGATTCAGATAGGCGAGCTACATTTTTTCTGTCTTTTGCGCTTTGGTGTTGCTCTTTTATCTTTGTCACATAGATGTGACTAAGATATGAGCAATTACAACAGTACGGCAACGGCTACCATATACGTAAATGGCCAGCCGGCACAACAGACTATAGCCAAACTGAAGGATGATGTCCTCGGATACAGGAAGAGACTTCAGGAAATAGCCGCAGACAAATCTCTCGGCGTCAATTCCAAAGAATGGAATGACGTGAGGAAGAAAATGGTTGAGGCTGAAAAGGAACTGGGTAGGGTGCAGTCTGGCGTGGCTAATGTGACACAGGCCATGTTGCGCCTTGACAAAGCAACACCTGCTGAACTCCGTAAATCCCTGAAACAACTGAAAAGTGACCTTGACAACATTGAACGCGGTAGCCGAGCTTGGGGCGAACACCAGCGCAAAATCAAGGCCGTTAAGGAAGAACTGGCAAAAATCAACAATGAGTCAAAGGCGGTTCAAGGCAACCTATGGGATCGCTTTGCCAAGAAAATGTTCGATTGGGGTGCCGCTATTCAAACTGTGATGGCAGCTTTCACTGGTGTCACTACGACCGCACGGAAAGCAGTTCAGGCTTTTGCGGAAATGGACCAAGAGATGGCCAGTGTCCGCAAATTTACAGGAATGACCGCTGATGAAGTGGAACGCCTCAACGACGAATTCAAAACGATGGACACGCGCTCCAGCCGTGAGCAACTGAACCAACTCGCTCAGGAGGCTGGCCGTTTGGGTATGCAGTCCCAGGAAGATGTCATGGGATTCGTCCGCGCTGCAGACAAAATCAACGTCGCTCTCGATGATCTGGGAGAGGGTGCGACCCTCACCCTGTCGAAGTTGACTGACATCTTCGGCGATCGCCAAAGGTTGGGTGTCGAGAAATCCTTGCTGTCGGTGGGCTCGGTCATCAACGAACTCTCGCAGAACTGTACCGCATCTGCACCATATCTTGCTGAATTTGCCTCTCGCATGGGTGGTGTCGGTGCCCAAGCCGGCATGACTACACAACAGATCATGGGTTTCGGCGCTGTGCTCGATACCTATAACCAGAAAGTGGAATCCTCATCCACCGCTCTGTCACAGGTCATCGTTCGACTTTACCGTGAGCCCGAGAAGTACGCTAAAGTCGCAGGACTGGAAGTCAAGCAGTTTGCCGAATTGATGAAAACCGACATGAATGCGGCACTGATTCAGTTCCTGGAGACCTTGAATAAGGCTGGAGGGATGGACGTGCTGTCACCGATGTTCAAGGACATGGGCGAGAACGGCGCACGAGCCATCCAGGCTTTGTCAACACTCGCAACACACATTGACGAAGTCAAGAACCAACAAGAAGTCGCAAACGAGGCTTTCAGCGAGGCCGTCTCTATTGACAAGGAATTCAATGTGCAGAACAATACCGTCCAAGCGGGATTAGAGAAAGCTAAGAAGAACTTCAACGAAATGGCGGTTACTCTCGGCGAGAAACTTGCACCGTTAATGAGATATACTATAACGTCATCAGGAGCCTTCATGAGGGCTATTGCTGAGGTTGTCGATTTTATTGGAAATCATAAGACAGCTATTGTAAATACAACCATAGCCCTGACGTCTTTCACGGTTGCTGTAAATGCTTCTACGTTGGCCACTAAGTTGCACGCATTGGGCAGTAAGATGGCTGCAGCCGCTACCACTGCATGGAACGGCATTCTGACAATTGGTACTGCGATTCAGAAGACATTTACTGCAGCGGTTGCTTACGGCCATGTAGCGTTAACTCTGTTCTCCAAAGGAGCAACTGCGGCAAGAATTGAGTTTGCGGCTCTAAATGCAACAATTAAGGCAAATCCTTTTGGTCTCTTGTTGACAGTGATTACCGCTGTGGTTTTGGCGATCGTAAACCTTAAAGGGAAAACAGACGAATATACTAAGGCTGCTAAAGAAAATCTTAAAGCTGCCAAAGGTCTGAGTGAGGAGTATTACAAAGAACAGCGTGAACTTGATGTGCTCTTCGGAAAACTTGAGGGAGCCAAGAAGGGAACAAAAGAGTATGAAAGTGCTAAGAAATCCATCATTTCCCAATATGGACGATATCTATCTGGACTGATCGACGAAAAGGGTGAAATCATTAACCTTACCGGTGCCTATGACAGGTTAACTGCAGCCATCCGTCGGTCTGCAAGGGAGCGTGGCATCGCTGCAGCCAGAGAGAAAAACACAGAGGAGTATTTCTCAACCCTGTCAAACGACTTGAAAGAACTGCAGGATGCTCTGGAAAGAACAGGCGCATCGACAAAAGAAGCGGCAAGAATAGTCCAGAAAGTATCTGACGCCGCAACCTCGGGCAAAGCCCTTGACAAGAATACGTCGGACTGGATAAGAGCCTATTCAAGCCGGGATGGTTGGAATAACGTGTTCTCCCCTGGGAAAACACCTTGGGGTATCGCTAACAAGATATTCAATCGCAACGATGAATACAACAAGTCTGAAAGGACATTCACAGCTATGGAACAGGCGGTGGCCCCTTATAAGAATATTCCCGAAGACAGACTTAGCCGTTCGCTAGTGCAACTGGATAAAATTATCCTGTCAGGGAAAGCCGGAGAGGCTTTGGTAATTGTCGGAGGTGACAGCGCGGACGAATACAGGAAAGTCTCGGTAAAAGAGGCAAAGAGCCTCGTCCAAGGAATAAGGGAAGAGCTGAACTACCGTCGGGGCAATAGCAGCAGCTCTACGCAGCCCGAAAATACTCCCCCTGGCTCTAGTTACACACCAACATTGAAATCAAATAAGAATAGCGGCCATCAGAAAACCGAGGATAAGTTTAAGGCCGAGAAGGAATGGCGAGAGTATGAGGAGGCCTTGAACCGCATCGCCTACGCCACTGGTCAAAAGAATTATGAGGACTACACCAAGCGCATGCTCAAAATAGAGGAACAGTTCTATAAAGAGCAGCTAAAACACGCTGACCTCACCAAAAACGAACGCATCGTGATCAGCGCACAGCTGGCTGAGGTGCAGCGCAAGCAGGTGGAAACGGCAAATAAGTTCACCATTGAGGAAGAGAATAAAGCCTATGCGGATCGAAAGGCGATCACTCAGCAGATGTACCTCGATGGACTGCTCACGGCTGAACAATATAACAAGCAGATGGAGCTGTCGGAACTCCAGCACCTGAAAAACATCCGTGACATCTATAAAGGACAGGCAGAAACGGCTATCAAGGAATGGGAGGACGTTCGGCAAAAGGCCGCCGAACAAATGCAATCCCTCTACAAAGGTAACGTGGATCTGCTGAATCGTCCTGTCATCGACGCTCACGAGCTGACAAAGGCTGGATGGTCGGGCAACCCGACACAGCCAGGGGAGGCCACCGCAACGGTGTACTCCTCACAATATGGCATCAAGGACGCTTCAGGTGCGGTCAAGGAAATCCTTGTCACGCCGATCCTGCCTGATGGCTCAGTGCTGAGCGAGAAACAGCTTGAGGAATATATCCAAACGAAACTGGAGGGCGCCGAAAATATTCTAGCAGCCGATGACAAGGGTATTGTCATCGCTGTGGATGTCTCTACCGACGGGAAGGCCGGCGAAGACCTCCACAAGCTGCAGGAGGCTTTCTACTCGCTCAAGCCAAACGTGGATGAGAAGGCCTGGGAAAACTACCTCAAGGCTAACGCTACCTATCGTGAGAAACTTGTGGCCGATCAGGTGAAGAATCACCAGGAATATGAGCAAAAAGAAAAAGAACATCAGAAAAAACTGGCTGATGCCTGGGAGGAATACGCCTACGACCAGAAGGAGAAACAGCAGAAAGTTATCGAGGAAACGAAGAAACTCATCGAGGCTGCTTATAAGGCGAAACTCGCTGAGCTGGAAATGGACGAGAGCCTGACTCCGGAAGACAGATCGAAGAAAATCGCTGAACTGACTTCTCGCTATCAAAAGGCTATCCAGCGGCTGACGGAATCAATCAAAGGAGACAAAGGGGAGAAGTCGCTGGGCGAATGGATGGGCAACCTTTTAGACAAGATGTTCGGCGAAGGAACATGGGATAAGTACGGCGACTTGGTGAAAAATATGGCGTCATCGGTGATGTCCGTATGGAGCAACATCAACCAGTTGTGGGAAGCTGAGGAACAGCAGAGGCTCGCAGACCTTGAGAAACGCTATGACCGTGAAATCTCAATGGCTGAGGGCAACGCCTACAAGATTAAGGAGATTGAGCGCAAGAAACAAAAGGAAGAAGCCAGACTGAAGGCTGAGGCTTCTAAGAAGCAGTTTGCACAACAGGTGATTTCTGCCATAGCTCAGACGGCAACGGCTGCCCTGAACGCTTATGCAACCGCACCTGCCCCAACGATGATCTGGGGTCCTATAGCGGCCGCCATGGCAACGGCGGCTGGTCTGGTTCAGATCGCGGCAATCAAGAAGCAACAGTCCATCAGTGCGGCACAGGGCTATGCAGAGGGTGGCTTCACGCCCGATGGACCCAGGGATAAACCCGTGGGCATCGTGCACGCAGGCGAATGGGTGGCATCGCAGAAACTCCTGAAGAACCCTGCCACTCGCCCGGCTATCGAAGCCCTGGACTTCGCCCAGCGCAATAACCGCTTTGGGGATCTTCCGCCCGCAGCGGTGACTAGGATAGTCACGGCTCCTGCCGTTATGGCGCAGGCGGCCACAGATGGCTCGATGTCTAGAGCAATAGCCGCAATGTCGCTGGTCATAGGTGAGTACAGCGAAACGATGGAAGGCTTGAGGGAAAGACTTGAAAAACCGTTCGTGACAGTTAATACGGTGAGTGGCGACCGTGGCATAAAAAAAGCACAAGACGAGTTCACACAACTTGAGAATAATACGCTTCCTAAATCGAAAAGGAAATGATTCTACTGATTAATAAAAAGCCTGTCGCGCTGAAAAGGGACGCCTCGATTGAGTATAACTCGGTTAATCCGCTTTTCGGCGACAGGGAGGATTACACGCTGAATATAGAACTGCCTTTGAATAATAAGGCGAATATGGGAATCTTCGGGCGGCTGGACCGGCTGGACGTTGATATCAGGGACGTGTACCTTGACGCTGAGATCCTCGATGGCAACTTCCGTAAGTCGGGGGCAGTAGCGATTACGGCAGTGACGGAATCGATGGTAAAGGTTCAGTTCATGGCGGATAGGAGTTTTCAGAATTTCTATCCGGATTTCGACAAGCGTTATGTGGATGAATTGGAGTTGCCTGCAATACCTAAATGGATTCCTGACAACATCGCCGAACAGTCGAATGGGCATTCAGACAACCGTAATACCCGCCCTGGAACGAGACCAGGGGCAACTAGCCGGGGCGATGAAGAGGAGCCTGTGACGGTGGAGTATAAGACGCCAGAACAGGCCTGGGGAACTGGCGATGTCATCGCTCTGCCATGGGTGAATGCCAATACGGGCAATATACAGAACCGTGCGGACTATGGATCCCGCAACGGGTCTGAAACGTATTACTGGCATGTCGCCGCCGAAGATGAATACGACACGGAAGCCGTGAGGCGGCTGTCGTGCCAGATCCGGCTCTATACGCTCACTCAGTATATCTGTGACGCGCTGGGCTACTCGCTACTCGCCCAACAATGGGTAGATAGCGACTATTATCACCTGTATTCGTTCAATTGTCTGCCTGCCGCCTGGGAGTCGATGCGGTGGCAGGATATTCTCCCGCACTGGTCAATCAACGAGTTCTTCGAGAATCTCGAAAAACTGATGCTTTGCAATATCGTTATTGACCACAAGAAAAAGACAGTGTCTTTCTCTTGGCAGCAATCGTCAGCAAATAGCGTGGTTGTGATAGAGAATGTAGTGGAGGAACACACGGCGACGGTTTCGAAAGAGGATCAGAGCGACTACAAGCCCGCGCGTAATATCGGATATGCAGACGGGGGACATAACATGTCACCCCTGTATTCGTGCCCTTGGTACTTCCATAAATATAACCCAAGAGTCGTGGAATTTGGCTCAATGCAGGATATAGCGAACTGGATGGCGGAACAAAGCCAGGACTGGTACCTTGGTTACCCGTGTGGCTCTGTATTCTACGCTGAGCTGGAAGACATGTATTTCGTTCCTTTCGTGACCAAACGGCTTCTGGTGGCGCCGAAAAAGACCACAGAGTACGCCAGGTACGGGAATGTGTACAGGCTTTTGCCGTTGAATGCGTTCGGCACGCGTGTGATCGACGAGGAAAATTGGGAACAGGCGGAAGAAATCGGTATAATCCCTGCATGGATCGATGATACGGATAAAGGCATGCTGCCGTTCTTCGATGCCGGCACGTCTGGCGAAGGGACAGTGTATGATGATGAGGTTTATAGAATGTGGGACGGTCAGGTCGGCGGTAACGGTAGACGCGAATATGTGGATCCTGACCAGGTCATTCAGCCCTATGCTTATAAATTCATTAAGAATGGGGACAAAAGCGGGACAACGCATTTCAGCCATTTGCAGGTCGCTTTCTGGTATGGAATGGATAAAAGAACATGGGGGAATGAAGGCGACCTGCCGAGGCCGTTCTTGACGCAAAAGGAGTTCGCTACGGTATGGGGCGCGTGGGGCAGTGGAGAAAACATCGAATTCGGCCAATGGCAAGTTGTGCTTAATCCTGGAAACGGATCTCTGCGCTTGAACACGGCCAAGTACGGCATGGGGGCGAAGATGGAGGAGTGGATTAAAATTGACACCAACAAGAAATATGAAATATCGTTCCTCGCGGATGATCTGCCCGACGTGAAATCTGTGTTTGCCATCAAGGGGAAAAGATACCTATGCGCTGAAATAAAGACGGAAATCACCACGGACGGCATGAGCGAACTGAAAAAGGGGGCGTTCTATCGGGTGTTATAACGCCCCCTCCCAGTTCAGCACCTGCTCGTTCGCTCGCTGCAGGTGCCTCGTGTAAACCTCGGTGATGGCTAGCGAACTGTGCCGTGCCTGGTCCCTCACGGTAATGCTGGCGATGTTATTGTCGAGCATCTCGGTGATGCCGGTGTCTTTGAGTGAATAGAACTGCCACTCCTTGCGCAACCCGAGCGCCTTGCGCAAGGTGTTCCAGTGGTGGCGAAAGATGATGGTGTCAATCTGATGGGGGCCCGGGCGAAGGTTTTTTGAGAACAGGAAATCCTCGCTCGGGCTCTTGAAAACCCCTAAGTCCTTCATCTTAAACAAGACCGACTTAGGCAAGGTGACAACCATGCTCTCTCGGTTCTTGGATGCTTCGGCGGGAATCGATACGGTTCCTGCCTGGGCGTTGATCCAGCCTACCTTTAGGCGCGTCATCTCGACGGGGCGGATGAAACAGTTATACAGCAACTGGCAAGCCAAAAGGAAATAGGGGTCGTGTTCGTCCAGCCACCGCCCAATGCGACGCACCACCTCCAGCGGTATGATCTGCCGCTGCTTCACGAGGTGCCGCTTATCGATATAGGGAATGCCTTCGGTTGGGCGAGTTGTCAAATATCCTTTGACAACCGCCCAACCTGTGAAAACGGAAAGCCATGATAGATAATTGTTTCTGGTCTGCCCGCCATTATCTCTACCAATAAAGATATAGTCAAGAAAACTGACTATATAAGCCCTGTCGAACTGGTAGAGATAATAGATCGGCGACTCGTCGGCTACATAAGTCCTCAAGTTCTTGAGGTAACTTTTGTAGCCTGCATAGGTCTCCTTGCGGTATTGACCCGATGAGTACATCTTATCGATGTAAGCCTCGTATGCGGCGCATACGTCGGCGAACGGCAAGAGTTGGCTGGTGTCTTTCGCTATCCAGGGGTTCCACCCTCGCTGAAGTTGCAGGGCAATCCGCACTATCATGTCCCTGGCATACTGCCTACGCTTCGCTATGGACTTGATGCGGTTTACCTTGATGCGCTTACGCCTCAAACGGCAGCGCTCGGGGTCATAAGCGTAAAACTCGATGTACCACTCTGTGCCCTCTCGGAGAACGGGTAAAGTGTATTGCCTGACATAGTCAATTCCACTGCCTATCTGGTACGGCAGCACCGAAGAATAATGCGGGTGATGCTTTTGCGCACACATTTTTTTTAGACATTTCTTGTGGAAACGCCTGATGTGAAACAAAAGGGCAGAAAATCGGGCTGTCCCGATTTTGTCCCGGCTATTTTAAGAAAATTGGGGTAACTCGTTGTTTGACAACTTGTTACCCCTGCTTGAGTCGGGGTGAGAGGACTCGAACTTCCGACCTCCACGTCCCGAACGTGGCGCGCTAACCAACTGTGCTACACCCCGCAACTCTTTTTTAGCGGTGCAAAGATACTGCTATTTTTTCAATCTGAGCAAGAAAAGCCGGTTTTTTTTATTTTTCACTACTGTTTTAGGTATCTGCACGGGCCTTCATCACTGCTCAGTGTGGATTCTAGTGGGCGTCGAGCCAGTTGCTGGCAACACCGTGACTGGCGGTGAGGCGCACGTCACCGTGATAGACGCCTTCCATCTCCTCGATGACGATGCGCTGCACGCGGTCGAGTTCACTGGGCAGGACGTCAAAGTTGAGTTCGTCGTGCACCTGCAGGATCATGCGTGACTGGATGCCCTCGGCCTGGAAGCGGCGGTAGATGCGCACCATGGCGAGTTTGATGACATCGGCGGCGGTGCCCTGGATGGGCGCGTTGATGGCATTGCGCTCGCTGAAGCCTCTCACCACAGCATTGCGTGAGTTGATGTCGGGCAGCATGCGGCGACGGCCGTAGATGGTGGTCACGTAGCCCTTCTCGCGAGCATGGGCGATGCTGCTGTCGATGTATTGGCGCACCTGCGGGAAGGTGTTGTAATAGCCGTCGATGAGCATCTTGGCCTCGTCGCGGGGGATGTTCAGGCGTTGTGCCAGGCCAAAGGCGCTGATGCCGTACAGGATGCCGAAGTTGGCGGTTTTGGCCTTGCGGCGCTCGTCACTGGTCACTTGGTCGAGCGGCTTGTGGTAGATGCGCGCGGCGGTGATGGCATGGATGTCGTGACCGTTGGCAAAGGCGTCAAGCATGGTCTTGTCGTGGCTCATGTCGGCAACCAGGCGCAGTTCGATCTGCGAGTAGTCGGCGCTGAAGAACACGTTGCCGTCGGCAGGAATGAACGCGCGGCGTATTTCCTTGCCGTCATCGGTGCGCACGGGGATGTTCTGCAGGTTAGGGTTGGTCGAGGACAAGCGCCCCGTGGCGGTGACCGTCTGGTTATAGGTCGTGTGGATGCGTCCCGTGACGGGGTTGATGAGAGCGGGCAGGGCGTTGACATAGGTGGACAGCAGTTTCCTGATGCCCCTCAGTTGCAGAATCTTATCCACGAGCGGATGGCGGTCGCGCAGTTTGAGCAGGATGTCCTCGGTGGTGGAGTACTGGCCGGTCTTGGTTTTCTTGGCCTTGGGGTCAATCTTGAGGTGGTCAAACAGCACCTCGCCCACTTGGGCAGGGGATGCCGTGTTGAAGTCGACACCAGCCAGTTGGTGGCATTCGGCTTCTAGGCGGTTCATTTGCCCGGTGAGCGATACCGAGTAGTCGTTGAGGGCTTTCACGTCGATGCGGGCGCCGGCCAGTTCCATGCTTGCCAGCACCTGGATGAGCGGCAACTCGATGTCGGCCAACAGTTTGTCAAGTCCCTGCTGCTGCAACGCCTTGTCGAGCGCATCGGGCAGTTGCAGGGTGAGGTCGGCTGCCTCACATGCCCATCGCGTCAAGGCTTCGGGCGCGAGTTGCTGCGGCTTGAGTTGGTTGCGACCCTTGGGGCCGAGCAGGCTCTCGGGGGTGATGGCGTTGTAGTGCAGCAGTTCGTAGGCCATCTCGGCAATCGAGTGGCCGCGCTCGGGCTGGAGCAGGTAGTGGGCCACGGCGGTGTCATAGTAAGGGGCCGTGAATCGTATCCCATACTGGTTGAGGGCCACCATGGTGCGCTTGACGTCGCTGCTGATGATACAGGCCTTCCCCTCGAACAGGGGTGCCAAGGCGCGCATCATGTCCTGCTTGCCGTCACACTTGACAAAGGCGGCTACATGCTGCTGGGCGCAGAGTGCGATGCCCATGACCTTGAGTTGCATGGCGTGATCTCCCGATCCCAGCAGGCTGATGGCCACCCGTGGCTTGTCGAGCAGTTCGCTCACCAGCGCGGCAGCCTCGATGGGGGAGGTGATGAGACGGTAGGTGTGGCCCACATCGTCAAGGGACTGATAGACGGGCGCGGTGTCCTCGGCGGGCTGCTCGAGGTCGAACAGTGACAGTTGCCGGCCGGGGGCTGGGGTGCTGGGAGGAGTGGGAACGCTGGAAGTACTGGGTGGCTTAGGTGCGTCCTCGAGCCCGGCATTGGCGTCACCGCCGTCGATGAGGCGCTGGGTGAGCGTGCGGAATTCCAGTTCGGTGAACACCTCGCGCAGGGCATCCATGTCGACAGCCTTGCGGCTCAGGGCATCGGCATCGAGCGTGACCGGCACGTCGGTGATGATGGTTGCCAGCCACTTGGACATGCGTATCTGTTCGGCATTGTCCTCGACGCGCTGCCGCTGGGCACCCTTGAGTTCGCCGGTGTGTTCCAGCAGGTTCTCGATTGAACCGAACTGCTGGATGAGTTTCTCGGCGGTCTTGGGGCCCACTCCGGGGCATCCAGGGATATTGTCGGCGGTGTCGCCCATCAGTCCCAAGATGTCGATGAGTTGCAACGGCGACTGGATGCCATACTTGGCATTGACCTCCTCGACACCCAGGATTTCCTTCTTGAGCGGGTCGAGGACCTTGATGCTGGGTGTCACCAGTTGGCCAAAGTCCTTGTCACCAGTGACCATATAGGTGAAAAATCCCTGTTGCTCGGCCTGGTGGGAGAGTGTGCCGATGACGTCGTCGGCCTCATATCCCTCGACCTCAAAGATGGGGATGCGGTAGGCCTGCAGGATGCGCTTGATGTAGGGCACGGCCACGAGGATGCCCTCGGGAGTCTTCTCGCGGTTGGCCTTGTAGGGCTCATAACTCTTGTGCCTGAAGGTGTTGCCCCCGGGCGGGTCAAAGCACACGGCGATGTGTGACGGGCGTTCCCGCTTGAGCAGGTCCTGCAGGGTGTTGACAAAGCCGAATACCGCCGAAGTGTCGATGCCGGTCGAGGTGACGCGCGGATTGCGTATCATGGCATAGAAAGCCCTGAAAATGAGCGCATAGGCGTCTAGTAGCAACAGTTTTTTGTTTGTCTCCATTGTGGGTCAATTTTTATCCAGGGCATAAAGGTAATAAAAAGTCTTCACATGTCGGTTGCGGCCTGCTGGATTTTGCCTGTTTTTTGTCTTGACATGGGCTTGCCGTGGCCTCAGGCGGCCCGTGGCACCAACGTGGCAGTCACCATATTTATTCAATTTAGCCGCCTAAAGTCAATTTTAACTCTCAAAAATGGTCATACTACAGGAATTATTGCTAACTTTGCAGGCTATGGCAATTTCGTTGACACATATTCAAGAGCAACTGAGTGCAGAACTTGACGCCCTCAATCAGATTATCGTCACCACATTGACGAGTAATAGTGAACTGACTAACAGCATCGTGACAACCTACCTCCAGAGTAAGGGCAAGATGCTGCGACCCATTGTGACGCTGTTGAGCGCCAAATTCTTTGGCGGCATCAACGACAAGGCGTTGCAGGGCGCGGCAGCCCTCGAGATGTTGCACAACGCGTCGCTCATTCATGATGACGTGATCGACGAGGCGACCGAGCGTCGTGGCCTGCCCACGATCAACAGTGTGTGGAGCAATCATGTGGCCGTGCTCGTGGGTGACTTCTTTGTCACGGGCGCGCTGCGATGTGGTGTTGCCACTGGCGACGGCCGCATCCTCTCGGCTCTGGCCGACATGGGCCGCGACCTCTCGCTCGGCGAGATTGACCAGGTGGACATTGCCCGCAACCACAATATCGACGAGGCCACCTATATGGACATCATCCGCGCCAAGACGGCATCCCTGTTTGAGTGCTGCGCCGTGGTGGGCGGATATGCCAACGATGCGCCCCAGACCGCCATCGACGAGTTGCGCCGCTACGCGCGCCTGCTGGGCATCTGCTTCCAGATCAAGGACGATACGTTTGACTACTACCATGACCCCATCATCGGCAAGCCCACGGGCAACGACTTGAGGGAGGGAAAAGTGACCCTGCCGCTCATCTACGCCTTGAACCGTGCCGACATGCCCGAGCATGACCAGATGCTGGCCCTGGTGAACAAGGAAACCCTCACCCAGGAGGATATCGACAAGTTGATAGACTTTGCCAAGCGTGCCGGTGGCATCGATTATGCCTACAAGACGATGGAGCGCCTGCGTGACGAGGCAAGCACGATCCTGTCGCCCTACCAGCCCGACGAGACGATTGACCAGTTCCGCGAAATCTTTGACTACGTCATCGAGAGGAAACTCTAGACTTGCTGGAACACTGAGAGGGCAGGGAACCACCATTAAACAATCATTGAGTTGCTGGAGGCTTACTTGATAGCGGGACGTGTCGAGGCCGGCTGTGATGAAGCAGGCCGCGGATGCCTTGCCGGTCCCGTGACGGCCGCAGCCGTGATCCTGCCGCCCGACTTTCACAATGACCTGATCAACGACAGCAAGCAGTTGACCGAGCGTCAACGCGAGCGGTTGCGCCCTGTTATCGAGCGAGAGGCCGTGGCATGGGCCGTGGCGATGGTGTCGCCTCAGGAGATTGACCGCATCAACATCCTGCGGGCCAGCATCACGGCGATGCACCGCGCCCTGGACATGCTCACGGTGCGCCCCGAGGGCATCCTCGTGGACGGCAACCGTTTTTTCCCTTACCATGACATTCCCCACACCACCATCATCAAGGGTGACGGCAAGATGCTGAGCATCGCCGCCGCCTCGATTCTTGCCAAGACACATCGTGATGAGTTGATGCGGCAACTCGACCAGGAATTCCCGCAATATGGCTGGGCCCGCAACAAGGGCTATCCCACGCCCGACCATCGCGCGGCTATTGCCCGCCATGGCGTGACGCCCCATCACCGCCGCACCTTCCAACTGCTGCCTCAGCCCACACTGTTCGACGGCCTGGAGTGATTGGACATGTGTGTTTGCCGCAGCAAGTGGCCTCACTCCACACTCCTCACCACCCGCGTCAATTCTTAACTATTCAGCGACGCCAAACTCACGCTAAGACGCTAAGACGCTAAGACGCTAAGACGCGAAGTTTTATTAAAACAATTGTCTTTGTTGTCTTTCTTGTCTTCAAACCCCTGAAAAAGGAAAACAAGAAGTACAAGAAATACTATGGCATCCGCGATCTCCGTTCCGAACCTCACGCCAAGTCGCGAAGTCGCGAAGTTTTTTTAAAAACTAATTCGTGTAATTCGCATTAGCCCCGCAGGGTTTCAGGGTTCGGGCCAACATCTATATCATCGCCTAAAATTGTCTTTATTGTCTTTATTGTCTTCCTTTTATTATGATTTTGTCTTTCTTGTCTACACCCTAAAAAAGAAAGAAAAACAGGGCTCCCCGTTGAGGGGAACCCTGTGGATAGGTTAACGGTCAACTGGTGACCGCTGTGGGATTGATTACCAGTTGTGGCTCAGGATGAAGTCGATCAGAGCGGTAACGTCGCTGATGTTGATGTTCTCATCCTGGTTGCAGTCAGCAGCCTGCAAGTTGATGCCGGTTGCATCATGGCTCAGGATGTAGTCGATCAGAGCGGTAACGTCGCTGATGTTCACGCTGCCATCGTTGTTCACGTCGCCACGTACAAACTGGGGAGCGCTAGCGGTCTCGGTGATGGCGATGGGCATGATCTGAACAGCATTGTTGTAGTAAGATACCATACCCTCAACGTCATAGGTCTTGCCCTCCTCAAGGGTGGGATACTCGATACCAAACTGGTTGTAGATGGCCATGCCGTCGGCGGTGTAGAGGTACTTGGCGTCCTCGCCAGCGGTCAGGGTCAGACCCTTAACCAGCACGCGCTCGTTGATCTTCTCGGTGGTCAGTTCGGCCTCGGCATACTCGGTAGCGGTGATGGTCTGCAGGGCAGCGTCGCTAGCCTCAACGTGGTTGGGATACTGATACTCGTTGATAGTGCCACGGAAGAGATAGAACTGGGCATCCCAGCCGCTCTTCAGGGTAGCACCTACCTCGATGGCGGGAACCTGGTTGCCGTAGATGAGGCCATAACCGGTCTCGTCCTTTACCCACAGGTTGCTGCCGTTCTGGTAAACAGCGACAACGTTACCGGTGAAGTAGAAGTTGGTCTTGCTGTCGAGTGCGTTAGCCTCGGCGAGGGTAGCAACGCTGGGAAGCATGGTGTAGGTAGCCTCGGCCATTGCGCTCTCGGCGCCATCGAGTTCGGCATAAGCCTTAACGGTAGCGGTCTCGGTCAGGGTGAAGGGACCGTTGTACAGTACCTCGTCGCCATCGTTGATGGTGTAATAGATGTCGGCGCCTGCGGTCTCACAGGTCAGAGCAACCTCGATGCTGACACCGAAGGTGCAACTCTCGGGATTGAAGACGGGAGCCTCAACGGCGGGAGCGGGGGGAACGTTGTCGTCAACGGTCACGATGATCGAGTTGGCGCGAACCTGCTTGTTGCTGGCGGTGAAGGTGATTTCACGGGTCTCGCCTTGCCAAAGGCCGGTCTCGGTGTCAAGACCAGCAACGGTAGCGAAGCCGCTGGTGGGGTTGGTCTCGTCGCAGTTGAATTGGATCTTGCGGATGCTGCCAACGGTCTTGCCAGAGGTGAACGTGATGGGGTAGTTCTTGTGGATGCGGTACTGGTGGTAATCGCCGGTAACGTTACCCAGAGTGTCGGTCAGGGTGTAGTTGGCAACGGAGCCGTAGAACTTCATCGTCACGCCGTCCTTAACGATCTCGTGCCAGCCAGCGGTCGAGCCACCCTCAACGGTGTCGGTCAGAGCCACGAAACTGATGTCGGTGCCACCCTCATAACTTTCGATCTTGGTAAAGGTAGCATAGACGAAGTCGCTGTACTGGTCACCCTTGGTGGACATGGCGGCATAGGTCTTGGTCTCTGTTACATAGAACTCACCATTCTGGAGGAAGTACTGCTGAGTGGTGTAGTCAACCTCACCATCCACTACCTCATAGAGGAAGATTGAGGCGTTCTCGGTCTCGCAACTAACGTTAACAGCCAGGCTCTCCACATTGAAGGTGGTGCCGTCACCAGGGGTGAAGACGGGAGCCTTCAGGGTCTCAACAACGGGAGTGCCAGCGTCGATGGTAACGACAATCTTGGTTGCGCGAACCTGCTTGGAAGCAGTGAAAACGATTTCCTCGGCAGCACCAGTCCAGGTACCAATCTGACCACTGTAGGTGTAAGTGCCAGTCTCGGTAGTCCAGCAGCCAGGGCCGTACTTGGTATCGTTGTTGGCAGTGCAAGTGAACTCAATGTTGGTAATGGTGCCAGCCTCAGAACTAAAGGTGGTTGTTGAACCTGCGCCAAAACGATACTCAGTGGCATTAAAAGCGCCGGCAGTAGTGTTAACTGTAATGCCATCCAATGACATTTTATCTGCACCACCAACCGCCGTGTTCTGACCATTGGCCACATCAATAGTAAAGGTCACGGTCGTAGCGGCCATTGCCGACAGGGTCAGCATGGCTAACGTGAGGAGAGAAAATAATTTCTTCATAAAAATTGAAATGAAATGGGTTAATGAAAAAATATGTTAATAAACAAAAAGTGTTCAATGTGAGCGCTTTATGCTAGCGAGGTCCGTTTCATCGCCGCAAAGGTACAACCATTTTTATTAATGTGCAATAGTTTGATACATATTTCTGTGTCAGGCCAAAACGCGTCGCGCCCCATCTCACGCAAAGCCGCGAAGTCTTTTTTAAAAAAACAATTGTCTTAGTTGTCTTCCAACCCTAAAAAAGGAAAACAAGAAGTACAAGAAATACTATGGCATCCGCGCTCGACGCGCTAAATCTCACGCAAAGTCGCCAAGCCGCGAAGTTTTTTAATAACTAATTCGCGTAATTCGCATTAGCCCCGCAGGGTCATATATCATCGCCAAAATAAACCCTTGGCGTGAAATAAGGCAAAGTCGAGGCGCGCGGGGATGAAAAAAACGGCCCCCCGCCGTTGTGCAGGGGAGCCGCCTTCTCAATAAAACTGTTGGCGCTGTGGCGTTACTTGACAACCTTGGTTGTCGTGGTAGTGCCGTCGCTGAAGCGGGTCACGACGATGTTCACGCCGTCGAAGGGCACGTCGCTGGGGATACCCTGGGCGTTGTAGTAGGTCGTGGATACCTTGTTGTTGGCGCGTACCTCGCTCACCGAGGTGTAGATGTTGGTCCAGTTGATGACCTTCTCTACAACATAGTAGGTGGGCACGTCGCCACGGTTGGCGTCGCTCTTCTTGTAGTAGAAGCGCACGAGGAACTTCTTGTCGGAGTTCTTGACGGCGCCGAAGGCCAGACCGCCAAAGTCAACGTCGTCCTTCTCGTCACCAAAGATGACCATATCCTCGCTGGTGCGCTTCTCGGCAATCAGTTTGTCGGCCTCGCGCGGAGCGTCCTTGTCGTTCTCGAGCAGGCCGGTGATGGGATTGTAGGTGTAGTTGCGGATCTCGTCACAGAGCCTCCAGACGCGGTACATGTAGATGTCATAGTCCACGCTGGCCTCGGTGGGCACTTGACCCTCGATGGTGATGATGGGGTTGAAGATGCAGCACATCTGGTGCCTCTCGTCCTGCCAGGTCACAAAGTCACCGGCGGTGAAGGTACCGCGGGCGTCGATGACCATGTCGCCGATGCCGGTCTTGAGGATGGGGCTGCCGTAACTGTTGTCGTTGCCGTCGGCGCGCATGTTGCCGAAGGTCCAGATCACGGGCTGGTAGGTCATGAAGTCGCCGGGAACGCCGGTGATGACATCATTGTCCATGATGTTGATCAGGCCGGGATCATAGATGATGTTGTTGTCCTCGTCCTTGAAGGAGCCGTCGGTGCGGTGGTCGATCTTGACAATGCGCTCGTTGGGGTTCACGTTGCTGCCACGCTCGAGGGTGTAGTAGTAAACCGAGGGATTGCTGGCCAGGTTCATCTGCACGCTGGCGTTCTTGACGTTGGGCGTGAGTGAGCGGTCAATGTCGGCCTCAACCTCCTCGAGGGTGTAGAAGCCGTCGATGTCCGAGTTGGTCTTGAGGACGTTCACCTCAACGGTGTTGGTGCTCTTGGCGTCCTCGGGCAGGTTCTCGACGAGGACATATCCGTAGCGGCTGGGATGGGTGTTGGCGGCCGTGTTGGCGGCGAACTGGTCAACAAACAGGAGGCCGCTCATGTCCACGATGCCGTTGTTGACATCGAGGTGGCCGGTGGTGGTCACGCTGGCGCCGTTGCCCAGGGGCTCCTGGTTGTCATACTCGATGGTGTAGGCCACGCGGTTGTTGCCGGTGACGCGCAGCGACAACGTGGCCACGGGGATGAGCACGTTCTCGTTGTTGGTGTCAAAGCGGTAGAGGATGAACTCGTTCTCGCCGGCGTTGATGCGCTCGGTGGTCAGGGCATTGTACATGTCGAGGTTCTCAACCGTGAGGAAGTTGCGGTAGTAGTTGTTCTCCACCTCGCTCACGTAGTCACTCTCGACGTGGTCCAGGTTGAGGCTCAGGAAGTCGTTCCAGCCGGGGATGATGACGTCGGCCGTGTTGGACCAGGCCACAAACATGTCATGCAGGCCGTCGCTGGGCTTGCCATAGACGATGTAGGTGATCGTGTAACTGTGCTCGTTCTGGGGCACGGTGTAGGTGTAGGTGGTCTCGCCGGTCACCGTCAATTCCTCATAGGTCTCGTTGCCAAACTCGTCGGTCAGCACGACATAGACGGTGTACTGCTGGGGCACCTCGCCGTTGGCCATGGTGTTGAGCGATGAGGTCCAGTCGAGCACGACGTCATAGGTCTTCTCCTCGCTGCCCTCGACGGCCTTGCCCTCGAGCCTGATGGTGTAGATGCCCACCTTGGGGGCATAGTCGGGGTTGTACTGGGCGAAGTCCACCTCAAAGTAACTGCGTTTGTTGCGGATGACGCGGCCGTTGAGGTCGCGGTAGGGGTTCATCATGCGGCCGGCCACGTGATTGTTGTTTTTGTCATAGGTCTCCCAGTAGAGCAGGCGGTAGTCGGGGATGAAGATGTTCAGGCCGGTGAGCGACTTGCTCTCGTGGCCGTCCTTGCCCGTCATCGAGAAGTAGTGCTCGTTCTGGATGACCGAGGCACAGTCGTGGACCACGGAATAGATGTCGCCGTTGACCATCTTGACATAGAAATCGCGGATCTGCGAGCCCTCGCTGCCGTCGGTGGGGCTGAACTGCTCAAACATGTCCTTGAAGGGCACGCGCTCGCCATAGACGTTGACGCTCCACGAATTGTTCTGCTGGTCGATGACCCACTGGGTCTTCTGGCGGGCCTGACCCTTGCCCAGCATGAAGAAGCGGTTGTAGTTACCGCTGATGTTGAACGCGGTGCCCACGTTGCGGCCCTCGCCGATGCGCAGGCCGTCGGTCAGCAACTGCACCGAGGCCACGTTGTTGCCGATGTAGTTGATCAGCGAGTTGGCGTTGGGGAACTCATAGGAGCCATAGTCGTCGTTATTGCGCAGCGACAGTTGCTCCTTGACGGCCACCATGAGCAGGGTGTAGCCCTCCTCGTAGGGCGGAGTCACATCATTGGCGCTGATGTTCCAGCCACCGCCGATGGCGCCGTAATAGACCTCGCGCTCGCGGTTGCCGTTGGAATCATAGGCGCTGTACTTGGGACCGGGGATGTTGGGGTCGCAATAGACCTTCTTCAACAGGGCCACAATCTGGTAGGGGTCGGTGGCCACCTCGGTCAGGGCACTCGTGTGGGAGGCGCCGTTGGCGTCGGTCCACTGGTAGGTGATGGCATCATAGTAGGCTTTGGGGTGCACAGCGGGCTGAGCCTGGCTACTGATCACGCCAAACAACACGAACATGGCTGCTAGGAGCCAGAATTTGTTTTTAGTTTCCATAATCAATACTATTTAAAATGGTTATTAAGAATAAATAATTAAAGTTTCATTGCACGATATATAAATATATACATTATAATAACGTTTGTCCTTTTCTTGGAAAAATAGCCTATTTGCAGCATTGATCCTCGCTCTGGGGTAATGAATGAATCAATAATTATACTATTTTTCTATCAAAAGGCTGTCGTCAGTAACAATCCACCGCAAAGTTATCGCTTTTTGTTGATAATTCCAAACATTTATTGAAAATAATGGCTATTTTTTTTAAAACGCGCTTCACGCTGCCCCCGCGGGGCTAATGCGTACCCTGCGGGGCTAATGCGAATTACACGAATTTTTTTTAAAAAAAAGACTTTGCGGCTTCGCGCCTTAGCGTGAGATTGGGGAGGGGTGGGCGGATGCCATAGTACTTATTGTTTTCCTTCTTCAGGGTTGAAAGACAAGAAAGACAATTGTTTGTAAAATAAACCAGGGCCACGCTTCTAGCAGCGACCCCTGGCCTTTGAATTATAAATTCCGATTTACTGTGGTTATGAAATGAAATTAATCTATATATTTATGATATACGTTATTTTATTGTTTCGATTGGGATAAATGTTGCCGCTCACCGGTTGCCGGGCTGGTTGCCGCCCGAGCAACCAGATGAAGGGCAAGAAGTGTCAGGTCAACGAACGACCTTGCTGGTCCTCGTCGAGCCGTCGCTGTAGCGGGTCACCACGATGTTGATGCCGTCAAACGGGGTGCTCGACTGCATACCCTGGACGTTGTAGTAGGTCTGGCTGACTACGCTGGGACCGTTGAACAACTCGTTGATGGCAGTAGTGATGCTGCTGCCGTCGCCGCTGGTCTCGACAACGTAGTATTCCTCGGCCGGACCATCACCCAGGCGATAGGTGGGAGCGCCGTTGGGACTATCGTTGGGAGTATCGGTGGGATTGGTGACAGCCTTCCTGTAGTAGAAGCGGATCACGAAGCCCACGTTGTGGGGATCCTCGGTCAAGGGAACACCGAAGGCCCAATCCAGGCGACCCTCGCCGGGTTGCCACTCACGGCCGATGTGGGAGATGACCTGGTCGTTGACGTCGGTGGCCAACAGGAAGGGAACCTGCATGGGACCGGCATCGGTGAGTTGGCCGTCGGAGTTGTGGACAAAGTCACGTGCCTTGCTGTAGGTGCACCATGCACGGTACATGAAGGGGTAGTACGTGCTCACGTCACCGTCGTTGTCCATCTTCTCGATGGGCGGGATGCCGGTGATGGTCATCACGGGCGTGTACACGCAATAGGTGGTGTCGTTGCTGGCAGTCCACTGACCCTGCTTCCTCTGGTCGCTCTTGGAGCCGGCGATGATGACGTCGACGCCTCCCAGTGTCTCGCGCTTGATGTCCGAGCCATAGGAGTTGTTCTTGCCGTCCTCGCGGGCGGTGTAGAGGCCGAATGTCCAGATCACAGGCACATAGGACAACTCGTCACCCCTCTGGCCCTGCACATAGTTGGTGTCCAGGCGTTCAACGGTCTCGCTGCCCACGCGGTCATACTTGGGAGTGATGCCGCTCTGGTGGGTCTCGGTGAAGAAGTAGTGGACAATGCCGTTGTCGTCCATCTCGTCATACTTCTGCAACTGCGAGACGCGGTGCGGGATGTCGATTACCGGGTAGGCTGCATTCTTGTCGCCGCGGTAGAGGTTGTAGTACAGCGTGTTGCGGTCGGGAACGACGCCATAGTCCATCTCCGAGTTGATCACGTTGGCCTTGAGGTGCATGTCGGTGTCGGACATCACCTGGTCATAGGTGTAGAAGCCCTCCATTGTCGATTTGGTCTTATAGACGGGAATGGTCGCGGGGCTGCTGGACAACTCCTCGTTGTTGACGGTCTCCCTCAAGGTGTAGGTGTAGTGGTCGGGATGATCGTTGTTCAACGTCGAGGCCAGGAACTGGTCAATCATCATGATGTCCTCACCTCCGGCCAGGAAACTGAGCAGGTCGTCGGGGTTGTTATAGGTGCCATCCATCACCAGCCAGCCCTCTCCGGCAGGAATGGTGACAGGCAGGGTGGCGGTTTCGCTGACGGCCTTGCCGTCCTCCTTAGCGGTGGCCTCGGCGGTCACGTTCCTGCTCACCACGCCAGCGGTCAGGGTGATGCTTGCCGAACCCTCGCCGGTGACGGTCTGTCCGTCCACGGTCAGCGTGACGGTGCCGGCACCAGTGGCGGTGATGGTCACGGTCTCGCCCTCGGTCGTAGTTGTAATCACGGGAGTAGCCGTCTGCAGGAAGGGAACGGTAACCACCTGGGTGGCGGGATCGCTCTCCTCCTTGTCGCCATCCTGGGCGGTGGCGGTAGCGGTCACGCTATAGGTCGTTTCGTTTCGGGGCAGGGTGATGCTTGCCGAACCAGTGCCAGTTTGGGTCTGATCACCGATGGTCAGCGTCACGGTGCCCTGGCCGGTAGCGGTGACAACCACGTTGTCGCCATTCACCACATAGGTGATCACGGGAGCCGGCGTCTTGTTCTCATTCTTGAAGATCAACTGCACGGCCAGGTCACCAGGGAAGGACTCTTCCCACCAGCCAGAGTAGTAAACAGGGCCATTGGTGCCATTGATGGTCCAGGTCATGTTGGTACCAGTTGTGCTAGTAGTGGTTCTCTGGGTGCCATTAACGGCAACGGCTGCAGTTTGTCTTCTAGTGCTGGTTGACGTGTTGATGGTAACAGTGACATTGCTGTAACCCTGCAGCACATCGCCCGAAATGTTGATAACGCCAGTGCCATCAGATGAGTATAGACAAACATTATTGCCACTATTATCATACCTTAAACCAACAGTACCGCTATAGGTCATACCGGTGGGGAATGTGCCTTGGTTGTTGGCGTAACTGTAACTCAGGATCGTAGTGGTGCCCGAGGTCACAGTGATCGATCGGATGTTAGTGTAAGTGTAGTAGTTGCCGGGGAAGGTGATCGCGATGTCGTCATAAGTGTAGTCCGTTCCCTGTTGCTTGGTCATGTAGGATAAAGTGCCGTGGCCGGTGCTGTTGGGATTGATGGCGATCGGGTACTGGAACTCGCCAGTAGCGTTGGATCCCCACTGCCAGTAGCGGTAACCCAGGTACATGCCGACAACGGTGTCGGTAACGTTGAACGTGATGGGCTCGTCAAAATAGAACTCATGCCACTGGCCACCGGCAAGTTCGGTGTAAATCGGCGCGCTGGCAGAGATAGTCCATTCATAATCATTGTATGTGGGGCTCTCGTTGGTGATGGCTTGAGTTGTACCATTGACCGTGATTGTAGGGTTCTGGGCTGAACTTCCTGCATCGATAGCGGTGTTGATGACAACTCTCACGTCGCTATAGCCAGTAAACAATCCAGAGGAAATCGTAATAAGACCACCGCCGCTTTGACCGTAAGTCATATAGTAACTGCCATCGGTATTGGCGGTAAATTGGCTGCCACTCTCAAGAGTCCATCCAGTCGGAACATTTGTCGTGTTGGTCGTAGCATTCCATTGAGTGATTACAGTGCTGCCACTGTAAACAGTGATGGATTTAAAGCCAACATAACCATTATTGGCCTGTATGGAAATGTCGCCAATAACTGCTTGGGCACCTGCAAGTTGAGCAATGCTCCAAGTGTGCTGGTTGGCCGATTCAAAGTAGCCACTGGCGCCATAGGGCCATGCCATGAAGTCATAGAGCACTGCCGTCTGTGACGAGTTGCCTGCCAGGGCAAAACGGAAGCCGACGAGTTCCTGACCGTCATGGTCGGCAAAATCGGCGCGGGCCAAGTCGGTGAAGATATAAGCCTGCTGGTTATTCCCGCCATAAACGCTGGGGAAACCCTGACCATCGGTGCTGAAGTCATTGGTCGTGTAAGGGCCGACCAGGTACTCGTTACTGTTAATCTTCTGGGGTGCTCTTGAAGGGCCAGACTGACTATTATCGAGTATGCTGGACATACCCTTAATGCCACGCACCAACTCATTCATCATGATGGGCTGTTCCATGGAACCCTTGACGGTCTTGGAACTGGGCTGAAGCCTTAAATTGGTGGCTGTCTTCAGTTTGCCATCTTGCGCGTTAAGCGACAGAGTGAGCAGCGAGATGGCTGCCAGAATCATATAAATCTTTTTCATCGCTTATTGTCGTGTTTAGTTGTTAGTAGAATTTCTTTCACCAGTGTTGGGGTCGTAGCCGGGCTCGACTTGCTGGTTCTCTTCTCTGTTGATGTACTTGATGCGGTAGTAGGCCTTGTTGCCGTTCATCATCAGTTCGAGGTTGATGATCGGGGTCTGCTCGCGATAGAGGGTCAACGTGCGGCCCGCGGTGCCCACGTTGCCGGCGTTGATGCCAGCCTCGCCTTGCACGCTCAGGGCGTGGGGCGCGAGGAAGTTGCGGTAGTAGTTCACCTCCTGGTTGGTGCCGTCGTCGGTCACATAGTCGCTCTCGTAGCGCCACCACTGCAGACCCACGAAGTCACTCTTGCCGGGGATGGTCACGTCGTCGGTGTTACTCTTGGCAAAGAAGGTGTCCTTGTTGGTAGCATCGGCGGGCGTGCCGATCACGTAGTAGTGCAGGTCATAGTAACTGGGGTCTCCCACGGGTGAAGTGACCCCAAAAAGTTGGACGGGTTAAATATTATTGATTAAGAGTAAAGAGTTCGGTATTGCACCGGGCTCTTTCCTTTTAACCGGGATTTGATTCTTTTATTGTTGTAATAGTCTATATATTCATCTAAAGCCTTCATGAAGGCTTCGGGCGATTCAAACTCTTCGGCATATAGAAGTTCAGATTTCATGATTCCAAAGAAGTTCTCCGCCATGGCATTGTCAAGGCAGTTCCCTTTACGTGACATGCTTTGCATGATGTGATGCTCCGCAAGCCGTTGACGGTAGCCGAAGTGCTGGTACTGCCAGCCTTGATCGGAGTGCAATATGAGGCCGTCAAGATTGCCGAACTTGGCGAAGGCTTTATCCAACATATCGTACACTTGTGCCATATTCGGACTTTTGGAGATATTGTAGGATATGATCTCACCATTGAACATGTCCAATATGGGGGAAAGATAGAGCTTGACAGAGCCTATGTTTATCTGCGTCACATCAGTCGCCCATTTGCGGTTAGGCGCCTCGGCTGAAAAGTCCCTGGCGATTATATTAGGGGCGATTTTGCCGACCTCTCCTTTGTACGAACGGTAGCGCACTTTGCGTATTCTGCTCTTTAGGCACAGCTCACTCATCAGGCGCTGCACGGTCTTGTGGTTTATGCCAAAACCCCTGTTGTGCATTTCTGCGGTGACACGCCGATAGCCATAACGGCCTTTATGCTCATGGAAAACAGACTTTATACACTCTTTCTCCACTGCGTATTTGTCATCGGCTTTCAGGCGTTTCAGGTGATAATAGAACACGGAACGGGCCATCTTCCTCAACTTCAACAGCAAGTCAAGGGGGTATTCCGGCCTTAGTTCGTCGATGGCTTTTGCCCATTGAGACGTGCTCGGGCTTTCTGTTCCTCCTCGACTAAGGCCTTCACTTTTTTTAGCAGGGCATTCTCTGCCCTCAGGCGGAGGTTCTCTGCCTGAAGCCTTTCAAGCTCTGTCTGCGGTTCTTTCTTCTTTGGTCTTGCCATCGGATCTTTGGGTGGACGTCCTCGTCGTTTTACATCATATAGGGAGCCTCCAGACCGAACTGTCCTCAACCACGATTGAATCGCGCTCCGGGTCAGGCCATATCGAAGGCATAACTGCAGCAAAGTTACACCATCCTGGAGATGTTCCAAAATAATTTTCTCCTTTTCTGCTGGGCTATAGTAATAACCTCTCGTCGATTTCAGAAGGCCGGATTCTCCGAAGGCCCTGTACCTATACACCCATCTGCGGACCAAATTAATATCAATATGCCGTTCTCGACATACTGTCTTGAGACCTTTACCAAGCGTGATTTCGCTTACAATACTCAGCTTTTCTTCAAAACTGTACTTCATAAACAAACTGCACTCCAAAAGTTTTGTGTCTAACTTTTGGGGT